>CAYPIE010000047.1:0-42234 GCA_964410665.1 uncultured Alcaligenaceae bacterium
GCGAGCCCCGGACGTCAGTCCGGGGGTTCCCCGCACCGCAAGCGCCTCTGCCTCTCCGCATCGCAAACGCTTCTGTCTCTGCGCATCGCAAACGTCTCTGCCTCTTTCCCCGCATCGCAAACGCTTCTGTCTCTTTCCCTGCACCGCAATCGCCTCTGCCTCTTCGCATCGCAGACGCCTCTGGCTCGCTTGTGTTAGTCGTGCCGCAGCGCCTCGATCGGGTCGAGCCTAGCCGCACGCTGAGCGGGGTACCAGCCAAACAGCACCCCGACGCCGATCGACACCCCCACCGCTAGGAAAATCGACCAGACATTGAGCTTGGCTGGTAAGGTGCTATCGGTGATCGCCTCGTAGAGGAACGGAATGCCCAGCACCATGGCCAAGCCGAACAGCACGCCCAGCATGCCGCCGACCGAGGTCTGAACCACGGCTTCCACCAGGAATTGGGTCGTGATGTCCTTGCGTTTCGCCCCTAAGGCACGCCGGATGCCGATTTCCCGAGTGCGTTCGGTGACCGTGGCCAGCATGATGTTCATAATGCCGATGCCGCCCACCAGCAGCGAAATACTGGCGATCAAGGCGAGCAGCCGGGTGAAGCGGTCTTTGGCGCGTTCGGCCTCTTCCAGACGATCTAAGGGCACCGTCACCAGCCAATCCTTGGCCACATGCCGATTTTCCAGGGAAGTGCGAATGGCATCGCCGGCCGGACGGACCTTGTCAAAATCGGACACGGTCAAGGTGACTTGATGTAAACGCACCTCTTCCCAGCTACGGTTGCCCGAGGTACGGATGTAGATCTTATTGCCGAAATAGGCGTAACAACTTCCCAAAGGAATATAAATATCGGAGTTAAACTCTTCCGCTGCCTGCGAGCCACCACTGCCGCCGGTTGGCATGCGCGGCTTGACCACACCCACGACCACATAGCGGTGCTCCTTGATGTTGACCAACTGGCCGATCGGGTCGCTAAATGGGAACAGTTGCTTGGCCATGGCCGCGCCGAGGACGCAGTTGTTGGCGTCGTTGTATTCATCTTCTTCGCTGAGAAAGCGTCCGACGGCCAGTCCAAGCTTGTTGGTGATGGCATACTCCGGAGTGGTCCCGACCAAACGACACTGGGCTCGGAACTTGCCCTGGCTCGCCTGTTGGGTAAAGATCCGCATCGGCACCAGCCGGACCAATGAGTCGCCGAGCAAGGTACGAAACTGCTCGACGTCGACATCATTGAGCCCATACTTGGCCACCATGCTGGTCTTGCGTTGGTTGGGCATTTGCGCTGGCTTGACACTGCGCACGATGATGTTGGTCGCCCCCTGACGCATAATGTCGTCCAGGGCATCCTGCATGCTGCCCTCACCAAAAGCCATCAGAGCGATCACCGCGCTGGTGCCGATAATAATCCCGAGTACCGATAGGAAGGCGCGCAACTTGTGTAGCCACAGACTGCGAATCGCCAGCTGAAACGAGCGTTGCACTTGGAGGAAGTCGATCTTCATGATGCGCTGCCCGTAAGGTGTGAGGAAAGGGCCAGCCGTGCCGAGGCCTCGATTGCCGCCGAACGGGGGTAGGTGTCGCCGGTCGGCTGCAAGTTGCGTTCATCCGACTCCACCCAGCCATCGCGGAGGCGGATCACCCGATGCGCCCACTCGGCAATGTCGTTTTCGTGGGTAACCATAATGATGGTCTTGCCCAACCGATTCAGCTCGGTCAACAGCTGCATGATCTCGATCGAAGTCTTGGTGTCCAAGTTTCCGGTTGGCTCATCGGCCAAAATCACATGCGGATCGTTGACCAACGCTCGGGCGATGGCCACCCGCTGTTGCTGGCCGCCGGAGAGCTGCATGGGCCGGTGATCGAGCCGCTGGCTCAAGCCAACCATCTCGGCCAGCTTGATGCAGCGGTCCAGGGTCTGTTGGTTGAGCTTGATCCCCTGGTACAAAAGCGGCACTTCAATGTTCTCAACCACCGTGTACTGCGGCAACAAGTTGTACGACTGGAAGATAAAGCCGAGATAGCGACTGCGCACTTCGGACAGCTCATCATCGGTCATCTGTGACACATCGACGTTACCAAGCATGTATTGGCCGCTGGTGGGGCGGTCGAGGCAGCCCAGGATATTCAGCAGCGTCGACTTGCCAGAGCCGGAGGGACCCATCAGAGCGACAAAGTCCCCTTCCTCGAAGGAAAGATGGAGTCCCTTGAGCACGGTCAAGACGTGGCCAAGATAATAGTTCTTGACCAGGTCGCTCACCTGCGCGATGTACGTCATGAATCAATCCTCACAGGTGTCACAAGTCACTTTCGCGGTGGACTGCCTTTACCCCTGCCACGGGACTTGCCTTGGCCCTTGTTCTGCATTGGGTTGCCCAGGCCGAAGCCAGTCGCCTCGTCGTCACCCACGACACGTTCTGGGTTCAGGATGACCACTTCTCCATCCTTCAAGCCCTCAAGCACCTCGACCATCGTCTCGTTACTATCGCCAATCGTGATCAGCCGCTCCTCGTGGCGACCACCGTCCATGACCAAACACTTGCGTTGATCGCCCATCTCGGGGCCACCGACCACGGCGGGGATTGGCAAGAGCAGCACATTGGACTTCTGTTCCTCCACCAAGATGGTGACGCCGCAGCTCATGCCTGGCCGGAGGCCTTCCATTTCGACGGCGGACAGCTTGGCTTTGCCCACCTCCTTGGGATCGATCGCAACGATGGTTTTAAATAGCTTGACTTCGGGCTGAAACCAGTTTTGGTTCGCCACCGTCGCCACCTGCTTGACGTGGCCATTGTAGGTGCGGTCTTTAAACGCATCGACCTTGATGATGGCCTTCTGGCCGTCGGCAATTTGCTGGAGATCCTGGTCGCGATAGGCATCCTCGATCTGTGAGGGAGTCGGTCGGGCATAGCCGATGCCCCCAATGTGGAAGGGGCTGGGCCAGCCAAACAAGATATCGGTCAGCTTGTAAATGCGGGAGGTGAGGCCGCGTCGCTCATAGGCGTCGGCCCGGAGATTCATGACCATCGACTCATGGATCTGTAGTTCCACCTGCATCTGGTTGAGGTTGGGCAGTTGCAACAACTTTTGGCCTTCGCGAACCTGCTCGCCCTGGGCGATCATGTCGGAATCGCCCCAGCGTGATCGCTCTGACGAATAGTAAACCACCATGCCATTTTCGGGCGCATAGATTTGACAGTGCTCAATTTGTTGATTGATCTCGTTGAGCTTGGTCCGCTCCTGTTCATAGACGGAAACCTTGGTAAGTAGGTCAGCCTTGGCTTTGGCTTCCAGGGCTTTGGCTTGGGCTTGGACCCGACTGTAGGCACGCATGGCCTCGGCGACCTGGCTTCTCAGATCAATAATCGTGGCTGGCTTGGTGTATTTACGCAGCACCTCGGCTTCCATCTGCACCTTGCGTAGCTCTTCTTGGGCACTTTCCAGCTGCGATTGCTCGGACTGGGCCTGGCTCGGACTTAAAAAACCTCGCTTGACCATACGATTGACCCAACCGGTTCGATCCAGCCATTGTTCCACCTTGGCCTCGGCCAGGCGCATACGGCCATTGATCTCGTCCATCAATTGGCGGTACTCGCCCTCCTTCGGTTCGATCTCCTCAAGCTTCAGTCGTTCAATCTCCTCGAGGGTCATGTTGGAGATCGTACCCCGTTCCATGCCACAATATTTTTCCAGGTTGATGGAAGACACCCGAATGAGGACTTCAGCCGTCTTGATGTCGGACTTGTTCTGTTCAGTAACAATTTTGTATTCTTGTTCGGCTTGTTCTTTCGCTGCCTCGGCGAGTGCCACCGTGATCTCTTGCTGGATTTGCTCTTGGCGAAAAGCCGAGTCATCTAACTCGATCAGTTTGTCCCCTTTTTTCACCGGGGAGCCGTTCTCGATCAGCCACTTGATGTAGACCGGGGCAGTCCCGCGACCAGTCTTGACCCGACAGATGATGTCCCGGTTATCCGCCGATTGCAATGTACCGGCCTCTTTGATGGTGACCGACAGCGGGCCGCGTTCGAGGGTGTGCAGCAATAGCTCTTCGGGAGGAGTGACAAACGGGGTACCCCACAAGAACCAGCCCGCACTGAACAGGACCATTGCCAGAGTCATCCCACCACCGACCATGAGCATTCGTCGGGTACGCGAGCCGGTAGCCTTGGCTTGCGGCAAGGAACGGCCGAATGCAGAATCGTGGGACGCCTCCTCCGTCGGCTGCGTTGCAGGCTCAGCGTTGGGCTGGGTTACTGGCGCGGCGTGGGCGTTGCTCGTCTCCGGGGTCGGACGGCTCCGCAGCGTCTCGGTCGGTGGGTTGGGGTAGTCGTGCATCAGTTCCGGTTCCAGATTGAGGTTGGTCCGCGGCAGGGAGTCCATCAACAGCATATTCATAGAGCCACACGCCGCGGGCATCGAGAGGCATCAGTTCCAGATCGCGATAGAGCTCCAGGCGGGTCGTGAGGAAATCGATCCAGATGGAATACAAGGCGTTTTGAGAGTTTGGCAGGCTGGAGGTCACGTTGAGAAGCTGCTGGGTCAAGCCCGCAGCGTCGAGCCGCTGTTCAGGGGGTAGGGGGGCTGAAAACCGATTCAAGGCGTTCTCCAGCTGCAAATAGGCGAGCTCTACTGCACGTTGCTGGATTTTGTAGTTCTCGGCGAGTACACGCAATTGGCGAATCTCAGAACGTACCTGCTGGAGAATAAAATCCTCCGACGCTTGCACATCGCGGCGAGCACGCTGGTAGCCAATCAACGCAGTTCTGTAAGTATTGCGTTCCGCTCGACGAATGAGAGGCAATTCCCCGTTGATCGTCAAACGATGGCCTGTGCGACTACCGCTAAACGCGAATGGACGATTTAAACCTATAGGCGTTGCGCTATCAAGATTGTAGCCGATGTTCAGCACGCCGAGCAAGGAATTTGCGGTGACTTTGATGCCGCGCCAGGCATCCACCAGTTCCGCACGGGCATTCATAAGATCTAAACGATTACTCAACGCCGTCTGGGCCACCACCGTCTGGGCCCGATCTAAATCGACGGCTAAAAGGTCAATGCCATCCAGACAAATCCGTGGCAACTCGGGCCAGGCCTCGCGAACCTTGGCCAAGCGTTCTTGCTGCGCCTCCTCGAGCAACTCCAGCAGGATGCGGTACAAGATTCGGAAGCGTGATGGTGAAGGTGCCCCCAGTGTTTCATAGTCACGAACGCCCAGCTCCAGGTCAGTCACCGCCCGGGCACGTTCGATGGACAGGATGCGTTCCTGCAGTTCCTCCGGAACCGGCTGATTGGCACCCTCATAGCGATCGGCTTCCAGAAAGGCGTCGCGTAGCTCGGTTCCCAGCCGCTTGCTCCGTTCCAACAGTTCCGACGGGCGCAAACTCTGTACGGTTTGCCACTCATCCAAGAAACGCTCCAAGAACGGGGTATCTTGTAACAACGCAGCATCACGGAAGCTTCGCCGGATGCCCGCGCGTAACTGCCGCGGTGGCAGCAACTCGAGCTTGGTCAGTTCCACCTGCAGTTGCTTGGATTCTTCGGAAATCTGCTCAAACCGACGTAACTGCTGGTTCAACGGACGGATCGGGGTGTCGTCGAGCTCCAACGGCAGGTTGGTGGGAATACCGAGCTGAATCTTGAACAGATCCAACGCGTCTTGCAGTTGTAAGCGTTGGCCCAACAAGTTGTTCCGGCTGCCCAGCAGACTTTGTTCGACCTGTCCGGCCTCCAGCTTTGAAATATCGCCTCCGGGAATGAGTGCTTGGAACAATTCTAAAATCTGCTCCAACTCGCGAACGTTGGCTTCGATGTTGCGGACAATCGCCGTGTTGAGCAGGGTCGGTAAGTAGCCCTGGCCTGGGGAATCCAAGCCGGGCCCGACCCCACGAAGACTCAGGCCGGTCAGACCGAACGGGTTATTGAACGTCCCACCACCGGAGACCAATGCCACATAGAACAATTTGCGAAAGCGAGCATACGAACGGATGGCGTACAACAAGGTCCGCTCGCTCTGGGTGAGTGGCTCGAGGTTGACGGCAAAGCCGCCCCCTTGCAACAGCGGTTGGGTGAGCTCCAAGGACAAGTTGGAGATGCCCACTTCGGTCCGCCCGCGACCCAAATCAATCACCAACTGATTGGCCAGGCGGAACAACAGCATGGCTCCGGTCGGAAACAGCTTCGAGAAACCGCCCTCCGAATCAAGCCGCCAGCGGTTGCGGCGGCCGGTCAACGTCCGCGACCCGGTCGACTCCCGAATCAGTGCTCCCAGAGCAAAAAATTGTGTTGAGAAGGCAAACCGCTCCAAGGTCACCGGGAGCGCGGACCCGTAGAGGTCTTCCCGGCGAATTTGAAGGTCGCGGCTATTAAACTGGGCCAGTTCCACGGCCTGTTCCAACTTGATCAAATACGGACTTTCGTCGCTGGCCAACACGGTTTCGAACGTGTTGTCGCCACCTGGGTCCGTCTCGCCATCGCCGCTGGTCCCAGCCGCTTCGGCATCGTCGGTGTCCGATTCGCCGGCATCCCCCGTCGCCGGTTCTGAGTCCCCCGCCATCGACTCACCAGCCTTCGATGCTCCAGAGCCCGGAGGCACTCCTTGGGCTGCTCCAGGCACTGCGCGTGGCTCTGGTAAATCGGGCTCGAGATCGGGCAGGGGCGCAGGCGTCGGAACCGATGGGCCGACTTCTGCCGACGAAGTCTCCTCTTGTTCCACATCGTCGGACTGGGGCTGCTCGGTGCGATTGAGGGCATCCCACTCGGCGAGGTACTTCAGATAAACTTGACCCTCATAGAAGCCAACCCCGACTTTCTTGCCGGGTTGCGGATTGGGTGAAAGAAGATCCGCGGCAGGATCATCGGGTGGACGATGCGGATGGTCGGGATCATCGGGGTCGGCAAAGCGCGCACGCGGATCCGGATAAACGTGAAAACCCTCGATCGCCCACTGGGGAAATTGGTTTTTCTCGTTTAAGATTTCTTCCACCTGGCGGTCGGTGAACTCGCGGAAGAACTTCCGGGTACAGCCGGCCATGCAAAGAATGGCCAACACCAGCCCAATAATTGCGGACTTACGCATGAGGCCCTTCCTAATCCACGCGAACCATCGGTCCGACCAGGGGAATGCGTAAATTTGTTATCGGCGGCATTATCCAGTCAACTTGAATGCCAAACTCCCGCTCACGACGTGTTTTGCTCAAGTGCATCCCCTGCCCGTGAAGCGCGCTTCGTGTTACAACAGCAACGAGCTTTGACACATCGCTTGGAGTACATCCTAATGGTTCGATTATCGTTACTTGTGCTGTTGATCCCGCTTCTAAGCATGTTGGAAGTCGCGGCTCAGTCGAGCTATCGCCGTCCACCGGCCGCGATCCAGCGTATTCTGGATATTCCCCCCACCCCGGCGGTATCCATCAGCCCCACTGGCGATACCTTGCTGCTGGCCGACTACGACCGCTATCCACCGATCCAAGATTTGGCCCGTCCCTGGCTGGCCTTAGCCGGGAAGCGCATCGACCCAGCCACTGACGGCCCACAACGCAAGCCCACCTATCGCAAGTTCACCCTCCAGCGGATCGCGGATGGGCAAACGACCGTGCTGGATACCCCCGCCGATGCCCGCCTCAGCTTGCCGCGCTGGTCGCCGGATGGTCAGCGACTGGTCTTCACCAACACTAGCGACACCGGCATTGATCTCTGGGTCGCCGAGGTTGCCAAGGGCAAGGCCTCGCTGGTCGGCGCGGGCATCCTCAACGACACCATCGCTCCGGTGTTGCAATGGATGCCCGATGGCAAGACGCTCCTGGTCGCTCGGCGGCCGATTGGCGCGGAGGCGGCCAAACTCCCCGAGGTACCGATCAGCCCAGTGATCCAGGAAGCCGCCGGCGACTCCGGGCCAGTACGCACCTACCAGGATCTTCTCGAGAATCCCCGCGATGAGGCCCTATTCGACCAGCACTGCACCGCGCAAATGGTGCTCCTGGAGGCCGATCCGGCCAAGCATGCCCCGGTGCCGGTGGCGGAGCCGGGGATCTACACCACCTTTGATCCCTCACCGGATGGGAACTACTTCTTGGTGGAGCGGATCAAGAAGCCATATTCTTACCTGCACACCTACCGCAGCTTTCCTACCGAGATCCAGGTGCTGGATCGTCAAGGACAGTTGGTCCGCACGATCGCCGACCTGCCACTGGCCGACAATGTGCCGATCGGCGGCGTCCCCATCGGTCCACGCTCGGTCGGCTGGAAACCCACCGAACCTGCCACCCTGGTCTGGGCCGAGGCACTGGACGGCGGTGACCCCGACCGCGACGCCGAGTTTCGTGACCAGGTCATGCGGCTGTCGGCCCCGTTCACCGCGGAACCGACCGAGTTGCTCAAGCTGGGCCAGCGCTATGCCGGTCTGACTTGGGGCGAAACCCCGGACCTGGCTCTGATTCGCGATTATGATCGCGATCGCCGTTGGTTGCGCACCTATCGGATCGACCCGACCCAGCCCGGCAGCGAAGCCGAGATCATCTTTGATCGCTCCATCCAGGACCGCTACAACGACCCCGGCAGTCCGGAGATGAAGACCCTGCCCGATGGTGGCCGGGTCATGCGACAACAAGGCGACAGCATCTACCTCAGCGGCCGCGGCGCCTCACCCGAAGGCGACCGCCCGTTTCTGGATCGCTTCAACCTGAAGACCAAGCAGCCCGAGCGCCTGTTCCAGTGCAGCCGCGGCGTCTACGCCAGCGTCGTCGAAATGCTCGATGACACCGGGAAACGGTGGATCGTGCGCCGCGAATCGGTCGACTCGCCGCCGAACTACCTGCTGCAGGAGGCGGGCAAGACCGAGCGGCCGCTCACCGAATTCGACGACCCAGCCCCCGAGCTGCGCAAGATCAAAAAGGAGCGGATCACCTACAAACGCAAGGACGGCGTCGACTTGTCGTTTATCCTGTACCTGCCGCCTTCGTACCAAGAAGGCCAGAAGCTGCCGGCGGTCGCCTGGGCCTACCCACGCGAGTACAACACCGGCGACACGGCTGGCCAGGTGACCGGCTCGACCGACCGGTTCACCCTGCTTGGCGGCTACTCGCACTTGTTCTTCCTACTGGCCGGCTACGCGGTGCTCGACCAGGTGTCGATGCCAGTGGTCGGGCCACCGGAGAGCGCCAACGACACCTTCGTCGAGCAGTTGCGCATGAACGCCCAGGCGGCCATCGATAAGGCCGCGGAACTGGGCATGATCGACACCGACCGGATCGCCGTCGGCGGGCACAGCTACGGGGCGTTCATGACCGGCAACCTGCTGGCGCACACCGATCTGTTCCAGGCTGGTATCGCCCGCAGTGGCGCCTATAATCGCACACTCACCCCGTTCGGCTTCCAGAACGAGCGTCGCACTTTCTGGGAAGCACCGGAGATCTACGCCAGCATGTCGCCGTTCTTCCACACCACCAAGATCAACGAACCGCTGTTGTTGATCCATGGAGCAGCCGACAATAACCCGGGCACCTTCCCGGTTCAGTCCGAACGGCTGTTCCAGGCGATCCGTGGCAACGGCGGCATCGCCCGGCTGGTCATGTTGCCTCACGAATCGCATGGGTACTCCGCCCGGGAGTCGATCGAGCATGTGTTGGCGGAGATGGTCGACTGGTGCGACACGCATGTAAAAAATACCGAAAAAAGCTCTGATTGACCCGGGTGTGCGGTTGACGCACATCGAGAATAAGGGAGTTATCCCACTGTTTGTTTAGGAAGCCGCCTGCACAGCTTTGTGTCCCTACTGGCGATCTGCAACCTCTTGGGCAGCCCGGTCGTACACCTGGCTGCTACCGTCGGGGAGTACACGGACGCGGCGGCCCCGGTCGTCTCGTGTGGCTGCTGTGCCGACCCCCCGGAACTAACCGGGCCGGTGCCAACCGATGAGGAGTGCTTCGAAGGCAGCGACTGCATCTGCGTGGGAGCGATCTTGGACCGACAAGACGACTCAGGGCTGGTAGCGCTGGCACTGCCGTTCGCTGGCGTGTGGACGGCCCCACGGCTGGATTTGCCGCCACTCGCGCCGCCAACAACCGACCCCCCCCATCGCGGGGGTGCAACTCCGCCACCGAATTGGCTTTCTATCTTTGCTAGTCCCCCCACCACGCGTTCATGTGATCGCGATGGTGTCCTGGGGAGTTTCGACTTGGCCATTCGCTTGTTGCCGTGGGAGTACGGCAGCCGCGACTTGTTCCGCTGACCGCTACGTAGAGGGCTGACGTTGGTTGCACTGACCATCGTGGTGCTCTTGGTGCAAACCGTCGTCGGCTTCCTGCAAGGGCTGGATCGAACGCTGATCGCCAGTGGCAACCCACGGGTGGCGGGTGGCGCTCGTGTAAGGCCCGGGTATGGGAGAAAACCTGGAGTACTCGGCCTTCGCTGGGCAAACCAACGCCCTGGTCGCGGCCCGCATCCCGGGCATCGAAAAAGTGGACGAGCAACCGTGGGTGTCGCCCGAGCTGTTCCTGGGCACGCAGGTTCGCGTAGGCAAGAAGCCGTCGGGGCCGGGGCTTGTTTCGTAACATGACCATCGCCGCCCTACGAGTGCACCGGGAGGTGCCGATCCTGGACGGCGACTGGACACAGCTGGGCGAGGCGCCGATCGGGCGGCTGGCGGGTACCAAACTCGGCGGCGATGTTAACCCGTGGGTCGAGGGGCAGGTGGCGTTCCGCCTGGTCGATGACTCGCTCAAAGCGTGTAGTGTGATCCCTGACGATGAATACCCGACCCCATGGGACTACTGCTGCGAGTCCAGACTTGGCGACAACGGGGCTGTCGGTCCGGGTGGTCGATGACTAGGGCAAGATCCTTAGCGGGAATGCCAAGGAGCTGGACCGCCTCACCATTTAGGGCCAGGTCAAGCGGGATGAGGCCGGCAACCAGACCGTGCTGGCCCACAAAATGTTCGTCAAGCGTTAACAGCTGCTTGAGCAAGGGGACAAGGACCATGCCGCCGAACCAGGATCTGCGGGAGCTCGCCGTCCGCCGCGGCCCCGACAAGTCGAAGCAGGTGGCACTACGCCGCCGCTGGTGGACCCGGTATGGACTGCCAGGGGTGTTGCTAGCAGGGTTTGTCGGGTTGACTGTCTGGGCGGGGCGGGACTGGTTCCGCATGGCCCAGACGGTCCCGGTCCAGCCGGCGGTCCTGTCCCAGGCCCAGATGCAAACCGCTGGTACGTCATTGTTCAAGGCGGCTGGTTGGATTGAACCGCGACCTACGCCGATCCATGTCCCTGCGATGGCATCCGGGGTCATCAAGGAATTGTTCGTCGTAGAGGATCAGGCGGTCGAGGCCGGAGAAGTTATTGCCCGGCTCGATCCCACCGATGCGAAGCTGAAGGTGCGGATGGCCAAGGCTGATCGAGCTCTCAAGCAGGCCACGCGTGACCGAGCCCGAGCAACCCTGCACAAAGCCCAGCTGCTTTATGACCACCCTCTGACGCTGCGAGCGACCTTGGCGTCTGCAGAGGCGGAAGCGGCGCAACTGCAGACCGCGCTGGCAGTCATTCCTTATGAAATCGAAGAACTGCAGCGTGAACGTGATGTCGCCCGGCAAGATTTCGAGGGCAAACAGAAAGCTGCTGGAACGCTGTCGGAGATCGCGTTGATTGAGGCGAAAAAGCGGCTCGAAGCCAGCAACGCTGCCGTGGACAAAGCCCAGGAGTGTCGCTGCAGCCTATATAAACAACTGGCAGCGCTCGAGCGTCAGGTACAAGCCCTTCGCGAGCAACTTTCCTTACGAGTCGAACAACAGGGCAATCTGGCCGAGGCCAGATCTGGCTTGGCTGAAGCGGAAGCCGCACTGCACGAGGCGGAGGTGGCCGTGGCGGTCGCGGAATTAGAACTGCAACGGATGCAAATTCATGCCCCGGTCCGCGGTCGGGTCTACCAGCTGCTGTCGACTCCCGGTTTGCGCGTCGGCATCAGCAGCCTGCGGCTGCCCGACCAGAGCAGTGCGGTGGTGAGCTTGTACCAGCCCGAGCGGTTGCAAGTCCGCGTCGATGTCCGTTTTGAGGATCTACCCAAGGTACGCCCGGGGCAGCCCGTCCGCATGCAAAGTCCCGCTTTCGAGGAACCACTCCAAGGGCAGGTATTTTTCCTGGGTTCCGAGGCGGATATCCAGAAAAACACCCTGTTGGTGAAAGTCGTCATCGACAACCCACCTCCAGTGCTCAAGCCCGAGATGCTCGTAGAAGTGACCTTTATAGCTCCCGAGGGAGCAAAACGGACGGATGGTGATATAAAGGAAGACGTGGAGCAGTTGCGCTAAGGTAGAACCCTCGAACTGACGTCCGGGGCTCGCCTTTCGGAGGCGGGTACACAAGCGGAAGTGCTTGATCGCAACATGGTTGCTACGATCATCCTGCGTGAGCAGAGCTCAGGACTGACGTCCTTCGCAAGGGCAGAAGCAGCGCGTTGCGCAGGAACGTCGGTTCCGGAGCTCTTTTCTCTGCCTCTTTCCCGCATCGCAATCGCCTCTGCCTCTTCTTCTCGCAAACGCTTAATTGCACATCAGCGGTCGCAAGTTCTTGGTTGTGCATCGGCACGGCGCTTGCCAGTGTTCAGCTGACAGTGACTTCAAACGATTTTGGTTGAGCCATGACAACCTTCCATGGCCGGATCTGCCAGCGGACGAAGACCCCGGCGGCGTGGAACGGGTCTTGCTTGATGAGTTGCTCGGCTTGTTCGGGCGTGTCGGTTTCGTAAATGATCAAGGCGCCGGTATCCAAGAACGGACCGCTGGCAGCAAGTTTGCCGGCAGCTAACAGTTCGGCTAGATAGGCCCGGTGGCTTGGTCGGATGGTGTTAATCTTCTCCGTATCATCGCTATATTCAATAATCGCTGCATATTTCATCGTTTTCACTCCGTGCGTATCATGGTCAATAACGAGCGAGGTCGGCGGGCCCCTGTTCGCCCACCGCCTGAAGCACTTGGCTGACGCCATTAAGCATCATCTTGAGCTCGCTTTGGATGGCCAAGAACTGCCAGCCCTCGTCAATGCGCTGCCGAGCCTCCTCGGCCGAGCCGCAGTGCAGACCAGCGGCCACCTGATATTTTTTGCAGGTCGCCAGGATATGCGCCAGCGCGGCATTGAACGCTTCCGACGAAGGTGGCTTGCCGTCGGCCGAGCGCATGCTAGCGGCCAAGTCGTTAGGACCAACGAAAATGGCGTCGATGCCGGGGACAGCAAAGATGCTCTCGGCATCTTCGACCGCTTCGATGTGCTCACACTGCAAGACGACCAGGATTTCCTCGTTGGCCCGGGCATAATAGTCGCCGGCGCTAGCGGCAAAATTCAGGGCGTGGAGGTTGCCGCCAACACTGCGGTTGCCCACGGGTGGGTACCGCATCGCCGCCACCGCTTGCTCGGCTTCCGCCCGGCTATTGATCATCGGCACGACAATGCCATGGGCTCCGTTGTCCAGCATACGCTTGATATGGTCATGTCGATGGGCCGGTACTCGGGCAAGAGCCACACAGCCCGCGTCAGCAATGGCGCCGAGCATCATACTCGTGGTCTCAATACCCACCATGCTGTGCTCGACGTCAATGGTGAGCCAGTCAAAGCCGGCGCGGGCCATGAAGCGAGCGACTGGTACCGAACCCAGCGATAGCCAGGTGCCCAGAGCTGGTTTGCCAGCGCGAAGTTGCTGTTTTACCGCATTGGGACGCATACATCGTCATCCAAAATCAAGAGGGAGCCGATCGTTGACCGGTACGGAGTTTGCACGGTTTCTATAATGGAAACAGGCGTGATTGTACCTCGAGGAAGTTCAGCATGGCGACGGGATCCCTGACTTTTCCACAGGATCGCACCGCGGTCCTGATCTACGACGGTCTGTGTCCGTTGTGTCAACGTTCGGTGGCAGTGCTGAAGCGGCTCGACTGGTTCGGCCGGCTCACCTATGCCGACGCGCGCAATCCTGACACCTGGCCGGAGTCGCCTGTGCCGATCGACCAGGAACGCAGCTTGGAAGAGATGCACCTGGTCACCCCGGACCGGCAGTCGGTTTATGCCGGCTTTTTCGCCTTTCGCTGGCTGGCCGGACGGTTGCCGCTGTTGTGGGTCGCATGGCCGGCCCTATATTTACCAGGGATACCGGCGATCGGCACGCGGGTTTATCGCTACATCGCCAAGAACCGCTTCGGTCTGGTGCCCTGCACCGATGGCGCATGTGCGGTTCCCCAGCAGACATCTGCATCCTCGGGCAGTGGTGCAAAGGCACGAACCAATTCGGCTGCTTGATCGGCTGGCGGGATGCAGTACATTGATCGAATGGTGGCGGTCGTGGCCGCGTCCATCGAGGAAATCTGGCATCCCCCCAGTCTGTGCAGACAAGGCGTTCGCATATGAGCCGACGATTCGTCGCTCACCTAAGCGATGGTGACTCCATCGAAGAAACCTATTTGGTGACCGAAAAACAACTCCGAGCCAACCGCAACGGCAATCTCTACCTCCAGATGGAATTGCGCGACCGCACCGGCATGATCGGAGCGCGGATGTGGAACGTCGGCGAGCCACTGTTCCGCACCTTTGACAATGGCGACTTCCTCGCCATCAAAGGCAAGGTGCAGCTTTTCCAAGGAGCTTTGCAAGTCATCCTGAGTCAGGTCGAACGGATCGGCCCGGAGAAAGTGGAGTTGGTGGACTTTTTGCCCCACTCCGAGCATGACTTGCATACCCTGCTCGATCGACTACGCAGCTCCTTGATGAGCATGCAGAATCCGCATCTGCGCGCCCTCGCCGAATGCTTTCTGATGGACGATCGCTTCATCTCGCAATTTTCCCAGGCTCCGGCCGGCGTGCGTGTGCATCATGCCTATGTCGGTGGCTTACTCGAACATGTGCTGGCGATGATCGATATTGCCGAGCGGATTCATCCGTTGTACCCCGAACTCGACAAGGACTTGTTGACCATGGGCATCTTTCTCCACGATGCCGGCAAGACCCGAGAGTTGAGCTACGCACGAGCGTTCGGTTACACCGACGAGGGGCAATTAATCGGCCATCTGGCCATCGGCTGTGAGATGCTTGAGGAGAAGGTGATCAAGGTTCCGGATTTAACCGGTGAACCGTTTCCGCAGGAACTTCTCCTTCGATTAAAGCACATGATCTTAAGTCATCATGGCACCCTGGAATTCGGCAGCCCCAAAGTGCCGATGACCCCGGAGGCGACCGCTCTGCATGCGATCGATACCCTGGACACCCGGCTGCACATTGTTCTCCGTGAGATCAAGGAAGACCGCCACAATAGTGCTGCTTGGACGCCGTTCAATCATGCTCTGCAACGCCGTCTGTTTAAGGGAGGCGGCCAAGGGGCCGCTGGCTATGATGCCGCGATGGCGGAATATGATTGAGACGGCCGAAGAACGGTGAAACCGTAGCGTTTGCGAGGAGAAGAGGCGGTTGCAAAGAGAAGAGACAGAGGCCATTGCAGTGCGGAAGAGGCAGAGGCGGTTGCGGTGCAGGGAAAGAGGAAGAGGCGTTTGCGCTGCGGGGAAAGAGGCAGAAGCGTTTGCAGTAAGTCAGAACCCCCGGACTCACGTCCGGGGCTCGCCTGACAGAGGCAGAGGATAAGGAGCTCAGGACTCACGTCCTTCGCCAGGTGTGGGAGCGTCGCCGGGCTCGACCGTTACACGTCGCACATTCGAACCCCGTTTTCCGAGGTTCTTGATGTCCATCGCCGATCTGGAACAACGCATTCTGCAGGTGCTCACCAGCAAACACTACAAGCCGCTCAAGCCCAAGGCTTTGGCTGGCAAGATTGGAGTAGATCGGCCTGGGTATGCCGAGTTTCGCCGGGCGCTCAAGAACTTGTTTCGCCAGGGTCGAGCCCAACTGGGGAAGAATTCCACCGTCCGTGTCCCTGAGCCGCACGGCACCGCCACCGGCCTCTTTCGCCGGCTTCCTTCGGGGGCGGGGATCGTGATGCCGCACAAGCATGATGCAGCAGGTACCTATGAAATCCTGATTCCTGCTGATCATACCCACGATGCGGCCAACGGGGATGAAGTGTTGGTGCGGGTGGTGCGCAAGCCCAACCGGACCTATGCCACCGCCATGGGCGAGATCATGGAGGTCCTGGAGCGGGCGACCAGCCAGTTTGTCGGCACCTACTTTGAGCGTGATCGACAAGGCTATGTCCGGGTCGCCGGGACGGTGTTCAGCCACAGCGTCTGGGTCGGCGACCCGGGCAGCAAGGGTGCCAAGCCCGAGGATCAAGTGGTGATCGAAATGCTCCGCTTCCCCCGGGTGGGCGAGCGCGGCGAAGCGGTCATCACCGAGGTCCTTGGCCCCGCCGGGGAACCGGGCGTAGATGCCCTGACCATCATCCGCACCTTTGGCCTGCCCGAGGCGTTTCGCGAGGAAGCCTTGCAGGAGGCTCGCGTGGCTTCCCAACAGTTCGATGAGAATTTCCTGGGTACCCGTCGAGATTTTACAGCTGATTGCATCATCACCATTGACCCTGTGGATGCTCGAGACTTTGACGATGCCATCAGCCTGGTCCGGGACGACCAGCGCGGGCACTGGCACCTGGGGGTGCATATTGCCGACGTGACGCACTTTGTGCCACCAGGCGGACCACTCGATCAAGAAGCCCGCAAACGCGGTACCAGTGTCTACTTGCCCGGCCGGGTGATCCCCATGCTTCCCGAGCTTATCTCCAACGGCCTGGCCAGCCTGCAACAGGACCGAGTGCGTTACGTCAAGACCGCCCTGATCGAGTTTGGCCTCCGAGGCGAGCGCATCAGCTACCGTTTTGTCGAGGGTGCCATCCGCGTGAAGCGACGCTTTACCTATGAACAGGTGCAAGCATTTCTCGATGACCCCACCCATATTGAGGTCGAAGAGGAGATCCGCGACCTGCTTGAGCGCATGCGCGAGCTGGCCATGATCTTGCGCAAACGCCGCTTTCATCGCGGGGCGTTGGAGCTCGAGATGCCCGAGCCGGTGCTCGACTATGATACAGCCGGTCGAGTGGTCGGGGCGCATTTCGCGACCCATGACGTCAGCCACCAGATCATTGAGGAGTTCATGCTGGCGGCGAACGAGGCGGTAGCCGACTTCTTTCGCGAGGAGGGGTTGGATACACTACGCCGCATTCACCCACCGCCCGAGCCACGCTCGCTGGAAGACTTTGCCGAGTTTGCCCGGATGCTCGGCTACAATGTGCAGCATGCCACCAGCCGCTTTGAGTTGCAGCGGCTATTGCGTGAGAGTATCCAGCGGGGGGAAGCCCCGGCGGTACACTTTGCCTTTTTACGTAGTCTCAAGCAGGCGGTGTACAGTCCCGAGCCGGAAGAGCACTATGCCTTGGCCAGCAATGACTACCTGCACTTCACTTCACCGATTCGGCGTTATCCCGATCTGATCGTGCACCGTATGTTGGGTCAGTGGTTGCGCAAGAAGCGTCCGGCAGGCAACCTCGATGAGCTCAAGGCCCTGGCCAGCCATTGTAGCCGCACCGAACGTCGAGCGGAGAAGGCTGAGCGAGAGCTCGTAAAGCTAAAAATGTTAATGTTTCTATCTGAACAGATCGGCATGCAAGCCCCGGCGATCATCACCGGCGTGGCCGACTACGGCTTCTATACCCAGCTGGAACGCTTTCCGATCGAGGGTTTGGTGCATATCAGCACCTTACACGATGACTTTTACGATTACGATGAGGCCGCGCATACCCTGCATGGCACCCGGCATCGTCGCCAGTACCGCCTGGGGGACAAGGTGGACGTCGAAGTGGTCCGGGTCGATGTGCAGCGGCGGCAGCTGGACCTGCGTGTGTTGGATCAACCAACCCAACCTGTCCACGTTCGTCGCCCCCGCAAAGGCGGCCGCCGTCGGCGCGGCTAGGTGACTTCCGGCGCAGTCAGGCCGCTGAGGCTCAGAACCAGGCCCTTGGCCAGAATGGTCAACAGCACGAGGGCCACCGGATAGACCGCGGCATAGCTCACCACGGGTATCTCGGAGTCGGTGCGACTAGTAATCACCCCTAAGCCCGGGGTCGAGGTCATGCCGCCACAAACTCCACCGAGGACTTGCAGCAAGTTCAGATGCATCACACTGTAAGCCAACAAGAAGCCACCTAGCATGGGCACCGCCGTGATGATGATCGCGGCCAAAGCGAGGGTCGCCCCATGTTGCTGAAGAACGAGCCACAGGTCTCCCCCGGCCCGCATGCCCGAGCTGGCCAGGAAAAACACGAGACCGAGTTCGGTCAATAGCAGCCGCGAAGCCTTGGGGATATGCCCGACGAGCGGGCCGATCCGGCCAAAGTGCCCCAGGATGAGGCCCACAAGCAGCGGTCCCCCGGCAAGACCCAAAGCCAATGTGTAGCCGGCCAGTTGGATCTCAATACTGCCGAGCATAATGCCCAACAACAGTCCCACTGTGATCGATACCAGATCCGTCTCAAAAAACAGTCGTTCACGGTGGCCGGCGAACGCGGCAAATCGCTGCAACCCTTCTGGCTCCCCGACGGCCGTCACTGCATCACCCAACTCCAGCACATCCGAGCCGCGGGGCACAAACTCAAAGTCATGCCGATTGACCCGGGCGATCGTCACCCCAAAACGAGAGAGGAGTTTTAGTTCGGCAAGCGACTTGCCCACCACTTCGCGAGAGACGACCACGGTCATGCGTTGCCGCACGGTGTCGAGAATGGTATCGGTCTGTTCACACTGACGGCCGAGTACCTCGACCACCTGTCGCGTCTCCTCGGGGGTGCCGACCACCAGCAGCTTTTGCCCGAGTTGCAGGGTAAAGTCGGCGGGGATGGGTTGGAATAGATTGCCGTGCAACACCCGAGACACCTGACAATTCGCCTCGGTCAGGATGTCCAAGCTACTAAGGCGGCGCCCCACAATGGCCGGATTGAGCACCTCGACGATGGTGTGAGTGATCGGGACGCCATAGACCCCCTTGGGATCCTGCTGGCCGAGCTGGTCGAGGTTGACCCTAAGCAGCGCGGGCAGTAGCTGCACAAAAAACACCACGCCGAGGACGCCAAAGGGATAGGCCAGACCGAAACCCACCGCCACCTGCGATTCGACCGGAGAAGCTTCCAAAGCCGCGGCCAACGCCGGTGTGCTGGTCATCGACCCGCCGAACAGACCGACCGCAAGGTCCACCGGGATGTGGAACATTCGGGCCAACAGCCAGGTGGTCGCCGCCCCCAGACCGACGATCAAGATCGCCACCACCACCAGCCGTTTGCCATGTCGCTGTAAGATCGGTAGAAAACTCGGCCCGGTGCCAATACCAAGACAGAACACAAACAACACCAGGCCTAGGTCGCCGACGAAAGCGGAGCAGCTATAACCCAAGTGGCCCATCCCCAGAGCGACAAAGATGACGCCCGAGGAGCCAAGCGAAAGGTTGCGATACTCGAGCCGACCAATGCCGAGTCCCAGTGCGATCGTAAAAAAAAGCACGCTGAGTTGTTGATCGAGCATCCCGCGTGATCCCCTACCGGCCGTCGAGCATCCGGCGGAAGGTCGGGCAGCTGACACGGACTGACAGGCCCTTATATGCCCGGCGAGTGCGCTTTCGCCCTTCCGCCACCTGTTCTAGTGGGATAGTTTAGAGACTTTCACACGGCCGGCACGATCGGTTGGCGGTCCCTCTCAGAAGTTTCATGAACCCAGCGCGCGGGAGTTGCGATCTCGGATGGATCACTTTGTCACCCACTTAGAAAGTGCCCTCGATGGCACCCGCTTACCCCCCGATCATTTACACACCTTACATGCCGGTCGCCCCCTCTGGGTGCGTTACGACTTAGACGCCGTCCGCCAGGCAGTCACACCGGAGGCCATTGCGCACCGTCCGCCCAGTCTGTGGCGCTATCGCGAACTCCTGCCGCTGCCCACCACCGAGGATCCGGTCACGCTCGGCGAGGGCATGTCCCCGTTACTCGAGTGCCCGCGTTTAGCCGCGCAGATGGGCTTTTCCCAGCTCTGGATCAAGGACGAGTCGCAACTGCCCACGGGGAGCTTCAAGAGTCGTGGGCAGACCTTGGCGGTCAGCATGGCTCGCTACCTAGGCGTGAAGCGACTTGCCCTGCCGACGGCCGGCAATGCCGGGGGCGCCATGGCGGCCTATGCCGCCCGAGCGGGGCTGCCAGCATTTGTGTTCATGCCCGAAGACACACCCATCGTCAATCAGATGGAGGCTTATTTGTTCGGCGCGACGGTGTTCAAGGTCAACGGTCTGATCAACGACTGTGGTGCCATTGTCCGGGCCGGGGTCGAACGGATGGGTTGGCTGGATGTCTCGACTCTAAAGGAGCCATATCGCCTCGAGGGAAAAAAGACTATGGGACTCGAGCTGGCCGAGCAACTCAGCTGGCAGCTCCCCGAGGTCATCCTGTATCCCACGGGAGGTGGTACCGGCCTGATCGGTATGTGGAAGGCGTTCCAGGAGTTGGCTGAGCTAGGCTGGCTGCAGAGTCGAACCATGCCGCGTCTCTATGCCTGTCAGAGTGATGGTTGTGCCCCGATTGTGCGTGCCTTCACGACCGGCGAACGCTTTGCCGAGCCGTTTGCCAACGCCCACACAGTGGCCAGCGGGTTGAGGGTACCGGTCGCGGTGGGAGATTTCATGATGCTCGATGCGATCCGTGCCAGCGGTGGTCAAGCCGTGGCTGGCGAAGAGACTTCCATCGTCCGCTGGATGGGCCAAGCCGGGCGGGCCGAGGGAATTAGCCTGTGTCCCGAGACGGCCATCTGCCTGGACGCTTTGGACAAGTTGCGTGCGGCCAACGAAGTCGAGCCCAACGAGCGGGTGGTGATCTTTAATACTGGAGCTGCACAAAAATATCTGGAAGCGATACCCTTTGAACTTCCTTCCCTGGATCGGCATGCCCCGGCCGAGCAACTCTGGGCGACAATTACGGAAGCGAACGCATAATCAGGTAGGCATTCGGATATGATTGACCTTCCAAATCTCGGTCCGAGCTCGGCGATGTGGCTACGCGAGATAGGCATTACCACACGTGCCCAGCTGGAACAGCTGGGGGTGGTAGCTGCGTATCTGATGGTCGAGCAGGCGGGGTATCGGCCATCGCTAAACCTGCTTTGGGCCATGGCAGCGGGCCTGGAGGGTCGTCACTGGACAACCCTGTCGGCCGAGCAGAAGCAGCGATTACGGGCAGAGTTGACAGCTCTTCGCGAAGGAAGCTAACCTCTTATTCTTCATCGGGCAATTGCGCTTCTCCCTTGGGCGTTTCCTTGTCCGACGCAATGAACTGAGTGACTTCACCCAACAATTCGCTAAATTCGGTTAACGTTTTTTGGAATTGCTCACCCTTTTGGGGGTCAGACGGCTGATCCAGCTGTTCCGCCAGGGGCTGGGCAAGTTTAACGGCCACCAAATCAAACTTGCGTAAGGTCAAGCGGTCCCCGACGGCCTTGCACTTGGCCACCGCCTTTTTGAGTTTGGGCAGCAGGGCTTGCAAACCTTCCAGCGAATCAACCTTGGGCAGTTGCTGGTAGATCAGCGCTCGGGCGTCACCATGCTCAGGATCTGTAATCTTCCAATCGGCCACCAGCTGCTCACGCATCGCTTGAACCGATTTCTGGGGCGCCTCGCCAAGGATTTCATCGTAAATTTTGATTACTTGATCATACTCGGCCTGCTCCCATTGCAACTTGGCCTCCTGAAGCTTGCGGTTGAGGCGTTTGTCTCGATCGGAGATATCGACAGCGGCCTCTTGTTTGATCACCTTTTTTAGTGCCTCGAGGTGATCACCAAGTTCTTGAATCTTCTTGTGGAGGCTTTCCAGTTGCTGCCTGCTGACGTCACGATAGTTGGCGGCGGCCTGGCGAGGGATAGTCCGATCCAACTGGTCGAGTTTGCCGCGTAAACGTTGTGCTTCTCGGGTTAATGCCTTGAATTCGCGCTGGCCGAACTGCTCTGCCCGGGAATTGTCCTTGAGTTTGGTTTCCAGGGCTTCAAGATCGACAAAGATCTGCGTCTGCCAGACCCGCGCGTCGACGATCTCCCGATACAGGTCGCGATAGGCGCGGCGATTCCGCAAGCGTTCCTCCTCCCCTTCCTCGAGTGTAAAGGGGATCTGCACCAAACGATCGCCGAGGACGGGAATGGGCAACTGAAGACGTGGACGATCCCCCACTTGGACGCTAGCAAATGCCAAGTGGGTATAGGGATGCGTGGAAACAAAGCGATCGCTTTCCCGCTCAGCCTCATCGCGTGGGGAGTCCGGACCGGTAAAGCTATGTTCGCGCAAACGAAGTCGCACAATCGGATCGATGACCGGCCGCTGGGTACTACGATCAACCAGTTGAACCTGAAGCTGCTCGGTCCCGGTACCAAGCTTGACACACTGGTAACCCGCCACGCGGCCACCGCGGCGGAGCTTCACCTTGGGATAGAGCTTGGCCAGACAGTGGCCATTGTCGGCTTCCTCGACCACCTGCAGAACCACAAACGGGACGGCTTCGCCTATGGTGGGAGCCGCCTGGTCGCGAGCCTGAACACCGCCCAAGACGTCGAAGGTGCTACGTTTGCGCACGGGTCGTCGCATTTCGACCAGTGCAAACACCTCACCGCGTTTGGGCCGCAGTCCTTCGGGCAAGTTTTGTACTTTCCCGGACAGATCGATGCGCACCCGATTGGGATCCTGGATCGGAAATTGGGGGGTACCGACCAGGCCAAAGTCCTTGAGCAATAACAGTGCCAGGATGCGACTGACCTGAGCCCGTTCAGGGGTCTGTGCTTGCCGCACCATGGGGGTATTGAAACCGGTTTGGCCATCATGTTGCCGGGTACCTAGGTGATAGCGGCCTTGGCGGAAGTCGAGTTGCACAAAATGGGTCTTTTGCGCTTCGACTTGTTGATAGTTGTCAAAAATCGCGAAGCCCTGCTGATCGAACTCCTGCCAGCGTTTCGGCCAACGTTTTGCCTCGGCGGGGTCGAGGACAACGACCTCGACCGGTATCAGCGGAGCCAGGATGGAGCGCAGCTGGAAGGCGACCTCGGTCCGAACCTGGTTCCGGAAGTAGGGTGTGAACGGCCCGGTCGGGGCAAAGCGTAGCACGACCACCAGCTTCTGCGCTGCTAGGTCGGAAAGCGGCGGTTGTGCCCGAGCCGGGGCCAAGCTCAGCCAAGTCAGAGCCAATCCAAGGAATACGCATGTAAGTCGGTGCATAGCCGATTCCACTCCCGCAAGGCGCTGCACGCAGGAAACCCGGGCGAAAGACTTGATCATTTTATCGGCCTGAGAGTGCCGAGAAAATCCCACCGGCAGAACGTTGACAGACGAGTCGGCAAGCGATAGCGTAACATTCTTACTTCATGGGGGATTAGCTCAGCTGGGAGAGCGCTTGAATGGCATTCAAGAGGTCAGGGGTTCAAATCCCCTATCCTCCACTCATCCAAACCCCTTCCGTAGCAAGTACTTACGGAAGGGGTTTTTGTTTGGATGAGGCTTCGATTGTCCCCGTTGGTACAGCCCTACCAACGGACGCTGTTGGCAGTCTTCCCAGAGAAGGGGCAAAAACAATCGGCGGGGGTGGCCGACTTGGTGAGCCCATCGGATCAAGGTGGTGTCATCTCTGGGACGCGTTCGCATTAGACGCGGCAGAACGGCCGTAGGACGAGGCTGTCTTGGACAACGTACTCGGCCTAGGCATAACTCCAGCCATAGACATAGACGCGCATGAGCACCAGCATGCGGAGTATCACCTCGACGGGGGTCGAAGGGGGTCCCGGGTCCGCGTGCCCGGATGACGGCCGGCGAGCTCCTCACGCAGGGTTCCGAGTCCTCCCCCTCGCCTCACCAAACTTGCCGCATCGTTTGCCACGTCGGGTTTATCTCTCACGCTTTCCTGACCTTTCTACTTTCTCAAATCTCTGCCCGGCGACGTAACGCCAATCGGTTACGATCATCGAACCTATGGCTCCTTCCAACGCGAATCAAGCAGCAGTGTTTTCCGTCAAACAGTTACCCGTTCACCAGCTTGCCTCGAATTGCATAGGGAATGGCGGGCGTTTCGGCCAATTGGTCATGATGGGGATGCGAGCATTCGTTCGCCCGGAATTGGCGGCGTTGCACAAAAATCCTCTGGAACAAACGAGCGACCAGCCTCGGAGGAAATCCACGATGAACCATGCCCCCTTGCCGGCCGGGCAACCCATTCCTCTGGACGATCTGCAGCGCATTGACGACATTTGCGGGCAGTTCGAATCCGACTGGCGTGCGGGCCAGGCGCCTGCCATCGACCAGTGCCTGCGCGATTCGGACGAAGCCATCCGTCCCTATCTGTTTCGTGAACTGCTGGCGATTGAGGCCGAACTCCGTGGGTTGCGCGAGGGGCGTGATTTTGCGCCATATTACCAACGCTTCCCACAATATCGTGCCATCCTCGACGAATTTGTCGGGATCCCGAAGGCCCCGGCCTCGACGGCCATCCAGGGAATCACCCGCGAACTCACCACTTCCTCTGGAGAGGATGAAGCGCCGGTCGACATCCCTCGACCTGGTCCGGAGCTGCCGAAGCAGCTCGGCGAGTTTGAACTCGTCCGCGAACTGGGCCGCGGCGGAATGGGAGTCGTTTACCTGGCCAAGCATACTACGCTCAACCGGCTGGTCGCCCTGAAAGTACTCAACGAGTCCGGCAACCGTCGCTCGGACCATTTGGCCCGGTTCCGCGCTGAGGCCAAGACCGTGGCCCGTCTTCAGCACCCCAACATCGTGCAAATCTATGGCACGCACACCTTTCGCGATCGACCCTGCCTGGTTCTGGAGTACGTCCGCGGGGTGAACTTGGCCGACCGGCTGCGTGGGGA
Organism: uncultured Alcaligenaceae bacterium; assembly: GCA_964410665.1. Lineage (GTDB taxonomy): Bacteria > Planctomycetota > Planctomycetia > Gemmatales > Gemmataceae > CAYPIE01. Next base: position 24,826 of record CAYPIE010000047.1, read on the forward strand.
GCCGCAAGATGTTCACGAATCGGCCCAGCTGGTCGAAACCGTGGCTCGGGCAGTCCATGTCGTCAACGCCAAGGGCATCATCCACCGCGACCTGAAACCGGCCAACATCCTCCTGGAGGGAGAAGTTCGCTGGTCGCTGTCACGCTATACGCCCAAAATCACCGATTTTGGCCTGTCCAAGGATCACAGTGGCGAGTTCGAGCGCGATGTGCAAACCCGCAGCTCGGTCATTGTCGGCACACCAAGCTACATGACTCCGGAGCAGGTGCGTGGCGGAACGCTCGCGCCGTCGAGTGACGTCTATGCAATGGGTGTCATCCTGTATGAGATGCTCACCGGGCAGCCGCCGTTTCAAGGCGACAGCACCATGACCACCCTGCAGATGATTGCCTATCAGGAGCCGCCGTCACCTCGCCGCTTACGACCTGATTGTCCACGCGACCTGGAAACCATCTGCCTAAAATGCCTGGAGAAAGAACCCAGCCGCCGTTATCCCAACGGACTGGCCCTGGCCATGGACCTGCAACGCTTTCGCGACGGCCACCCAGTGCTCGCCCGCCCGGTCGGCACACTTGGGCGTGCCTGGCGCTGGTCGCGGCGCAACCCGTTGCCCGCGGCGCTAGGACTGGCAGTGGCCGTAAGCCTGCTGCTCGGAACCGGCATTGCCTCATTCTTTGCCGTCCGCGCAGCCGACCAAGCTGAACAGGCCCAGGATGAGCGGGACGAAGCGCGGCGCCAAAAAGCCAACGCGGTGCACGCGGCAGAACTCGAGAAGCAGGCCATGAAGGATGCCTCTTTAAAGCTCTATGCGAGCCGGGTCTGTTGGAGCCAGCGTGAATTCGAGCGGGACATGCCGGACAAGGCACGCATGGTCCTAGACCTGGCCCAACCCGAGTATCGCGGTTGGGAATACGACTACTTGCGGCATACCGGGCCGCGGGCGCCAACCATCTATGCCAACGCGACTGGCGCCGCCCTCGGATTCTCCCCGTCGAGTCAAATTGCGAGTTTACACCAAGACGGCACCCTCAACCTTTGGCTCAGCCCGGATGCTAAACCAGACAACCCCTCAGGTACCTGGCCACACCCCGTTGAGGTTGCCGCGTTTGCCCCAGGTGGGCGGTTCCTGGCGGTAGGGAACCCCACCGGGACGGTAGAAGTCTGGGAGACAGTTCGACGGCGACGCTTGGGCATGGTGTCGAGCCATGGTGTCGTTCCCACTGCCGTCGCCGTTAGTCAGGATGGCCAACACCTTGCCATTGCCTCCAATCGGTTCGTGCAGGTCGTCGAGGTGATATCTGGCCGAGAAGTCTTGACGTATGAGCCCTCCGATCCAGTCAACGCCCTCGCATTCTCCCCGGACGGCCGCGGCCTCGGGGTGGCACTGAAGGGCAAGGTAGCGTTTGAGGTGATCGACACAACAACCGGCAAGCCGCGGGCCTCCTTCACCCCAGAGGCCAGTGGCTTGGGGCATATGGCCGAGGTACGAGCGATAGCATTCAGCCCGGATGGTCAGCGTCTGATCTCGGGCGGCGCCGATGGCATGGTCAAAATCTGGCACGCCGAACGTGGCGCGGACCTCCTCACGCTGGAGCTACCCGGCCAGAAGGTGGTGGGGCTGGCATTCAGTCCCAACGGTCAGCGCATCGCCGCAGCCACCGAAGATGGCAACGTTCGGGTCTGGCACGCTTCCCCAACCTCGAAGGGTTCCGAATACCCCTGATTCTGTTTTGGAGATCCCATGCGAAATCAACCAGCCAGCTTGGCTCTGCTGACGCCGATCCTGCTGCTGTTTATCGGGTGTACCTCGCAAGCGTTGGAGCCACCCACTCGGGAGCAAAGATCTTCGTCGGCACCCGTTGTGGTCGTGGAGTTATTTACCTCCGAAGGTTGCAGTAGCTGCCCGCCGGCCGACCGGACGTTGGCCCAGCTACTAAACCGAGCGCAACGGGACAACCTACCCGTTGTCGGACTGTCCTTCCACGTGGACTACTGGGACCGACTCGGCTGGAAAGATCGGTTCGCCGATCCTGCTTACACCCGGCGTCAACGCGACTATGCCCTGGCATTTCGGCTGCGATCCGTGTACACACCCCAGGCGGTGGTCAACGGCACGGATCAGTTTATCGGTTCGGACGTCAAACGCCTCGATCGAGCCGTCTCCGCGGGCCTAAAGCAGAAACCAACCGGTGCCCTGAAACTGACACCCACCAAAGCAGATACGTTCGATGGTTGGGAGGTAGGCTTCGACACCCAAGATGTCGGAAGCGATATGGTGCTTAACCTGGCCCTCGTCGAAGACGGAGCGGTGAGCCGCGTCACCCGAGGTGAGAACGCTGGCAGAAAGTTGCAACATGTCAACATCGTCCGCGTTTTTCGCACCGTAGCACTGACCAAGAAGCCCTCGGGGCGTGTTCAGCTACAGCGACCCCAGACACTCCAAGCGAAAAACGTGAAACTGATCGGTTACGTGCAGCACGCCAAGACCAAAGCCATTGGTACGGCGGCGGAGATTGCCCTGGATTAACCAACCGAACTTGCCCGGCTGGGACAGGCGTGTTGATGGACACACCCGCCCCAGCCGGGCGTATACATCAGCTAGTTGCCACGCGGATCTAAGCGTGGCAACTGCTTTGGCCGTCGAATGAGCTCGGACACGGGTGTGGGTGACCAGAGCACCTCAACCTCGAGGTTTACCGAACTGCCATTGGAAGGAATCCCTTTCTCGGCGGAAGGGTTGTTCGCGAAGACCTTTGCGAATATGGATTTGAGATAGTGCATGCCAGGGTCTCCAAAGGGTGGTGGGAAGCGGTGTCATCAATGCCTCCTACGCTCATCATGAACCGCACGACCGACAACCCGCCACCGTGCGACCCCCAACCGCCAGTTTTTACGCGTTTTCCACGGCGGGGTCGGCATCCGGATCCGATTCATCCCAGGTGCGACGGATGAGTTGTAACCTTCGCTCCACGGTTCGACGGGTTGACCCGGTTCGATCGGCGATCTCCTCGACGGTGAGGCCCTGCATCTTCAGCACGGCAATCTTGCGGAGTTCTGCGTTGGGTAGTTGCTCGAGGAGTCGCTGATATTCTTCGAGCACCTGGGCCGCAAATTCCGGGGTAGGTTCCTGGCCGAGGATTTGGTCCAATCCGCCGGTGTCTTCCCGATCGGGCCGTACCAGAGCCGATTCCCCAAGAAGCTGGCCGCCCCCCCGCTTGAGCCGACGATGATGACGCATATACGCCTGGGCTTTGCGGGCCGTGATGACCACCAGCACCTTCCAGAGATCGTCGCGGTCCTCTAGTCGGGGAAAGCGCTCATGTTTGACGCCGTCGCAAAAGCTGGCGAACGCGCTGAGCGCGATATCTTCCTCGTCGAAGACGCGCCGCACATGACCGGGAATCTTGCGGTTCACGATCCGCACCAACTGCTCAAAATAGCGTTCCCATAGCTGTTGGGCGGCGGCGGGTTCGCCCGACTTCAGACCACGAATCCACTGGCTGACGTTATCCGGTTCGGCCATTGGCTCCCCCATGGTTTGAATCCCGTCCAGCATCAATCGGCAGAAGCCCGAAGCTCCCGCCCAGCGGCTACTGCTTATCATACGGCCGCTCGCTCTGGACTGGTTGTGTGTTGGCGCACTTCTGGGGAATATTTCGAATCCGGTAGTGACAGTAATTGCGGAAAAGAAACCGGGTGGCCGGCATCATTCACAGGAGCCCACAGATGTGCGGCCCATGGGCTCGTGGAGAAACACCTTTCATTGTCGTTTCGCGATGTGGGTTCGAACACTGCCTCAACCGTCGTTTTCGTCGGGGTGGGCGGTCGAATCGTCCACCTGCCAGGGCTACCCCTGCCAACCGACGATGGACTGCCTCAGTGAGCCAGTGGTTCTGGGTCGAGCCGAAGTTGACATACCCCCGCGGTTGCCGAGGCGTATACGGGTCTTCCTCGAAGCGAAAGTGCGCCCGAACAAAGTCGAACGCGGCTGCACGCTGGGTTCTGGAGTGTTCGCCGGTTGAAGGCATGGGGAACCTTCCGCTGAAGCCTTGAGTGGCTGGTCTATCAAATGCCCGCCCCATCCATGAACTGAGGCCAGACATGGTGGGTGCTGCACTCCGCTTCCCGACTCGACAACCGATCGAGTGCAGCACCCGGGGTCTCCTGGTGAAGCCCAACCACTTTTGGGACATCCCGACCCGAGACGTGAGCCTGGCCACCGATCGGGTTCGAGGCTCGAAACTGGACGCCACATTCCGGGCAGTGCAGAGTGGGTTGTCCGGGTTCGGTTTTCGAGCGGGGAACGTGGATTGAGTTAACCGCCATGATGGAACTCCAATAGGCTGGAAGTTAGTCGTTACGGGTCGGCCTACCGGGTTGATCGATGCGATGACCGGCTCGGCCCGAGATGGCGAAACCCCGAGTTCGTGTTTCGCGTCCACCTCAGACGAATCATGTTCGTCCGGACCGGCTGACCGCCAGGTCTTTGAGAAAACGGAGTTCCTCTGTGACCTAGGTGTACCGCGGATCTGCGTGGTGGTGTTGGGTGACGTGCTGGTTCAGGGGAAACTGAAGGAGCATTCTCCGATGGAGAAGATAGTTCGGGGTCGTCCGCCAAGTGGAGCGGCCTTACTCCCGACTCGAGCGATTCTTTGTTCGCCCTCCGCTTAAGTTAGCAAGCTTCCCATGCCACTGATGGAGTTCGCGCATCTGCGCAAGCTGGTTGCAATCGAGTCGGTAGGCCTGGAGGGCTCGCTCATACGAGGCCCGATTCTTGGTCAAGATCAGAGAGTAAGGGCGGCCGTTCCGCTCGGTGACATGGGTGGTGTCAAGCTTCCGTTGGTCGATGACCTGGTGTAGATGGCGCCGGCGGTCCTCGGCCAGGGGTAGCCGGAGCATCGACTTTTCAGGGTCATCAAGGAAGCAGCTCAAGGACCGGCAGTCCTGGCATTTGCAGCCAGTGGCAGCAGTACGCCGCCAATCGCTCGGCGCCGGGGGTGGGTTGTCGGCCCGGACCTGCAGGGCGTCGACGACCACCTGCAGCCACTGCTGCAGCGGAACGACCTGGCGTTTCAGGTGAGCTTTCAGCCAGGGCCCCAGGTCGAAGAGCACAGGGACCTGGACTTTCGTCAGGTCGAACCGCTGCGGGCGGTCGAGGACTAAGCGCACCACCCGATCCAACCACGCGACCTGTTCCAGGGCGACCAGTAAGCGGACCAGCGCAGGCAACACCTTAACCCAGTTCACCGGGCTGACTTCCCAGTGCTGCTGGGCCGGACTTTCGGCACAGACGACCGCCGCCCCGACAATCTGCTCGGCCAAGTGGTTACACAGGCTCAGCCGCTCCACCGTTTTGCCCTTGCGCATCGACCAGTCGGCCAACAGCCGGGCGTGCCGCCCCAAGGTCTCCTGGGAGGTGCTCGCGAAGAGCTCGGACAGTTCATCGTGGAAGGTTGACCAGCCATGGTGTTGGCACAGATCACCGAGCTCCTTGCCGGGTTCGACCGTCACATCTCGGGCCAGGACGCCGCGGATCCAAGCCGAGATCAGGGCCGTATCGCCCAGACTCCGCAGCAGCCGGAGCAAGCCGTGCCGGCATTCGCTGCCACGTAAGACTGGGGAGACATCGATTACGCGATCGCCCAAATCCGCGGCGTACCCGGTGAAGTAACCCCGGTGGTGCGTCCGGGTCGGCCAGTGGGCAATGATGCAGCGGGCGAAGGTGAGGCACTGCTCCTTGACGGCAGGTCGCTCGGATCGCGAAGCCCGCTCCCAACGGTGGACCCATTGCTCGAGGCCACCGACTGCGGGCCCCACCCCCGCCTGGAACAACACGTCAAAGCGGCGTTCAGCCGGCCAGAGCATGATGCCCGCCCGGTAATACCAGCGGTCCAGGGTCATGCCGGCGTTGCCGGTGTACCCTTCAAACTCCTCTCGGTCAGGGGGGCCCTCTCCCAGAGGCGTTTCCGTAACCAGCTCTTCTTCGACTAACGGAAGTTGGCCTACGGCCAGCGTATTGCCCTCCGGACCCTGGAAGTGTTCCGCTTTCAGGCTCTCGTCCATGACGTCGCCCATTTCGTGGCCGGTACCTTCCTCGTCGTCATCCTCGTTCTCTTGGTCGGCATATCGGTCCCAATGGGCGTGGTAGTCCTCGTCATCAGCGGCCTCCCCCATCTGCCAGTAAGTCACCAGGGCCAGCGAGGCGTCGCAGCTGCTCAGGCGGGCCGCGTCCACAAGGACCTCGGCGCGCGACCGATCGACTCCCTTGAGCGTGTCGAAGCTTACCCCCGCCGGGCTGTATTGGTGCTCGAGCAGAACCACCAACTTCGCCGGGTCGGTGTCCCGACGCCAGCGGTCGAGGATCCGTGTGACAGCAGCCGTCTCCTTTTCCCAGTGTGGAGCGGTGACCTTGCCCTTCCCGCGAGCCAGGGTCAGGTTGTAGATCAGTGACACCCGAAACCCCCGGGTAACCGGGCGGACCTCGTGTTCACAGTCGGCATAGAACGCCGCAAACTGCGTATGAAAGGCACTGTCGATGGCGAAGTCGACCCGCTCCTCCTGGCCGTCGTGATGCACGATCAGTTCACCGCCTTCGTGAGCCGAGGGTAGGGTGATCACCAGCGTGGCGACCATCCGAGCTAGCTTTTCCCCGTCGCGGTGGGGCAGAAAGAAGCTCCCCGGCTCGTACAGCAATAGCTTGTATAGGTGAGCGTTAAGCCGTTGCTGCTCCAACCCTAGGTCCGCCTGGGTAGTGCGAACGGCCCGGGCCAGAACCTCGGCCCACTCCGGGTTGGCCAGGGTCACCTCCGCGGCGTCGATCTCCCAGACGCGGCGGACCTTGGTGTCCACCAGCGTTTCCGTCCCTTTCCCGTACGGCGCTCGCTTGGCCTGTTTCTTAAGGGCCAACGCCTGAGACCTCACCAGTGGCAAGGCGACCGCTCCCACTCCCTCCACGTGCAAACCTGGTAGGGCGGGTGGCAACCGGCCACTGGTGCAAAACGTCCCCGGACGATCAATCCTCTGCAGGGCGTCGAGAAGTTGTTGTTGAACTTGTACGGACATATCCAGTGGCTCCTGGTTCCAGCGATGTGGAGACCACCACTCCTTGGCTTGCATGAACCTGGGAGGCTCAGCCTCGCTCGGCTGGCACCTCAATGCCATGTAAACGTTTCCCTACCCGATTATAGAATGTTACCGTAAGCGCCTCCGTCTTCCCATCAATATGCACGGTGCCGAAGAACTGCAGATCCTCGGCAGGGGAACGGTTGGCCGCCATCCCCTTGGGAATACTCAGATACTTGACCTGTGGCCCGAAGGTGTTGTCGAGCTGGTTCGGCCCGAACGTGCCCGCGTGTAACGGACCCGCCACAAACTCCCAGAACGGGCGGAAGTCGGTAAACACCGCCTTGGCCGGGTCGTAGTAATGCGCGGCGGCATAGTGCACGTCGGCTGTCAGCCAGATGACATTGCGGATACCTGACTGCTTGAGGAAGCGGAACAGGTCGGCCAGTTCGAGTTCGCGGCCCAGGGCGGGACCATCCCCATTGGCGGCGTTTTCCCAGGCCGGTTGACCATTGACGCGGTCCGGCACACACAACCCGATCGGCATGTCGCTGCAAATCACCTTCCAGGTTGCCTGAGAGTTCTTGAGTCGACGCTTGAGCCAGCCTAACTGGCCCTGGCCGAGAAACGCCGTTTCGGGGCCCTGCTTCGCTTGCCGGTTGGAGGTATTGGGTCCACGAAAGCTGCGTTCATCCAGGAAGAACAGGTCCAACAGTGGTCCATAGCCAATCTGGCGATGAATCCGTTCCGGATCCCTTGAATCTAAACGAATGGGCATGTATTCCAGAAAGGCCCGCTTGGCCCGGGCCGCCAATAAGTCGCAGCTTTTCACGGTGTAGCGTTCATCCTCGGTCATCTGACCAGGGAACCAATTGTTACGCGTCTCATGATCGTCCCACTGGCTCAACACAGGTACCGCGGCCTGAAAGGCGCGTAGGTGCTGATCGAGTAGGTTGTACTGGTAGTTGCCGCGAAACTCCTGCAGCGTCTCGGCGACCTTCGACTTGGCCTCGGTCACCAGATTCTTCCAGATGCGGCCATCCGCAAGCTTCACCGTCTCAGGCAGAGGGCCATCTGCATAAATGTTGTCACCAGAGTGGACGAAGAACTGGGGAGCGAGCTGCTGGATAGATTCATAAACCTTCATCCCACCGAAATTCGGATCAATGCCCCAGCCCTGCCCGGCAGTGTCTCCGCCCCAAGCAAACAGGATATCCGAGCGCTCGATCGGCGCGGTGCGAAAACGACCAACCACTGGTTCGCTAAATACTTTCGGGCTGCCCAGATCCTGAAAGCGGACACGATAGAAGATGGTCTGCCCTGCGGGTAAGCCGCGCAGATCCACACGGGCCGTAAAGTCGGTCGGCTCTAGAGCAGCGGGACCAACCACCCTGCGGGCATCACGGAAGGCCTCGTTGGTGGCATACTCCACAATCATTCGGCTGGGCCGGTCCGTTCGGCTCCAGACCATACCAGCATTGCTGGTGACATCGCCGCTCGCGACGCCGAAGGGGAGTTGTGGTCGATTGGCGGGTGCCTCGGCAGGGAGTTTACCCGTAAGCAGCGCGGTGGTACCAAGGCTGAGAAGGTGCTGGTGAAAGTCGCGACGATTCATGGACATCGACTCACTCCGTGGTCAGAATTTGGGGATAAGAACGGCGCGGGGTTGTTCGATGGCCTACCTGGTCGCGTTTACTACGCAACGATCCCCTATCGAATCATTCTCTGCTAAGCGTGCTGGTGTTTTATGGTGAAGGGCCGGCCGGTCAACTTCTTCCAGAGTAGGAGCGTGTACTCCTGCCAGCGAGGCCCTTTTCTCGATACCCTTTGAAAGATCCTCGGGCACACCCACAGGTCGAAGCTGGGAACGTACCAACCTATTCCGAGGGCTCCAGTAGATCCGGCCGGCCGAATGCCAGCCCACCGTGTGACACGCTGACTTCCGTCAAGTGGGCCGGTGTTACCGGGTTCGCCCGCGGCGAGCTGACACCTGCCGCTCGGTTGGAAGAGCCCATGCCCAACGTTCACCGCACATCCGTGCTCACCTACAGCCACACGGGCGACCGACTACTCCCTTTGAGCGAACCCTCACTCGTTGCTTCGGGTGGTCTTTTGGGGTAGCTTTGGAACATCGCTTGGATCGATATCTCGTCGGGTAGATCTACTCTATGCCTACAAGTTGACTCTCCATAAAGCATTGAGCTTTTGTTCCCCATGGATCGACATACCATGAAACTCGGCTTGATCACCGACATTCACGAACACAACGAATACCTGCGGACCGCTCTCGATCGCTTTCACAGCGAAGGGGTCGATCAGGTCATCGTCATCGGCGATCTGTTTGAGCTCGGTCGGCACATCCAAGAAACCTGCCAGTTGTTGCAGCAAGTCAATGCTATCGGTGTTTGGGGAAACCACGATTACGGTCTTTGTGTCAACCCGACTGCCGAGGTTCGCCGCAAATACGGCGATGCCGTGATCACTTTCGCAACCACCTTGCGGCCACACCTGGAAGTAGCCGACTGCCACTTTATGCACATCGAACCCTGGCTGGATCCGAATGACTTATCCGACTTGTGGTACTTCGATGGGCCGCCCGACCAACCCGACAAACTCGAGCGGATCTTTGCCGCGGTACCCCACCGGCTTCTGTTTGCGGGGCATTACCACCGTTGGCTCATGGCCACCCCCGAAGGGCTCCTTGACTGGGGGGGGAAGCAACCGATCAAGCTCAGCCAGGGCCGCTTCTTCATCGTGATCGGAGCCCTTTGTCTCGGTCGCTACGCTATCTTAGACCTGGATACCTCGGAATTGCTGCCCTTCAACGAGACAATCTAAACCATCTTTCCTCTCAGCCCTGAACCTCGACGGCGATCGCCAACGTGTGCTCCATGGGTCGCAGGCAAAATCCCCCCTGACATGCTTGGTAGCGAACCGCACACTCGAGCGGATAGGGGCCCGGCTTGACTTGGTCTTGCATGTGGACCTCTCGGGTAAAGATCGCTTTGCCGATGTAGACCGGGTGGCCGTCCGCCGCGCTGGAACGTACGGCGGATGGACCACGCCAGTCGCGTAAGGCGGTAAACCCTTCCGGAAGTTGCAGATTCAGTTGGGTAGCGATGGCAGGTGGAGGTGCCATCAAAGTCTGGATCTCGAAGTCGGGATCGATATCGAACACCACCGATATTGTACACCTCTCCCCTACCTCGAGGGTACCTTGCGAAAGCCGCAACGTTACCGCCACCGGATCTGCATCACTGCGGGGCTTGACCCGCGGTAATTCCAACGTAATCGCTGGGGGAATGGCTGCTCCTGAGCTGTCCGCACGCCTTGGCAGGTGCGCGACCACCGGTGGCTGCGAGCTCGGCTCTGAATGGGACGAAGGCCCACAGCCAACCACGATAAAAATGAGAAGACGACTCCCGCAACGCATCCTACCCACCATCCTCACCGATCCCAGGATCGACGAAAGAAATTCCGAGCTCATCGCGACTCACTTGCGTATCAGCACCCAAACGTGGCCATGTGACTTGGCCAGATCAAAACTCCGTTGGCCTGTACCGCGGGTTCCGGCAAGATACGGTTTAAGCTTGTTGACAAAGACTTTCTCTTGCGCTTCCATTTTCTTGGCCTCAGGACTGTTCCGTAACGCTTGATATGCCTTGGACCAGGCCTTATCTGCTTCGTCGCTGTAGATCTTGTCGCCCGGGTAGCGTTTGGCAAATTCCTCGCGCAGAGCTTCCATCTTCTTAGCAAACTCCTTGCCTATCGATTGGGCCTCTGCCAGCAGATCCCTCACTGCTTGCGTTTGCTTCGCACTCAGGTCCTTCCTGAGGTCGTAGGCGGTGTAAAAATCACCCACCAACAGGTCGAGCTTGCCGTCGCCGTTAAAGTCGGTGACCTCCACCTGGGAGCGGATGCCCATGGGAATGTCCTCATCCGGCCACAATGCCAGGTTGTAGCCATTTCCATCATGAGCCTCGACCAGAGTCTCTCCCGCGGCAAACTTCGGAGTACCCGGCTTACCCGTGTTCTTGAACCAAGTCACACTGCCATCGTCACTACCTGCAACAATGTCCCACAGGCCATCACCATCCCAGTCAGCCACTGCCGGACAAAGGTGCGCTTTCACCTTGAGCGGCTCGCCCGCGGCTTCGATGTCGATGTTCTCCGTGGCAAACACCGGCTTGGCCGGAGTGCCCTCATTGATCCGTAGTTTTAGACCGCCTTCGAAGCAACCGATGAGGAGGTCGTAATCTTTGTCGTTGTCCCAATCAACCGGAGTGAAAAAGCTGCCGAAGGATTGGTAGTTCTGCTCCTGCACGGGCGCGGAACGGATGGGTATGCCGGCCTTGTCACGCAGCTCCTCACGGGCCGCAAACTGGTTACCTGGCTGGCCGCGGAATAGGTAGCAGTGCCCGGGATCGTAGGAGTTGGCAATCATGTCACGGATCCCATCTCCATCGAGATCGCAGAAGCGCGCCTGGCAGCCGATACAGCAGTAGATCCGCACTTCTGCATCGTTACCACCTGCCTGAATCAAACCCGACCCCTCGTACACGGGGGCTTCGGACGTCCCAACATTACGGTACCAGTGGAACTTGCCGCTGAAGTCGCCGACGATCAAATCCTTGAGGTCATCGCCATCAAGGTCCTCGATGCAGGGGCTGCTGTGCCCCCAGGCGAGCCCGGTGTCAAGGATTTCCCCGTTGACCTTGAGTCGGACAGCCGGGTGAAACCAGCTTTCAGAAGGCTTCTTTGTGTCCGTTGGCTCCTGGGCGATCACCGCGGTAGAGGCAACAAGTAACCCCAAGCTAATCCATGCGAACTGCTGATTGTTCATCCTGTCCTCCCCTTTAATGATATGCGTCAGCAAACGGAAGAAGCATTTGTCGAGTGGAAACGAACGCTCCTGACTTCTCCTGGACACCCCTTACTCTGATCAACACTCGCAGGAGAATATTGGGCTGTCAAGCAACACACATGGGAGATGTCCGTTGAAGGCTATCCACAGCTTTGGCCAACGGCGAATCATAGTGTGGGTCTGCACACCATCCTTGGACGCTTGGCCAATCAGGACAAAAGCATTCGCAAGCATCGAGCTGGTGATTCAAGAACCTGTCCCTGTTGGACTTCCGGACCCTCACCATTTTTCTGGTCGCGGATCCAATCCACTTATCCTGGGCACCACCGATACTTCTCAAGAAATGAACGTGCAAAGATCCTTGTTCGTGTTTCTGATGTTTGGCACCATCGACTCTGCGCCATACGCCCCGCCTGCGGTCAAGATTCCTGTCGTGTCCGACGTCGATCTATCGATTCTCCTTTCAGAAAGATGACGATACAGTCGCGTCCGGGCTGTGCCTTGAGGAGAATTACCAAACGCTCAAGTGATACAGCAAGCTCGATGGAACTGCATCGAGCTTGATCCAGGATTATTTGCGAGGAGCTGTGGCATCTATGACCCGTTCGAGCCATCCGGAGCGTCCAGAGCTTTCTCCCCAACAGCGCAAAGCACTCGAGCACATTTTTGATACCTTCGAGGCCGCCTGGCAAGCCGGCGATCCCCCTAGCATCGAGGTAATCCTCGCTGGGCAAGCAGAGTCGGCACGTCACTATATCCTTCATGAGTTAATCCGTTTGGAGATCGAGTATCGTCTCGCGTTAGGGCAGAGGCCCGTGGCGGAGGACTACGCCACACGCTTCCCCGAACTGGATCAGGATTGGATCGCTGACTTACTCCACGAAGCACTCGGCCATACCTCGGCCGCGCCCACGACGGATCTGCAGCATGCTGCGGCCGCCGAGACCGTCCGGGACCGAGACCAATTGCCTCAAATCGCCGGCTACGCGGTTGAGCGCGAACTCGCTCGCGGCGGCATGGGAGTGGTCTACCTCGCCCGTCAGCTCCACGCCGGTGGGCGACTGGTCGCCCTGAAAATGATCAAGGGCAATGATCAGGCGGATCCAGGAGAATTACAGCGGTTCCGGGCCGAGGCAGAGGCGATTGCCGCCTTGAACCATCCCAACGTCGTACGCATCTACGAGGTCGGCTGGCACGCAGAACGCCCCTATCTAACCCTCGAATACTGTGCCCGTGGAAGCCTGGCTCAACAACTCACTGCCGAGCCGATGGAGCCCAGACAGGCTGCCTTGCTGGTCGAGGCCATCGCACGGGGAGTGGCCTTTGCCCATGCCCAGGGAATCGTCCACCGCGATCTGAAGCCCCATAATGTACTTCTTGGCGATGATGGCACCCCCAAGGTGGCCGACTTCGGCCTGGCCAAGCGGGTCGAAGCCGAGACAGGTGTAACCATGACCGGGCAAGTCCTCGGTACCCCGGCGTACATGTCTCCCGAGCAAGCCGCCGGGCACGGCAAGCGCGTCGGCCCGGCCGCCGATGTCTATGCGTTAGGGGTGTTACTCTACCGGCTATTGGCCGGCCGAGAGCCGTTCTGCCAACCGGTGCCGGCGATCTACTGGCGCATCGCCCATGAGGAACCTCCAGCCGTTCGTTCCCTGGCCCATGGTTGCCCACGTGACCTCGAGGTAGTCTGTCGCAAGGCCATGGCGAAGGCACCCGAACGTCGCTACGCCAGTGCGCAAGCATTGGCCGAGGATCTCCGACGCTGGCAAGAGGGCGAACCGATTGCCGCGAGGCCAGTGAGCCGAGCCGAGCGAGTCTGGAAGTGGGCCCGTCGCTCCCCCGCGGCCGCGGGCCTCGTGGGGGTAAGCTTGCTGGCATGTCTGGCACTGGTCGGCATCGGCGTCGCGGCGGTGTACAATGTTCGCCTACAAGAAGCCAACCGCGAGATCGAACAAGCTCTCGACGACAAAGAAAGCCAGCGCCAAATTGCGGAGACCGAACGCCAAAACGCCCAGAACGCCTTTCGAGGTGAGCAACAACAACTGTACTTCAACCGGATCTTGCTCGCCGAGCGCGAATGGCAAGCCAACAACTTCGGCCGAGTTAGACAGCTCCTCGAAGAATGTCCCTCGGAGTTACGGGCCTGGGAGTGGTACTACCTTGACCGCATGTGCCGTCACGCTCACCGGACCTTCCCCGGTAACAAGACCTTCGAAATCTACAACCTGGACTGGAGCTCCGATGGGAAGTGGCTCGCCCATCCCCCCGGTGACAACACTGCCCAGATCCTGGACGCCCGCACCGGCAAGGTGATTCGCGTTCTCGGCAAGCACAACCCGAACGCTGGCGAAATTGAACAAGCCTTATTCTCTCCCGATAGCTCCAAAATCGCTACTTGCGCAGGACCGCATGGCTATGTCTACAATGGTCCCTCGGAAGTTAGAATCTGGGATATCCATTCAGGAGAGGAACTTGTCCAGCTCGCAGGGATTGATCAATACGTCGCCGAAGTCGATTGGAGTCCCGATGGCCGCTACCTGGCGACCGCCCAAGGAGACGATTCCACCAACGCAGGCGTCATCAAGCTTTGGGATGCGTCCAGCGGCCAACCTGTTCGTACCTTGGGCAAGCATTCGTGTCCGGCAACCTGCTTGTCATTTAGCCCGGATGGGAAACACCTCGTCTCGGGTTGCGGCCTACCACCGCAATTAGCAACCAGACAGAGCTCCTGCGAAATCAAGCTTTGGGATGTCGTTTCAGGCAATGAGATCCGCCGCCTTCCCGGACACATCAACTATGTGCTTGCGGTTGCATTTAGCCCAGATGGAAAACGATTGGTATCCTCCGGTAACGACGGAACGAACCACTTATGGGATCCCCTGACCGGCAAACTGCTCGAGAGCCTTTCCGGCCATCAAGAATCTGTGACGGAACTCACTTTCAACCCCACTGGGACGCTGCTGGCGACAGGCAGCTTGAACAGCACCATCAAGGTTTGGAACCTGCCCGAACCACACTTGGTCCGTACCATCCGCGGACACGCCGGTGCTGTCGAGGGATTGACTTTTTCCCCAGACGGCCGCCGACTCGCCTCCGCAAGCCGCGATGGCACGATCAAAATATGGGACCCGACCGAGGATCAAGGAGCCTTCTTGATCCAGGGCTCCCCCACCGACCTCCTCGATCGTAACTACAAGTACCGAGTCCACTTCAGCCCCGACGGTACCCGGGTTAGCGCGAGCAACTCCACCCGCAGCCTGGTCATCTCCGACGCTGTCACCGGCCAGGAGATGCGACGCCTGCATGGATACCGAACGCTCAAATGGGCTCCCGACGGCAACCTGGTTGCCGCGGTTAAGGGCAGCACGGTCGTTCTCCTCGACCCAAACACCGGGGCTGAGAAACGCGCTTTCACCGGTCTCACCCCGAGCCGGCCACCCGCCGAGATCGCCTTCCATCCGGACGGCCGCCACATGGCAGCTGTCTGGGAAAGCAAGGTGGGCCAACCCAGCCAGGTTGTCATATGGGACCGGCAAACCGGTCAGGAACAATTCTCCGTCCCAGGTCCAATCACCATGCGACCGAGGGTGGTCGGCTGGCTCGCCTTCAGCCCGGATGGCACTCGCCTCGCCGCCACCCAGGGCGGCCTCGACGTCAAGGTCTGGGACCCCCGCTCCGGCCAGGAACTTTGCACCCTTCAGGGCCATACCGCCTTTGTGCTCGCCCTGGCCTTTAGACCCGACAGCCAACAGATCGCTACCGTCAGTGATGACCGCACCTGCAAGGTTTGGGACGCCACCACCGGGAAACTCATCCACGACCTCCGAGGACATACCCGCGAAGTCATCAGTGTCGCCTTTACTCCGGACGGCCAGCGCATTGTCACCGCTGCCAACGATCAGACCCTCAAGCTCTGGGATGTCGCCTCCGGTCAGGAGGTACTCACCTTACGGGGTCATACCGACCGTGTGTTCGGCGTGGCTGTGAGTCCCGACGGTCAGCGGATCGCCTCCGCCTCCGCCGACGGCACCGTACGACTTTGGGAGGCAACCGCCCTCCGACCTGAGCTCCGTCAACGCCGCGAAGCAGCGGTCCTGGTCGAGCGGCTCTTTGCCGAAACCCTCAACAAGGATGAGGTTCGCCGGCATTTGCAAGCCGATCAGGCTTTCGCGCAGGTGTTTCGCCGCGAAGCACTCGCCCTGGTCGAGAACCTGCAGGAAGATCCCCCAACCTTTCATTGGGCAAGCTGGACAACCGTGCGTGATCCCGGTGCCTCCCAAAAAGAATGTCTTCGTGCCCTCCAGTTCGCCCACGCTGCCTATCGGCTTGAGCCGATGAATCGAAACCATCAGATTGCCGTCGCTGCGGCGCAATATCGTCTCGGCCAGTTCCAGCAGGCTCGGGGAACGCTCCAGAAGATCGAGCAGGCGAACAGCGCAGTCCGGAGAGCCCCCCACTCCATCCATCAAGCCTTATTTGCGATGACCGAACACCACCTCGAACACCCTCGCAGAGCCCTGGAATGGCTCGATCGCTGTGCCATCACCATGCGCCAACCCAACGCATCGCGCTCTCATGATGCCCGGAACTTCTTCAACGAAGCAATCCAGCTGATCGAACCACTCACCGAACGCCAGGCGAGAGCGGTTGTCGAGAAGCGTTGGCCAAAACTCGTCGAACGCGATGTCTTGATTCATAACCTCACCAACGACCCCGAGCTCGACGAAGCCGTTCGCAACGCTGCCATCAACCTCGTCCGCCGTATGCCCGAGGACTCCAGGATCTTCAACCTGGCCGGATGGAAGCTGCTCGAAACCCAGCCCCGCAACCAGAAGAGCTTCCGCCGTGCCCTACGCTGGGCCGAAGCGGCCTGCGAACTCGAACCCGAGCTTTGCCGCGGCTATCACCTCAAGGCGGTCGCTCAGTACCGACTTGGCCAGTACCGCGCGGCCATGAACACCATCACACGTATCGAGGCCATTCATGGCGAGGATCGTCCCCCCGACCTCACCGACCTAGCCGTCCTGGCCATGTGCCAGCAGCAACTAGGCAACACCGACTCCGCTCAAGCAACCCTGTCCCAACTCGAAGCAAGCTTCAAGCGCAAGCCAAAAAACTCACTACGAAAGATCGAACAATTCTTGGTCGACGAAGCCAGGAAGTTGCTTGCCGCAAAGGAAGCAACCCCCTCTTCGAAAGCACCTCTTGACCAACCAAAGTCATTGGAGGATGACCACTAAGTCAAGCCAATGCCCACCGGAGGCTCATCCTCCTGATAAAGAGACCCCAGCTGTGCATTCCTGGGTCCTGTTTCAGACTGACATTGCACGGCCAAAACTTGCATCGGAATCAGTGTTTTTTGAACCCGTCTGTTAACTTTGGAGCCTCGCATGCCAATGCCCCGACACAAACAGACCCACCAACCTGCGAACTCCGTTGAGTCCACCTCCTGGCGACCCATCCTGGTACCCCTCGAAGAC
>CAYPIE010000047.1:42334-45559 GCA_964410665.1 uncultured Alcaligenaceae bacterium
TCAAGGCACCGTACGGGTCGAGCAGACCACCATCACCGGCAATACCGCTGACGATGGGGGTGGTATCGGAAGCTACTCTGGCGATATGTCGGTCAGCGGTAGTGTCATCTCCGGTAACCAGGTCACTGACGTTGCCGGCGGCGTTTTCTGTCATTTTTAGGTCGATAACGCTGATCAACTCCTCTATCACCGGCAACGGTGATCAGTTCATCGCCGCCGACAACGGGGATGATCGCATCCGCACCGGCAACGGCAACGACACGATCACCGTTGGAAATGGCAACCGCTTCATCCAAGCTGGCCATGGCAACAACTGGATCACCGCTGCCGACGGCCAGGATCGCATTCTCACCGGCGACGGCAACGACACCATCCACGTCAGGGACGGCGGTAGCTGGGTCCGTGCCAGCGGTGGCGACGACTTGCTCATCGGCGGGGCAGGTCGCGACTTCTTCGAGGGGCTCGACGGCAGCGATGTCCTGCTCGGCGCTGGGGACAACGATCAACTCGACGGTGGTGCCGATGGCGATATCCTCGTCGGCGGTACCGGAGGCGATGTCCTCCACGGTGGAGAAGGCAATGACCGCCTCTTCGATGGCGACGTCGAAGCAGTCGACGTCGCCAGCTTGGTGACCGAACTGCGGGGCTTGCTGGATGAACCCGATGCGGTCGACAGCTTGCTGATCTTGCCCGACTCAAACCGGGATCACCTCTATGGCGATGCCGGCGCCGATGTACTCTGGCTAGGCCCAGACGATCCGATCTTCGACGATGACAAGGACGATGTCCGACTGCCCTAACGCGATTGAAGGAATGTTGACCGGGATCGCGACGAAAAGCTCATCATCCAGGTAAGACCGTTGTACTTGAGCGAACCCGCGATCCCAACCTCCTTCTGGTGAGCCTGATGTTGATGCCTTCTCTTGCTTGGTTGCGGCCAACTCCATCGAATCCGAAGCCCTTCCACCCTCGCATGCGGCCACGTTTACAACTCGACCTCCTCGAAGAACGGAGCGTCCCCGCCCTGTTCGGCTCTCTGCCCATGCAAGCCGAGAATATCCCTACGCCACACCAACTCAACGACTTGCTACCGCTTTGCTCCGACCACGAACCGATCCTATTCACCACGCACTGCGATGAGGATGTCAACCAGCGCATCGATGTACGCGATCTCCACCTCGCTCCTGCAGAAGACATGTTCGAGACTCACCAAGCGATGTTGTGTGGCGATCCACCACCAGGCCCGGTCGGTCCCAAACCTGATCCCAATCAGAAAAAGGACCCCGCCCAGTCCGAAGACCAATCGAAGCCGCGTCCCGATGGCAAACCCGATCCATCACCTGAGCAAGTTGATCTCGGCGACGGCTATCGATTGGTGATCAAGGGGAAATACGATTTTGAAGTCCAAGGCCCCAACCAACCTTCGAAGGATTCCTCCGCACAACCCGAGAAACCCCAAAACGCGCCCAAGCACAAACCAGAGAAAAAGGACGCCACCAAAAACGAGCACATCGATCTGGGCGATGGCTACACCCTAGAGGTTAAGGGGAAGCATGACTTTGTGGTCCATGGCCCGAAGCAGCAACCCAAGCAGGACCCATCTCCAAACGACCAAGACAAAGACAACCAGGAGTCCAAGCCTCGCCGCGGCCAAGCATCGAAGAAGACCTCCATCGATCTCGGCGATGGTTACACCCTCGAAGTGAGTGGCAAATACGATTTCGAGGTCCGTGGCCCTGAGCAACAACGCAAAGAAACTTCACCTTCCAGCGAACGCTCCTCCAAGCCGAAGAACGACCAACCGCAAAAGCCCAAGGGCGAGGCTGAACAGCAAACTCCCCCACCGACGCCGAAGAAAAAACAAGCCGATTCGCCCACCTAAGCTTCTACCTGTGGCTTAACCGCCCGCGTGGCCATAAACGTCGGCAAGTACTTGGCCAGCGGGTGGTTCGGATCACGATCCTCATACATACCACTCAGCACAAAGCCAGCCTCCAGTTGGCCGCCGATCTGCTCTTCCAGCGTATGCCCAAATACCAGCGGCTCATCTTGATCGATGTAATGCTGACGTTCGGCATCGGTGAGACTCGCAACATCCGAGTAGGGAACTGCATGCCGCACTAGCAATTCCCCCTGCTCAGCCCGCTGATCGTCAAAGATATACAGGACCGGATTGGTAAAACCCGCCAGCAATACGCCACCCGGACGCAGCACCCGAAACGCCTCGTGCCAAACGGGTCTTAGATCGGGCACAAAACAATTCGAACAAGGGTGGAAAATCAATTGGAACTGGCCCGCGTCAAACATCGACAGATCAGCCATATCTCCCTCGACGGTGTGCAAAGCGATCCCCTCCCGCTCCGCCACTCGCCGATCCTGTGCCAACTGCCCTGGCGAGGCATCCAAAACCGTCACCGATGCTCCCGCCGCCGCCAATACCGGTCCCTGCTGCCCGCCCCCGGAGGCCAAACAAAGGGTTTCCGCCCCCCACAGTTCTGGAAACCACGCGCGTGGCACCGCACGCGTCGGCGTCAACACCACCTGCCAGTCGCCTTGCCTAGCCGCGGCAATCACCTCTGGGCCGACAGCTATCGTCCAACGATTTCCTTTCACAACCTGGCGATCCCAGGCCTGCCGATTGTAGGTAAACGGGTCCATGACAATATCCTCGTTGAAAACCCGTGTTCATCGAGCTGAAGTATGTTCCAACGGACGGCAGCATTTCCCTAAGTCCTTCTAGAATCGGGTTTTCGCGTGAATACGCCAAGGATCGGATGCGCCAGTATATCTCCAACAAACCCCGACTCAGACCGCGAAAGTACCGGAAATGTCCTGGAAACGTCCGGAAATGTCCGGAAAAGTACCGGAAATGTCCGGAATGCGCAGTCACAACTCAAATCTGCTTCTGTTGAGAACTCTGCGCATACTCTCTCTATACATATATATACTGGACGCCCGTGGAAATGCGCGAATTGTTTTCACAACCCGGAAATCTTCGCTGACAGTTTTCCCCCTACTAGCGAAGAGGGCAGAGGCGTTTGCGTTGTGGGGAAAGAGGCAGAGGCGTTTGCGTTGTGGGGAAAGAGGCAGAGGCGATTGCGGTGCGGGGAAAGAGGCAGAGGCGATTGCGGTGCGGGGAACCCCCGGACTGACGTCCGGGGCTCGCCTGCAGAGGGCAGAGCAAGAGCTCCGGAACTTACGTTCCTGCGCAGTGCACAGTCTCTG
>CAYPIE010000048.1:0-22125 GCA_964410665.1 uncultured Alcaligenaceae bacterium
TTCAGAATGGGCAAGCTAGCAGTTTTAGATAATCAAACTATTTAACACATAAATGATGTCTATAGGTCTGAACCTTATCGGGTGTACTTGAACAAGTCCCCTTCGCATTTTCTTTCTGCGGGATTGTAGAGCTTAATCCGTTCCGAAACACCCCTCGCAACGATATCACGACCTCATCATCTGACTGAGAGCCAGATTCATTCCATCGTGTCCGACCCAGGGATTGCGAGCGAGCATCCGATGGGAATATACATTGATATATTTTTAACGCTGGTTTATCCAGGTTGTCTGCCGGTTATCTTGATCTTTATCCGCTCAGCCGGGCGGAGGCTGGCAAAGATTTGACACCGGCCAGGAATGCCGAACTCCGGTCACCAAAACGTCCTCCACAAACGGGGAAAGCGTGTCTCGGGTGAACCGGCGCATCCGTAGCCGCTTGCTTCGAGGTCTGACAGCATTGTTCTGCCTACGATTTCTACCATTGGATAGACTGGTTGCACAACGAGGGAGTCGACGACGGTCTCTGGTAAACCATAACGATTTTGATGTCTCCTGCTTCACTTCGTCTTCCCTAATGTCCCTTGATCTACCAGGTTTGTTCTTTAGAAATTGATTAGTTCATCTCTGCCCGGCCTAGAAGCGAAAATTGCTGGAGATTTTGCCCATTGTGAGCCGTGTCTTCGCCGACCATTCCCACTCGGTGTAAACAGGTGAGCAATCGTGACGATCCTGAAAGCCGTTGGGCTTCCACCTGGGTCGTGCTGGCAAAGCACGCCCCAGGTGATCCGACGGAGCTCGACCATGAGCTGTTGAAGGGCAGATACAACCAGATCGAGAACCGCTCGAAAAAGGCGGCTGGATTGAACAGCCCAGCGTGCATCCAGATAAGATGCACTCCAAGGCGATTCCTGGCTTGATCAAACGTTTTCGGCAAGAGGTTAAGACTCCGTCCGTGCCTCGGTCTAGCCGCATGAGATGACCGATCGCTCTGCCGGTACGACAGAACCGGTGTGTGAATAAGCTACAATACGCCCGTATTCCGTTTTCATTTCGTGAACATGTTGCGAGGGGGGGCTTGTGGAACAGGTCACCGAAATGCTCGAACTGATCGGGCGGGGCGATGGGCGGGCTGCCGATGCGTTGTTGCCGTTGCTCTATAACGAATTGCGCGTCCTGGCCTCGGACCGCCTGGCCCGGGAGAAGCCAGGGCAGACATTGCAGCCGACCGCTCTGGTCCATGAGGCCTATCTACGACTGGTTCGGGGCGGGTCTGAAGTCGGGTGGGACAGCCGCGGCCACTTCTTCGCTGCGGCCGCCGAGGCGATGCGTCGCATCCTTATCGACCGCGCCCGCGAGAAGCAGGCCCTGAAACGCGGCGGCGACCAAGGCCGGGAGCCTCTGGAGGCTGCCGAACTAGCCGTCCCGGTCCCGGATGAGCAACTCCTGGAGATCAACGATGCTCTGGAACAGTTGGAGAAAACCGAACCCGTGACCGCCGAAGTGGTCAAGCTTCGCTTTTTCGCCGGGCTCACCTTGGAGGAGGTCGCCTCGGCTCTGGGTGTGTCCACCAGGACCGTGAGCAAACACTGGGCGTTCGCTCGCGCATCACTGCTGCAGCTCCTTGACGACGCGACTTGAAACCGGAGAGTTCTGAACTTTGCGTTCCTGTTTCACTCCAAGAATCCGCTTTGACTTAGGGAGTTCGCGCAAAGAGGGGGACCTACGATGACGAATGTTCGGGAAATCTTCTTCGAAGCTATGGACGTCCCCGCGATCGAGCGGGAAGCCTTCCTCGACTGGGCGTGCGGCGAGAACCCTGTTCTCAGGTCCGAGGTCGAGGCTCTGCTGCGGAACTGGGAAGCTGCAGGCACTTTTATGGAAGCCTCTGTTGACCTCCGCCTGGCCGGTCAGACGCCGAATCTCCGTTCCGAACCCACCCAGGAAGGGAATCCTCGCGGTGGTCACGACGCAAAGCTAGCCGACCGTATCACGTTGGTCGGGCGTTTGCCTGGTGGTGGAGGTGCAGCGTTGCCCACGGTGGCCGGCTACGAACTCCTCGCGGTACTGGGACGCGGCGGTATGGGCGTCGTCTACGCCGCCCACCAGGTCGGCGCCGACCGCATCGTCGCTCTGAAGACGATCGGAGCTGGGCAGGACGAGCCGACCCGAGAGCGA
The DNA here is from genome assembly GCA_964410665.1 of uncultured Alcaligenaceae bacterium. GTDB lineage: Bacteria > Planctomycetota > Planctomycetia > Gemmatales > Gemmataceae > CAYPIE01. The sequence continues at coordinate 2,176 of CAYPIE010000048.1, forward strand.
TTCCGGCGCGAGGCAGAAGCAGCGGCTAGGTTGAGGCACCCCGGAGTCGTCGAGATCTTCGACGTCGGGGAAGCCGAAGTGGGACCCTACTTCTCGATGGAGTATTGCCCCGACGGCAACCTCGACGATTACTTACTGGGTCGCCCACTCGATGGTCCGGCAGCAGCGCGGCTCGTGTCGTCCCTCGGCCGGGCAGTCGGGGCCGCCCACGACTCCGGGCTCCTGCACCGAGACATCAAACCGGCCAACGTCCTGCTCGCCCGACGCCACCAGGCTCAAGCGACCGTCGCGGGGAACCGTGAAGATCGCCGCCCGCTGTCAGATTTCGAGCCCAAGTTGACGGACTTCGGGCTTGCGAAACGGGTCGGGGACGACAAGCTTACCCAGACCGGAATGTTGCTGGGGACGCCGCCGTACATGTCCCCGGAACAGGCATCTGGAGCGCTCGACTTGGGGCCGGCATCGGACGTCTATGCGCTCGGGGCAGTCCTCTACGAATGCCTGACCGGGCGACCGCCGTTCCTGGGAGCGACTCCGGTCCTGACCATCGCCATGGTGATCGAGCAGGAGGTGGTCCCGCCCCGGCGGTTGCAGCCAGGCCTGGCAAAGGACCTAGAAACCATCTGCCGGAAGTGTCTGCACAAGGACCCTTCGCGTCGTTACTCCAGCGCGGGCGAGTTGGCCGATGACCTGGATCGGTTCCTCGCGGGCCGGCCGATCACCGCCCGGCCCGCCGGTCCGATCGAGCGGATGTCCAGGTGGGTTCGTCGGAACGCGGTGGTGACGGCCGCGGCCGCGGCGGTCGTGCTGAGCCTGATCGCGGGCGTCATCGTTTCAGCGGCCTATGCAATGGCCGCCGCCCAAGAGCGAGACCTCAAGGACGACGCCCTCAGAGCCAAATCGGTGGCACTAACTGCTGAGTCGGAGCAGCGTCAGCAAGCCGAGCGTGCCTTGGCGGTATCCGATGCAATCAGGAACTTGTTGCTTGAGGACTTGATCGGTCAAGCCAATGTCCGGTATCAGATGAACAGGCTGAGGGCCGAGGGACGCCAAGACGCATTCGACAAAGATCCTAGAGTGAGCGAGTTGCTCAACCGGGCGGCCGAGTCGTTGACCGAGTCACGGATTGAGGAACGATTCCCTGCGCAGCCGCTGGTTCAGGCCGATATTCTCTATTCAGTGGGGCGAGCTTATGCCGCCGTGGGGGACCTGAAGCAGGCCGTGAAGCATTTAGAGCGATCTGAACAATTACTTAGTAAACACGCTGGCAACGACTCCCCCAAGACACTCATTTGCCGCAATAGTCTGGGCATCACGTACGCAGATGCTGGGCGATTCGACAAAGCCATTCCGCTTCTCGAGAACACGCGCAAGCTGATGAAACGGAAGCTCGGCGAAGACCACCCCGACACCCTCGCGGCCTATGGCTACCTGGCCATGGCATACACCGATGCCGGGAGGTTCGACGAGGCCATCACGATCTACGAGGGAACGCTCAAACAGATGGAGGTTGCTTTAGGCGAAGACCACCGGTACACACTCACCACCCGCACCGAACTGGCCGGGGTATATCTCAAAGCCGGACGGCTCGACGAGGTCATCCCGATCTACGAGACAACCCTTAAGATGATGAAACGAATGCTGGGCGAAGACCACCCCGACACACTCTTCACCCGCTCCAACCTGGCCAATGTTTACTCGGAATTAGGGCGGCTCAGCGAAGCCATCCCGCTCTACGAGACAACCCTCGAGTTGATGCAACGCAAGCTGAGTCAAGACCACCCCAACATCTCTGTGACCCGATCCAACTTGGCCGTCATGTACATCAAGACGGCGCGGTTCGATGAGGCCATCCCGCTGCTCGAGACAACCCTCAAACTGCAGGAAGCCAAGCTCGGCGAAGACCACCCCAACAGCCTGGCCACCCGCAATAATCTGGCCATTGTGTACATAAAAACAGGAGAGCTCGAGAAGGCTGTCTCGTTATTCGAGACGACCCTCAAGGTCACGGAACGGAAACTGGGCAAGGAACACCCCGACACACTCAGCACCTGCCAAAATCTGGCCAGAGCATATCTCCAAGTCGAACGGATCGGTGAGGCCATAGCGCTGCTCGAGGCGACACTCAAGGTGATGGAACGCAAACTGGGCAAGGAACACCCCAAGACCCTCAACACGCGCACCAGCCTGGCCGAGGCCTACCTAGACGCAGGCCAGATCGAGGAAGCTCTACCACTTCTCGAGGCGACGCTCAGGGTACAGGGACCCCAGTTGGGCCAAGACCATCCCAAGACGTTGACCACCTGCACCAGCCTGGCCAGGGCATACATGGAAGCCGGACGGATTGATGAGGCCATTCCGATTCTCGAGACAACATTTCAGTTGATGACACGCAAGCTGGGCAAAGACCACCCTTCGACTCTCATCGCTCACACCAACCTGGCTGGGGCATACATGGAAGCCGGACGGATTGATGAGGCCATTCCGCTGTTCGAGGCGAAGCTCAAGTTGCTGGAACCCAAGTTGGGAACAGAACACCCCGACATCCTCTCCACCCGCATTCGTATGGCCGAGGCGTTCATCGATGCTGGACGGATCACCGAGGCGGTGCCACTGCTTGAGGCAACCTTGAAGTTGATGGAACCCAAGTTAGGAACAGAACACCCCTCTACACTCGAAGCGCGTACTCTGCTGGCCCATGCGTACGGTCGTCAGGGAATGACCGAGGCGTCACTAGGCCTACTCGAGCGAGTGGTCGAATCGAAAGAGCGGATCCAGGGGGAGGATCACCCCGATACCCTTGTCTCGCGTTACAACTTGGCCAACGCGCTCAAGAATGCGGGGAAGCTCGACGAGGCGTTGCCTCTGTTCGAATCGGCATACATTGGAATGAAGAAACGGGACCGTTGGCAAGAAAACACCTTACTTTTCCAGAGCGCTCTCATCGAAGCGTACGGTGAGGCGGCTCGCTTCACGAAGCAAGAGGTGTTACTTCGCGACCAGATCGGCCTGTTCAAGTCCAAGACACCGGATGGTGAATCCGACATCGCCTCGGTCCAGATTAAACTTGCCCGTTGCCTGATGCACCAAGGGAAATACGCCGAGGCTGAGCAATTCGCTCGATCCGCATGGCGTGCGTGGCGAGAATCCGCACCAGGCTCGTGGCAAACGGCCGAAACGGAGTCGATACTCGGCGATGCATTGCTCAGTCAGGGGAAGTACACCGAGGCTGAGAAACATCTCACCGCGGGCTACGCGGGACTGAAAAACGCTCTCGCTGCGACCCATTCGCAGAGCCCGACGGCGGTGCGCGACCGCACCTTATGCGATGCGCTCAACCGACTGGTCCGGCTCGCCGAGGCTACCGAATCACCCGACAAGGAGAAGAAATGGCGGTCTGAACGCTCAGAACTCCTGGATCCCTGTAACGAATCTTCGAACCAGCCTTGGTAGCAATGCACCCGGCTAGGATCGAGGTGGTATCTGTCGAGGATTTGCCGCACGCGGGTTGGCGAGCCAACCACCGCACCGGTCAACTTTTTAGCACCACTCCGTCCTCCGCCTGGGATTCCGGCAAACGCTGCCGCGAGTCGAACAGATGATTGGGCTGAGACGAATCCATCGTCGCGGAGGCAATCGGGGCGGCCATTTCTTGCCAGCAATGATGTCGCCATTCCCTTCTGCACTTGTTCCGATCTCGCCTGGCTTCGACCACTCCTCGGCAGTCTGTGGCATTGGAATCGACATCATGATCCGGGTTGCAAGAACGCACTTGGCCCAACTTTTCCTAAACAAGGTCAACGACGATCGCAGCCAAATCGCGTTTACTGCAGGCTGCGACCGTTTTCGACTCAGCTCGGTTTGGCACCTGGCCGGCCGGCTTCGACCATGAACGAGGCCCTGGTAACCACCTTGCCACCGGGCTTGGTCACATCCTCGACCGCCACGTAGTCGCTACGCCACTCGTCTGGGGTCACGGTGCAACGCACATAGCCGCGTTCGGCTGAGTGAAACTTGACGCCCCGGTTTGCTGCCAGAAGCAAATCAAGGTAGGGCGGCTTGGCGGTTCCGTTGCCACCACTGGAGATGGAGGTGGTAACAAATTCGCTGGCGACGACCGGGGTTTCATCCTTGCGATCATCAACATGCAGGTCGTTCACCCAATTGGAGTGAATGTCGCCGGTCAAGACGACGGGATTCGGCACTCTGCGGGCGGCGAGGAATTCCATCAGGCGCATCCGCTCATGCGTATACCCTGGCCACTGGTCCATCGAGTATTGCAGCCCACCCTCGCCCTGACCAATGCCCGCCATGGCCATCATGACCTGCTGAGCCATCACATTCCAGGTTGCCTGGGAGTTCAACAGCGAGGCCATTAGCCACTCCCGCTGCCGCCGGCCCATGATACTTGCCTTGGGGTTCAGTGCCGCGTCGTTCAGTTCAGAACGGCGGTCGCCATTGGGCTGATCGCTACGGTACTGGCGGGTGTCCAAGACCATCAGTTCGGCCAGCTGGCCAAACGATGCCTTGCGATACAACTGCATGCGTGGTCCCCGCGGAAGCGAGAGTTTCCGCAGCGGCATGATCTCGTAGTAAGCTTGATAGGCATTCGCCCGGCGGAGCAGGAACTCCGCCGGGTCGACTCCTTCTTCTTCCGAGATCGTGTTGGCATAGTTATTGTCAAACTCGTGGTCGTCCCAGGTGACAAACCATGGACAAATCGCATGCATGCCTTTCAGCAGCGGATCCACTCGATACTGAGCGTAGCGGATCCGGTAGTCGTTAAGCGACTCGATTTCCGCACCGAGGTGTTTGCGGACCAGGTTGTCCCGTCCTGCATACTCATAGATGTAGTCGCCGAGGAAAAAGACCAGGTCGGGTTCGTCTTTGGCCATCTGCTCATAGGCAGTGAACAGACCCTGCTCATAATGTTGACACGAGGCGAAGGCAAAGCGGAGCTGAGCGGGTTCGGTATCCTTGGCCGGAAGAGTCCGGGTTTGCCCGACAGGGCTTTCGGCCTCGCCAACCCGAAAGCGGTAAAAGTACCAGCGACCCGGTTCCAAACCGTCCGCCTCGATGTGAACCGCATGACCTAGTTGCGGCGTGGCCACGGTCGTGCCCCGCTGCACGATCTGCTTCATGCCTTCATCGCTGGCCAATTCCCAGCGCACCTCGATCAGCTCCGCGGGCATCCCCCCGAAAGGTTCTAGCGGCTTTGGCGCGAGTCGGGTCCACAGAACGACCCCCGTGTCGGTCGGATCTCCCGAGGCGACACCGAGGGTGAATGGATCCGAGGCGAACGACGGCTTGCGGACAATGCGACCCTGCGCCTGCAGTCCCAAGCAAGGAATACTGGCGAGGGCGGAGGTATAAGCCAGAAACATGCGCCGGCTGACGCCGCCTTCATGGCGGACAGCGCGGCGTAGATCCGTCAGGTTAAACATAGCGATAACCTTTCTCATCCATCGGATAGTCGGTACCGAATCGTCAATCCAGCACAGCTACTTGTAGGGACATGCCGGCCGATCGAATGCGAAAGTTCGATGAAAGATCGAGTTGTTGGTCTAGCTTGTTGGTTGAACTGGAAAATCCATGATCGCGCCATCGGCAGGGATCCAAAGCTGATCCTGAGAAATGCCGTGTTGCTCGGCAAGCGAGCGTAAGTCCGCACGCGAAGTAGTGCAATGGTCGAGTGCTTCGAGGTGGACTGCAATGACCTTGGCCTGACCCGCGGCCTGACATATCGCAATCGTTTGCTCAGCGTCCATAATGATCGGATCGCTGTTGGCAAGCCTCGCCCCGCCTGAGTGGGTAATGATCAGCTGAGGCTGATGGTCTCGTATCACCTGCGCGACTACCTCGTACCAGATCGTATCGCCCGCCCAGTAGAGCGTCGGCTCCCCCGCTGCTTGGAAGACAAAACCGGAAACTGGTCCCATCCGCTCTACCCACTCGCCAGTGCCATGTTGCCCGGGTGTACGCATCAGGGTGATGCCCTCCCAGCTATGGGTAGTTTCGACCGGAATGACGTTCGTAAATCCCATCCCCGTGAGAGCTGCAGCATCACAAGGTTGGCATACGATCGGGCCATCCTTGGATAATTGCTCCTGGGCTGTCGGGTCGAAATGATCGGGGTGGAGGTGGGAGATGAGCACCAGACCCACTCCGCTCATGATCTCCTCCGGCGTGCAGGGCAGGTCGACAAGCGGGTTTGGTGAGATATCGGCAAATGACGGGATGCTATGCTTTGGCCCCAGAAAAGGATCGATCAGAATCACTTGCTGGGCCATCGACAATCGAAGGGTGGCATTGCGAATCAGCTGGATCTTCATCAAGTTGTCCCCCTGGTGATTCCATGACCCCCTTCAACAAGGATCGGCTGCGTGACCTGCGATCAAGAACTGGTTGGCAAGTCCTGAGGGGATCATGCCAGAATCCCCTTCACTACCTCGCCATACACATCGGTCAGTCGATAGTCACGACCGCCGTGGTGGAAGGTGAGTTGCTCATGGTCGAGGCCCATCAGATGCAAGATGGTGGCGTGTAAGTCGTGGATATGCACCTTGCCCTCGACGGCATAGTAGCCATAGTCATCGGTTTTGCCATAGACCATGCCACCCCGGACGCCGCCACCAGCCAGCCACATCGTGTACCCATGTGGGTTGTGATCCCGTCCATCGTTCCCTTGAGCAACCGGGGTGCGGCCGAATTCACCACCCCAAAGCACCAGCGTTTCATCGAGTAATCCGCGCACCTTTAAATCTTTTAGCAAAGCGGCAATCGGCTGATCTACTTCGGCGGCGTTACGTGCGTGCGCCTTGCGTAGGTTGCCATGCTGGTCCCACTTGTAGCTGTGGCTACATTGCACGAAACGGACACCCCGTTCGATGAAGCGGCGAGCCATAAGACACTGCCGTCCGAAATCGCGGGTGGTCTGGTTGTCCAAGCCGTAGGCCCGTTGGATCATGGCGGGCTCGTCACTGATGTCTTGCAGTTGCGGAACCGAGGTCTGCATGCGATACGCAAGTTCGAAGGAGTGAATACGGGCCTCCAGTCGATCGTCATGTCCCACCTGGGTCAGGTGGTCACGGTTCATTTGGCCGAGCAAATCCAGCTCGGCCCGTTGTTGTTCGATGGAATCGCCGGAAGCATTTTCAATAAACGGGATCTTGGCCCGCTCGGATGGGATGCTGGCATTGCCAATCGGAGTGCCCTGGAAATCGGCGGGCAGAAACGCCGAGCTATACGCAGTGGCTCCACCGTGCGACGTGGTCGGGCAGATCGTGAGGAAACCGGGCAGGTCGCGGTTCTCACTTCCGAGCCCGTAGGTGATCCAAGAACCCATACTCGGCCGTATAAATGTATCGCTACCTGTATGAAGTTCTAGCAGAGCTGCTCCGTGCCGCGAGTTCGAACCATTCATGCCATTGATGATGCACAGATCATCGACGCACTTGGCGATCTCGGGGAACAATTCACTTACATAGGCCCCAGACTGTCCGTGCTGGCAGAACTTCCAAGGTGATTGCAGAAGATTGCCCGTCGGGCTCGACACCACCCGCGGCTTGGGGAACGGCAGTGGCTTGCCATGATCCCGCTTCAAGAGTGGCTTGTAATCAAAGGTGTCCACCTGCGACGGTCCGCCGTGCATAAACAAGAAAATAATTCGCTTGGCTCGGGCGGGAAACCTTGCGGGCCGCGCTGACAGTGGCCCAGCAAGTGTTTCTTCGGCGAGCAACCCTGCGAGGGCCAGGTTGCCAAAGCCTACGGCACTCTGGCGCAGCATGTGCCGACGCGAGAATCGACGGGTCAGGTCCGGGAACATCTTCGGTCCTCATACGTTGACTGGCATCGATGGAGCTAACTCACAAAAAGAAATTCGTTCGATGCAAGAAGCACTCGGATTAGGCTTTGCCATGCCCGCAGTTCCGCCAAGTTGGTAGCCGCTTTCGACGTTGCTGCGAACCGGTGTTGTTGGGCGGCGATAAAACGCAGCGCACGGACTTGTTCCGCCTGCGAAGGTGAGCGTGACAGGATTTCCAGATACAGCTCGGTGACGCGAGCCGCGTCCTGCTGGGGACCGTGCTCCAGCAAGCGACACGCTCGGGTCCGCGTATGTTCGGCCACCAGCTGGCTATTCATCATAAACAGAGCCTGTGGCGCAATTGTGGTGCTCTGGCGAGTACCACTACTCACTGCGGGATCCGCGAAGTCGAACGCCGTAAACAGCTCGTACACGTGGCTGCGTATCACCGGTAAATAGACCGACCGATGGTTCCGCGAGTATACCGAGGGGCTGCCCTTCCGTGTGGTCGTCACATACGCGCGGTTGGCGGTGGGTAACGGCGGGCCCTTGGAAGGATTCCGCTCAAGATTACCGCAAGCCATCAAGATCGCATCCCGCACTTCTTCAGCTTCCAGTCGCCGGCGTGGCATATGCCACAGCAGCCGGTTCTCTGGATCGATCGCTTGGGCATGGAGATTGGGCTGACTACTCATCTGCCAGGTCGACGACAGCAGGATCCGCCGGTGAAGATCCTTGATGGACCAGCCGGATGCCACAAACTGCCTGGCCAGCCAGTCGAGCAACTCGGGGTGGGTCGGGCGTTCGCCGAGACGACCAAAGTTATCGGGCGTTCGTACCAGCCCAGCTCCGAAATGCCAGTGCCAGATACGGTTGACGATCACCCGAGCTGTCAAAGGGTGTTCTGGTGCGGTCAACCAGTTGGCCAGTGCGAGTCGCCCACTACGACCCTCAGGAATCGACGGTGATTCCCCGGGTGGAATGATCCGCAAAAAATGTCGCGGTACCTCCGGCCCTTGAGTGAGGTGATCGCCTCGATAGTGGATGTGGATATTCGCTGGTGTATCGACATCCTGCACGGCCATGGCTTTCGGGAATTTGGGGACCGAGCGTTCCAGCTCTTTGTGTTGCTTGGCAAGTTGCCCAAGTCGTTGGCGGGTTTGTGCAGAAAAGCGCTGGTCCAGCGCGGCTGGAATGCGGAACGGCCCGGATTCAGAGGTCACTAGCTCGCGGAAAGCGTTGTCGTCACCGAGCATCGCCGCATATTTTTCGGCGAGAGGTTGCAATGACGAAATAGATTGGGTGGATGCGGCTTTTTGGACCCATGAGTGTAGCGGTGAATCGGGAACATCGGCTGCGGCATTCATCTGTTCGGCCCATTGTGAGACAAACTCGGGAATGAGTTCCTCCGAGGGTTGGAAACTGCGTAGACCGCAGTCCCCCGGAGTTGCCAGGGGAGCGATCAACAGCTTGTCAATATGTGGGAAGTGCTCCGGCTGTTGCAAGCGCAGGGTGTTCTTGCCGGCTCCTAGAAAGATGACAGCTTCGACAAACCACCGTTGCGACTCAGGGTTCCAACTCCCGGTGGCGGCATCGGCAATATCGTTGGCCACGACCTTGCCGTTGACACTTAGCTGGCACGGACGAGCAGCAGCAGCCGCAAGGCGAAGCTCAAACTGATAAGTACCCGCCTCGGTAACGTCAATGTCATACTCGACAAAGTTCGGCCGCTGGCCCTTGTTGATAAGCACACCGATGCCTGCGCCAAAGTCGTCGTGATCCTTGCGCACGTTGCCTCGATCAAACTCCTCGGCTTCACGGATCAGCACCCCCTCGGGCCGTCGCTCGGCGGGTAAGTCCCCGAGCGTTTGCAGTTGGCTTAGGCGTTTCTGGCGTCGGCGTTCGGCCTCGGCAGCCAACAAGTACTGGCTCAACCGGGCACGCGCCTCCCGGAGCAACACCTCGGTCGCTTCCTGGCGTTCCGCGGCAATCTTCTGCTTGATACCCATCAACTTTCGCTGATGCTCTGAACGAGCAGCGACAACTTCCGGAACCTCAAGGTTCTCTTCGTGCCATTTGGCAACCACTTTTAACGAGTCCATCGTCTGCGTGCTTTTGAAGATGCCTGCCAAGGCGTAGTAATCGGCGGTTGGAATCGGGTCGAATTTGTGATCGTGACAACGGGCACAGCCAAGCGTCAGGCCCATAAACCCTTTGCCGATGGTGTCAAGCTGCTCATCAATAATATCCATTTGCAGCTTGACCGGGTCGTCCTCGGCCAACATCTTCGGACCGATGACGAGAAAGCCGGTTGCGATGATCGGATCGAAGGGATGATCGCCCGGCACATCGTTCAACAGGTCACCGGCAATCTGCTCCTTGGCGAACCGATCGAACGGTTTATCGTGATTGAACGCGCGAATCACGTAGTCGCGATAGCGATAGGCATTGGCATGGCAGAGATTCTCATCCAAGCCATTGGAATCCGCGTATCTTGCGACATCGAGCCAGTGTCGCCCCCAGCGTTCCCCGTAATGCGGGGAGGCCAACAACCGTTCAACCACTCGGGCAAATGCGTCGGGTGAATCATCGGCGAGAAAGGCCGCCATGGCCTCAGGGGTTGGCGGGAGTCCGGTGAGGTCGAAGCTCACCCGCCGAAGCAGGCTTCGCTTGTCGGCTTGGGGCGCAGGTGGGATTCCCTCTGCCTCCAGCCGCCGTAACACGAACGCATCGATGGGGGACTTGACCCAGGATCGCTCGTTTACCGCGGGGATCGCTTGGGGCACCGGACGCTGAAACGCCCAAAACGAACGTTCGGATTCGGTAAATTGGACGTCGAGTGCATTCCCCGGATTCGGCTTGCGGACCGGTAAGGCATTGGGCCAAACGGCCCCCTCGTCGATCCAGCGTACAACTGCCACAATGTCAGAACCGGGCAACTTCCGTTTCGGCGGCATCTGCAGCCGTTCGCTATGCCTCAGGGCATGAACGAGCAGACTTTTCTCCGGCTCCCCTGGCACAATCGCGGGGCCACGAATGCCGCCACGCAACATGCCTGCCAAAGAATCGAGACGCAGCTGGCTTTCCGGACGTGCACCGGCATGACAGTCCAGGCAATGCTGTACCAAAAGTGGGCGAATGCGTTTCTCGAAAAACGCCTCCTTGGCGGTTCGAGACGGTTCTGCCCCCTGCGTCGTGCCGGCAACCGCCCCTCCGAGTAGGCAAACCCCCAGGATGCGAGTAGTCCAAACAATCGCCATCACACTCGAATCTCCCTAGCGAACGACACTGTGAGCAAGCGCATCCGTGTTGGCGGAGACGATTCCTCATTCAACAGGCAAATCCAATGAATCGTTGATCGAACTCTTGCCCGGCAGAACCAGAATCCCCGGAGTATGGCTGGCGAGAGAGGCAGAAGATCCCGGGAAAACAGAACCAGATTCAAGTTTACTTTATAAAGGAATGCCTGTTTGGACACCACGAAAGTCGGTGTCTCGGCGGGCGATCCGAAAGACAACTAGCGAAGTACAAACAGCTAATCGTTTGAATAAGCTTGCCTTGTCAGAGGATTCCCCGCCTAGCCATCAGAGAAATCCCGATACAATACCGCCGATGCCCACTGGACAATAAACTTAGGTAGTCTCTCCGAATGCCAATGGCATGGAGGTGGTTGTGGCGAAAGATCGAGCGATTCACCTTTTTGGTCCGCCTGGCTCTGGCAAAGGGACTCAGGGCAAGATCTTAGGCCAAGTGCCTGGACTTTACCACTTTGACTCCGGCGCCAACTTGCGGGGCCTCGATCCAGACTCGGCGATAGGACGCGAGCTTCACCAGTACTTGGATCATGGTAAACTTGTTCCAGACGATTTAGTGATCAAGCTGTGGCAGGATCATCTCGAGCAAGCGGCCCAAGCGGGTCGCTATCGTCCAGGCGAGGATTTACTCGTGCTGGATGGCCTGGCTCGAACCATGGAGGAAGTTCATAAGCTTGACTCGCTCATCCAAGTCATTGGTGTCTACGCCTTGGTGGTCGCGGACACCGAGCCTCTGAAGCAACGGATTCGAAAGCGGGGTCAGCGCGATGGCCGACCCGACGATCTCGATGAAGAAGCATTGGAGGAGCGGTTTCGGGACTATCACAGCCGCACCCAACCCATTCTGGAGTATTACACGGCCGATCTGATTGTCCACGTCGATGCGTTGCAGCCACCGCTGATGATCCTGAGTCAGATCGTGAGCGACCTCGCGCACCGGCTTTCACGCGACCAACCCGGTCTGTTCCAGTAGAGAGGCACCGGTCTGCTTGATCCATCCGATGGTCGTCTCTCAATGGATAACGCGATTCGGATGGGTGTTGCGAACTCTCCCCGACGCAACCTTTTTTGCAGGATTCCTCCGATGGCCAACATCCTTACACTCACTGTCAATCCCGCAGTGGATACAACCTGCTCGGTCGCACGGCTCGAGTCGGGTACCAAGCTCCGCTGTTCCAAACCAGTCTATTCCCCAGGCGGGGGTGGCATCAATGTAGCCCGGGCAATCCATCAGCTCGGCGGTTCGGTGCACGCATTATGGCTGGGTGGCGGAACGTTTGGGCAGCAACTTGCTGAGCTGCTCGATCAGGAGGGTCTATCGCACCAGATGCTCCCGGTTGCGGGCCAAACTCGGGAGAATCTCACCCTCCACGAGCAGGAAACGGGTCAGTCCTTTCGCTTGGTCCTGCCTGGACCCGAGATCGGGGAGGCAGACATCCAACACTGTATTGGCGTCCTTCAGGAGCAGGATCCGGATTATCTGATCATGAGCGGCAGCCTGCCGCCTGGCGCAGACGCGAACGTGTATGCCCGCCTCAGTGAAGCCGTACCGAAAACTTGTCGAGTGGTGCTGGATACTTCCGGAGAAGCATTAGCACGAGCCCTCGACGGGACGGTCTACCTGATCAAGCCCAATCTTGAAGAACTCAGTGAGCTGGTCGACCAGGAACTGGTCTGCGTGAGCGAGATCGAACAGGTGTCCCGGCAGCTCATTCAGGAAGGTCGCACCCAAGTCGTTGTGACCACACTCGGCGTGGACGGAGCAATTCTGGTTAGCGCCGACCAGGTAGCCCGGCTCAAAGCGCCGCTTGTGGAATTTCACAGCAAACTGGGCGCCGGCGACAGTAGTCTCGCGGGGATCTGCGTAGGACTGGCGCGGGGTGAGGCTTTGATTGATGCAGTGCGCTATGGCATGGCCGCAGGGGCTGCCGCCGTACTTCGCCCAGGGCATCAGCTATGCTCTAGCCATGACACCCAACGCCTTTACGAGCATATTCAGCCCGTACACTCCCTGGCCTAAGGGGTGCGGGCGGTGAGCTTGTCCACCCGGAAACCAGCCACCCTTGTGCAGGCAGTCTCGATCAGCTCCGCCGGTGGTGGTCACCCTCGACTCCATCCATCGCCGCTCCGTATCAGTGTGCATCGCCCAGATTGACCAGCTGTCGAACTGCCATCGACTCGTCGATGGCAGCCGCGTGGAAGTACCAATGGTTCCTTCTGAACCCTGGAAGTGAGGCGAAGGTATGCCACGAACGGGATTTGATGCCGTCCTTCTCGACTTAGACGGAGTAGTGACCGAGACAGCCCATTTGCATGCGCGTGCATGGAAGCAAATGTTTGACTCCTATCTCGCTCACCGTCGACAGTGGCTTGGCGAGACCCACGCTCCCTTTGATCGGGATCAGGACTACCGACGCTATGTGGACGGCAAGCCCCGCGACGCGGGGGTGCGAAGCTTTCTAGCTTCACGCGGTATCGACCTCCCCGAAGGAACGCCTCAAGATACTCCGGATCAAGGAACCATTCGAGGCTTGGGCAATCGTAAGAACCAAATTGTTCGTGACCTGTTCGCCCAGGAGGGAACCCAGGTCTATGAAGATGCACGCGAGCAGATTCAGCATTGGCGCGAGCAGGGCCTGAAACTCGCGATTGTCTCTTCGAGCAAGAACTGCCAAGCCATTCTCGAGTCCACGGGGCTGATGCAGCTTTTTGCCGCTCGGGTCGATGGCCGGGACATCGAAGCGCGCGGGATGCCGGGGAAGCCCGCTCCAGACATGATGCTGTATGCTGCGCAAAAGCTTGGAGTGAATCCTGCTCGCACGGTGGTCATCGAGGATGCCGTCGCCGGAGTCCAGGCCGCGGTAGCGGGAGGATTTGGTCTGGTGGTCGGAGTGTCCCGCAACGGGGCAGCCGAAGGCTTGCACCAGGCAGGTGCCCATCGAGTGGTCCGGAGTCTGCAGGAACTCGGCGACTTCGCTTGTGTGCCAGCATCCCTTCGCCAAAGCCCAGCGTGCTTACCGTCCACTCTGTTGGGCCAAGATGCCTTGCTGACGGAGCTGGCCTCACGAGATCTAGCTCTGTTTCTGGACTACGACGGCACGCTGACGCCGATCGTCGATCAGCCAGATCAAGCTTGGTTGCGACCCGAGATCCGTTCCCTTCTGGGACAATTAAGTCAGCACTGCATCCTGGCCATCATCAGTGGCAGAGATCTTCAAGATGTCAAACACCGGATCCAGCTCCCGCAGCTGGTCTATGCCGGAAGCCACGGCTTTGACATTGAAGGCCCCAATGGATTGCGCAACCAATTGGCCATGGCTCAACGAGCGATTCCAGCGATCGACCGCGCCGAAAGGAGCTTACGACAGCTCTGCAGTGGCATCCCTGGCGTCCTCTTGGAACGCAAGCAGTTTGGTCTGGCCGTCCATTACCGGCAAGTCGCCGCGTCCGACATCCCTCGGCTTGAGCATTTTGTTCGCACCATCACCGGCAATGAACCACAGCTCCGCATGCGCTCCAACAAGTGTGTCTTTGAGGTTCAACCGGAAGTCAACTGGGACAAAGGACGGGCGGTCGACTGGCTGATCGATGCCCTCCACCTCAACCGCTCGACAACCACGGTGATTTATGTCGGCGACGATCGCACCGACGAAGATGCGTTTCGTACGATTCAAGCGTTGCCGCAAGGGATCGGGATTCGGGTGGGCGATGGGGATGAGCCCAGTCGAGCAGACTATTGCCTCGGCGATCCGGATGAGGTGTGTTGCTTCCTGCACAGACTGGGTCAGACCCTCGCCGAGAAGGAGGAACCTGGTGAATGACCGGTTGCTGAAGGAATGGTCCCTCGTGTACACACACTGGCATCCCGAGGACCAGCCACTTCGTGAAGCGTTGTGTACGCTGGGCAATGGTTACTTCGCCACCCGGGGTGCTGCCGAAGAAGTGACCGCAGGCGGGGTGCATTACCCGGGGACCTATTTGGCAGGTGGGTACAATCGCCTGACCTCGACCATCAAAAGCGAGCGACTGGAAAACGAAGATTTGGTCAATTGGCCAAACTGGCTGTGCCTGAGCTTTCGCCCAAGCGGTGGGGAATGGTTCGACCTTCAGCAGGTCGAGATTCTGCAGTTCCACCAGGAACTTCGTGTCCGCACTGGGGAATTCATCCGCACCCTGCGCTTCCGGGATCCGGCCGGGCGGGTGTTTGCCTTGACCAGTCGTCGGCTGGTCAGCATGGCGGATCCACACCTGGCAGCCTTAACCTGGGAATTCACCGCCGAAAACTGGTCAGGTTGGCTCGAAATTCGCTCCGGCTTAGATGGTACGGTCCGCAATGCAGGTGTGCAGCGTTACCGAGAGCTTAAGGGGCAGCACCTAGAGATTCTCAACACCAACCATCCCTACGAAGCCATCATCAGCCTGACCGTACAGACCAACCAGTCCTACATCCGAATGGCCCAAGCAGCACGCACACTCGTCTTTGAGGAGGACCAACCGGTCGCTAGCGAGCGGGACACCCGGCATGAAGCCGGGAAGGTGATGCAGCATCTTCGGTTTCACTGTGCACAGCACAAGCCGATTCGGATTGAGAAGGTCGTGGCCGTGTTTACCTCCCGCGACCAGGCCATCACGGACCCCACGCTCGAAGCTGAGACGCTCGTAAGCCGAGCCAGTCCATACGCGGCATTATACGTGTCTCATCAACGCGCATGGCGACACTTATGGGATCGCGCCGAAATGACCCTCGGGGGTGCGGACTCCGATGCCCAGCTGATCCTACGCTTACACGAATTCCACCTGTTGCAAACCTCATCGATGCACAGTATTGACCGCGACCTCGGCATTCCCTCCCGAGGTTGGCATGGGGAAGCGTATCGTGGACACATCTTGTGGGATGAATTGTTCATTTTCCCGTTTTTGAATCTGCGGATCCCAGAGTTGACCCGTTCTTTACTGATGTACCGCTACCGTCGACTCGGCGAAGCCCGCCATGCGGCCCAGGTCGCGGGGTACGCCGGGGCCATGTTCCCTTGGCAAAGCGGCAGCAATGGTCGCGAGGAATCTCAGAAATTGCATCTCAATCCCCGCTCGGGCCGCTGGGTACCCGATGAAACCCATCGACAACGCCACGTCAACGCGGCGATTGCCTACAACATTTGGCAGTACTACCTAGCAAGCGGAGATCGAGAATTTCTCGCCGCATTCGGCGCGGAACTGTTTCTGGAAATCGTTCGTTTTTGGGCATCCCTGGCCCACTGGAACCCTGAGCGTCAACGCTATGAAATCCATGGGGTCATGGGCCCGGATGAGTTTCACACCCGCTATCCCAATGCCGCACACGGTGGGCTTAACAACAATGCGTACACCAATCTGATGGTGGCCTGGCTAATGCATATCGCCCCGCAAATGCTCGATCAGCTCGCCGAAGATCGCCAGCACGAACTCGCCGAGGACCTCCAGCTCCAGAGCAATGAACGCTCCATCTGGGAAGCGATGAGCCGGCAAATGTACATCCCGTTTCACGGCGATGGGATCATTAGCCAGTTTGAAGGCTACGAGTCGCTCGCCGAGTTCCCTTGGGAGGAATATCGCCAAAAGTATCACACCATTCGCCGCCTTGATCGATTGCTGGAGGCCGAAGGAGATGATGCCAATCGCTACAAGGCCGCGAAGCAAGCAGATGTCTTGATGATTTTCTATCTGTTTTCACAAGCCGAGCTAAAAGCGCTGTTCGAGCGGCTTGGGTACTCCTTTGACAAGGCGATGGCGAAACGGAATGTCGAGTATTACGGGCGGCGAACCGCCCACGGCTCAACCCTGAGTAGCGTGGTGCATTCCTGGGTGCTGGCCCGCGTTGATCAAGCCCATGCTTGGGATCTATTCTGGAGCGCCCTGCACAGCGATCTCGATGACTTGCAGGGCGGAACAACTCCCGAGGGGATTCACCTCGGAGCCATGGCCGGAACCGTCGATCTCATGCAACGGGCCTTCACCGGCCTGGAGATTCGCGACGACTGCCTACTGTTCGATCCGCGTTTACCCGAACAGCTCTCGGAACTACGCTTGCGACTTCGTTACCGCAGCCACTGGTTACGCGTCGGGCTGACGCAACAAAACTTGACGGTGAAGTTTGAGCACGGGCCCTCCCCTGCAATCCGCATCGGTTGCCGTGACGAGGTGCGTGAGATGGCCCCAGGGGAAGAAACGCGCTTCGTGGTCGGTTAATTTCGCGACTCGTTGCGAATCGGAATCTCACCGACAGGCCCGGCGGACATCGTTGCCTCCTGGCGAAAATGACCTTCTATCGCGCGCGAGCACCCATGCTCCACCCCTACAGAGATCTCAGGGTTCTCCTGATAGATCGTGCGGATCATCCTCCATTAGGATGCAAGGAAGGGCTGGAAGCCTGTCGAGAAAACGCAACTCAAGGACCGCACTGACCCCAAAGACAAGGAGCAAGCCCATGACTCGGATCGCCGAAGCCCAGATGGAACACATCGGTGAAAACTGTGGTTGCGCCCATCATGATCACGATCTCGTCCACGATCTCAGCAATCGGCTCGATGCCCTCTGGCGTTATGACCAGTACATCGCCAATGCCGAAGGGAAGCCAGAACTCCAGGAGCTTTGGCGAGACTTCAAAATGCAGGAAGAGGAGTGTATCACTCGCCTGAAGAAAGCGATCCGGCAAGAAGTTCGCGAACACTGCTTCTAAAGCGATCCGGCAAGAAGTTCGCGAACACTGCTTCGAAACGGGCAATTGCGGCCGCTAAGCACTGTCGACGTGCGCCGGATCTGGGCGGGCGAGGTCTCACTCCCGCGCTCGCCTCTTGAGGATCGATCGCGTGGCCAGGCAGCGGCCGTCTGGCCGCATTGAAGCCAGTCCTTCGCGACCAGGTGCGGGAGCAGTGCATGGTCTGTGGAGTTCCCAACATCTCCGTTAGGCATGAATAATACTACCGGCTTCACGTCGATCACGTTCAAACACCCAGCGGGCGGCATCACGGCTCAATTCGGATGCTCCAGCTAACTTGAGTTTCGACTTGATGTGCTCCCGATAGGTTTCGATGGTTTTGACACTCAGCTGTAAATGACTGGCAATCTCACGCGTGGACAGTCCACGGCCGATCAGCTCGAACACCGTCAGCTCGCGGTCGGAGAGTTTCTCGGTCGGATCGCGGTCCTCGGTCTCAGCGTCGGTTTTGCGGCGTAAGCAGCGTGCCGTCATGGCAGGACTGAGGAAGATTTCGCCCGCCATCACGGCGCGAATGGCTTCGAGCACGCGCTCGCCGGTCTCCCCTTTGTTGACATACCCCCGCGCTCCTGCACGCAAGGTCCGTTCTGCATAGACATCATCCTCGTGCATACTTAACACGATCATCTGGATCTCGGGATCACGGCAGCGAATCCGTTGCAACAAGTCGAGTCCATGGCCCGTTTTGAGTGACAGATCAACGATCACCAAGTCTGGTCGCTGCATGGCGATTTGCTGCATCGCCGAGGGGACATCCTCGGCTTCACCACAAACATGCAGGTCGGATTCACCCTGGAACAGATGTCGTAACCCGCGACGCACCAGCGGGTGATCATCCACCAAAAGGATGTTGACAGGTTGCTGTGGGTTTGGGGGATTCATCGGTTGCCTCCAGACATAGCGAACCGCCCAGAAGGGTCCCCGGATGGTCTTGATGCCACCCAACCGGTTCGCGGAAAGCTAATCGGTTGGGTCACACTGCTCCGTGGGAACGCCCCGATCCATGACCATGATTGTCGTTTGGTGCCAATCCTACGCTCCAGTCCGCACCTTCCATTGGACGCCATCGTAGCTTGACATGCAAGCTTATCTGGATGTTTTTTAAACTCACTTGATCGACCGGCCGGTTGAATGTCTGTTCCTTGCCCACGTTATTCCTCGCACAAGCTCCGGTTTACTTCCCATCCAGCGCAGCAAGTGACCATCAGAGTCCGACAGTCTACCCTCGCGACACATCACTCTGCAAGGTTATTACATTATGATATTATATTTTGATGATTAATTTTGCCTTCAGGAACCGTGTGCGAGGGCTCCTCTTCGAGCAACCGCGATCGCGGCGAGACGGCAGCGACGATCCCGGGGCAATGAGGTGCTCATCCAGCCGGGGCTCCGGCACCAATCCCTATCAGGGATTCCCCGATTCGAGCGAACGGAATCTCCCCGAGTGTTCAATTGCCGCTTTTCACGCCAGAATGATCTCACGAGACGGTGGAACCAAATTGTTCCACCGTCTCGTGAGCAAGACTCGCCGATAGAACGCCAGGCGCCACACACCCGGGTGACTATGGTCCTGACCGACGGCCCGGGCCACCATGCGACGGAGGAACTGCCAATGCCATGTGTGCTGATCGCCGAACCGAATTATCTACTAGCGACCGCCTATGCCGAGGCGCTGGCCGGAAGCGACTTCGAGATCCGCCTGGCCAGTAGTGGGCTGGATTGCATTGGGATGCTCCGGGTGTTCCAGCCCAAGGTGCTGGTGCTGAATCTGGACCTGCTGTGGGGTCAAGGGGAGGATGTGCTGGCCCTACTTCGCAGCGATGTCAATATGCCCGCCGCGGAGGTCATTCTCCTATGCGACCGAGATTCGTGTGCCTATGCCAGCATGATGCAGCAGCTCCAAATACGGCATTGCCTTCGTAAACCGGTGCCTCTCAGCGGACTAAAGGCGCTGATTCTAGACCTGATGACCTCGAGGCAAGCAGAGAGAGGATCGCTGGTATCCTCAAGGAATCAACCGAGATGTAAACCACGTGAAGACTCATAACAGTTCTTTGCTCGGGGCCGATTTCCTTAGG
>CAYPIE010000048.1:22225-44825 GCA_964410665.1 uncultured Alcaligenaceae bacterium
GATTTCCTTAGGGGTTCAATGATTCCCCGAGATATACAGCATCATGGGTTCGGCGCCATCCGCCGCCGTCAGCTTGTAGATCATCGGAGGTGGCGAGGGGAGCCGATACCCCTCCCCGGGTTGCAGGCTAAGACGCAGCAACGGATAATCTAGCGTTGTACTTTCTAGGCTATTGAGAGAGGGGATTTCTTGGGGCGAAACCGATGTGGTACCGGTGTGCGCCAGCGGATGGGTTTTCCATTGAGTCGAGGTCAGATTCAGCACGTTGAGCTCTAACGCATCCACGCCCAGGTTGACGCCTCCCCAAGCCCAACACGAAGCGTTGGCTTGTTCGTGATTCGACCCCATGATTTCTAAACCCGAAGGGTTCGTCCCCAGAGAAAGATCAAAGCGGCCACCCGGAGGGACTGGCAAACGTTTATACTGAAAAAATGCCGTCAACTCGGTGACCAAGGTATTAAACGCAGGCCAGGGTCGATTCGTCGGAATACCATCGTCTTCTAACGCTTGCCACCAGCCCTCCAGTAAATGTCTGGGCAAGTTGAAGTACTGCACGGATACTTCGCGGGGATCGATTGCATCATCGGCCCGCAGCAACATCTCAAGCTCCTCAGCGGTGGGCGTACGCCAGGGCAATTGTGGCGAGATGTTACCTTGTTGACAACGAATCCCGGAGCTGAGCTGCAGGCGTGAGGGCCAATCACCTGGGAGCTGGAAATGTTCTGCGCTGCAGAACTGTACACCGGGTAGGAGCTTCACGGGGACTTACTCAGGGTCTTGGTGGATGGTGGCGGCAGGTGTGACAGCTGCTTTAGTGTGTTCCAGTTGATCCAAGGTCACGTCGATGCAGACTTGTTTTTGTAAACGGCAAGACAAGGTCTCGGTGGTTGCGAAGGTGCCTCGTTCAAAAAACTTGTTCGCCGGGGGCCCACCACCGCAGAAAGCGAAATACGCGCAGCTGGCGTGACACTGGGCTACCCCGCGTTGGACATCGGCTTCCATGCGTCGAAAGCGTGGTGAAGCCAGGACATCCTCAAGTCGATCGGTGGTGACGTTGCCCAGGGCGAAATCGCCGTAGGGCAAACCGGAATTCCCGAGGAGTTCCGGAGAATAAGTGCTGAAATTGCCCGCGCAATCCACGTTGACGATCGCCCAAGGCTTGTTCTCCTGGGTGCGGGAGTTTTTTTGGAAGCGGGCGCCGAGGATACACTCCACGGAGGTTTCGAACTCACGCACTTCAAGCGGCGGATCGACGGAGTAGGCCAGATCCACGAAACGCGCAAAGAACTCCCGAAAACGCTCCTGCATGCCGACCGCTTGCATCGACGAATTGGTATGCGGGCCCTCGATTTCTTCGACGTTAAAGCCGACGTTGGTAATCCCATGCTCACAATAGAAATCGAATAATTCATCTGCGTAGTTTAGGGATTCTGCCGTGATCACACTCAACACATGGAAGGGAATGCAGTGGTCGTGCAGGAGATGGATCCCACGCAACACCTGATCCAGCGTCCCCTTTTGTTGGCGGGTGCGTCGATAACGGTCGTGGAGAAACGCCGGGCCGTCTAGGCTGACACCCATGTGGATGCCATGCCGCTGAATAAAGGCACACCAAGCTTCATCGATTAAGGTGGCATTGGTCTGAAAGGAGTGATGAACCTCCAGTTGGGGCGGTTTCACCGCTTCCAGCATGGACACTGCGTCTTCATAGAAGTCGATCGGAACCACCAGCGGTTCACCCGCATGCCACAGGAGCGTGAAAGGCTCCCGAACCAAACCGCTGGCAAACACCCAGTCGAAGGTCCGTTGCAGCATCTCGCGCGACATCCGCCGCTTGTCAGAGCGATCCGGCAGATAACAATATGAGCAATCGAGGTTGCAAAAGGGTGTCGGTTGGATGACCAACAATTCCAAAGGGCCATACGCAGAAGCAGATTGGATCATTGTTGGTCTCGGTTGCAGTCAACGAAGCGATCAGGCGAAGTCCGCATCAGAAGTTGCGGAACCCAGCCTTGCGGAAGCCGGCCTTGCGAAAGCCCCCGTTACGGAACCCCGCATTGCGGAACCCCGCGTTGCGGAACCCGCCGTTGCGAAAGCCGCCCCTGCGGAAGCCGCCTCGACGAAAATTGGTGTACGCTTCGGGAAGGTCGGTGCTCTCCCCTTGATCGGCAAGCAGCTCATCCGCACGTGCTGCCGGATCCGCGCTAGGTTGCTGCGGCTTGTTCGATCGATCCTCGGCATCGGCCGATGGGACCACCTTGGTAAACACAATCCCCGTTCCGACGATGGAAGCAGCGCCAGCGAGAAGATCGCGGAAGAACTGTCGACGGTTTTGGTCGCTCATGGTTCTGCCCGTGGTGAAGGTTGAATTTTCGACCATGATAGCGGTGGGGATCAGGGCGTCAACCGTCGGTCAGCAAACGAGTAAAAAAAAATGTAGTTGTTTTTGAAGCCCCGCTTGACCTGTGCTTGGTTGCCACTTAGAACGATGACGTCGCATCTCTTATCTGCCGGAGAAAATACACCATGCGCCAAATTGTTCGTATGCTCGCGCTGGCAATTGTCTTGGCATCGCCAATCAGTTCCTTGGCCGCGGAGAAGGTCGCCAACCCGTTCTACACGTACTGGTCCTCTTTCAAGCCGGGCACCACGGTGACCCTCACCGAACAAACAACATTCGGTGATGACATCAAAGAGCTCGTACCGAAGGGCATCGATCAGAAAATCATCCGCTATCGCCTGCTCAAAGTTGCCCCGAAGCAGGTCATCGTTCAAGCAACGCTGACTGAACGGGACTTTCTGAGCAATATTGTGTCGGCACCGACCCGGATCATCTACCCGGCAGAGGTCGACAAAGAAGAGATCGAAACGGTCCTTTACAAAGTAGGTGCTGAGTTCACCGATGCGAATGTGACCATTGGTGAGAAGAGTTATCCGTGCAAGAAGATCTCTGGTACCCGGAAGACGGACTCGGGCGAAATCACCTATGACATCTACATTTCGTCTGAAGTCCCTGGCGGGATTGTCAAACGGAAGCGAACCACACGCAAGGACGGGCAGTTGATCGCCGAGACCACAGTGGAGTTGCGTCGGTTTACAAAAGCGGAGTAAGGCTCCCGGACCGAACCGCCGCCCCCCACCCACGACCCAGGCTTGGACCTCGGTCGTGGGCATACAATCGAGAGGATCTCCACATCAGCGTGCGTCTGAACTCTTCCTGGCACGCTTTTCCTGTCCGCAAGTGGATCCATCCGTCGCTTCGAGGACGACCTCAGCCGAGTGGTGCTTCGTGAAGTGAGCATTCACCTACCGTCGGAACGGTGGTTGAAGTTCACTCCTTCTCCGCTTTTCCATCCAGAACTTTACCATCCCAACTACCCTTCGCCGGCCTTCCAACATATTCCTTACTAGCAACCAGCATCCCAAGAATGAGGAATTGCACCGAATGGAGTCGCTCTTGTACGCGGTAAGCTAGCGGGGATGCCGAACCACTTGAGGAACGGACCGTGAAGAGTGTACTCATCCTACCGACTTCGCTGGTATTGCTGCTCACCATGGGCAGCACGGCCCAGGAAGCAGCTTTGTCCGAGCAAGAAGACGAAACGACCGCTTCAGTCACAGCTTTCTTGCAAACCTATGCGAAAGCCTTTAATCAGCGCAACATTGAGGCGTTAAAACCTCTCTGGGCCCCGGACGCAAGCCACGACGATCTCAGTTTGGGGATAAAGACCGAGGGGCGCGCGGCTATCCTCGCCGACCTGGCCAAGGTGTTCGAGCGCCAACCCAAGATCCGCATGACCGGCCGGGCGGAAGCGATTCGCTTGATTACCCCAGATGTCGCCAAGGTGTCGGGAGAAACCAGGGTCACGGCCCCGGGAGAGGAGCCGGGAGTCGCTACCTTCTCGGCCATCCTGATCAAAAAAGATCACAACTGGTGCTTCGCCGCGGTCGAGGAACGCGACGTGCAAGTGCCGAACTCACCTGCGGAAGCCCTTGCCGAACTCGAGTGGCTCATCGGACTCTGGGTCGATGCCTCGGACTCTGTTCGGGTGGAAACGACCTTCCGCTGGTCGGCAAACAAGAACTTTCTGTTGCGATCGTATGTCGTGACAGACGCCGGTGAGGTACGTAGCCAGGGCACCCAAGTGATCGGGTGGGACCCGCGCACCATGCAGATCCGCTCTTGGTCATTTGACTCCGACGGCTCTTTTGGCAACGGCGTTTGGTCAAAAAGTGACAGAGACTGGGTTTGCCGTAGCACCCGTACGCTGGCGGACGGCCGTCTCGCGTCGGGAACCTATCTCATCAGCCAGTCTAACGCTGAGACGATGAGCATACGGCTGATCGGTCTAGTGATCGAAGGGGAGCCACAACCTGCGGGGGACCCGGTCACCGTCGTCCGGATTGTCGAGCCGGACACCGCTCCCAAGGATCGACCTGACCCAACCCCTCCGACAAAAAACTGACTCGGTGTACTTGACCTTCGGAGTAGCTCGATGAAATATTTTTTGTTTATGCTTTCTTTGAGTTTAGCCCTCGGGTGCTACGCCGCACAATGGGCATCGGGCAGTTTCAAGGGCGGGCGATTCGGGGGTGGAGGTCGCGCACGAGCTGCGGCGGCCCGAGCTCCCCGGCCTGCGAATCGGCCGTCCATATCGCGGCCGATCCAGCGGCCCAATATGAGCACGCCCAACTTCGGCGGATCGCGTCCGTCGATCAACCGGCCTAATCTCAATCGCCCTAGCTTCAACCGACCCAGTGGCAGCCGGCCCAACTTCAACCGGCCTAGTTTTAACCGTCCCTCACCGCCAACCCAGCGGCCTCAACTGCCAGGGGGAGGCTTCAAACCGTCGCCAAACCCACGGCCATCGCGACCCACCCCCTTGCCTGGAAACCGCCCCACGCGACCGGGCAATCGACCCGGCGGTGGGGCAACCACTCTTCCAGGCCGACCACCCTCGTTTCCAAATCGCCCCAGCATCCCCGACCTCGGGGGGAACCGACCCGGGATTGGCAACCGGCCGAACCGACCTGGCGGCGGTGGAAACCGACCCGGAATCGGCAACCGACCGGGGATTCACTTTCCCGAGCGACCCGGAGCGGGGAACCGACCCGGTGGCGGCAACCGACCGGGGCGTCCCGGCGGGGGCAATCGCCCCACCATCCCAGGGCCGGGCAACCGTCCCTCCCCGGGAGACCTCGGGGACTTCCTCGGCTTGGACCGCCCCATCCAACGGCCGGGCAATCGGCCCAATATTGGCAACCGACCCAACATCGGCAACCGACCCAACATCGGCAACCGACCCAACATTGGCAACCGACCCAACATCGGCAGTGGCAATATCAACATCGGATCGAACAACCGCCCAATCAATATTGGACAAGTGAACCTAGGCCGGAACACCGTGATCAGCAATCGCCCGCAGTGGGCCAACATCAACAACAACCGCCTCATCGCGATTGACAACCGCTGGAATCGCCAACTCGGTGGTTTGCGGAACTGGCGAGGGCGATACCCGCAGCGGGCGGCCTACTGGGGCGGATGGGGTACACGGGTCCGCACGCATTGGCGCTTCAGCGCCTATCATCGCAGCTGGTTCGGGCCCTCCTGGTGGGTCGCCCACCCCCACCGCTTCTGTGGCTGGCACTATTCCTATGGTTTTTCCAGGCGCCCATGGTCGTACTGGTGGACGGTTCCGACGTTTCTGGCCTGCCGCAACTGGTTCACCTGGACCGCGCCGGTCAGCGTCTGGTCCGAGCCGATCTACTACGACTATGGTCCCGGAGGGAACGTGGTTTATGAAGACAATCGAGTCTTCATCAACAATGAAGAGATCGCTACCGCCGAGGAGTTTGCCCAGAGCGCTGCCGTGCTGGCGACGGTCCCCCCACCTGCGACCGAGGAGCAAGCGGAGCAGGCCGAATGGCTGCCCTTGGGTACCTTTGCCGTCTCGGCCGATGAGCAGGATATCGAGCCCTCCCGGATGATCCAATTGGCCGTCGACCAATCGGGGATCATCAGCGGGACTTTGTTCAATATTGACACCGATCAAACGCAGAGCGTCCAGGGTCAGGTCGACAAGGAGACCCAACGGGTCGCCTTCCGCATCGGCGAGAGCGAGGACATCGTCGTCGAAACCGGACTGTACAACTTAACCCAGGAAGAAGCACCCGTGCTGGTACACTTCGGCACGGACCGAGCAGAGAACTATCTACTGGTGCGTCTCGAACAACCCGATGAGCAATCGATCGACGGCACCAGTGCTCCCAGTCCGTAGGAAGCTTGCAAGGGAATAAGTGCCTAACAGGCAGGTTCCCTTGGTGCGAGCCGGATCCTCCGGCGCTCTTTTTCTTTGATTGCTCATCGTGGCAGGCGTTCCATCATGAGCAATCCTTGTTCACTGAACGTAAGCATCGCACGAAGCCCATCGTGTGGGGCGTGGTAACCTCTCCGGCACCACCACTGTCACTGCGAGGAACTACCCCACGGCTTGACGCTTCGTGGATGGCACATCCGACCACGCGAAGCAAACTTCCTACCGGACTAACTTGTATGACAGAGCAGTTCGTGCTTGACCTCGGTTTGGCGGTCACCTGGAATGGTGGCTGCGGTTTTTGACCGGTGCGATCGGTTCCGGTAGACGGTTACACCGTGACCAGATGAAAGCCCTGTGGTATGCAGGTCGTTCAATTCTCTGAACCATGACCAAGCATGCGTCTAGCCTGCGCCTATTTCTTTCAAATCACTGAGGAATTCATCGAGGATCGTTTGGCTCACATGCGGCATGACGACGACATGGGCATAGCGCACCGCTTGCCCGTCGACATCCAGGTGCATGGTTGCCAGGGAATACTTCCTGACCACCTCATCCCCAGGATGGCGGAAATACACCGTGTTCGATAAGGGGTTGGACCGCACCGCTTGGAGTTCCGGAAACTTGGAATTCAACTGATCAAACAAGTAAGCAGCGTTCTCGAGCATCCGCCCGGCATCCCTGACCAAGCGTTTCTGGGCCGGCGGAGTCGTGAAGTAGTAAAACTCCGCTGGTTTCACCGCGTCGCGCGAGCAGGTGATGGTCCCTGGAACGTGGTGAATGTACTCTGGGTTATGTATCTTGCTAAATGCCTCATTGAACTCGTCATAGAGACGCTGCTTGGTGATAAACAGACCTGCCGGAGAGGGAAATCCGAAGAATTTGTGACAGGAAACTGCGATCGAGTCATACCGGCCTGGTCGGTTCGTTCGCCGTGGGTGGCTGTAAGCAATCTCGTCTGCATGCTGGGTGAATGGCAAGTACCCTCCGAACAACGCCGCATCGACGTGCACATAGCTCGGGTGCCCGGCTAAGACCGCTTGCAACGGGTCTAACGCGTCGATCGCTCCCTTGAACGTAGTCCCGATGGTCGCCACCACCAGGGCCGGTTGATCGCGATGGGTACACAGTTTGGTGTCGAGGTCTTGGGGATCCATCCCGCCATCGGGCAACGTCTTCACCTCCACTGCTTCGAGTCCAAGCAAGTCGCGCAAGATCTGCACCGAATAGTGTGCTTCCCGAGTAAAATAGGCCTTCGGGAGCCGACCTGTGCGTGCCTGCAACAGGGTACGGCCCATATACATCCCATGCATGTTACTGTCGGTACCACTATGTGATAGAAAGCCCCAGGTGTCTGCCTCGGGAAAGCGGAACCGTTTACCGAAACTCAGAACGATTTCACGTTCGAAATCATGTGTGTTGTAGGGGATGGGACTCGCTTTAAACGGATTGCCCACATTATTGAAAGCGAATCCATCGATCCCCACTTGCAATAATTCATCCCGCCAAGCAAAAAACGCTTTCGCGGGAGTGTTCATATTGATCGGATAGCCAAGGACTCGATTCTTAAAGGCTTTCACCCGGGCTATTGCTTGCAGGGATCGGTTGGCATCCTTTGCTTCAGGCACCGATGCGAACAACCAGGGTGGTTGGCAACCGGTCGCGGCGGCCATTATCCCAAGCCCGCCAACCCCAAGGAAACGGCGACGTGAGAGCATGATGAATCTCCTTCGACAAGCGGGGCGGGTAGGGGAATACATGGTGCCCAATTCCCGGGACCAGCGATCGCATTCCCTTCCTCCATTCGACACCATTCTCCGGCTGACTTCGACTGGATTTTTGTTACGCTCCTGTTCCCAGATCGCCAGCGACACCCAACTAAGGGTGACGCTCTGGTGACCGCCGAACGATCGTACCGAACGGATTCTGGAGGAATTGAGAGGGAACCGCATTCCTTGATTTGCGTCTGCTTTCCGCAGTGGGATTCGCATAGACGCTTCTTGTCCACGTGGATTGAATCACTGCAACTGCTTGCAGCATCCGATCGTGGTCGAACCCGATGGCTAATACCAAGGAGTCAGCGAATGTCCGAATTGGATTCGTCACTATTTCAACAAGCCTTACAACGCCTCGATCGGGCAGTTTCGCTCGCCCGCATCGATCCGGATACCCTGGAGCGGCTCCGTCATCCCCACGCTGCCCTCGAAGTGACAATCCCCGTCCGCATGGATGATGGCAGCTTACGCGTCTTCACCGGCTATCGTGTCCGCCATGATACAACCCGTGGTCCCGGCAAAGGGGGCATTCGCTACCATCCCGGGGTGAGTCTCGAAGAAGTCAAAGCATTGGCGTTCTGGATGACGTGTAAATGTGCGGTGGTCAACATCCCCTACGGTGGCGCGAAGGGAGGCGTGATCGTTGATCCTAAATCCCTCTCGCGACTGGAGCTTGAACGCCTCTCGCGCGGGTTCATCCAACAGATCGCCGATTTTATTGGCCCCGAGACGGATATTCCCGCGCCGGATGTCTACACCAACGCCATGGTCATGGGCTGGATGATGGATGAGTATTCCATCATCCGGCGACAACGCACTCCCGCGGTCATCACGGGGAAACCGATCCCGTTAGGGGGTTCATTAGGCCGCGAGCACGCGACCGGACGAGGTGCCTACTTCTGTCTAAAAGAACTTGAGCATCGTCGGGCTTGGTCATCGCAGAACATCCGCGTCGCGATCCAGGGATTTGGCAATGCTGGGCAGCAGATCGCTCGACTCCTCCATCAGGATGGCTATCGCATCGTCGCTGTGAGCGATTCCAAAGGGGGCATCCACCACCCTGACGGCTTTGATGTCCCCAGCCTGATCCACGTGAAAAACGAAAGTCGTCGTTTACAAGCCGTTTACTGCCATGGCTCAGTCTGTGAACTGATCCCGGCCACGCAGATCACCAACGAAGAATTGTTAGAACTCGACGTGGATGTGTTGATCCCCGCCGCCTTAGAGAATCAAATTACCATCGAGAACGCTAAACGGATACGAGCCGAGGTGGTGTGTGAGCTGGCCAACGGCCCCACCACACCTGAAGCCGACCGTGTACTCCATGCCGCGGATGTATTAGTAATTCCAGATATTCTGGCCAACGCGGGCGGAGTGACCGTGAGCTACTTTGAATGGGTGCAAAACAAAGCAGGGTATTACTGGACCGAGGAGGAAGTGGATAGGCGGTTGCAAGAGATTATGACACGCGAGTTCACAACCATATACTCGTTGATGCAGGAAGCCAAAGTCGATATGCGAACGGCTGCCTACGGGATGGCGTTACGCCGCATCGGCGAAGCGATCGAGGCACAAGGCACAAAAAGGTATTTTCAACAAGAGGAGAACTAGTGGGTCACCTCGATCGAGATGATGACCCGGTGTCGGACCAGAGCGGGGCATCCGTAAGCGTCACACCCGAGGTGGGGAAGTGTTGACACGCGCTCGCTGGGTGGGTGGCGCGTTGGACAGGGGCGATTCCTTCTGAATGGCGTGTGATCCCGCCGAGCGTTGGGCGGAGATGCCTCGGACCAACGCACCGTGGGAGGACGTCCTGGCAGACGCGGGATCTTCGACCGACGGCGGTCCAACCCTCGGCGGGTTCACACCCGCCGAGCGGAACAGGCATGGCGGCCCGTACCATGGTCCAGCAATGTCAAATATATATTCACACAAGTGGATAAGACTGCAGTACCACGCGACATGACCCTGCAGGTCGCGAGAACTACTCTTGCATCTCTTTGACCGTCGCGTTGGCATGCGAGCCATTCCACGGCTCCTGATCGTGGAGTTGTGCTTCGGCGGCGGCCAACTGCCGTCGGAGCTGATCAATCTCCGTCTCGAGCCGGTCTTTGTCTGATGCCGACCCGTCTGCGATCGACGAGGCCATATACTCCATACGTTGCTTGACGTCTTGTAGGCTAAGATTGGGACTGAACACGTTGTATGACAGGGTCAAGCCCACGGCGAACACTGCCGCTCCCACACCGATCGCCGCGCGCAGATACGGTTCGGTTTCGGCGAGCAGAGCGAGTCGAATAAACACCGTCGAGACCGCAAAGCCCGCATTGCGAAAACCAATGTGATAGGTCGAGCTATATCGGAAGGCTAACAGCACCAACAACACATCGGCAAAAATCAACACGGTAAATAAGTCTGCAAAAAACGTGGTGGTGTGTTGCTCCCACCACTCGGCAAAGCTTCCGCTCACCTGGACTTGCTGCACCAATGCATAGAAATCGCGACCAGCGAGAATGAAAAAACTCGCTAATAGACCCAGGCCAAGCAACTTCTTGTTATTGACAAACTTTCGTCGCTCTTTCTCGTCGGTCGTCAGAGGAACGTGGCGTTGAATGCGGTAGTAAATGCCCACCAAGACAAAGATCACAGTCGCCGCCAAGGCATCGATGGCCATCCGTCCGACCTCCGGACGAATGGTTTCCCACTTCAACTCACCTCCGGCTTTGGTAAATTCGATGAACACATCCCGCAACAGGATGAGCGAGAGGATCTCAAACTGCTTGCCCACCGTATCCGAGATCGACCGACCGAGGCTAAACACCAATCCCAGCACTTCCATGACCAGGAGCAAGAAAAAGGCAAAATAAATCGCCCATATTGGCTCATCCGGGATATAGGGTGCCACAGCCGGCGGAAACAGGTCCGCCCTACTCGCTTCGGTCAGGGCGAGGCCTGCGAGGAAGACCAGGATGGCCGAGGTGCCCATCGTTCGACGAAGCCAGGACGACTCCCAATGAAGCTGCAAGAAATCATACGCACGCATTAATAATCGACGAAGCATCGCTTGGTTCCTCCACAACTTCTACCCGCTTAATATTGTCACCTTCCAACAACTTTGCTCATCTCTCATGGGTCACCGCGTGTATGCCAATGCGCAATCATAGGCAAGCAAGGGCTCAAAGGAGTGAGATGGAATCGGAAAGATGACCAAACCAGCCCTCCGATGCTTCAAGCGTGTTCATCAGAGGATTCATCATTTATTAGGCGTAGGCTCCCGCAATTTCCACCGGCATACGATCTACAACGCTTGCACCGATGCTGGACAGGCCCGAGAACACCGTGGTGACCAGCGTGGGTAACTGAGAAAACCATACATAAATCCGTGGGAGTGTAGGCCACCGGTTTGGTGGTGGTACACGATGGGGATCCCAAGCAGAGGGCTCAACCTACACAAGCGCCTCAGGGCGAGAGGATTTCACTTAAGTCTACGCAAACATATAGATTTTTCAAGATGATTCTCTGGACTTGATTTGAGTCAAAGCATCATCAGAAGTGTGGAGCTAACCTGCCCTAGCAGGGGTGGGTCAAAGCAAGCGTTTCTCAAGCCGCCTATTCAGAATGATGGGTGTTGTCGAAAGTAGGCATCTTCCGCAATGTGATCGTCGCCAGCACGATCCGCAACGGAAGATGCCATCGCAATCCGCCCAGGAGAGTTGCCTAGGCCCAGCCGCATTATCCCCAAGTGACGAGCCCGGGTTCAAACGCATGAGGTAAATCCGAATGGTGAGGCAATACCCGGACACAGTAGCCAAAGTGGCCGCTGGCCTCACAGGGGATCGTTCCGGAGTAAGTCCAAATCCCCTGGCCATCCGAATCCGACCCTGGTGTTAAGACCGTACTGGTAGGAATGGCAATCGAACCAAACGCATCTAGCCGACCGTGCACCAACTGCACCAGCACATCCTCTGGGCGGAGTGTGCCAAGCCGAACCCGCACGGACACGTCGAACACACCACCCACCTGGAGATGATGGACCTGCGGAGCTTTCAACTCCTCGATCCCGATCTCAGGCCAGTAGTCCTGGAGACGATGACGCCACTTGGCGAGTTCGCACGCCCGCTTGAGCGACTCGGCATTCAACGCAGAGAACCGATCGAACGACGGGCGATAGCATTTCTGCACATACTCGGCCACCATGCGGTTGGTATTAAAATACGGCACCACCGTGGCAATCGATCGCTTCATCCGCTTCAGCCACTGCCGAGGCAAGCCGTCCGACCCCCGGTTGTAAAACATCGGCACGATGTCACGTTCGATCAAGTCGTAGAGCAGTCGGCTTTCCACCTGATCCTGGTATTCCCGCTCGGTTTCGGTGTATTCCTCACCGGCACCAATGCTCCAGCCGTTGTCACCGTGATAGCCCTCGACCCACCAGCCATCTAGCACGCTGAGGTTCAAGCCGCCGTTGGCGGCCACTTTCATACCACTGGTCCCCGAAGCCTCCAGTGGTCGACGTGGATTATTCAGCCAAATGTCGACGCCGTGGATCATCGTCCGCGTCACATTCATGTCATAATCTTCGAGAAAAACAATGCGGCGACGCAGTTCGCTTCGCCTCGCATACTGCATGATCTGGGCAATGAGCTCCTTGCCGCCATGATCACGCGGGTGGGCCTTGCCGGCGAAGATAAATTGCACTGGACGGTCACGATCGTTGCATAGCGCGGTCAAGCGTTCCAGATCACGAAATACCAGCGTGCCGCGCTTGTAGGTGGCAAAGCGACGCGCAAAACCAATGGTCAGGGCTTCCGGATCGAGTACCTCTTCGGCGGCCTCGACCTCCGTCGGTGGGACCCCCCGGCGTTTGAGCTGCTCTTGCAGACGAATCCGAGCCATTGCCACCAGACGCTCGCGACACCGCTCATGGGTCCGCCAAAGCTCGGTATCCGGAATATGCTCCGCACGACTCCAGATGCCAAAGTGGGTCGGCTGCGACTCCCACTGCACTCCGATGTAGCGGTCATATAGCTGCGCGATTTCTGCCGCGATCCAACTCTGCGTATGCACGCCATTGGTGATGGCAAAGATGGGCACTTCACTCTCGGCCAGCTCCGGCCAGATCGCTTGCCACATATGTCGCGACACACGACCATGCAGTGCACTCACCCCATTGGAGGTGTTGGACATCCGAATGGCGAGCACCGTCATGCCAAACGGTTCACTGGGATCATGCGGATGCTGCCGGCCTAGCGCGAGAAAGCGTTCCCGGGTTAAGCCAAGCTCGTGGATATAGCGGCCTAAGTAGCGGTCGATCAAATCCGGAGCAAACACATCGTTGCCAGCGGGGACGGGGGTGTGCGTGGTAAAACAACTCCCCGCCTTAACCGCTTCCATCGCCGTTGCAAAATCATGCCCCTGGTCGTGCATCTTCATCCGGATGCGTTCCAGATTGCAGAAGGCCGAATGGCCCTCATTCATATGACACACGCTAGGCATTTTGCCTAAGGCCGCCAGAGCACGCACACCACCGATCCCCAATACCAATTCTTGGCGAATACGCAGCTCGCTATCCCCACCATATAGGCGCGCGGTAATCTCGCGATCCGCTGGCGCGTTGTCGGGAATATTGGCATCCAAAAGATAGAGCGGGACCCGGCCCACCTGAATCCGCCACACCCGTACCTGAATGTCATGGTTCCCGATCGGCACCGTGACCTGGACCGGTTTGCCTTCGGGAGTTTGTTCGCGAATCAAAGGTAGATTGAAAAAGTCATTCTCCGGGTAACGCTCTTGCTGCCAACCATCGATGTTGAGGTATTGACGAAAGTACCCCTCACGGAACATCAATGTGACGCCACACAGAGGCACGCCGAGGTCGGAGGCACTCTTGAGGTGATCACCGGCGAGCACACCCAGGCCGCCGGAGTAGACCGGGACACTCTCGTGCAGACCAAATTCCATGGAAAAATAGGCAACCTGAAACGCTGACTGACGCCCATGGTGTTCCTGAAACCAAGTCGGCGCGGCTAAATAATGGTCCAGCGCCCCCACTACCCGGTCCATATGGGCCAGAAAGCCATCGTCATCGAGGAGCTCATCGAACCGTTTTTGATCGGTGGCACCCAGAAGGCGAATGGGACTGTGATCCAACGCCTCGAACAGATCAAAGTCGATCCGCCGGAACAACGCGATCGCATCATGGTTCCAGCACCACCAAAGGTTATAAGCGAGTTTCTGCAGAGGTTGCAGGCGGTCAGGGAGATGGGGGAGAACTGTGAACGTCCGGATCAAACGGCCGGGCATGATCACCTCAACTCAAAACCTTGAAAGAATCTACAGCCACCAGCGCGGCCATCGGGGGTTGGCAAGCCTTCCGCAAGGGAGAAGAGCTGTTGCTGGGCTCGCCGTTCGCTAGTGTAGAATCTGCTGCTAGAAAAACAATTCAACTTTGGCGATTAGGCAGACTATTCCGGTACGCTTGCATGCTCAATCGGCGTAATACGCCCCGACCGCCGCAGCTCCTGAGCCACCGCCGAGGTAAACCCGAGTAGAGCCGCGTAGTGCGATTCTGCCTGGAGCCGATCTTTGCGGTAAAGCAGAAGCAAGCCGTCTTGCGCGGCCAGCGTCCACTGCGGATAACGCAACAAAAATTGCTGAAGGCTCGTTCCGAGCAAGTCCGCCACCTCCTCCGGATCCGGCGTCCGCAGCACATAACGCTCATGAAACGCTGCCGCGTCTGCCAACACCACCTCGCGTCCACCCAACCAGCGTCGTATGCGGTGGACCAAGCGTCGCGGATCCAGCCGAAACGACGGACTTGGGCCCAGTTCCAGTAACACCACGGTCTGGGCGGAGCGACGCTTCGACTTCCCCGCTCCGATCGTATGCAGGAAGTCAAACGCCATGAAACGTTCCCCAGCCAACTCCCCTTCCAGCCAACCGTACACCTTGTGCTGCCGACCCTCACGGAACAGAGCAAACGAAGCCTCGGGCAAGACGTCCGCGATGGGGGGCTTGGCGGCGAAGTGAAAGCCATGCTGTTGGGCGAAAGCAGCGAGCCGGTCCAGTCGCTCGGCTTGCTGCGCCTTCCAGGTCTGATGGGACTCCCAGAGGATGACCACCAGCACCCCCACGATTCCAAGGAGAAGCAATGGCCAGCCCCACTCGCCTGGGTTGATCAACCCCACGGCAACACACGCCGCCCCGAGCCCCATCAGCTGCCAGCCGCGTTGGGACATCCGCAGCTGATACAGGTGATAGACCGGGGGAGCGTCTTCAGGGCCCGGCTCCGGCTCCCCGGCAAGCAGGACCAACAACCCGTAGAGCAACAAAAAGAGTCCCGCAATTCCCAGCGTGATCCCCAGAGCGGGACCGATGCCGTTCCCCTGCCGGGTCAGCAGAAAGATCCCTACCCCGAGGGCAAGACACACGCCGCTGGCCGCTAATATCACCCGACCTGACCGACGCTGGACCATGACTCTAGGCTCCTCCTCGAAGGACGATGGCGACATTGCCCGGTATGCGGTACGCTATCTCTGATTCGGTGACTGATCGCATTGCTTGGAGTCGGTGTCTTGGCAAGTCTTCCGCTGCTGCTTCTAGGGTGCTTGCCGGCCGTTGCCGCGCCACCCATCGACAATCCTGCGGCTCGCTATCAGCTCGCCTGGGTGGATGCTCTCCCCTGGGATCGCACCCTCAACATCCAGGAGGTTGAGGGCGCCACGTTCGAACAACGCCTGGAAACTGCCCAGAAGCAGCTGACGCTTCATGGCGGGGGCGTTGTCTTTTTCCCGGCCGGAATCTATACCTTTCAACGGAGCCTCAAGCTCTACGACGGCATTGTTTGGCGGGGCGAAGCGCCCAAGGGGGTGACCGATGCCCGCAAGGATGGCTATCAGTTGCCGACCCAGTTTCGCTTCCCCAAGTATCAACCGAGACTCTCTGGTCAAGGCACGCCGATCGATACCGCATTCCGGGGCATCACCCTTGCTGACCCCGCCCAGGCAAGCAACTGTGGCCTCGTCTATCTCGCCATCGACCATGGGCATGTCGACCTAGGCTCGGGGCCTGACGAAGCAGCCGGGAAACAACGGTTGGTCTACGGGTGCTTGTTGACCCATGCCGCGGTTGCCGATCGAAACGTGCCCGATCAGCAACTCGGCCAGCATCCGTGGCAACGCTTCACCGACCGGCATCACGCTGCCATCACCGTGGACACCGCAAAAAATTGCTTGGTCGCCAACAATCGACTGCCTCGCTCTGGCCAGGCGAATTTCACCATGCACCGCTACCTCGTCAAAGGTCGCGGGAAGCAAGCTCGTGTCGAGCTCCCCGAGGTCGTTTTTGACTACGACAATCGTCCCGGCCTCTACATTAACAACGCCGCCCTCGGTGGCAGTGGTGGCAACCCACCCGATGGTACGCCGCAAACCCACCCATATGCCTTCCGCAAAGGCATTGTCATCTGCGACAACTATTTGTACATGACCGGCCGCTGTGCCATTTCCTTTTCCGGCGATGGAACCATTTGCGCCAACAATGTCATCCGCTTCGCTAAAGACGTCTACCGTCCCACTACTACCGGCCGTAACCTCACCTCGGGTTCCTCGACCAACGATAATCGGGCCGTGCAGATGCGTGGCTGGCGTTGGACGGTCCAGGGGAATGACTATGAGGTCTTCCGCAACTGGGCTGCCGACCGCAGCTACAAGATCAACGACGGGGAGGGGTTGATGCACGAAGACCATGTGAATAGCACCGTCCGCGACAGCAAGCTGCTCAACAACCGCGGCAACACCTACATCTCCATCTACAAGACCGGCGGCATCGATGGCCTGGAGATTCGCGGCAATACCATCCGCACCCAGGGCGGCATCGCTGCGATCTATGTCGAGGCCGATCGCAACCGCAGCCGCCACCCTTGCCAAGAAGTACGGATCATCGGCAATACCACCACCGGCAGTGGGATCCACATTGCCGGGGAACCCGCCCGGGACAATGTCGTGCAAGACAACCACCATCAAGGTCCTGGCGGCATCCTGACGAACCAGGCCAATGCCAGGCTGCACAACAACCGTGGCTACACCATCGAGAACTGAACCATGGCCAATCGACCTGCGCGTGTCACCCAAGGCTCCTGGCCCGTTGTGGAAGAGTTGCTTGAACGTGGCGATCCTGCCTTCGTCGATGAACTTCGCCGCATTCATGTCGGCGAGGAGTTGGCCAACTACGCCGAACCCTGGTATCGAGACACCCGACCAGCGGCCCGGCGGTTCCTCCTCGAATATCTGGATCGTCCGCTGAATGCTGGGCGGCATGAGGGGCTGATCAAGCGCCTATTCAAGCTCGCCGAGGCAGCAGGCGATGATGAAGTGATGGGCCGCTTCCTTGTATGCTTCGATCGCAGCGTGCGTCGTGAACTGCGCCGGCGTCATCGCTGGATGCCCGAGGAACGCAACTATCAACCGGTCCAAGTCGCCACCACGGCATCGGTCACTCTTCCCCGGGATGATGATGTCTTTGTCAATCCCCAGAACTGGCTGGCCGAGCAGCTCCCAGGCATGCGGCTGTTTCACCCAGCCACGCGCGCCTATTTACGCCGACGCAGCTGGCGGTACTTCCGTCAGATTGGCAAAGTCGACCCCGAGCGGTATCTGGCCGCAGTCCGACGAATCCTGACGCTGTATCGGGATGAAGACGTCGACACAGGTCTCGCGTTGCTGGATAACTGGGGTCTGATGCATATTCTGTTCCATCATTCCGAGGCACTACTGTCCAATCCAACTGGTTGGACCCTGATCCAGGGGAAAGCCCTCAAGGATGTCGTGGCCGCGCCGATGTTTGCCGCTGTTTGGCAACGCGAGCCCGATCCGCTCCTCCAACTACTTGACCAGGCCCAGGCGCGTCCGGTACGCCAATGGGCCATTCAAATGCTGCGGAACCATTTTCCCGATGCCTTGCCCGGAATGCCGCTCGACAAGCTCGTTACCTGGCTAGGCCACTCCTCCCGGGAGATGGTTGAACTGGCGATCGAACTACTCCGCACCGAAAACCGGCTGAAGCAAATCCTCCCTGAAAAGCTCTTGCAGCTGCTGAAACAAGCTCCGGATGAGATGGTGGAGTTGCTTGCCAATCTCATTGGTGAGGCCGTCCAACCTGATCAAGTCAGCCTCGTCCAGGCGGTCGACTTGGCAGTCCAAAAGCCCGAGGTCGTCGCCCGTTTGGGCTTTCAACTCTTGCAAGGGAAAGTCCCACAAACTGAGAGCGAAGCCACGCAACTTTTCCGTCTTGGTGAGGCCGAGGCCAACTTCCTACGCCAGGAGATGGTCCGCTGGAGTTGTCAAGCGTTGAGTGCGAGCCCCGTATTCCACAATGACTGGGTCCTGGAGTATCTCGACAATCGCTTTGTCGAAGTCCGCGCGGAGGGCTGGAATTGGCTGCAGTCCGAAGAGCGGGTCAAAGACGACATCCGCATTTGGCAAAAGATGCTCGAATCTCCCTATGACAACATTCGGCTACCCATGATCGACTACCTCGAGCAGCAGTTGACGCTGGCCCCCGTTGAAGAAGAAGCCAACGTCGAGGTCTTTGACCCGATCCATATCCGTTATCTTTGGGCGTCCGTCTTGCTCAACGTCCAGCGCGGCGCCCGAAACAAACCCAAAGTCGTGCGGCAACTGCTCGATCGACTCGAACAGCGACCGGGTGAGCTCAAGCAGCTACTGCCGCTGTTGACGGTCGCCTTGCGATCACTACGCGGCCCTGAGTTCCGAGCTGGGTTGGTCGGGCTGGTCAATTACCAACGGCGACACCCTGAGGCGGCTCCGGCCATTGAAGCCCTGGTCCCCGAACTACGACCGACCCCCGAGGCAATCCTGGGCACGACCGGGGCAACCTCCGCATTGGCTGCCGATCAGCCAAGCGCCGTGTCTGCCAGCTAAGAGTGCGGCTATTCGCAAAACCGATCCGCGAGCCGGATGCGGACCCGGTCCAGGATATGGGCATGATCAAAGGCCAGCTCGGGCGGCCGGGCCAGGGCAAACCAGCGGGCATCCGCCGCATCATCGGCCGCCTGAACCATCAAGCCCGGCTCGATGCGAGCAAAGTAGGCCACACTGACCGTCCAGCCACGCGGATCCCGGCCAGGGTCGCCAAACGCCTGCAACTGTTCCAGATCGTCCAGACTTAACCCGGTCTCTTCGCGTAGCTCCCGTCGGGCTGCCACAATCAGGGGTTCCCCTTCATCCACAAAGCCACCTGGTAAAGCCCAACAGCCGGCGAACGGTGCATTCTTACGCTGAATCAGCAGCACCTGAGGGTCCGCCTCACGCGTCACCAGGATGACATCCACCGTCAATGCTGGTCGCGGATACGGATAGGTATGGCCTTGTGCAGCGGACATGCTTAATCTTTCTGGTACAAACCATCAAGGAACCGACCCAAGGGGGCGTGATGAACGAGGCGCGCTGGACGCAGCCCCACCTGTTTGGCCTGGAGCACTGTAGCCGCGGCGAAATCGACACCATCCTCAACCTGGCAGAGGAGCTGTTGCCCACTGCCAGCGGCACCTTGGCTCCCAAGCGAACCGATCTCCAAGGACGGGTGGTCGCCAACCTGTTTTTTGAACCGTCTACCCGGACCCGCACCAGTTTTGGCTTGGCGGCCCGTCGCCTCAGCGCCGATGTGGTTGACTTCTCCCCAGGCGGCTCGAGCCTTAGTAAGGGCGAATCGTTCATCGATACCGCCCGGAACATCGAGGCCATGGGCGTACACGTCATGGTCGTGCGTCACACTTCGCCCGGCGCTTGTCACTTGCTCAGTCATCACGTCAAGGCTCATCTGGTCAACGCCGGCGACGGAGCCCACGAACATCCAACCCAAGGCTTGCTCGATATGTTGACTATTCGTCAGCTCAAGGGCAAGCTCGAAGGGCTGACCGTTGCCCTGCTCGGCGACATCCGCCATAGTCGTGTCGCCCGCAGTAATATCCACGGCCTGAGCAAATTTGGCGTCCGCGTCATCGTCTGTGGTCCACCGACCTTGGTGCCCGAGGAAATCCGTCAACTGGGCGTCGAGGTGGTCCACAAACTCGACCCGATCCTGCCGGAGTGCGATGTGGTCAACATGTTGCGCATCCAACTCGAACGCCAAGATCGCGCTCAGTTCCCATCGATCCATGAGTACGCGCTCTTGTTCGGCATGGATGCCGCGCGCTTGCGCAAGGCCAAGCCAGATATTCTGCTTCTCGCCCCTGGACCGATCAATCGCGGCGTCGAGGTGACGCCGGAAGTCGCCGATGGAGCCAACTCGGCTATTCTGCGTCAGGTCACCAATGGCCTGGCCATCCGTATGGCCGTGCTGAAATTAGTTTGCGGCAGTGCATCCAGTTCCCGCGGAGGCGAACATGGGCAGTAACACAGCGATTGAATGGACCGAATCGACCTGGAATCCGCTGACCGGCTGCACCAAGATCTCTCCTGGCTGTCAGCATTGCTATGCCGAGCGCATGTCCAACCGGCTCAAGCTCATGGGCCAACGCAACTATGCCAACGGCTTCGCCCTGACCTTACACGAGCATGCCCTGGAACTCCCCCTGCGTTGGAAAAAGCCGCTACGGATTTTTGTCAACTCGATGAGTGACCTGTTCCACAAGGATGTTCCTGAACAGTTCATCCAGCGTGTCTTTCGCGTGATGCGGCAAGCCCACTGGCACCAGTTCCAAGTGTTAACCAAACGTGCCGAACGCCTCGCCTCGTTGAGTCCGCAGATCGATTGGCCCGACAACGTCTGGCAGGGCGTCAGCGTGGAAAACCAGGACTACACCGTCCGCATCGATCATCTGCGCGTCACCAGCGCGAAAACCAAATTCCTGTCCATCGAGCCCCTGTTGGGTCCACTGATGAACCTTAACTTAACTGGAATCGATTGGGTCATCATCGGTGGCGAATCGGGTCCCGGCGCTCGACCGATGGAGGCTGACTGGGTTCGCGACATTGTCAAACAGTGTGAGATGGCAAACGTGCCCGTTTTCTTCAAACAATGGGGTGGCACCAACAAGAAAAAGGCAGGCCGCACCCTCGACGGGCGAACCTATGACGACTTGCCGATCCCCGTCGCAGAGCGCTGGCGAACGCTCGACTCACACCGGGGAGCAACCAAGATGTGCACCGAAGGAGTACCAAAATAAACTTTGCGGCATTCAGCTTCACCCTCTCGATGGATTCCTAACCAGCAATTGGATCAGGTTCAGGACCTTCCAACGAAGTTGTAGCTCAGACACCGTTCATTTCCCGAAAAGGATGTAGTCCGAACTGGCAGTTGGTCGGTCAGAGACGCCGGTGGGAGTCGAACCCACTTCCAGCTGCTTTGCAGGCAGCCGCCGTACCGTCTGGCTCCGGCGTCATTTCGATTGTAAGGTGTCCCAGGTAAGGACTATATTCGTCCGCAGAGTGGTTACGTCTATCTGCTTAAGCGATACTCTTCGAATTCTGGCTGGTGTTGTATGGAGGTCACGGCCGTCTCTTTCCGAGCGGCGGGTGTGAACTCGCCGAGGCGGCACTGGATGACGGCTGGGGCTCCGCTGTCGAACGACGGCCCCTGTTCCATGCGCCCACTCGTCACGACCAGGAGCTGTCCGCCTGACTGGGTGTCAAAGCGGAAGTCCGCACAACGCTCGGCGGGTTCCCACCGCTCAGTAAGAAGACACTCTGCCACCAGAACACGCCCTTCGAAAACTCAGTATGTGCCACCCAGCCGAATTGCTGACCGATGCCGAACACGCGATGCACATGGTTGCTGAGATCACTTATCCATGCAATGCAGCAGAATCACGTTGCGGGATCGCCGCGATCTGATGTCGATCGGAATAAAGCACTTGGCCGGGCGAGTTGGTCCAC
The DNA here is from genome assembly GCA_964410665.1 of uncultured Alcaligenaceae bacterium. Classification (GTDB taxonomy): domain Bacteria; phylum Planctomycetota; class Planctomycetia; order Gemmatales; family Gemmataceae; genus CAYPIE01. The sequence goes on from CAYPIE010000048.1 coordinate 44,210, forward strand.
CGCTTATTGACGTAGACGCCCTCCTCACGGAGGATCGCAACCAAGTCCCACATTCTTCGGATCAGTTCTTTTGACTCCGAACGATACCAGAAAAGGCACCTCCAGCCACGTTCACCCAGGGAAGGGGCGAGCAAGTTCGTGTTGAACCATGCCAAGTGTTCGTCAAGCAGTTCACGCGTGCTCGGCGAAAGTCGTGGCGAGTCTTCGACACGTCCCACGGCGACAAACAACCCCGCAGGTCTACCCGTCCAGCCACACCGGAGTTGAGTTTGAAATCGGATGTAGGTTGCCATCGCTTAACTTCCCGACTCTCAAGGTGTCCGTATGCCCTCGATGAACCCACACATCCGTCAGGGTTGATTTTCCAGACCGTTGCGTTCAACGATGCCCTGACGATGCAGCAGTTCATGCGAGTAGCACGGGAGGGAGTCGAACCCACAAACGATCACGAAGGTTTGAGCTTCGCCGCTTTACCGGTTTGCGTACCGTGCCAGGTATTTAGTGGGTCACCTCGATCGAGATGACGACCCGATATCGGACCAGAGCGGGGCATCCGTAAGCGTCACACCGGGGGCGGGGAAGTGTTGACACGCGCTCGCTGGGTGGGTGACGCGTT
>CAYPIE010000049.1:0-44800 GCA_964410665.1 uncultured Alcaligenaceae bacterium
CAGGCTGACGGTGAACTGGCCATTGGTACCCGGCTCCGCACCGTCGTTGGTCGGAGCAATCGACACCTCGTTCGGGATCACTATCCCTGCCTGTCGGATGACGATGCCACTGATCTTGGCGTTGTCCTCCGAGGCTTTCAATTCGATGTCGATCGTATTGAGGTTACCAAACTCGGCCGAACTGAAATCGTCAGGCGAGACGGTCGCTGGCAGTTTGAATACGATCGGCTTGTTGATGTTGCCGCCGGTTTCTTCAAGGATGTCAAAGTCATCCAGAACCAGTTGCCCTTCGATGAACACATCGAAGACACGAGCCCCGATCCCTACTTCGAGGTCTTCGGCATTGCCTTGGAAGATCTCGGCGAAGTACAGCTCGACCGTGTAGGTGCCCGCCCCTACCGGAATGGAATAGCCAAATGCCGCGGAGGCGCTGGATGAACCACCAAACCGTTCCGTTGCATACACGGTATCATTGAAGATCGGTTGCGACCCATTCCCCGAATTATTATCGGCAAATGTAGATCCGCCGATGTGATTTTGATCAGCACTGAATTCGATGCCGTCCTGGGTTAGAGCCAGGCCACCCGCATTGATGGCCACCTCAACATCGGTGCCATCACCCAGCGTATCGTTGTCGCTGACGGTCACATTGGCTGAGGTTTCACTGCCAAGCACGATGGCATTCGAGGGGTTTCCAAGCGAGTCGATCAGTTCGCCAAGCGAGAAGATGGCGATCTCCTGATCTTCGACCAGGGCATCGTCGTTAATCGTGACCGTGAACAATGCCTCGGTCTTCCCGTCTTCGATCGTCAGGCTCGTCGGGATGGTACCGGTGAAGTCACCGGCCGTGATCCCGGCTCCGCTGAGCAATACCTCCAAGGTTTGGTCGCCGACGACCGGCTTGCTAGCCTCGACCGTCACCGTGATCACGGTAGTATCCTCTTCACTTGCCTCGACCGAATCGACCTTCAGAGTCACTTCGGCGGGAGGTGGCAAGGTCGGTTCGAGAGAGACCAGGGCATCGTCATCGTTGTCCCCCGAGCCATCACCCGGGATCGAATCGGGATCGTTCTGGTCAGCGGTGAGGATTTGGGCATAGTTGCTGTAGGTGAGTTGGATGATCTCGATGCCATTGACGGTCGGGTTATTGAGGTTGCTGTTCAAAAACTCGATATTGAGCTCCCCATCGATCACCGTAATGGTGTTGCTGAACAGACCCCCAAGGTTGAAACCGAGCTGACCCGACAAATCAACGTCGTCAAGATTGTCCGGAACCGTACCCTCGATCTCCACATCAAAGACGCGTTGACCTGCCTCACTCGTCCCCGAGAAGCCATCGCCCATGTACAGCCGCACTTCGTACAACCCTGGTGTCGGCACATCGAAGGCCCACTTCATGGTGGTGTTCCCGGACGTGTCAAACCGTTCGGAGTCAAAGATGGCATCTGGAGTGGTTGAAGGCACAGTCCCACCAGGGCTCACCGAGGAACCACCGGTCGAATTGCTGCCGGCGTCGATGAGGTAGGGGCTGTTGGCCTGCTTCGTATCGCTGGTCCAGTTTAACCCGCCGTCCATCGCCGGGACCTCCGAACCACCGGCATTCACCCGGTAAAGCACTTCCGCACCGTTTGTAGTGACCGTCGCGGTGATTTGCAACGTGGCAGCATTGGTATTGTCAATCGTCCCGATCGTCCAGATTCCACTCGCCGGGTCGTAGCTACCATCCCCAGAGTGGCTGTCATAGCTGAAGCCACTCGGCAACTGATCTTGAACTGTCACTCCAGTCGCCTCACCCGGTCCCTGGTTCGTGACTGTCAGGGTGAAGGTCACCTGAGTACCGATTTCGGGGGTTTCGTTGGAAACCACCTTCGACAGTTCCAGATCCGCGTTGAAATCATTGTCGGTGATGGTCACATCGGCCGTGGTCATGCTGCCGAGCACAAGCCCTGCCGATGGATTGATCAGCGAGTAGGTGGCGGTCTCTTCACCCTCGACCAAGGTATCGTCATTGACATTCATGGTGAACGAGGTCTTGGTCTGACCAGCCAGGATCTCCATGGTGACCTTGCCATCCACGAAGCTGACCGTGCCGTCCGTGAAATCCTCAGCCGTGACCCCGGTGCCGCTGAGCACCACCTCGACCGTCTGGGCACTGGTCATCTCTCTGCTGGTTGTTAGCGTCACCGTGATCTCAGTTCTATCCGCTTCGCTACCAGCCCCCGGGCTCACTGACAGGTTGACCTCTGCGTCGTTGTCAGTGATCTCCACCGATACTTCGGTGGTGCCCAGTACCAGTCCCGAGGATGGGTTGCTGATCGAGAAGGTCGCCGTCTCGACCAAGGCTTCGACCAACGCATCATCGTTGACCTCGATGGTAAACGATGCCTGGGTCTGCCCATCCTCGATCGTCAGGCTCGTCGGGATCGTACCGGTGAAGTCCTCCGCGGTAACGTCGGTGCCGGTCAGGACAAGATCGACCGTCTGAGCCCCTTCCACCGCTTCGCTGGCAGTGACCGCCACCGTGATCGACGTGGTGTCCGTCTCGCTGCCCTCCGTCGCGCTCACCGACAGGTCCACCGTCGGGAAGTCGTTGTCGGTGATCGTCACATCGGCGGTAGTGTTGCTCCCCAGCACCAACCCCGAGGATGGGTTGCTGATGGTGAAGGTTGCGGTCTCTGAACCTTCAACCAACGCATCATCGTTGACCTCGATGGTAAACGATGCCTGGGTCTGCCCATCCTCGATCGTCAGGCTCGTCGGGATCGTACCGGTGAAGTCCTCCGCGGTAACGTCGGTGCCGGTCAGGACAAGATCGACCGTCTGAGCCCCTTCCACCGCTTCGCTGGCAGTGACCGCCACCGTGATCGACGTGGTGTCCGCCTCGCTGCCCTCCGTCGCGCTCACCGACAGGTTGACCTCGGGGCTAACCGACTCCTCAGCATACTGCAGATGGATCGGACTGCTCACCGGGCCGATTGGCTGGTTGTCGTTGTCCGGATCGATGATGCCGGCGACAAAGCCGAGAGGCAGCTGGGCTTCGTTTCTCGGTGCGAGATCGATATTGGGCACATCCGTGAAGTTGAATAGAGCCGAGATGTCCTGATCCGTACCGTCGAGTAAGATGTCGAAGGTTTGGAAATACGCCGCATTATTGGCCGGGAAGTCCGACGCCGCCAGGGTGGCGAGCTGGGCGTCGAGTTGTGCCTGGTACGGGTTGGTGTCAAAGAATTCGTTGGTGAACGGCTGGATGACGCCCTTGGTCATCGTCACTCGGGCCGTCTGTCCGACCGGGCCGTTGATGATCACGGTCGGGCCACCATTGCTGTAAGTGCCCGCCTCACCCTCGGCCAGCCCGTTGACTGTCAATGTGACGTCGAGATTGGGCGAGCTCTGGGAAGCGATCCCCTCCGAGCCGCCTTGAAGAGCGTTCCCAGCGCCATTGGTTTGGCCCTGCAGTCGTCCGGTAGCCGTCGTGCCATCGGCAAAAGTGACGGTGAACGTCGAGCCGATCAGCTCCGCTCCGCTAATGCCACCGATGTCCCAAGGCAAAGGTAGTGCACCGGAATCCAGAGTCGACTTTAAAGCTCCGGCGATGGAGTTCGGGTCCATATCCACGGCGAAACCGACCGACTCACCCGGGTTGAAGCCACCGTCGACGGTCGGGTTGAAATCGAGTTGAACGGCTTCAAAGCCCAGCGTGCCGCCGGCGCCGATGTAGTAACCGCCGGTCGGCTCCACGACTCCGGTGCTACTACCCGCGTTGACGGTCATCACCTTGCCTGTGGTATCACCGGCTAGACCGAAGGGATCGAAGACGCTGTCCGGGTACAGGGCGTCGGTGACGTCGATGGTGAACGAAACGATGTCCTTGCCGCCTGTGTTGGTCAGGATGAAGGAGCCGTTGGCAAAGTTCGACTGCTGGATGTTGTTCGAACCGTCATTCACTGTCAGGGTAGCAGCACCGACTTGTTCGACAACGAAATTGAGGGTCGTGGTCGACAGGTCACCACCCTGGCTAAAGCCGAGGCTGTATTCGCCTGGTCCGAGCGGGGTATTGAAGCCAGGGACGACGGGGTCATTGCCGGTCCCCGAATTTTCGACGACTTGCGAAGAAAGCTGGTCCAAGATATCGGTGCCGATCTGGCTTGTGCCATAGACGGTCCCGCCTTCCAGATTGCCGATCTTCTGCTTGAGTAGGTCAACGGTGAATTCGTTCCCTGTGACAAAGCCGAGGAAGGCATTGCTGAGCGCGTCGTAATCCTGGAGAACGATTTCAGTCAACTCGAAGCCGTCTGGGATAACGATGGTGATGAAGTCATAATCACGCGGATCCCCTTGCTGCGATGCAACCAAGATGTTGTTGCCAGCTGTAAGATTGAGCACCGTCGTGGTATACGGCGGTCCGGAGATCCCATCCGTGCCCGCAAAGTCCCCATTTGACACCGGCGTGCCATTAAAGCTGTCAAACGGAATACCAGGCGTGTCAGTCGGATCATCGTCAATGATGGTGATCGTAGACGATGCGGTTCCAATGGCAGCATTCGCGCTCACCTCGAGGATGGTGACGGTAAAGGTCTCGTCGGGCTCAGTGACTTCGCTGCCAACGATCTCCTGCAGGATGTCGATGGTAAAGGTGACGTCCGAGGAGCTACCGGCGATAGTCACTGTATCGGTGTACACTCCTCCCGCCAAGGAACCGGAGCCGTAGGTGAAGTCTTCCCCGGCGACCGCTGTACCCGAGGCAATCTCGAAGGTCACGTCGACGCTCTCGTCGGCCGGAACGGTGAAGTCGGTGGCAAGCGAGATCTGGACCGTGCCCTCACCCTCACCGACGGTTTGGTTACCGCTGATGATGGAGACGGTGGGTTCGACCTCAATGGCACCTAACTGGACGATCTCGATGCCGTTGATCAGCGGGTTTTCCGTAATGTGAATGAACTCGATGTCGAGCGTCCCGTCGGTGACTTCAACAACGTTGGAGACACGACCGCCCACTAGGTGGCCGAAGTCCTCCGACAGATCAATATTATCCAGGTTCTTCGTCTTGTCCGGATCCGCGATCACGGTGCCTTCGAGGGCAACGTCGAAGACGCGCTGACCTGGCTCACTGGTCCCACCGAAGCCATTGCCCATAAACAGGTTGACTTCATAAAGCCCATTCCCAGGAACAGCGAATTGCCACAACATTTCCGGACCGCTAGGCGGATCCCAACGCTCGCTGTCGAAGATTCCTCCCGGTGTGGTCGAAGGATCGACCGTGTCGCCCGGATCGAGTGCCCCGAAGCCTGCGGTGTTGTGGGGTGAGGTGACCAGGAAGGTGCTTGGGTTACCACCCGTATCCGCGGTCCAGTTGGGACCGCCGTCGATGGCTGTAATCTCCCCACCACCACCGTTGACGCGGTACAGGATCACGCGGTCAGCAACACTTACCGTCACGGTTGCCATGTCGGAGAAGCTGCCGTCGGAAATAAGATAGTTGAAGGTGGCTGTCCCCTCGAAGTCTTGGTCGGGCGTAAAGATGACGAAATCGTCTGTGGTATCTCCCGGGGTATCGTTATCGTCGAGCACCACGGAACCATTCAGCGGACTCGACACGTCGGTGACGGCCAAGGTATCGTCTGGGTTCGGGTCGGAGTCGTTGGCAAGTAACTCGCCGACCGGAATCGTTAACCCCGTGTTGATGCCGGTAACCTTCAGATCATCTTGGGCGCTGGGCGGTAGGCGAGCCTCGGTGGCCGTGATCTCGATGTCGTCGAAGACGGCCTGGAAGGTGTTGGCCTCAAGCTGACCGATGTTGCTGGAGAACAGCCCGACCGCGACACCAGTGGTCTGACCCTGGACGGTGTAGTCGCCCTTAATCGCTTCGAGCAAGTTGGTGCCTGAGATGTCGATCGCAGCACCGCTGACGGTGGTCGCGCCGGTGGCGGTCTCGTAGGTCACCGTAGGCGTAGCCGTCTCGGCCTGAATGTCGACCACGACCTCGAAGAAGATCTTTTTGTTGTCGGTTGCAAGGACGTTGAAGAGATCATCGGCCTGGAGATACGTTTCCGTGGTCGTGTCATTATTCTCCAGAGCTACTAGGATCTCGCCGTTATCCGATTGGATGGCAGCGATCTTCAGGAAATTGCTCTGATCGCCGGTGCCAATGTAGCCGCCAATCTGCTGCGAGTTGCCTTGGAAACCGTCCGGATTGGTGTCGGCATCGAACCGACCCAGATTGAACACACTCCACTTGAAACTGACAGTGGCGGCGTTCTCCGCTACACTAACGCCGGTGTGGAACAGGTATTCGCCGTTGTTGTTGTCACCGGCGGAGTCGCCGTTGGAGACAAACTCGACCACGGTCGTACCGCCGCCAGCGGCGGTGATGAATTTGACGTTGTCCAGCTTGACGTCCTGCCCCTCGAGGGTCGAAGGTTCCTGGAAGAACTGCTCGAAGTCGGTGTTGCCGTCGATCATCACGCCGGTCAGGCCGCCGCCGTAGCCGTCGGGCCCGGGCAGGTTATCGTCTTGGTTGGCATCAAAGTCCCAGAGTAGTGTCTCGCCGGGAGTGACTACCACCGAGGTCCCGTTGCTGGCATCACGAATAAACGGATCGACTTCATTGAATATACCGTCGTTGTCGAAATCGGGGTCATTCGGCAGAACAACATCCGAAGGCACCAAGACTTTGACGAAGTCTGCACCGATCTCGGCCACCCAGACCGAGCCATCTGGCCCAATCGTGACATCGAGAGGCGTGGAGAAACTCCCGGTGCTACCGTCGACGGGGAGTTGATAGACGCCGTCGGCATCGACTAGCTCGTCGTCGGCAGTCCCCAATACACCATCTGGTCCGGGGGCAAAGAGCGGTTCGAGGGCAGTGCCGTCTGCGTTCAGGTTGAGCACCGTCACGTTCCCGTTGAACTGGGCGACTAGGAGTGCCCCCTGGAGGGCACCGCCGAAGTCATCGCCAGTGTACTCCGTCAAGCCGTTGCTCGAGGAGCCAATGGTAACCAGGGCGTTAGACTCGTTGCTGTCGCGTTCGACGCGTACACCGCTCTCGAGCAGACGACCCGCGTCGCCGGTGAACTTGCTCGGGTCGATGAGGAAGTCGTCCTGGATATCGACACTGACGGGAACCAGGGCGGAGAGGTCGGGCACAAAGTTCGGGGACACGGCCCCGTCTGGTGTCCCGTTGTCGTTGTATACCGTCCAAGCCAGGTTCTGATTCGCGCGGGTCGGGTTCGGGTGACCGTAATAGCCACCGTCTTCGATGAGGAACAGCGGCTCGGGATCGCCGCTACCGCCGTTATTGACCGCGTGGGTGGCCTCGTTGGGGATGCCGTCGCTGTCGTCGTCGTTACTTTCGATGACGGGATTGCCACCGAGATTCCCGTTGGAGCCGTTATCGACCGTGTAGAACTTGCCTGCCTGGGTCAGCACAATGTCATACTGGTTGCGAAAGCCGTCGGCAAAGATGCGTAGCGGTGCATTGCTTGGCAAGATCGCCTGGTTCAAACCGTCGTTGCCACCGAAGGGGCCGTTGACGTCGAGACCATCGGCATCCTCGCGGACACCGTTGTTGGGGACGCTGGGATCGTCGAGCGTCGGCAAGTCGTAGACGTATTGACGAGCTGTGCCCCCCTGGCCAGCGTCGGCATCGGTTAGGATTGGGAGGCTTTCGATCGCGTTCAGGTCGATCTCGAGCAGAGCGCCCGACAGGGTATATTCGCCGGTATAGGAGAAGAAGCCGCTCGGGGCCCCGTTGTTGGTGTTCCCGCCGTTTTGTACGTACAGCTTGGAGCCATCGGGACTCAGAGTCAGACCGTTGGTCGAGTGATTCTCCTCGGACCGTGGCAACCCGCGGATGATGTCGACGGCTTCCCACTCACTGCCATTCCAGCTAACCTGGGTCACGACCCCGGAGTTGGTATCCAGGTTGACCTCCCCGTTGGAAGCAATCCGGGGGTCACTGGAGGTAACGTAGAGGACCGGATTTACAGCCGTTCCAGTGACAACAATCCCCGTGACCTGGCGGTTGCCGTTGCCATTGAGCGAGCCATCGTCGTTGTGGTTCTGGATTGATTTGACCACCCCACCACCGCCAGGCAGCAACAATTCCTCATGGGCCGTGGCAATGTATTGACCGTCTTGGATACTCACGGTGAAGGCATTGATGGTGCCGTTCTGCTCTGAAACGTAAAGGCGATCATCGGGGCCAAATTGCAACGAGGTTGGGTTGTTCAGAACATCCGGCCCGCCATCGACACCTTTGAAGGCTCCCACTTGCGTGAAATCAATCGCCGGAGAGGTGCGATCCTCAAGGGACTCCAGGCGTGGGCGGAACGCATTCGTGGGCTTGCGAGTCTTGTTGGAACGCTTACGGGGAGTTTGGGGATCGTTGGAAAACATCAGCGGAGCAGCTCCATCAGAGAGTACCGGAACGGGATGATGCAATGATCAAAGAACTTTGTCTAAATTAAAGAGTTATCTGGTAAACCCGCACACGGGGTTCCAATGGGGGGGGACCTATCCACACCGAGGTCACGCTACAGGGGGCAAGTGGGCGGACTATGCGAAAGTCTCTCGTTCATCAGCATTGGGGTTGCTAACTACCATAGCTAAACCCTCAGCAAAGCCAAGTCGAAAATTTGCTATTTACAAAATATTCAGTATATAAATCTGATAATTATACTAGTAAGTATACTGATTCTCTAGTCACCTTTCAGGGATCTGAGTGGCTCTGCACACCGCGGCAACCCGCCACCGCACTAGTGCCTAGGATAATCACTGATGTGCTGAACCGCATCCCTTCGGGCAAATTTCAGGAAAAACCTTACAATTCCCCTGTGTCATAAGAGACTATGGAGGAATCGACAAAAAACCGGATGAACGACTTGAAAACCGGATGGGTAGGAATGGGCTACAATGCCAACCGCATTTATCCTTAGCGATTTTTCACGACGATCCTCCCGCTCGGCAGCACCTGCAAAAACAGAAAATTCCCGCTCATCATCAATCACATACTCATGCAATGGCCAAAAACTAGCTTGATTTGCGAATTTGGAATATGCCGATGAATTACGATCGGTTTGCATTGCATGGCCGCGACCAAGCGGCCATCTTATCCATCTACGCATCAAAATTTTATTGACTCTTGAGTGCAGAACCTTGTCATGGATCCGTACCCGGCCTCAGCAAGGGTGTGCGGGTTGCGGATGGCTGGACTACTGGTAATCCGATCAGGACCACTCCTGGACAAGCGGCACAGCTCGACGCTCAGTTCCACTCGCGAAATTGTTCGACCATTTCCCGAACGCGCTGTTGGCGTCTCTCCAACCAGGCAAACAAGGCCAGGATTGCGATCCCAAGCACAATCCCCGAGACATACCATACCCACGTCTGCTGCCGATCCACCGCCGCATGCCAGATCATGGCGAATACATCCAGCAGCAAGAAGCTTACCCCCAGATAAACAAATGCCCGTACCCGCAGCAATATGCCCGCCAAAACCCCCGCCACGCACAGCGCCGCCAAAATCACCGGTAACCAGAGCGAGTCGCCGACCCCGGCAATAAATAAGTCCGTCGCCGAGGCGACATAAATCATACCGATGCCTAGATAGCGTAAGCCCGAGGCGGTTGACGGGTGCAATCGGGCTCGGTTAACGTGTTCGGAAATCAGCACAATCAGCGCCAACGGGATCACCCAAGCCTGGGGATGCACCGAGGCCGGGATTTGCTGGTGGGCCAACAACGCCCACACCCCAGCGTTCGCCGCCAATGCCCCTAAGAGTGCCCAGCCGAATGAGTGTCGGGATAAGGCAATCAAGCCATACAGCGAACCTGCCAGAAACCAAAGCAGCGCATATATGTCATAGTGCTGAGGCAACTTGGCCAGGTAACCCATCAGCGGCTGCAACCCAGGGGCGTGGTCATCGACCAAGCCGAGTAGCTCCACGGGTGGCCGCGCCCAAAAGGCGAGCAACGGTATCAGAGGCAACAACACTCCGGTCCGCAACAACGGCCGAGCCAACACAGTGAAGCCGCGCCGGGCGAACAGTTCCGCCAGCCCCACCCCCACGAAGGCCAAGCCCATCACAATAAAGGTCCAGTAACGCACCGCTGCTCCGGTGAATGCTTGTGGGACATTCAAGCGCAGATGGGCAAAGCCGAGGACCAGCAGGAACTCCGCGAGGTAGACATAACCGGTGCGGCCCTGCGGGACCGCACCGAGTGGATCCCGCTCGGGGTGCAAGGCCAGCCACAACGCCAGCACCAGCAAGCCCAATAGTCCGGCGAAGACACTGCCGACCGCCAACGGTCCCAACGGCGTGGTGCGCGTGAGCGGGTCATAAACGGAAATTTGCTGCACCAGGACCACGCCCAAAAAGCCCAGAGCCAGCACACCCACCCAACGGCCCACGCGTCCAAAGTCTGGGTGCCGCGGCCCCGCCAGATAAACGACCGTGCTCGCGGCCAAAGCCAGAAACGCCCCCGCCTGCCGTGGCAACCAAGGATGGGCTTGCGCGGGATCAGGAAGTGCCCAGGCCAGCAAGACGAAGGTAACGGGCAGCAGTTTCAAGGTCGGCGACCACTCCCCGGCTCCCTGCATCACACGCGGACGCAGCAGGATGGTCGCACCCACCAAGAGCAAGCCGGCCAACGGAGCCAGCAGCCGCTCCCACAACAACGGTTCGACCCATGCGATCCGAGTGGCCAAACCAAGCACCACCACGCCCACCAGCGCTTGAAACGAGATCAACCAACTCGGCAATTTGCGAATGGTGGAGATAGACTCCGCAACCGCCTGGTTCAGACCCAGCCGCCACTGGAAAATGGTCGCAACCCCTGAAGCGGCCAAGACATAGCCCGCAAGGACCGCGGGCAGCAGCGTATCCGGCCAGATCGGTCCCGAGCGAAACGCCGCCAGCCCCAGGCCAACCCCGGCCAGCCCGAAGAGATACAGCGACCGCCCGACCCAGTGTGCTGTGCTATCCAGGGTCAACATCCCGAGCCCGAGACCAATGGTGGCGAAGGTTGCCCAGATGAGCGTTGACGAACTCGTTCCGGTAGCGTTGAGGGTCGGCAAGATGCCAAACAGCAGCAGTCCCAGGGACAGCAACATCGCCAGGTGAGCGAACGGAGGCAGCCTCCGCACGGGGGCGTCGAGGCCACAAATCCGCAAGGTGGCAGCGCTGCCCCCACTCACGGCCAACCCGGCAGCCGCGGCCAGGGCCAAGCTCGGCGCATCTGCCGCCCCCCAGGCCACGCCCGCCAACACCCCCGCCAGCAGCGCCAAGGTCCCACAGAGATACTCCCGCCATTGCTGTCGGGTCTGGAAGGCAACCACGCCGGTCAGGAGCGCACTCAGGGCAACACTGACGCTCGGCACCCACGGGTAGGGATCTTCACCTGCACCACGGACCGCCATGAGCGTCAGCCCCAGGGCGAGTAGCTGCACCCAGGCCACACCGGTCCAACGCACCTCGTTGGTTCGCTGCAAGACCCGCTCGGCGAGCAATGCCCCACCAAGCCCCCAGGTCGCCATCAATCCATGGAAGGACAGCCACTTCCCAGGAGCATCCCAGGGTTGTAATGCGCCAGCAACCAACAGCCCCGCCAACACCACTGCCAACCCCAGCACCCAACGTCGCTGCACAACCGGGGTATTCCAGTGGGTGGCGATCAGCATGGCCAGCAGCACGAGCGCGCCCTCTGTGCCGAGCAGGGCAAAGGCAGGTGTGAGCGGACGTTCCGGATGCAGCAGTAACGCTCGAAATGCAAGCCCGTCGATGACGATGAGTCCTCCCAGACCCGTCCCGATGAATACCGTTCTTAGCACGCGACCAGGGACTTGCTGGCCTGCCGCAAGCCAGGTAAGTGACCAGATCGCCGCCGCCCCGATCGCAATCAAGCCCACTCGCAGTTGCACCTCGAAGTCAAACGGCTGCTCAGACGCGACCACCCCAAGGGCGTAGCCCCCAGCCAGTGTAGCGATCCAGACCCAGCCTCCGGCAAAGGCATACTCCGGCGAACGTTCCCGCCAGGCCATCCCCGCCAGCCCAACCACCAGCATTGCCAGAGGACTGAGTACCGATACCGTCGCACCCATCTGGCCAAACACCGAGGTGGGTAATGGCCCGGACGGTGACTGCCCGGAAAAGCCAAGGATTGCCACGACCGCCGTCAGACCAAGCACCACCAGGGCTCCCAGGGTCAACAAGCCGCGTACCCAGACCGGAAGCGACGGCGACACCGGTAAGCCCAGCCCCAGATGTCCCCAAGTCTGGCGTAGGCCAAGCACCAACGAACCCATTAAGAACACCAAAGCCAAGCCCCAGCGAAGTGCTGAAGCTGCGGCAAGCTGCTCCGGACCGGCAAATTGACTCGCCAGGAGAAAGGGTATGGTCAGCCCAACCACGCTTAGGCCGAGCAACGGAACATCCGCTCCATACCGCTCCGGCCGTAAGGCCATCAACAGCATCGCCAGCGTTGCGAGAGCCAGGAGCAACCAGCTATCCATTCCCCAGACAGAGATCTTTGCGAGGTGCGTCAAATCCTCCGGAGCGAATTCGGCCGGTATCAGTTCGGCCACCAGCGCTGGCAACAATCCCCAAGCCGCCAACAGCAACTGGCCGACAACCAGTCCACCAAGCACCCATTGATCCACCGAAGGCTGGAACGCGTTCCACAGACGTTGAGCCACTTGCGAAGAATACAGCAGCAATCGGACGACTCCCCAAACCAGCGAGAGCAACGCAACCGCCAAGCCAATCCCTTGCAACGCTCGTGGATCAACTAGGCCCATGGGCAGTCCGGAAAACCAAGTTTGCTGTTCCACCCAGGCCACGCCAGCGAGAATGGCCGACCAGGTCAGGACTCCCTGAACTGCGACAAAGGCCCCCTTCTCCTGCCAAAGCAGCGCCACCCCCAACCATAGTAGCCCCAACCACCCTGCCAAGCCGGCCCAGGCAAGAACCTGGCCACTCGGAGGAAAGAGTAACAGCAGGAGGGCAAAGCAGATCGACAACAACGCCGAGCTCCGTAGCGGTGGAAAGTACACCGCATCTCCACGCCACAGTACCGTGGTCCCAGCGATTGCTAGCGTGGCATGGCTCAGAAAAGCCAGAAGGAGGACTTTCGGGCCTGATTGCACCTCCAACACCGTGGCACTCAGGAGTGCCAACCCAGCCAAACCAAGCAACGAACCAACCCAGGTCAGCAGCCTTTGCTGATACGACCCAGCCAGGATCAAGGTGGCAGCTGTCATACCAAACAGTGTAACAGTGTGAATATATTCATCCAAAAATCCTGGCGTCGTCAACGTGAGTCCGCCTGCGAGTAGGGTGGCAGCCCCTGCGACATCGCGGCAAGCACGACGCAAACGCGTCTGCCCAGGCAGAAACGCCCCTCCCAAGGCCAGCACCATCCCCTCGATCGCAACAACCAATCCCCAGACCTCACGCTGCTCAGGCAGTAGACTCCACAAGCTCCATAGAACTGTCGGCAACAGCAACCAAACCCCCAACTGGGCCACAAACTGTGCACGCCAGCGGAACTGGGCTGCCACCAGGCCAAGCCCTGCGGCGAGGTGAGCGGCCGCGGCCAAAGACGGCTGCTCGCGACCATGAAAGTTACTCATTCCCAGACCAACCGCTACCAACCCCAAAGCTCCACAGGCCAGTACCGTTGCATCGGGCCGCCGGTGGATGCGGATGGCTGCCTCGGCACCACACACCACCAAGCCGCCGAGTCCAACCAGCACTGCCCCACTGGCAGCGGAGGTTAACTCCCCGACCATCCAGAACCCAGGATCCTGACCCCGAGGAGTCTCCCAAGTCTCGAAGATACCCTGATAGCCGATCAGGGCTACGAGCCCTGCCGCCGGTACGGCTCCCAAATACAACCAAGGGAGTGGTTCACGAAAGGCCAAGATACCCAGAGACAGCATGATCAAGGCGGTCGAACAAAGAAGGGTTTGTGGATCCGGCCAGCTCAGCATTACTGCCAACCCGAATACCACTATCCCCGCCACAGCCACGCCCGTTCCTGTCGCTTTTAGCCGCACCGGCTCATGCAGGCCGCGCTGGACCAGCAGCCCAGCTGTCAGGATCGGTACCCCTGCCACCGTCAGTGGTAGTGCAAGGTGATGCCACCCCTCGATCGAATCCTCGAGGCGACTCACGACAAACCCCCAGCTGGTCCCCAGGGCAAAGAACCCCAGTCCTACTAGTAACAGCAACGCGACCGCCCACGAACCTGTCAGCCTGCTTGCATCTCCCCGCTTGACCATCCGATCGGACCCACCGATCGGAACACTCGTGGCAAGCACAAAGCAACCAAGTGGCAGCCAGGTGGCGAGGAGGTTGCCCCAAGTGCTGCCGTTGAGCCAGGGCAAGGTTTGTACCATGGGTGCTCCGACCAAAGCCAAGGCAAACAGCCAGCGTGCTCTCCGGGTAGGCAGTGCATCCGCCTCGGCCAGGTCGCGTGCTCCAGTCCTTACCAACCCAGCAAACAGGATTGTGGCCAGCACTTTGACCATCACATCAACGGTCCGTGTCGAGTCCTCGACCCCAGAATCAGCTAGCAGCAATAGATTTAACGGCGTCAACAGTAGGGCAATGGCCAGCAGCCCCTGCGAGGTGCCCGTCAAACGCCAGTGATGAAACGAGTAATAGCCCGCCCCGAAGACTCCTGCCGTAATCCCGCTTGTGAGCAGAAAGATCGAGTAGGGGAGTTCGCGCAAAGTCCCCCACAAGGAGATCACCAGAGCGATCGAGCAGCCGACAATCAATACCCCGCCGACCAATTCACCCCAGAGGATGTTGCGTTCATGCATAAAGGTGCTGAGCACTTCCGGCAACGCCGGGCGCGAAGGACGTGCGGACTCCATAGGCAACGCCTGCCTCGCTGGTTGGGGCGACGTGGTCGATGAGAAATGCGATGTTTGAGGGAATTCCGGGAGAGCCGATGCCGTTTCCACCTCGGGTGCCGCCGATCTCCGAGCCGGTGTCGGCGGAGCAACTTCCGGAGTCGACGCTGCAGCCTTGCGAACTGGCGGTACAGGAGGGGGTGTCGCGGGCACAGCCGGGAGGAGTTCTCGTTTTGGCACCGGCGGTTCGGGTACCGTCCACAACTGCAGCGTCAGTTTCTCGGACACCAGGGTAGCAATCTCTTTGGCGAGGATTGCTCGCTCGGCTAATTGCTCGACTTCCTCTTTGGCAATGCGTAGGCGTAAGAGCTTGGCGGCAAGTTCCCCCCGCAAATCGAGTTGGCAGCCCGGACAGATGGTCTTCGCAGCCACAACCGGTTGCGTACACGCTGGACAGCAACCATTGCTTAGCCCGAGCTGGGGAATCACAGGTTGCGCCTTCGGTGGGCGGCGACGCTGACTCAATACCACCACCAGCACTATCACACTCACGAAGAACAGTGAGCACGAGCCGAGAATTCCCATGGCGAGTCCCCCAGGCGAACGGCAACGAGCGACACCTACGGGCCTATCTCCAGAATAGACACGATAGGCCCTCACACAAACACGGTTGTTATCAGTGTGGACCGAGATCGCCAGTGAGCACAAGGAAGATCGGATCTGAATATTCAGATAATTTTAAAAGTGTAATATGTTTTTAGACTGTTGCACTTGCCGTCTGGTACGCGTCACCACCTGACGACTCAGGGTTGTCGACAAGCTATCGCTCGCCTGCCTTTTCCGAGCGGCGAGTGTGTACCCAACAGTGTTCGGCACCATAGTTGCTCTGGGCTGGGTGGCACGCCCGGAGTCGGCGACGGGCGTGGGAATCGCCCCGTGCGTGGGGGGCATGGGAATGCACAGGTTGAGGAGCATGCCTCGCGTCGCTCCCGCGCGGAGTCCGGAGGTAGCCTGGCACACGTTCGCCGGTGCAGGGGAAACATCCGGGGGTAGCGAATGCCAGGGCGTTTCCCACGCCCGTCGCGGACTCCGAGCGTACCACCCAGCCGGCAACCCGGCGAGGCCGCTCCGATGCGGGGAGAAGACCCACCAGCAAGCATCGTGCCGAACACCTTTGGGTTCCCATCCGCCGTTCGGAAATATAGACCGAGGACGAGGGCTCCAGGCACAGGCTTGCGGAATTGATTCCCTATGGGTCAAGGCCGAATGTTGACCGCAACCAGTCGGTTGCTGTTGCGAGCATAGAGCATGTCGCCGACCACCGTCGGTGCCGTCCAACAGCGATCCTTCAAAAGGGGCACTTGCTTGCCTTCTTGCAAACCCTTGGGTTGCAGTTGGCACTGGGTCAGACGGCCATCCCCACGCAGAATCAGCGTTTCGGTCGGAAGTTTGAGCACGTTCGCATGGGCTTGGCCCCGTTCACGCCAAAGCTCGTGACCATCCTCGAGCGAAAGTGCGCCAAAGAGCGGCCCGACCCCGCCATACACGGCAGCCCCATCACTCACCCAGTTACAATAGAAGAACTCGGCACGCCGGTTCGTCCAGATCACACGAACGTCAAACTGCCTCCCTTGGCGGGTAACCTTGAGCATCTGCGTACCGCTGACCCCTTGGCCGGAGATCAGCAGGCGACCTTCCTCGAGCACCAGTGGCGTGGGCACATTCGTCAATCCCTGCTTCGGGAGCGCATACCGCCAGCGCTCCGCACCATCCTCGGCCGCACAACCGACGATGTCGTCTCGGGTCATTTGCACAATCTGCTCCTCATCGTCAACCTTCAGTAGCACCGGGGAGGCATAGCTAGGCTCCGCCGCAGCCGACCGCCAAAGCACCGAGCCATCCTTTGGGGCAAAGGCGATGAGATTGGTTACGCCACCGACGTGGACGATCAAGCGTCCTCGGTGAACCAGGGGACTGGCTGCAAAACCAAACTGAACAGGCGTTGCGGCAAAGTCCTTGACCAGATCATGTTGCCACAGCATCTTCCCCGTGATCGCCTCGAAGCCGGTGAATATCCCAGTAAAGCCAAGCGTACAGAGGACCCCCTCGGCCAGCGCAGGCGTCGCCTGGGGCTGGATGGGCTCATTGTTGTATTTTTCTTGCTTGGCATGTTGGGCCACCGGGTAGCGATAGGTCCATTGTGTTTCTCCAGTTTTGGCATCGAGGGCAAGCACCACCTCGTCGCCTTTCGTCCGATCCGCTACCGACGGTTCCGAATACATGGTAAAGATGCGCTGACCATCATGGACAATGCCCGAGGTACCAGGCCCGAGTGGACGGCTCCAGCTTTCACCCCGGTCAAGGACGATGGATGTCGGGGAATTCACCGTCCAGTTGCGTTGAGCTCCGCCAAACTGAACCCAGGGTTCGCTGGCCATGGTCTGACTTGACATCCCTAACAAACTAAGCAGTAAGAGTTTTTTCATGGATTAGCCTCAAAGTGTTCCGTCTCCGACGGGGGCTTGGACAACGGCCAACGGCGAACCGTGCCGGTTTGGTCTGCAACCATCAACAGCGATTCGTCATGTGACAGGGAAAAGCGTGTGAGATCGCTTAGGCCGGAATCGAATTCCCAAACCCGATCACCGCTCTGGAAATTCCAGGCTCGGATGCGGCCATCATAGCGGGCCAGGGCGAGGACCCGATGCCCATGGCGACTACAGACGAGGTCGCCGATCGCCGAGGCATACGCTTGCAGGACGCGTAAGCGCTTGCCCGTCTCCAGGTCCCAAACGGCGATGCGGCCATCCGCACTGCCGACCAACAACCGTGAAGCATCAGGGGTAAAAGTGAGCGCTGTCGCCTCCACCGCTTCCTCCCAGCAAAAGTGGTAGCGAGGTAGACCCCGGTCTAGCCCCCAGACGACAACGCTCCCATCCACGCCGGCGGCCGCGACCCGATCACCGTCCGGCGCGAAGGCCACACGCAGAGCCCAGTTGTCCAGCCCCTGGAGGAAACGGCGAGGACGGCCGCTGGCGAGGTCCCACAGGGTAAGCGTCCCTTCGGAGCGATGGGCATCCCGTGGAGAAGGTCCGGCCAGCAGCGTTCCGTCGGGACTCAGCGCCAGATCGCGTACTCCCCAGTCACAGGGGATGGCTTGGATCGGCTCGGCAGGCGTGTTCGGATCATGTAGGGTCGCCGCATCCCAAATTTTCAACGTACGGTCATACCCATAAGTCACGATCCGATTCTCATCGGGGTTCGCCACGACCGCGAACCCCTGACCGGTATGCACCGATCGTTCCAAAACCTGCTCCCCTGGGGTAGCAGGTAAGATGCGTAGCTGGCCATCGCCTCCCAGCACCAGTAACTCTCCTTGGAGCGGCAAGTGAGCAAGATCCTCCGCTGGTGAACGGGAGGCAAACTCGCTCGGGCCGGTAAGTTGGGCGGCCGACCACACCCGAATGGTCCCGTTGCCACTGGCCACGGCACAGCCATCTCCCTGTGGGTGGGCGGCCAGGGCTTGGATCCCTCCCAACTCGCCAAATCCCTGTACCGACCAGTGGCCGGTCTCCAGATCCAGGATATAGATCGCTTCCTGGCGACCCGCGAGTATCACCTGCCTACCCGAGCTCGCCAAATCGGCGATGGAGGTTCCATTGGTAGGAAGCGGCCATTCATCAATGCGTTGAAAGTTTTCTGACCACAAGGCGATGCCGTTGCCCACACTCACCCACCCCTTGAGGTGGTCCGGCTGCCGCAGCATCCGCCGTAACGACCAGCGGTTGAGTTGCTCACCCACCCGGTTTTGCCGCCAGAACCATGAAATCGCTTCCCCCTTGGCCGCACTCAGCAAGACATCCGGTTTGGCAAAGGCGAGGGTGTTGACCGGTTGCTTATGGTGGCCCAGGGGTGGACGTAGGGTCTTGGTCGTGAGATCCCACATTCGCACCATACCGTCTGCGCCCCCCACGGCGATATGCTCGCCATCGGGAGTGAACCGCACGGCAGTCACCGCTCCCATGTGGGCGACGACATCGCCAAGCCGCTCACCGGAGCTCACCTGCCAGAGGCAGAGTCGGCCGTGCCGATCCCCGGTCACGATGCGCTGCCCACGCGGCCCGAAGCGGACCGCGGTGATCGCCGCACGATGACCAGCGAAGACCTGCTGCGTGGTCCCTGACGCCAGCGTCCAGAGCCGGGCCAGGCCATCTTCGCCACCACTCAGCAGCAGCCGACCATCCGGGGCATAATCAAGACACAGGCTGCCACCCGGATGACCATCCAGGATTTGTGCATGGTCGCGCAGGCGGAAGGACAACCACTGCCACTCTGGGCCGCGCATGCTGTCTGGACACTGTCTCAGCAAGCGTTGCGCGTTGCCACGATGTCCACGTTGGATGGCTTCCCCCGCCGCATTGATTTGGTTGTCATAACGTAGCCGCTCACTGACCTCTCTTGCCATCTCGGCGCGTAGGGCTGCCTCGCGGGCCAACAGTTGGTTTTGGCGGGCGACCATGACCCCATAGGTGATGCCGACTAAGCCCAACATCAACATCACGAACAGGACCAGCCCCACCCCGACACCCACACGATGACGGCGAACAAACTTGCGCATCCGGTAGGCGAGACTCGGCGGTCGGGCGGTCACCGGTTGGTCACTCAGATAGCACTCCACGTCCTCTAAAAAAGACCGGGCGTTCGGGTAGCGGCGTTCGCGATCCTTCTCTAAGGCCTTCATCACGATCCAGTCTAGGTCGCCGGCCACAGTTCGGAACAGGCTACTCGGGTCGACCCGACGATGCTCGGCAACCGAGGTGAGTGCGCCCCCTAATGAACTAAGCCGCGCGCTGGGCCGCGGCGGATCGACCTCGCGGATGGTTCGCTGAATCTCGGCATAGGCCAGACCGCGGATATCCAGTGGCGTGGTGCCGGTGAGCAGTTCGTAGAGCAGCACTCCAAGCGAGTAAATGTCGCTGCGGGTGTCCGCACCTAACTCGGAGGTTTCGGCCTGCTCAGGGCTCATATACGCGGGAGTGCCGATCATCTGGCGAAATTCGGTGAACAACGTGCGTTCGGTTAACGGCCCGTTCAGCGCTTTGGCAATGCCGAAGTCGATGACCTTCGGTACCGGTGTGCCGTCGCGTAGTGTGACCAGGACATTGGACGGTTTCAGATCGCGATGAATCACTCCTTTTTGATGGGCATGTTGCACCGCAGCACACACAGCGGTAAACAAGCCCAGACGTTCGCGTGCCGTAAGTGTGTTGGCATCAGAATATTCGGTGATTGGGATACCATGGACCAGCTCCATGACAAAGTAGGGGCGGCCATCCTCGGTACTCCCAGCGTCATACACCTTGGCAATGTTGGGATGATCCATGAGCGCTAGTGCTTGGCGCTCGGCTTCAAACCGCGCGACCACCAGTCGGCTATCCATCCCCGGCTTGATCAATTTCAAGGCGACTCGGCGACGGATCGGCTCTAGTTGTTCGGCCATAAATACTGTGCCAAAGCCCCCTTCGCCAATCGGCTGGAGCAGCTTGTAACGGCCAATCTGTTGCGACCGTTCCCCGGAAACCCATGCCTGAGTAGCTCGCCCCTGTTCCAGGAAATCATCCGCCACATCCAGGCCGAGTAGTTCGTCGACTTCCCGGCGTAACTCGGGATCGCCAGCACACTCCCGATCCAGAAGTGCGTCGCGTTCTCCCGCCGGCAATTCGCGGGCGTTCACGAACAGCTGTTTGATTTGTTGGTGACGTGCCGCATTCATGTGGCTTCTCCCAAACGTCGTCGCAACCAGGCCCGGGCCATCGCCCAATCGCCGGCCGCGGTCCGCTCCGATACGCCGAGCACGGCCGCGGCCTCGGCCATGGTCAGCCCGCCAAAGAAACGCAACTCGACCAGTTGCGATTGCCGCTCATCCAGACCAGCGAGTTCGGTGAGACTCTCGTCCAGATCGATCCACTCGGGTTCCGGAGGATTGGTGATGCACAGCCCTGGTTCCAGGAGTACCCGCGACTGTCCGTGTCCGCGCTTGGCCGCACCGCGGACGCGGGCATGGTCCACCAGCACCCGACGAATCGCCCGGGCGGCGGTCGCCAAGAAGTGAGCCCGGCTGGTAAAGTCGACGGGAGCAGTACCCGTTAACTTTAAAAACGCCTCATGGACGAGCTCCGTTGCTTGTACTGAGCACGCCCCACCCTCGCGCCCCAGGATATGGCCGGCCAGCCGACGGATCTCGGTATAGACCAGCCCCCAGAGTTCTTGAGCAGCTGCGGAGTCCCCACAGCGTAGCCGTTCAAAGATTGCGGTTACCGATTCGCTCACGTTTGCCTCGCCCTTGTGTCAACGCCTACCAAGGAATGCGCAATGCATGCACATTGCCTGCAGATTTTTTGGGGAAACATTGCATTGTAAGCGACCCGCCCCAGCGTTGCCGTGCACATGGCGTCTGGGACTCACTCGAGAGATGCGCTGGCAAGAGCGGATGAACTTGAGATGCGCTGGTAAGAGCGGACGGACGGAACCGAGCCGAACAAGTTTCTCTGAAAGCCCAGGACGATCTCCCTTGGCGGGAAAACGGCCCAGGCTGGGAGCTGCTGCTCCGGGAGTTGTCTGGAGCAATCCCAAGAAAGCGGCTTCGGTTTAGAGCGAATCGAACCAGTCGTTGATCATATTGGCCTTCAGGGGAATGTCGTTCACCCCGGCCGGGTTGCCAAGGTAATCCAGTCCATGATCGTCCATCATCACCGCAGCGAATGAAGTCGCAAAGTCCTCGAAGGGATTCCACCGGCCATAATCCCGAGCGAATCCTGCATTACTAAAGCCGCTGTAGACCCAGCTGCTGCCATCCCCGGCCGGGATCCACCAGAAGCCATTATCCGGAGCACTTGACTGCCAGCCGCTCAAATTGCGGAAGCCGGGGATGATGCTGTTCTCAATCGGATCGTCGAAGTTGTGAGCGATCTCGTGATAGGTCACCTGATAGATAACATCGTCATTGACCATCCCGTTGTCGGTGAAGGCGATATTCCCTCCGCCAGCATTCCAACCTCCGATTTGGAAGTTGTTGGGTAGATCGGTCAACTGGGCCCCAGCACGGAAGAAGGTCAAGGCTCCACCCGAAGCGGTCTCAAGCAGCACCGTGGAGCCGACCCGCTGGTGAAGATTCGCCAGCGCCTCGTCGATGGTTTCGACCTCGGATTGTGACCAAGACCCTGCACCAATCTGTGCGGTCGGAAGCCCAACCACATTCACCGGCCCAGCGGATCGGTTCAGGAAGGTGATGACCGCGTCCTCACCGGCTACATCGGACAGCGTGTCCGAGGTTAGATCAAACATGGTCTGGTCGTTGCCATTGGGGTCGAGGGTCAGGAACCGGTCGGCACCGCTACCCCCGGTCACCTGGTTAAAGCCAAACCCGCCGAACACCCCATCTAACCCGCTGCCCCCATCGAGAGTATCATTGCCGTCGCCACCATAAAGGGTGTCGTCGCCAGAATGGCCAAACATCTCGTCGTTGCCTTGGTTGCCCTCCATGGAATCATCGCCAGACCAGCCAGACATGAAATCGTTGCCACTCTGGCCGAGGATGGTGTCATTGCCGGTGTAACCGTACAAGGTATCATCGTCCCCGCCACCCGTGATGTAGTCATTGCCCGCCTGGCCGGTGATGTAGTCGTCCCCGAACAGACCATGCAGGATGTCATCGTGATTGCCGCCGTAGAGGAAGTCGTCATCCTCACCGGCATTCAAGTAGTCCTCACCGTCGTGGCCCCAGAGGGTGTCCTCTCCTTCACCGCCAAACAGGTCATCGTCACCGGACCAGCCGGAGACGGAGTCGTCCCCGTCACCCCCGCTGACCAGATCATTGCCGGTGTAGCCATAGACGGTGTCATTGTTCGCCTCGCCATAGACGAAGTCGTTGCCCGCTTGCCCGGTGATGAGATCGTTCCCGGTACCGCCATAGAGGCTATCATTGCCGTTTTGACCAAAGATGTCGTCATAGCCACTGCCCCCATAGGCCCGATCGTTCCCGTTCCCACCGAAGATGTCATCGGAGCTGCCATCCCCGGACAAGTAGTCATTGTGGTTGCCACCATCGAGCGTATCGTTGTGAGTACCTCCGGAGAGAGTGTCGTAGCCGTCCATGCCATACAGCTCATCGCTCCCAGCGTTCCCCGCCAGGACATCGTTGCCATGGTTGCCGTACAAGTCGTCGCCCCAATCACCCCCGTACAGGGAGTCGTTGCCGAAGCCGCCAACGAGCGTGTCGTTGCCATCGCGGCCTCGCAAGTCATCATCACCCGATCCGCCGACCAAAGAGTCGTTCCCTGAGCCTCCTTCGGCGATCACATCGATATGCGTGTAGTTGACGAAGTCGTCAGCGCCGGCATTCCCGAAGAAGTCGATGCGGTTGACAATCGCGGTTGGGAAAAGCGCAAACTGGCTTCCATCGGCATTTGTTAGTTGAACGCGGATCAAGAAGTTGTAGTTGGCACTGGGGATTCCGGTGAACGGGTCATAGTAATACACGCTGGCGTCGTCGTTGGAGTTGTTACCGTGGATGGCCACAACGCCCGCGTCAAACTCGATCCAGCCAGGGTTGCCGCCGGGGTTGAGCAGGCCGAAGTCTCCTGAGCTCATTCCTGAATTGATGCCCGGCTCACTGATCCCCAGATCCCCAAACAGATTCGCCGGGGTCGTGCGATCTTCGAGTTGATTCAAGCTCAATCGCATAGGATTATACTTAATTCCAGACATGTGATCTCTCCAAAAGTGCTGATAACTCAGGGGTGGTACCCAAGTGAAGTACCGTCACCCTGACAACCGCTGTCGAGGATCGAGATGGAGCAAAATGGCAGAAAAAAGTTGGACCAAGAATTTGTTGAGAAAAAACAGCGGTTTACTGACCGCTGAACCGAGCACACACGAATAAGTGACACTTCCTTGCAGCTGCTGGCGCTACTTGCAGGCTCATTACGCCGCCACCACCTCGCCCACGCCCGGAGTCCTCGACGGGTGTGGGCGAGACGCCCCGGCATTCGCCACCCCCGGATGGACCCCCTGCACCCGCGAACGCGTTCCCGCCCACGCCCGGAGTCCGCGCGGGAACGAGGCGGGGGATGCTACGCGTGCAATTCCATGCCTCCCACGCACCGGGTGTTTCCCACGCCCGGAGTCCGCGAGGGCGTGCTAGCCAGCCCCGAACAACCTTCGTGCCGAACACCATTGGGTGGGAACCCTCCGAGCGTTGCACAGATGTCGGTCGAAGATTCCGCGTCCGCCAGGGGCTGTCCATCGGCATTTAAGCCCCCACGCTGCCCCAGCGCTGCCTCGGCAGGTTTACACCCGCCGCTCAGAAAAGGCGGCCGCGGACGAACCCCACACACACGCTTAAGGACCGACTGAGATGCTACCCCCCACACCCTTCGCAGACTCCGGGTGTGCCACTCCTCCAAGCGAAGAGTGCCTAGGTTAAGGCATCAAGAATTGGATTGACTGAACAAGTTGGGATTTGAGTAGATCATGGATGGCAGTCTTGCCTGCCGATCCCGGAGGTCGATGGCTATTCGTCCACCTCCACCTGCCGTTGCCAGATCTTCTCGATCAAGCGAAGCTTGCGCTCGATCGACTTCCGACAGACACCGATCAACTCGGCGACCTCTTTAATCGAATGACCTTCTAGCCTTTTGATCGCGATCCGTTTCAGGTCGTCATCGCCACTGCGTTCCAGCGCCGTGATCAGTTTGACCATGGCATCGTTGAGCATGGCCAGGACATCGGGGGGTGGGCCTGGGTCGGGTTGCGTCACCGCGCAAGTTTCATCCTGGCGTTCGAGATGGCCGCCGCGTTTTTGCCGGTAGGCCCGCCGCTTAACATCGGCAGTTTTGCGAGCGACGAAAGTGGCCAACAGGACCCAGAGCGAGTGCCGACCATCGGTCTGATGCAACCGACCTTCTTTGATCGCGACACAGAAGCTGTGGAAGGCATCCAGGGCCACATCTTCTTCATCGGCGACGTGCTTGGGCCCCTGCCCGAGGAGTCCGCGGGCCAGCCCAACCATGCGGGGAAAAAAGACGGGCCACAGGCGGGCCGCGGCAGAGTCCCGCCCCGCCTTGAGTAACTGAACATTGCGCGTCACCGACCCCGGATTTCGCACACGGGCTCCGGCACGATCGGTTTGGCCTGATTCCATGAGAAATGGATTCTCCTGCGACCCAAGTGCGTCAAGCCCGGGCGACCGTTAGCCGCGGGCCGGGTGTTCTCGTCTACCCTATGCTTCGCGATTTCGCCGCGATCTGCGACAATTTTTTGCAGTTTTTTTGGACCTTCCTTTGAGTCCCAACGCCTCATTTTTTAGCAGAATACATAGCTCTCACAAGAATATATTTCATATCTAGCTGAACTATTTGTCATAATTAGAATTCAATTCCATTCATGAACCGACTGACCGGGAGCGAAAGGCGACAAGAATTCTTTTCTTGTGGGCAGAACGGTGGTATCTTACCAACATTTTCTTGCAAAACGGCGATTTTTGACCTAGGTCTTGATTGCCCGATGTTCGCCCTTCCCCGAGGGCGATACATGGCCCCCCCCGCCCGATTGAGGAGTTCCCCCGTGCTCTTAGATCTGCCTGCGTCCCCCTGTCCAGCGGATCTGCCCTCCAACACCCCGGATCCGTCACGCTTACTTGGTGAACATCTGGGCGACTATCTCGTCGCCGGCTATCTCGGTTCAGGGACCTCTGCCCGGGTCTACTATGCTCATAGCCGCCGTTTGGGCATCCCGGTTGCCCTGAAACTCATTTTGTTACGCGAAGCAGAACGCGATGCCCGCGAGCGTTGCCGACGGGAATCGCAAGTCTTGGCCCGCTTGAACCATCCGAATGTCCTGCGGATTTGGGACGCTGAGTTTCTCCCCAACTATTGCTATATCGCTCTGGAATATGTCAGTGGTTGTACCGCGGAGGACCTACTCCGCTCTTCCGGACGCTTACGACCCGACCGGGCTGTCCGCATTATCCAAGCCGCACTGGTTGGCCTGATGGCCGCCTGGGAGCTTGGGGTCATTCATCGCGACATCAAGCCTGCCAATCTGCTGATCGCCCGTGATAGCACGGTGAAGGTTGCCGATCTGGGCCTGGCCGCGCTGTCCGCGCAACCGAGCAGCGGTTGGCAGCTGCCCGAAGGCTTTGCTCCGCAACGTCGTTTGGTCGGTACCCCCGCCTACCTCCCACCTGAACAGGCACAAACACCGGATCAAATCGACCATCGGGCGGATATTTACGGGTTGGGTGCCACACTCTATCATTTGCTCACCGAGCGGCTTCCCTTCGGCGGCAAGAACTCGCGCGACGCCATTCTCCATCACCTAAGAACCCCATTGACGCCGCCGAGCCAATGGGTCCCCGATCTGCCCTCCGGGCTGGTGGAGGTGGTGATGCGGATGATGGCCAAGAATCCCGATGACCGTTATGCCGATGGCAAAGAATTGCTCGTCGCTCTGGCACCTTATACGGCCGAGAACTCACGCCGCCCCAATCCGCTAAGCATGGAAGAGACGCGTGAACTGACCGAGACGGTGGTCACCTCGCCACCGCCCGAGTGCAGCATCCCAGCAGAGTCTCCCAAGGCAACGACGGCGAAAGCCCTGGTTCACCAGACTCGGGCAGACCAGCTCACGCCGCCCCCCAGTAGTCTCAAGACGCGGCGACAGGGGATTTTCCGGACCCCACCCGCAAGCAACCCGTTGCCTCGGTCCGTATCGACCCGCCCGCAATCGCAAACCGAGGTTCCCACCGACGCTCGAACTCAGTTACAAGCCATCCTCGATGGTATGTTCCTCGAGCAGGTGGACCAAACCATCGCGTCCCTGCACCAGCTGGCCGCGGAGTATCCGCAGTTTAGTGAAGTTTGGCTCTGGCTGGGTCGACTGGCTGAGGATGCCAATGAAGCGATGGTGTATCTGCAATGTGTGCTCGAGCTCGAACCGGATCATCCGATCGCTTCACGCTCCTTGCGCGCGCTTCAGTCCACGTTAGCACCTGTCGAGGTAGCAAACTCTCGTTGAACTACCTTCTGCGTCGCAGGAGTTGGTTCTCCTCGACGACCATTCGTGGTCGCTACGTCTGCGGGCACATAGAAATCTTCTGGGGGTAGCAAGCGATAGAGCTGGGTCTCCCTCAAATCGCTGCCAAAACGCTCATTTGACCCGGAAGGGCGTCCACTCCCCTTCCGGATCGAGCACCTCATTGGGAGTAAAGTTGGCTTTGTATTCCAGCGAACGGCAACCATCCACGTAGTAACCCAAATAGAGATAGGGCAGATCGCGTTCGGCCGCGACAGCAATCGCGCGTAAGACATTCAACGTGCCCAGCGAACGTTCTCGATACTCCGGGGCATAGAAAAAATAAATCGCTGACAGCCCTTCCCCAAGCGCATCCACATAGCCGATGCCAATCAGTTCATGGCCCAGATAGTAACGCCATTCCTGGGTAGGAAAGGGATTGAGCACAAAGGATTCGGCGTAGGCATGCACATTTTTCGGATGCCAAGACCAGCCTTTGTGGTCGGTCTGAAAGGCATGATAGCGATGGTACAGATCTAAATGCTCCGGCGTGATGCGTGGCTCGCCGATTTCCAGCTGCACATCGGCATTCGCTTGCAAACAACGCCGCTGACTCCGATTTGGCTTAAAGGTCTGCACTGGGATACGTAGCGACTTGCATTCCTGGCAGCCGCGACAAACTGGGCGAAACAGGGCATGCCCAAAGCGCCGCCAGCCGGATTGCATGCGGAGCAGATATTCCTCGGCAGTGGCACTACGGACAATATCGTATTCCAGCATTGCTTGTCGATCCGACAAGTAACTGCACGGATAAGGGTCAGTAACGAAGTGAAGTTCGATGCGCATGGGGACCGAGCAAGTCATCCGTTCCGTCGGGAAATTCCCATCGAAATTGTCATGCTATCAAGCCAGAAACTCGACCTCAACCGGCCGGGCAATGATGCCATGACGATGCGCCTCCTCAAGAAGTCGTCGAACGGCCTGACGCCCTCGTTCGCCATAGTCAAGTGTCCATTCATTGACATACATCCCTACAAACCGATCGGCCAGCTCTTTGTCCATGTCCCGGGCATAGCGCAATGCATAATCTAACGCCTCGCTGCGGTGGTCCAAGGAATACTGAATGCTCGCCTTGAGCAGACGACTAATCTCGTGCATCGTCTTTGCCCCCAGGTCACGACGCACCACATTCCCCCCCAAAGGCAGCGGCAGTCCAGTCTGCTCTTGCCACCAGACACCAAGATCGATGATCAGCTTCAGACCCTGATTCTGATAGGTCAGTTGCCCCTCATGGATGATCAGCCCAGCAGCGACCTTTCCCGACGCAACCGCGGGGATGATTTCATCAAAGGGCATCACGGTGTAAGGAAATTCCTGCTTAAGTAATAGTCGCAGGGTCAGAAACGCCGTGGTCATGGTCCCTGGCACAGCGATGGTAGTTTGCTTGAGCTGCTCGATGCTGAGCGGCTCTCGGGCAATCACCATGGGTCCATACCGGTCGCCCATGCTACAGCCGCTAGGCAACAGGGCATACTTCTCCAGCAAGTGCGCATAGGCGTGGATGCTGATGGCAGTGACCTCCAGCTCACCGGCTAAAGCCCGGCGGTTGAGCGTTTCGATGTCCTGCAGTTGATGCTCAAAGCGCAGCCCACCCGTATCAAGCTTGTCCTTGGCCAAGGCATAGAACATGAACGCATCATCGGGATCCGGGCTATGACCCACTCGGATCAACTGAGAAGCAGAGGTATGACTCATGGTAGAACTCCAAGGTAGGCAGCACGACGACCAAGCAATGGACCAGCAACTTCCTCCAACAGTTGTGACAACACACCGGTTCGGTCGGGAAGCGGCTTGAGCGCAAATTCCTTAGAGGCGATTCTACGGCCATCCCCCGATCGCGGACCATGGTCGGCTCATCCAATCAGATCGCCGCGGAGTTAACCGCCAGCAGCCGGGCAATGGCAACGCGTTGTTGCAAACACAACCTCCGCCCAAAGTAGGGTGGGTTCCCACCCGCCCTGCGTTGGGCGAAAGAGCCGATGCCCGACGTTCGACGCACACAGCGACAGTGCAAAAACACGCACCCGTCGCTGCGTTTCGCTCTAGGCAACTCGACGAGGGCTTTGTCGATCCGCGGCCCCAAGTCGGGGTGCCGGCGGTTGTCCGGTTGCCGCCCACTGCTCGGCGAGGGAGTTGACGTGATCCAGAGCATCCTGGGCTCGTTGGCGATAAGTCTCGATCGCTTCGCCAGTCACTGCGGCAGGAATCACCACGGGCTCACCGCTGACCAAATACGCTCGACTCGCTGGTCGCGGCAACAAGAAGCGATCCCAGCTTCGCGCCCGCCAGGCCTTGGGACAAGCGACCCCCAGAGGAATGATCGGCATCCCGGTTCGCGCCGCGACATAGATCACGCCCGGCTGTATCACCCGTCGCGGGCCGCGTGGGCCGTCGGGCGTGATCGCCGCGTGTTGACTGTCGGGCAACTGGGCCAGCGTCCGCAGAGCGCGGACCCCGCCCCGGGTGGTCGAGCCACGCACCACGCTGAAGCCCAGGCGCTGGCAGATTTCGGCGATCAGCTGGCCGTCGGCGTGCTCGCTAATCAACACATGAACAAATGAATTCCCGTAGAGATAGGCAGGAAACAAGATCGACTCGTGCCAAAATATATATAAATATCGTCCGGGGAAGCGTCGAGAATGCCGCGGAAAGTAGGGTCCCAAGGCATGGTAGCGGATCTGGAGGCTACCGATCCAGAAGCGAATGAGCACTGCCCCCAATCGGGCCGCCCAACGAATGGCTACCGGATGACGTAGCTTCATTACAGGCCTCCTTGCCTAGGAGAGAGACGGGGGCGAGGTCGGGCGCGCGGCTCAGTCGGGCCACTCTCCGGTAAATACCTCGACCGCCGGCCCGGTCATGTACAGGTGATTGTCGGCCTCGTTCCAGTGGAACTCCAGGTCACCGCCACGCAAATGAATCAACACTCGACGATCTAATTGATCCGTCAACACTCCGGCAACTGTGGCCGCGGCGGCCCCCGTCCCACAAGCAAGCGTCTCGCCACTGCCGCGTTCCCAGACACGCATCTCTGCCTCTTGACGCGAGTGGACACGGACAAACTCGGCGTTGACTCGGCGTGGGAAGGCCGGGTGATGCTCAATCTTGGGCCCGGCCACCGTGACCAAGGCATCGGTGAGCATGTCGACAAAGCTCACACAGTGCGGATTGCCCATGGATACACAGGTGACAGTCAGTTGCCAGTCATTTAAATCGAGCAGCACTTCCTTAGGCGGATTGCCCGGCAGGGTGGTGGGGATCCGCGCGGCTTCCAGGATCGGCTCACCCATGTCGACCGTCACCCGTTGGCAACAGCCGTTGGCCAATTCCAGATCGACCCCGAGCACGCCACGGCCGGTTTCCAGCAACATATGCGTCTTTTGCACCAGGCCATGATCGTAGACATACTTAGCAACGCAGCGGATGGCGTTGCCACACATCTCGGCCTCCGAGCCATCGTTGTTGAACATTCGCATGCAGGCATCCGCCTGATCGGATGGGCAGATCAGCACCAGGCCGTCACCCCCGATCCCAAAGTGGCGGTCGCTCATGCAGCGGCTCAGGCTGTTCGGATCGGCCGGGGTGGATTGGCGAATGCAATCGATGTAGATATAATCATTGCCAGCTCCATGCATCTTGGTAAAACGCATGCTTGCTCCATCAAACGGATCCAGGGTTGCCAGGAGCTGTGTGTCGCAACCTCGCTCAAGCCCCTCCGGAAACGTCAACCAGGCGAGCCGCTTCCATGGCTCCCACCAGTTAACCCAGGCAGTCTAGTCTATTTTGGCGGAAGATCCACCTCGGCCGGCATCAGCACCAGCTCGTCTTGCCCCTCTGGAAGTCGCGGCAAAAGGATTTGCTTGACCCGCCAGCCGCGGTGCTTGAGGATACCTTGAAACGGAGGTTCGCCACTGACATGCCCGGTCAGCCGGATCGCCGAGGGGTCAAAACCGGCCGGGACCGTCACCGTCGATTCTTCAGCCTGCGGCATGACCGGCTCAATCTCTAGATGTTCCTTGAGCGCGGCCTGGAGTTTGCTGTGAATCTCCCGGACGGCCGCGGCAATTTGCAGGTCGGCCGCCCCGGCCAGGTCCTCTAACAAGAAGTCGACCAGGCGACCTTCGCGTTGCAGAATGGCCAGCAAGCGAACCGGCGTTCCATCGGCTTTGCTGGGTGGCGGATGCAACAGCTTGTGGACTTGCTCGGCAAATTCGTTATCGGCCGCGGCCTTTCGGGCCACTTCCAGCCCCAGACCCAGCTGCCCAGAACCGCGTTGCAGGAAAATCAAATACATAACGACAAGGCCGAGGACTAGGCCAATCGCTAAGCCCACCAACAATTCGGTCATGATGGAACGATCCTTGCGGAAGCCACAGGAAGGAAAAGTTCGCCTGCAGGAGGGGTTTATCAACTTGCTAGGGCTTTGGCGAGAGGGGAACCTGCTCAGGCCGTCTGCGTCGCCGGGTGAGTCGGATGCCCAGCAAGGACCTGCAAATCCTCTGCGTGGTATGATCAGCTGATTCAGAGACGAGAAAAACCATGGACTAGGTAGGATTTGCCTAGAAGGTGATGTCATGCAATCTGAAGCCAGCCCCACGAGTTCGGAACTCAAGTCCAATCTGTCGGCTGCCAACCCGGAGGTCCCCGCACTGGATGATCCGCGTTTGTTCATCAACCGCGAACTGAGCTGGTTGGAGTTTAATCATCGTGTTTTGGAGGAGGCGCGCGATCCCCAGGTGCCGCTCCTGGAACGGCTCAAGTTCCTGGCCATTTTTTCATCCAACCTCGATGAGTTTTTCATGGTCCGCGTCGGCAGTCTCCAACAGAAAGTGCGGGCGGGGATTACCCGAAGTTATGGGGCCGACCGCATGCTGCCCCGGGACCAGCTCGAGCAAATTGGGCAGAAGACTCGGCAAATGGTCGCAGAACAGTACGACTGTTTGCATTCTCAGCTCCTGCCAGCCCTGGAAGTTGAAGGGATTGTTCTGCGTGGTAGCACCGAGCTGACCGCCGATGATCTGGATCATTTACGCGCCTTTTTCCAACGGGAAGTCTTTCCTGTACTCACCCCCCTCGCGATTGATCCGGGGCATCCCTTTCCCCGGCTCATCAATAAGTCGCTCAATCTTGCCGTCCGCCTACGCCGGCCTGGACACAGTGAACGCCTCACCGCCGTGGTGCAGGTGCCCAGTGTGCTGTCGCGCTTTGTGGCCTTGCCGGGGAATGGCCAACACGTCTTCACCCCCTTGGAGACGGTGATTCGTCTGCACTTAAGCGACCTCTTCCCCGGCATGGAACTGGAGCATGTCAGCGCCTTCCGCGTCACCCGCGACAGCGAGTACGAGTTGGATGATGATGAGGTCGAAGATCTGCTCAAGGCCATCGAAGAGTATGTGCGGCAACGCAAACGAGGTGCGGCCGTACGGCTCGAGATTGAGGCGGATGCTCCGACCGACGTCATTCAATTACTCACACATGCCCTGGATTTACAGCCGCGTGACCTGACCCTGATTCCCGGGATTCTCGACTTGACCGGGCTGTTTCAGGTCTACAGTGCGCCGGGTTTTATGCATCTACGCGACCCAGAGTTTGTGCCGCAGCTGGTGCCGGATTTTAGCCAGTTTCCCGACCCTTGGTCGGCCATTCGTCACCAAGATATTTTGCTGCATCATCCTTATGAATCATTTTCCCATGTCGTTGATTTTATTGAAGCTGCCGCCGACGATGATCGTGTCCTGGCGATCAAGCAGACTCTGTATCGCACCAGTAGTGACTCGCCGGTGGTGCGTGCTCTTGCCCGGGCAGCCGAGAGTGGCAAGCAAGTCACCGCAGTGATTGAACTCAAAGCCCGTCTCGACGAGGAACGCAATATCCTTTGGGCTCGCGAGCTGGAAAAAGCTGGCGTGCATGTGGTCTTTGGCTTTGTCGGCTTGAAAACGCACTGCAAAGTGGCGCTCGTGGTTCGCCGGGAAGAGCAGGGCATTTGTCGTTATGTGCACCTAGCCACCGGCAATTACAATCCACAGACAGCACGCATCTACACGGACTTGGGCTATTTCACCGCCAATCCCGATTTTGCCGAGGATGTGTCGGCGTTGTTTAACTATCTGACGGGCTACAGTGAGTTGCCACGCTGGCGGAAATTAGTGATCGCCCCGTCGCGCTTACACAACTTCATGCTCGAACAAATCGATCAAGAGATCCGCCACCACCAAGCCGGCCATCCCGGCCGGATCATCGCCAAGATCAACGGCCTGTTGGAAATCAATATGGTTCAGGCGCTGTACCGGGCCAGCCAGGCTGGCGTGAAAATCGACCTGATCTGCCGGGGCATTTGTGCCCTGCGGCCTGGGGTGCCCGGTGTCAGTGACAACATCCGCGTGATCTCGATCATTGACCGGTTTCTTGAGCACAGTCGGATCTTTTATTTCCACAATGCCGATGACCCGCGTGTCTATATTGGTTCGGCCGACTGGATGGACCGGAACCTAAGCCGCCGCGTCGAAGCGGTCTTTCCGATCGAGCAACCCGAATTGAAAACCCGGCTCATTGACGAGATTCTGGCCATCAGTCTGGCCGACAATTGTAAGGCTCGCGAGCTCCAAGCCGATGGCAGTTATCGCCGTATCAAACCGACGCCCAACGACGTCAGTGTGCGCAGTCAGGAGCAGTTTGTCCAACTAGCGACCAATCATGCGGCCCGTCGCTTGGCCGCTCTCGACGTGGCCCCAGCAACCATGCCCGAGCCACGACCGCCACGCAAACCCCGGCGAAGCCGGTAGCGTTTCCGGGATTTTGGCGGAAACACTTGCTGTAGGAGCGGCATGTTCGCCGCTTTGGTGGTTCGCCCCCGACTATTCTGGATCGGCTTGCTCCGTGTGTCATCATGGGGTAGAAGCATTCCGCTACTGACATCCATGATCGAGATGTGCATTCCGCTCAGAGCAGGGAAGGGCCTATGAAGCGGTTGTTTTCCAGCATCGTACTGTGCGGGGGTGTCCTTGTCTTGACCGGTTGTTGGCCGCGCGCGGGCCGTTGGGAACGGGGCACGGCCATGCCGGTCGGTCTGCAGGACCAGCCCGCCCTCTTGGCGGAAGCGTCGCCAACCACCGAACCCACGTCGACCGTCGAGGCCACGCCGACGACCACACCGAATCCATCGATCCCTCGACCTCCATCCACCCTGGAGGTGGTTGCTCTCGAGCAGACCGGCCCACCGGCGGGAACTCCAGCGGCTGCTGGGGATTCGCCAGCAGCTGGGGCCGAACAGATTCGTCAGCTCATCCAGACCGCTGCCCAAAGACACCAGGAAATCGACTCCTACGAAGCTCGTCTGGTTCGCTGGGATGCGCTGAGCGGCAAACGCAAACCCACCCAGGTGCTTCGCTTCAAGTACCGGCAACAGCCCCTAAGCGTCCATTTCAAATGGATCGGCAAAGAAGGCCATGGTCGGGAAGTGCTCTGGGTGGAAAATCAAAATGATGGCAAGCTGAGGATTCGCACCAGCCGTGGTGACATCCCTCTCATGCCTGCGGGGAAGGTGATGTCCATCTCCCCGGATTCGCCGCTGGTCAAGATGCAAAGCCCGCATCACATCCGCGAGGCCGGCATGTGCGGTATCATGCAAGAGCTGCAGGCCAAGCTTCGTCAGCAGGAGACCCATCCGAACGTCGAGGTGTTACGCGATCTTGGCCAGGTGCAGCGGCCAGAATACTCCGAACCCATGGCCGGCCTAGAGATCCGCTTTGCCCCAGGCGAAAACAACTTGCTCCCCCAGGGCGGCGCAAAACTGGTCTATTTCGACATGACCTTCGATGCCGCTTCGTATGGGCTGCCCATGATCGTGATCACCCGCGACCACAACGGCCAAGAGATCGAGTACTACGCCTTCGATCGCTTCCTCTACCCGGTCAACCTGGATGACCGCGACTTTGATCCAGACTTTCTGTGGGAATCGCGGCGCTAATGCCCTCCTGTCAAGCTGGCAGCGATCGCGGTCGATCGCTGTCAAAATCCGTCAGCGTTCGACGCGAAAAAACCATCTCTGCAGGCGAAATCCCCTGAGATATACTGAGTACGGACCGGCTCGGGCTGGGTTCTCGCCTGTGGTACGTATTTTGCTTGCAGTCCAGTGTTCGCCTGAGGTGCTGGAATGCGACGTGCCGCGGTCAGATTCCACGAAAGGACGGCCTGCTGATGAGGTAAGCGGCATGACCGAAACAATCACAAGACCACGCCGAACCTACACGATCCTCATCACTGATGATGACCCCTCGATGCGCGAGACCCTCCGCGAGATCGTGGAGCCAGAGGGCTTTGCTACCTATCTGGCCAGTTCGGGCGAAGAAGCCATTGAAATTGTCGAGACCAAGATGGTTCACCTGGCCCTTTTGGATATGCATATGCCCAGCCTGACCGGGCTGGAAACCCTGCAGTGGCTGCGGCGGATTCACGCCTGGCTGCCCGCTATCTTGGTGACGGCCGATGCCACCAACGAGTTGTTGCGGCAGGCGTTTTCCTCCAACGTCTATAGCGTCCTGCCCAAGCCCGTCAAGCGCCAAGTGCTGGTGTACACGGTGGTCCGTGCGCTGGAGAAGGTCCACAAAGAAATCGACCGAACCCGCACCGATCAGCCGGAAGGTGGTGAGGTTGCCTAAGATACGTGTTGACACAACCATGCGTACCCAAGGAGTCTATTGGCTATGACCATTGTTCCGCTCAATGACAAGATTCTGGTGAAGCGTTTGGAGGCTGAATCAACCACCGCAGGCGGTATCGTCCTGCCCGATTCGGCCAAGGAAAAGCCCAAACGCGGCGAAATCCTCAACGTCGGCGACGGCAAACTGCTCGACGACGGCAAGCGCGCCCCCTTCCAGGTCAAGAAGGGCGACCATGTTTTGTTTACTTCCTACGCCGGGAATGAAATCACCATCGAAGGCGAAGAGTATTTGATCATGTCGGAAGATGAGATCCTGGCGGTGGTGGGCTAAGCAACCCCTCGCCACGCCCACCGGTCCAGACCCACCCGCCGGCCACCCGGTAGATGCGGTCTTGCCGCTGGGCGCCGGTCATCGGATCGACGTGTCTGCTTGACGAGCCTTCGCGAACTTTTATCATACAGTTGGGTGGGAACGTATGGCCTCGACGTTTGTCGAGGCTTCTTTTTCCCCTGCCTTGTGAAAAAAATCACAAGCCAAGAGGCTCGCAAATGGCACTGCCGACCCCCATTCAGACTCCCGCGGGTATCGAACCTGCTTTTGATCTGACCAGCTATTTTCCCATCCTTCTGTTTTTGGCAGCGGTCCTGCTGTTTGCCATCGGTGCGGTGGTCGCCTCGTATCTGTTAGGGCCCAAAAAGCCGACGGCCGTGAAACTGATGCCCTATGAATCAGGTGTGGATCCAATCGGCTCGGCCCGGATGCAGTTTGATGTCAAGTTTTACCTGATTGCCATTTTATTTTTGGTCTTTGATGTTGAACTGCTGTTTCTGTATCCCTGGGCGGTGATCGCCTACTCCGATGGTGCAGACCCGAACTGGAAAGCCACCTTCGGTCTGATTGTGTTTATCGAAATCCTGATTTTCCTGGCCACACTGGCCATTGCCTATATTTATGCCTGGCGGAAAGGGGTGTTCCAGTGGCGTTAAATCTGCCAGAGAACGTATTCGTTGCCAGCCTGGACAAACTGTCCAGCTATGTCCGGGCGCACAGCCTGTGGCCCATGCCCTTCGCCACCGCTTGTTGCGGCATCGAACTGATGGCCACTGCCTCGGCCCGTTATGACATTGCCCGCTTTGGTTCCGAGGCCATGCGGTTTAGCCCACGACAGTGCGATCTCATGATCGTGGCCGGACGGGTGGTCATGAAAATGGTGCCGGTGATGCAGCGGATCTGGCTACAAATGCCCGAACCGAAGTGGTGTATCTCCATGGGCGCTTGCGCCTCTTCGGGGGGTGTCTTTGATACTTATGCCGTCGTCCAAGGTATTGACCGCTTTATCCCGGTCGATGTGTATGTCCCAGGTTGCCCGCCGCGGCCCGAGCAGCTGATCCGTGCGGTGCTCGATCTCCAAGCCAAAATCAAGCAGTCGGGCACCTTCATCGGCAGCGAGTTTGACGCACGCACCGACTTTGAAGGACCCCGCAGCCTGGCGGAAGAAATCCACCCGACCGACACCATGGTGGTACCAGGCGATTACTCGACAGCCACCCGAATGCAAGAGCGGATCGCCCTCAAGTAGGTTCCACACCCTGGGAAGTTGAGGTTTACCAGCCATGTCGGTCATTCTGGAATCCTTGACCCTGAAGTTCGGCGAGGGCAGCTTCGCCTCCTCGACCTTCCGGGACAATCTGCGGGTCATCGTCTCGGTCGCCAAGGTGGTGGACTTCCTCACCTACCTCAAGGAACAGTGTGGCTTCGACATGCTGGCCGACCTGACGGCGGTCGATTACCTGTATTATCCCGACGCCGAGGACCGATACGGGGTGATCTACGCTTTGACCAACACGCAATCAGGCGAGCGTCTGTTCGTCAAGACCTATGTCAACGACCCCGACCCGGAGGTCCCCTCGGTGGTCCACCTATGGAAGGGAGCGGACTGGATGGAGCGCGAAGTCTACGATCTCTACGGCATCCGCTTCCCAGGGCATCCGGATCTTCGCCGCATCTTGCTGCCCGAAGAGTTTACTAGCCATCCGATGCGGAAGGACTATCCCCTCCGCGGTCGCGGCGAACGGCACAACTTTGAGTACATTCCCCGGGCCAAGGGCTGATCTCGCACAAGGAACCGACGATGCCGCTGGAATTGCTGGACAATCTCACCGAGGAAGCTACCACGCCGGAGAAGGAGTATCTTTATACCCTCAACTTCGGCCCACAGCACCCGGCGACGCACACCACCCTGCGCCTGGTACTCACCCTGGATGGAGAGACCGTGGTCAAGGCAGTGCCGCACATCGGCTACCTGCATTCGGGTTTCGAGAAACTCGGTGAGGATCTGGACTTCAATCAATATGTCACCATTGTCGACCGGATGAATTATATCTCGCCGATCGCCAATGAAATTGCCTGGCACAACACGGTCGAGAAGCTGCTCGACATCGAGCTGACGCCCCGCTGTAAGTATCTACGGACCATCATCGCGGAGTTCGCCCGCATCAGTGATCACCTCCTTTGCGTGGGTGCCGCTGCCCTCGACTTAGGGGGCTACACAGCCTTCCTGTACGCCTTCAACCAGCGTGAGCAGATCTACAACATCTTTGAGAATATGGCCGGCCAGCGCTTCCACCCGAGTTATTCCCGGGTCGGCGGGTTACTCTACGATGTCTCCGATGAGTGGATCGAGCTGATCCAAACCTTCGTGAAGTCCTTCCCCGAGACTCATGCGGACATTAGCCGGCTGCTGAACCGTAACCGCATCTTTGTCGACCGCACCCGTGACGTCGGCGTCTTGTCCAAGGAAGATGCGATCAATATGAGCGCCACCGGGCCGATCGCTCGCGCCGCAGGCGTGGTCCGCGATGTCCGCAAGGATGATCCCTATCTAGCCTATGCCGACCTGGATTTCCAGGTAGTCTGTGCCAAAACAGGCGACTGCTACAGCCGCTACCTTGTCCGTATGGGCGAGATGATGGAAAGCTACAAGATCATTCAGCAGGCGATCGAGAACTTGCCCACCGGGCCGGTCAACATCGATGTCGAGGATAAGATGAGCATCCCCGACAAGACGGCCACTTACCGCAGCATCGAGGGACTGATCCAGCACTTCGAACTGTTCATGACCAATCGTCTTTGGGAAACCCCTGTCGATGAGGTCTACGCTGCCACCGAATCGCCCAATGGAGAACTGGGGTTTTATGTGGTCGCGGATGGCTCCGGGCAGG
Source organism: uncultured Alcaligenaceae bacterium (assembly GCA_964410665.1). Taxonomy (GTDB): domain Bacteria; phylum Planctomycetota; class Planctomycetia; order Gemmatales; family Gemmataceae; genus CAYPIE01. Next base: position 38,870 of record CAYPIE010000049.1, read on the forward strand.
CCTATCGCGCCCGCACCCGGCCCCCGTCGTTTCTCCACTTTAGCCTGTTCCCTCACCTGATCGAGGGGCACCAGATCAGCGATGTACCGGCGATCCTTGGGAGTATCAATATTATCGCGGCGGAGTTGGACCGATGAGCGTTCTGAGTGAAGCCGTCAAGGACAAGATTCGTGCCTACATCCCTCGCTACCCCAGCAAGCAGGCAGTCACCCTACCGGCCCTGCATCTGGTCCAGGAAGAGCACCGCTGCGTGCCCATCGAGGCGATGCGTGAGATCGCCGAGATCCTTGAACTGAACCCGGCAGAAGTTTACGACACGATGTCCTTTTACGGTTTCTTTAAGGATGACGATCACAAGCTTGGCCGCACCCGATTGTGGGTTTGCCGGAGTCTACCTTGTATGCTTCGCGGAGCGGATGAGTTACTCAACCACTTCCGCGAAAAACTGGAAATCGAACCGGGCGGAACGACGCCCGATCAAACGATCACCCTCGAATCGGCGGAGTGCATCGGCGCGTGTGATGGGGCACCTTGTGTCCTCATCGATGATGTCCACCAACTCAATGTGACCCACGCCGACGCGGACCGGTTAATTGAACGCCTAAAGTCGTAAATCTGGTTCGCCAGTTCAAGGAATATTGTTTATGGCCGACTTTGAACCTGTCCTGCTCCGCCGCATCAGCACGCCGGACAGTCATAGGCTCGACACCTACCGCCGCGACGGCGGCTACCAGGCGTTGGAAAAAGCCCTGCGGCAAATGAGCCCGCAAGATGTGGTCGACTCGGTCAAGGCGTCCAACCTGCGGGGCCGCGGCGGGGCTGGATTCCCCACCGGAGTAAAGTGGGGATTTCTCCCCAAGGATCACCCGGGACCGATCTACCTATGCATCAATGCAGATGAGAGTGAACCGGGTACGTTTAACAACCGCATCCTGATGGAGAAAGACCCGCATCAGGTGCTCGAAGGGGTCATGCTCGCCTGCTACGCGATCAAATCACACATTGCCTATTTCTACGTGCGATTTGAGTACGGCGAATCCTATCGCGTTCTCGAGCAGGCCATCCATGAGTTGTACGATGCCAAGCTGCTCGGCAAAAACATCCTGGGCACCGACTTCAGCCTGGACATCTACTTGCACCGTGGTGCTGGGGCCTACATCTGCGGCGAAGAAACGGGATTGATCGAATCGCTCGAAGGCAAGCGGGCCTGGCCGCGGATCAAACCACCCTTCCCCGCCGTCGAAGGAGCCTTTCGCAAACCGACCATCGTCAACAATGTCGAAACCCTGGCCTGTGTCACCCACATCATCGACCGCGGTGCCGACTGGTTTAAGTCGATGGGCGTTCCCGGTGACCCCAACAACCCGCGTGACGCCGGTAGCTACGGGCCCAAGCTCTACTGCATCAGCGGCCATGTCAACCAACAGACCTGTGTCGAACTGCCTCTGGGCGTGACGGTCCGCGAGCTCATCGACAAGTATGCCGGTGGCATGAAGGACGGTCGCAAGGCCAAAGGCTGTATCCCCGGCGGGCTAAGCATGGGCTTCATGACCGAGGAAGAGTTTGACACGCCTCTCGACTTCGCCGGGCCTGGCAAGGTCGGCTGTCTGGGTCTCGGCACTGCAGCGGTGATCGTCTTTGATGAGACGACCAACATGGTCGATGTGCTCTACAACACCTGCCGCTTCTTTGAGCACGAGTCCTGCGGCCAGTGTACCCCTTGCCGCGAAGGTACCGGCTGGATGCTCAAGATGGTCGACCGCATTCGCCGCGGCCAAGGCCGACGGGAAGATCTCGACATCCTGATAGAAGTGGCCAACAACATCGGCATCATGCCCGGGACTACCATCTGCGGCCTCGCCGATGGCGCTGGCTGGCCCGTGAAGACGGCCATCAAGAAATTCCGCGCAGATTTTGAGGCAATGATCAAACAGGGTGAGCCAACTCCAGGCTATCGCACGCTGCCCATGGTTGCTGCCCATTGACCGGTGGCAACGAACAGGCGGGGTGAGCTCAAACCAGCGTCCTAATGGCTGCCATCGACCGGGCATTTGTGTACCATGGCAAGGAGTGCATCGAGTCATTCTCACGTGAGGTTTGTCATCATGCGGAAACTCCTGTCACTCGCCCTGCTGTTGGTCATGCTCATCGGCTGTGGCAAGTTCACCGATACCAGCCTGCAACCCGGTGAGAAGCCCGAGATCATGCCCGACAAGCCCTCATTCAAGAATAGTGGCACCCAACAGCCCCAGGTCCATGCTCCCACGGGAGTCGTGATCAATCCGGGCCTTGGCGGCGGAGGGAGCGGAGGTGCGGTTCAGGCAGTCCGCAAAGCGGTCGGACGGTCGGTCGATCAGAAATCGCTTAAAGATCTACAGCTGTTTATGAACCAGGCCTCCCTCGCCAATGGGCGTATGCCTGCGCCCCAGGAAATCCTGCAGGCGATCCAACGCGACCTGCCCAAGGTCGCCGCGGCGATTCGTGATGGGACTCTCGTGCTGCCGCCGGTACGTCGTGGCCGCGAGGGGGTGTGGGCCTACGAGAAGGCCGCGATGACCCAGGGCGGTCAGGTGCTGACCAGCTCAGGGATTCAACGCCTGACCCCACAACAGCTGCTTGAACAATTGAAACTGGCCGGGCAAATGCCTGAGCGTCGGGCACCTGGCCGTTCGGCACCTGGGTATCAGGTGCCTGGTCGTAGACCGTAAGACTTCTTGTCTCCTGCCGATCCGCCCGGATGGGCGGGGGCTTACCTCAGCAACCGAAGACCCACTATGGCCACTGTATACGTCAATGACACACCGGTGGACATCGGCGACGCTCGGCTCAACCTGATTCAGGCCGCCGAGCGCGCCGGTGTGTTTATTCCGCATTACTGCTGGCACCCTGCCCTGACCGTGGTCGCCAGTTGCCGCATGTGCCTGGTCGAGATGGGCAGCAAACAGCCCGATGGCTCGGTACAAATGATGCCCAAGGTGGTTCCCGGTTGCCAGACCCTGGCCAAAGACGGGACGGTCATCGTGACCAACAGTGGCAAGGCCAAGGATGCCCAGGCAAGCACCCTGGAAGGGCTGTTGATCAATCACCCGCTGGACTGCCCGGTCTGCGACAAGGCGGGGGAGTGTAAGCTGCAGGATTTCAGCTTTAAGTATGGCCACGCCGAATCGCGGATGATCGATGACAAGCGGACGCCACCGAATAAGCCGCATATCAGCGACAAGATCACGCTGTTCACCGACCGTTGCATCATGTGCTCGCGCTGCGTCCGGTTTACCCGCGAAATCTCCGGTACCTCCGAACTGCAAGTGATTAATCGCGGCGAACATGCCGAAATCGACATCTTTCCCGGGCAACCACTCAACAACAAGCTGTCGGGCAATGTGGTCGATCTGTGCCCGGTGGGGGCGCTGGGTAGCAAAGACTTCCTGTACAAGCAACGCGTCTGGTATCTCAAGACCCAGCATCAAAGCGTCTGCCCAGGCTGTAGCACCGGCTGCAGCATCGAGGTCGATACGAACAAGGATATCGTCTTCCGCTTGCGACCCCGCGAGAACCCGGAAGCCCAAGGCCACTTCATGTGCGATGAGGGCCGCTACGGTTACCACTACATCAACGACAGCGAGCGGATTTCGCGTCCGCATGCTCGCGAAGCTGAAGGCTCGCTGCGCCGCACCACTTGGAAGAACCTGTTTGCCTCGCTACGCCAAGATATTGCCAACAACGTGGCAGCCCACGCTGCCAAGTCGTTCATCGGCGTCCTCTCGCCCATGCTGACCTGCGAGGAGGCTTACCTGTTCGCCAGCTATCTCAAGAGTGTCTCCCCCAACGTGGTGCTGGCCCTAGGTAAGGTGCCCGTCATCGGTGAGGATGACAAGTATCCCAAGAACTGGAAGGGAGAAGCCGTCGAGCCAGTAAAATTTGTCATCCGCGCCGAGAAGGCCCCCAACCGGCTGGGCGTCGAGACCGTGCTCAAGCATTTCCAGGGCTCCGTGATCCCCTTCGCCGAGGTCGTGGGCAAGGTGCAGCGTGGCGAGGTGAAGGGACTCTATCTCACCGCCGGCTACCCCGACCGAAACTGGCTTAGCGAGGCGGAAGCAACCACCCTGGGGGCTGTGGACCTCCTGATCGTGCAGGACTTCTTCCTGACGCCTCTGGCCGAGAAAGCCCAGTATTTGTTGCCAGCCACCTCGTTTGCCGAGAAGGATGGCATCTTCATCAACCATGCCGGGCTGGCTCAGGCGATCAAGCGTGCGACCCGCTCCCCAGGTGAGACTCGGGTCGAGGGGCAGGTGTTTCTGGATTTGCTGCAGCGGCCGGGCTTGATCAGCATTCCCAAGATCCGTCAGGAGATGGCCAAGACCATCCCCGCTTTGCAGAATGTCGGCAATGAACCGTATCCCAAGAACGGCACCCGCCTGAACCTGGTCTGAGACGGATAACCTGATGCCGCAATTCAATCTGCTGATTTCGCTGATCACCGTAGTGGCCGTGATGGCCGTGCTCTTGGGCATTGTCGCCTATCTGGTGCTCGCTGAGCGTAAAGTCGCCGCGTGGATGCAGGACCGGTTGGGACCCAACCGGGTCGGCCCCTGGGGCTTGCTGCAACCGATGGCGGATGGGCTGAAAATGCTCTTGAAAGAGGACATCATCCCCACTCACGTCGATCGGATCTTCTACATTATCGCCCCGATGGTCGCCGCGGGCACTGCTTTGTTGGCGTTCACCGTGGTGCCGTTCGGGCCTACCGAGCCACCACCGGGCCCGGTACCGGTCACCGCCGAGCAGCCGTTGGAAGCAGCCGTAGCTACCTTCGATAAGCAGCAAGCTGCCTACGAGTCGGAGCTTTCGTTTGTGGTCGCTCCGGGGATCGATATTGGCTTTCTGCTGGTCTTCGCCATTGGCAGCCTGGCGGTCTATGGCATTATCCTCGGCGGCTGGTCATCGAACAACAAGTATACCCTATTGGGATCGCTACGCTCCTCGGCCCAAATCATCAGTTATGAGATTCCGCTGGGGCTGTCGATCCTGGGCGTGGTGCTCATGGCTGGTTCGTTGAACCTGGAGCGCATCATTGCTTGGCAGGTGACCAACGGCTGGAATGTGCTGTTTCAGCCGCTTGCCTTCCTGTTGTTTTTGACCGCCGTGTTCGCCGAGACCAACCGCCTGCCGTTTGACCTGCCCGAGGCCGAACAGGAGCTGGTCGGTGGCTTCCACACCGAATACAGCAGCATGAAGTTTGGCCTGTTCTTCTTGGGTGAATACGCGCACATGGTGACCACCAGCTTCTTGCTGGCAGTATTCTTCTTTGGCGGCTGGCACTTCCCTTGGCTCAGTGATGTTGGTGGCATCTTGGGCATTGTGCTCAAGTTCGCCATCCTGGCGACCAAGGTGGCCTTTTTCTTGATGTTGTTTTTGATGGTGCGCTGGACCATTCCTCGGTTCCGCTTCGATCAGCTGATGAGCCTGGCCTGGCAGGTAATGATCCCGCTGTCGCTGCTCAACATTGTATGTGTGATGGTGGTGCGCCAGTTTGACCTGACCTACTGGATCCTACTGGGCACCTCGCTGCTGTTGTTTGCCGCGGGTGCGTTGTTGTCGACCCGCCCTCCCGCGCGGCCCCGGCCGGAAACGAAGCAGCCGGCGCAGGAGCTGGCCGAGGCGGGGGCCTAACGGTGCGACGAGCACCTGCCCAGAAGAAAGAAACAATGCGATTGGGGAAATACCAAGCGTTTGCGTAATGGTGTACCCCGGGTGTGAGTTCGGAGGTAGAGAAACAAACGAAGAGGTAGAGGCGGTTGCGTTGCGAAGAAGAGGCACTTGCGGTGCGGGAAAGCGGCAGAGGCGCTTGCGCTGCGAAGAGGCAGAGGCGCTTGCGTTGCGGGGAACCCCCGGACTGACGTCCGGGGCTCGCCTTTCGGAGGCGGTTGCGAC
>CAYPIE010000050.1:0-18147 GCA_964410665.1 uncultured Alcaligenaceae bacterium
GGCATACTTGTTAATCTTGGTCGTGCGTCCGGTCACATCGTCAGGATTTAAGTTGAGGGAGTTGTTCCCTTCATCGAGTGCCTTTTCGTTAGTATGTGGAACTTCCAGGTAATCTCCCTGGACTCCCGAGAGCTCAAGTTCACCGGGGACTGAGAAGGCGGGGGCCAATGCATGGCTGGTCGCAGGAGCAACACTGGTGGGATCCTGGTAGAACGGATCGACCTGCTCGTTCACCGCGGCGGCTTCGGCCTCAAGATTGGCCATCAGTTCGCCGATGGAGGAGGCTTTCTCCGCCTGAAACAGATCGACAGCATCGTTGGTGAAGTGACTTTGCGTTTGGCTGCTCGCCAGGCTGGTGGGAGCGGAATAGGAGGCATTGGCAAACAAGCCCCCCTCGGTTTCGAGGGTAGGATTCGTGTTGCTGGTCTGAGCCGGGCTCACCATCGCCTCATCGGCATGAAAGGCTTGCAATTCCAGACTGGCGCTGGGTACCGTGCGGTTTTCGAGTCCTTCGATTTTCAAGTTGGCTTTGGGGTTGGTGGTTTCCGTTGAACGATTGGACTGACGGTTGGCGCGAACGGAGGACGATGAATGCATCATGGTACGATGCTCCTTCAAAGAATGCGAGTCTACCGATTCGTTTTTGATCAACGACGGGAACAATCGCAAAAGCAGCGCGCAAAGCTCAGAGGAGGAGCGTTGGTGCTGCGACAGCATGGTTGCTGTGAGTGGTCGAGGGACGGGATGAAAGTGTCAGCTTACTGTCAGTGTCTTTCGGTTCACTGCATCATGGCCGATCACGTTGTTCTTGCGAGCACCACAGGCATCCGAGAAAAAGCAAGGCATCAAGCAACAACACGAGCTGAATTCAATTACATCCGATGGACTCACTTCAAGTCAACAGGTCGACAAAACCGCGATTTTAGATAGACCACTAATCTGAACGATTTCCGTTAAGGATAGAGACGAACTTTAAATCTTATCCATGAAATTTGCATTCAGTATAGCAATCGCAGAACGGGAATCCATGCGATCATGAGAGGGGGGTGAGATACCTATAATGTAGAAATCCGAGATGGCGATGTAAAGCCAAAATTAGGATTTTTTGGAACCGTGATAGGCTGATAAGAGTTGGCTTGCATTGTGTCCACGGCATCGGGTTTGCTTTGTACAATTCAGTTGGCGAGTCTAAACGGTCTACAAATCGAAGTGAGGGGTAGTCATGGAACGCAGAAGGTGTCTGGTCTGTTTGGTGGTTGGTTGGACCTTGGTGTGGAGCCTCGCTCAGCCCAACGGGGCATTGGCTCAGCCGACCGAGGTGGATGACGCGGCTTGGGATCAAGCGGTTGGCAAGGCGGTAGAGTTTCTAAGGACGCAACAGAATCCGGATGGCAGCTGGGGTGCTGCGCCACGGAATCGGGGCATTAGCGGGGTGGTGGTGACCGGCTTGTTGCGCACAGGCAAGGTGGGTGCGTCAGACGCCCCAGCGGCCAAAGGCTTGGCGTTCATCGAATCGCTGGTGAATGCGAAGGAGGGGCATATTGCTGGTCAAGAGGCGATTCGGGGTTTACAAAACTACTGCACCAGCGTGAATGTGATGGCATTGGTAGCGGCCAAGCGACGGGACAAATACACACCGGTGGTCGGGGACGCGGTAAGCTTCTTGAAGAAGCTGCAGTGGGATGATGGCGAGGGGAAGTCGCCGCAGAGTGACTACTACGGTGGGGCTGGCTACGATAGCAAGTCGCGTCCGGACCTGTCGAACACCCAGTTCTTCTTGGATGCACTGCACGATGCAGGGCTGGCGAAGACGGATCCGGCGTTTCAGAAGGCGTTGGTGTTTGTCAGTCGCTGCCAGAATTTCAAGAGTGAGTTCAACGATCAGCCCTGGTCCGGAGCGATCAATGATGGCAGCTTTATCTACTCTGCTGCCGGCGGGGGTTCGACCAAGGTGCCGGGGGAAGGGCTCAAGGGGTATGGCAGTATGACGTATGCTGGGATCAAGAGTATGATCTACTGTGGCGTGGACAAGAACGATCCCCGCTATCAGAAGGCGTTGGAGTGGATCCGAGCGAATTACACTCTAGACGGAAATCCCGGCATGCCTGCTCAATTGGACCAGCAAGGTCTATACTACTACTATCACACCATGGCCAAGACCCTGGCGACCATGGGCGTCGACACCTTGACGGATGCCGACGGGGTGAAGCACGATTGGCGTGCAGAACTGAGTGCTGCGTTGATCAAACGGCAGCGGCCGGATGGTAGCTGGGTCAACGAGAACGATCGCTGGATGGAGGGCGATCCCTCATTGGTCACCGGGTTTGCTTTGATGGCATTAAGTTACTGCAAAAAGTAACCGACGGGCTGACGGGGCGGGTCCCGCTAGCCTGTCCCAACCCCCCTCGGTGGTTATGCGCGCAATTCTGTTGCTACTTGTCGTGTTGGCTGGGTGGCCTGCTCGGACAGCCGCCCACCCGGTTCCCTTGACGCAGATTCATCGCACCCTCGATGTCCAGCTGACGCCTCAAGCGGTCGTGGTGGACTACACGATGGAGATCGATACCACGATCTTGAACTGGACCTTAAACCAGTTCGACGATGTCGACCCGGCCTCGATCTTGACCCTCGATGCGATGCGTAAGGTGTTCGTCGCCCGGGTTGGTCCCATTGTCGCTGAGCAACTTTTTGCCAGCCTTGATCAAAAAAGACTCAGTTTCACCCTGAAGCAGGAACGGTTCGAATCCCGGCCCGATGAACACACGGCCTGCGTTTATCGATTCGAAGCGGCTTGGGCACCTGCACTCGGGGAGACGCATACCTTTAACTTTGAGGAGATCACGCAGTTTGAGACCGTGAAACCGGGTCTGCGTCCGGGTGAGGTCCAACTTCGGTTTGTTGAGCCGATTGGCATCACCATCCTTAAACGTGAGGTACCTGGAACGCCGAAGCCAAGGCTGGAAAGGACTCCCGAGGAGGATGCCCGCCTTCGGCAGTTATCCGCGACCTTTCAAGTGGTTAATCCTGAGGCGGTAGCCCCGAAGGTCACTGCACCCGCTCCGACGTCTTTGACATCAACCAGTTTATGGGATCGGCTCCAGTCGGAAGGACTCGGTGCGCTGTTTGACAGCGGCTACGGGTTGGGGGTGTTACTGATGATCGCCGGGATCTTTGGCGCTGCGCATGCACTCACTCCGGGGCACGGCAAGACGATGGTGGCGGCGTATCTTGTGGGAGAACGAGGTACTCCCTGGCATGCGGTGGTGTTGGGGGTCATCACCACCATGACGCACACCGGTTCGGTGATCCTCATCGCTTTGATCTTGTGGGTACTCTATCCCGACACCGTGCCCCGGGATGTGCAAACGATCCTAGGCTTTGTGGGTGGGCTGTTGATCGCCGGGCTCGGGGTTTGGCTGTTGTTGCGGCGTATTGCTGGTCAAGCCGACCATGTCCATCTGTTTGACGATGGCCACCATCATCACGGTCCTGGCCATCACCATCACCATCATCATGAGCATCCTCCCATTCCAGCTGGCAAACCCGGGGATCGATTTGGCTGGACGCGGTTAGTCTTGTTGGGGATAAGTGGCGGGATCATCCCTTGCTGGGATGCGGTGGCCCTGCTGGGCATCGCCATTACGGCCAATCGGCTCTGGCTCGGAGTTCCTTTGTTGTTGGCCTTTAGTGCCGGGTTAGCGTTGGTATTAGTGGCGATCGGTCTCGCGGTGGTCTATGCCAAACGGGTGGGCGGCCGGCAGTTTGGTGAGAAACGCTGGTTTCGTCTATTGCCGATCGTAAGCGCTCTGCTGTTGATTGGAATAGGGTTGTGGTTATGTAAAGATAGTTTAATCGATCGAAATGTAACTGAAGCGGATGCCGCGGCGAAGCCGCGAAGTGGGGTGGTCGCGATGAAAAGCAGTTAAACACTTCGTCGAGGGTTGATTGGGTTGTGAGGCTGGGGATACTGAGGAACTGGAACAACCGGTGGAATGCGACACATGGCCTAGGAAACATCGTGGGGCAGGCGCTTGCTTCACCCAGTTGGCGGTGCGGGAAGTGTTAAACTGCATGGGTCGTTGATATGGTTCCACGAGTCCCGTCCGCGTTGCTGGGTTCTAGGTATGCAGATTGCCGAGTTGACGGCGTTTCACATCCGTATCCCGCTACGCAAGCCCATCCGGCATGCCTCTCACATGCGGGAGTATTCCGACAATATTGTCGTCCGTTGTGTGCTTACCGATGGAACGACTGGCTATGGGGAAGGAGTACCTCGAGAATATGTCAACGGGGATACTATTGATTTGGCCTTGTCACTTCTGCGTCGGGCTCATGTACTGCACCATTGGCAAGCGTGTGCATCGCTAGAACAGGTGGTCGAGCAAGTCGAGCGATTGGCCTTGCCGCCGATAACCGAAGATGACCGGCAACGTCAGGAGAACCCTGCTCGGTGTGCTTTGGAGATGGCGGTTTTGGATGCGTATTGTCGGTCCTATGGCCAGTCGCTGGCGGCGGTGATCCCGCTGGTGGCTCCGGAGTTGTACGCCCCGCGACAAGGAGTCCGCTACAGTGGCGCGATAACCTCGGCGAACGGTTTCAAGCTACGTCTGGCTGCCTGGAAATTGCGCGTCTATCGCTTTCGTCAAGTCAAACTCAAGGTCGGCATTCCCGGTTACGACGATGCGCAACGTCTGCGGCATTTGCGTCGGATTCTGGGCTCTTCGGTCGAGTTGCGTGTGGATGCCAACGAAGCTTGGTCACCGGAACAGGCGGCCGATCAGATCCGGGCTCTGGAGCCCTATGGCATCACCAGTGTGGAACAACCCCTTGCTCAGGAAGCAAACCCCGGCCTGGTTGGGCTTCGTCAGGCGGTAAGGACTCCGATCCTGTTGGATGAGTCGCTGTGCTCGATGGTCGATGCCGAGCAAGCGGTGTCGCAGGGTTGGTGTGATCACTTTAATTTGCGGCTATCGAAGTGTGGTGGACTGGTACGGACGCTCCGGCTCGCGCAGTTTGCGTCGCGACAGGGGATCGGCTATCAGCTGGGCTGCATGGTAGGCGAGTCGGCGATTTTATCGGCGGCCGGTCGGCAGCTTGCCAGCCAGGTACGTGGCTGGTTGGCACTAGAAGGGTCGTATGATCGCCACCTCCTAAGGGCCAATCTGGCGAAGGAGGATATTACGTTTACCTGGGGAGGGAAAGCACCGGCGTTGACCGGTCCAGGACTGGGGATCAACATCGACCCGCTGGCATTGGAGGGCTTGAGCTTGCGGAAGGAGGTCCTCGATGGTTGAGACGCTTCCGGTGGAAGTTGGCCAACCGAAAGTGGAGACGTGGACCGCCAGCGACGGCTACCCGTTACGTTATCGATATTATCGCAGTGCGGAACAGCCAGCCCGTGCACGGTTAGTGTTTTTGCACGGGATCCAGAGTCACGGTGGCTGGTATGGAGGAACGTCGGCGTACCTTGCCGAACAGGGCTATGAGGTTATCTTTTTGGATCGCCGCGGAGCGGGCCTCAACCAAGATGAGCGGGGCCATGCGGCGAGTAGTCATCGTCTGATTCGTGATCTTCTCGAAGTGCTGCAGGGGTTGCGGGAGGCCGCCAAGGGAGAGGCGTTACCGACGTACTTGTTGGGTATTTCCTGGGCAGGCAAACTGGCGGTGGTGTTTCAACACCGTCATCCTGGTCTGCTTGCTGGTATGGGCTTATTCTGTCCAGGCTTCTTTCCGCGTGTGAAGTTGCCACGACGCGATCGCTTGGGAATTGCCATCGATGCCCTGATACGTCCGCATCGTCGATATCCAATCCCATTGAATGACCCTGAATTGTTTACCGATTCGCGAACCTGGCAAGAATTCATTGCCCAGGATCCTCTTGCGCTACGCCAGGCAACCGCGCGGTTGCTGTTGGTGAGTCTGGGTCTCGATTTGCGGATACCTCGGGCGGGTCGGTCAATTCAGATACCCACCTTATTGTTGTTGGCGGGGCGGGACCGGATCATTGATAATCAACGCACCCGTGACTATGTCGAGGGTTTTCCGGCGTTGCAGAAACACATCTTAGAGTACCCGGATGCGCATCACACCCTGGAATTTGAGCCGGACTCAATGATCTATCGACGCGATCTTGTGGCTTGGTTGGAAGCGGTCCAACCGGTGGCTTACCAGTGAAACCGGAGCACCTCATCCGGAAGGTTCAGATGGCGAATGTGCGTGATCAAAGTGGCATTTAGTTCCGGATGGAGCAGTTCAAGCCGAGGCAGTAGCGGCTCGACACGAGGGCTGCGGCGAAGATCGCGAAGGTAGTTCAGTAGTACCTGCCGCGTAGCGGGCTGAGAACGCAACATGAAGTGCACCCAAGCCCAGGCCTCACGATACTCGGGTTGTCGCATATATTTCACATCTTCGATAATTTCAAGACGGGTTAGATCGGGTCGGAAGGGGGCACGCCGCAGTTCACGTAAATGAAGTCGATTAATGCCATTATGGGCTGGGGGAGTCTCAAAGAACTCGGCAAGCCCCTCATCTAACCACAGAGGAACGTTTTTCAATACGCTATGCAATAGAGCGTGGGTTAGTTCGTGGCGTAAATCCTGGAGGATATGGTCTCCCCAGAAGGTGTAGACCATCAATTCATCGACTCCCCCGGCGCTGCGTGGCTGAGCGATAAAAAAGGCACGTCGGGCTGGAAGTTCCGGGTAGCGATAGCTCATATATTGCTGATAGCGATCCTGATTTTCAAACAAGAAGACCTGAATCACCGTGGTGGCTGGGGGAAGTTGCAGCTCCCGATAGACTTGGTCTCGGAGTTCGCTGAGCTCTTCGAAGAGCTTCAGATCGCGATCCAGGTCAAAGTCGGAATAGAAGACGTATTGGGAGCTGCGAAAGTAGTGCTTGCCGGGAGTCGTCGGCGGCCCGTCGTTGACGGCTTCAGAGGCAGAGACTTCGGCGGGGGGCAAGCGGCTCTGATGGAGGTGCTGCAGGTTGCAGCCAGCCAGCAAGATGAGCCCTCCAGCCAGCAGCACCCTTCCACCGGGGAAGACGGACGGACGCGACAGAACGGGCAGGTTCAGCAACGGCATAGTGTCTTCCCAGAGGATGTCCAGATAGAGAGGCTATAGCCCAAGTCGTCGCATCGTGCTAGCCCAGTCCTGGTGTCAATACGATCGCTATTTTCGTCGTTTTCCACCCACCAACTTGAGAAGGGCTGTTGGTTGTCAGCAGACCGGCCAGTTCCTAGCCTGACCCGGGTAGCGAGCGTCTTCTTAGCTTCGAGGATGATCACCCATGGTACGCGGCATCATGCGTTTGCTGATAACTAGCTGCTGGCTTTTGGTAACAGGGACCGTTGGGGCGGAGGAGTCGGCCCTGGAGGCATACATTGCTCGGGAGGACCCAAGCTATGCTTGGCGTTTGGTTCACTCGGAGCCAGGGCGTCGTGCAACGACCCACTTTTTACATCTGACTTCGCAAACCTGGCGGACTAGGAAAGAGGTCGATCGGTCGCTTTGGCAGCACTGGTTAGTGGTGGTCGAGCCGGAAGAGGTGGCGTCGTCGACTGGGTTTCTGTTCATCTCGGGCGGGCGGAATGGTCGCAAACGGCCGGATTCGGCCAACGAGCTGGTCACCCAGGTGGCGTTGACGACCAAGTCTGTGGTGGCCGAGCTGCACACGATTCCCAATCAGCCACTGATATTTCACGGCGATGGCAAACCACGTTTCGAGGATGACCTGATTGCCTATGCTTGGGTGCAGTATCTGGAAACCCAAGATCCGACCTGGCTCCCCCGATTTCCCATGGTGAAATCGGCCGTGCGGGCGATGGACTGTCTGCAGGCGTTCTATGCCCAGGCCGATCGCCCGCGGGAGTTAGACAAGTTTGTTGTGGCTGGGGGGTCCAAGCGAGGCTGGACGACTTGGCTGACCGGGGCCATCGATCCACGCGTCGCGGCCATCATTCCCATGGTAATCGATGTATTAAATGTGTATCCTTCGATGCGTCATCACGCCGAGGCCTATGGTTTTTGGGCCACGGCCGTGGGCAATTACTATGAGCATGGCCTGATGCAACGGAATGGCGATCCGCAGCTCGACAAGCTTTATCGCTTGGTCGATCCCTACTACTACCGTGACCAACTGACTTTGCCCAAGTTTGTGCTCAATGCGAGTGGGGATCAGTTCTTCTTGCCGGATTCTTCGCAGTTTTACTGGGATGAGCTGAAGGGAGAAAAACTCCTTCGCTATGTCCCCAATGCCGATCACTCTCTCAAGGGCAGTGACGCCTTGTTGAGTGTCATCGCCTATCACTCGCTGATCGCGCATGACCAGCCCCGACCTACTTATGATTGGATCATGGCCAAAGACGGCACGATTCGTGTGACTTCCAAGACGCCGGTGAAGGCCGCGCGGCTTTGGCAGGCCAGCAATCCCGAGAGCCGAGACTTCCGTGTGGAAACGATTGGCAAGGCGTACAGGGCCACGGAGCTGGAGGCTCAAGGCGAGAACACCTTTGCGGCCAAGGTTGCACCTCCGCAAGAAGGTTGGACTGCCTGCTTTATCGAGCTAGAATATGCGACGCCGCTTGGCTTGCCACTTAAGGTGACCACCGGCGTACGGGTGACACCGGAGACGCTGCCGCATGCCGGGGTGGAGCTGCCCAAGGTTCCCTATGAGGCGATGCTGCAGAACGGCAAGCGGTAAGTCGTCAGGCAGGAGGTTGGCTCGCGTCGACCGGGTTCCAGCGAGCTTTGATAACTCGAGGATGCATGGCCAGGTCATGGACGGTACGGGCTAGCTCCAGGCCTGGATGCATCGCGAACAAGTCACGCACGCCTTGTTCCTGGCGGTAGCCGATCTCGACCATTAAGCTGCCGCCGGGTTTAAGATGCCGCAAGGCGTCGGGGATAAGGCGCCGATACACATCGAGGCCATCGAGTCCGCCACCTTCGAGGGCGAGCCGGGGCTCAAAATCCCGGACCTCGGTGGGCAGGCTTGGCATCTCATCCGGAGCAATGTAGGGTGGGTTGCTGACAATCAAGTCAAATTGTTGGTCCGCTGCGAGTGGAGCAAGGAGATCGCCTTGAAGAAAGCGGATTCGCGCGCCGACCTGATGCGTGGCGGCATTCCGTTGGGCAACCTCCAGGGCTTTTGGGCTCAGGTCAATGGCCGTGAGTTCAGCGTGAGGATGCTGTTTGGCAATGGTGATGGCGATACAGCCGGAGCCGGTGCCAACATCAAGAATAATAGGATTGTTTATTTGCTTGATAAAAGTCAAGGCTTCCATGACCAGGACCGTAGTGTCCTCACGCGGAATGAGTACGCTGGAGTTGACTTCAAAGCGGAGTTGGTAAAACTCGCGGGTGCCGACTAAATAATCGACGGGGCAGCCCTCGACGCGTTTTTTTAGTAGTGCTTTGAATGTGGTGCGGACTTCGGGCGTTGCGACCTCCTCAAAGCGGACATAGAGCTGGATGCGCGAGCAGCCGAGGACATGGGCGAGGAGGACCTCGGCGTCCCGCTCGGCGGAGGCCATTCCCTTGTCCTTGAGGTATTGTCGGGTCCAGTCACGCAGGGCATGGAGGGTCCACTCCTCGGTCGGGTTCGGGTTGTCAGTGGCCATGGCGGCTCCGAGCCTCCTGCGGCGCGTGGCTGGGGTCAAGTCTGGGCGGCGAGTCGCTGCTGCTTGTCGTAGTCTTTCAAGGCCGCGATCAACTCTTCCATATTGCCCATGAGGATGGCGTCGAGTTTGTACAAGCTCAGGTTGATTCGGTGGTCCGAGACGCGGTTTTCCGGGAAATTATAGGTCCGGATGCGTTCGCTGCGGTCACCGGAGCCGATCAGGGTTTTTCGGGCGGCAGAACGCTCCTTGTGCTTGCGTTCTTGTTCGAGTTCGAAAACGCGGCTTCGCAAGATGCGCATGGCCCGATCCCGGTTTTTATGTTGGCTACGTTCGTCCTGGCATTTGACCTCAATACCGGTCGGGATATGCCGGACACGCACCGCGCTTTCCGTCTTGTTCACGTGCTGGCCGCCGGCACCGCCGGCGCGCATGGTTTCCCACTCGAGATCTTGGGGTCGGATATTGACGGCGACCTCATCGGGCTCCGGCAGAATGGCCACGGTGGCGGCCGAGGTGTGAATGCGTCCCTTGGCCTCGGTTTTGGGGACGCGCTGCACGCGATGGCCTCCCGACTCATAGCGAAGGGTGCGAAACACGCCGTCACCGGTGATGCTGAAGACGATTTCCTTAACGCCGCCGGCCTCACCTTCTTGGGCAGAGATCTCCTCGACCACCCAGCCTTGATCACGGGCATAGCGGGTGTACATGCTATACAAATCGCCCGCAAAGAGTGCAGCCTCATCGCCTCCCGTGCCAGCACGGATTTCGACAATCAGGCTGGAAAAATCATCCTCTGGATCGACCAAAATCAGGTCTTCCAGTTGATCCTGGATGACTTGTAGCTGGGTCTGCAATTGCTCTAATTCTTCCGCGGCCAGAGCGCGCATTTCTGGATCGGCATCGGAGAGGACTGCCTCGGCCTGGGCGATACTGGCGGTGAGTTCTTCATATTCCAGATAGGGCCGCACGACTTTGAGCAAGGTGCCATGCTCTCGGGCGAGCTGGCCATAGCGGTTGCTGTCGGCGATGACATCAGGATCGGCGAGCAGTTCTTCGAGTTCCTGGAACCGCTCGACCCTTTTACGTAACACGGGCCACATGACTGGTGTTGTCGGTGACAACCCTCATCAGGCAGAGAAAAGCCATTCGTATGGGAAAACGCCTTTAGAATACGTTTGGACCGGGATCACTGGCACAGCGATCCCGGTCCCGGAGCTGCCGCCCTACCATGGGCCGAGGCAAGAGGCTAAGAGCCTTGGTTTTTTTTGCGACGGGTGTAGGAGGCGTTTTTGTACTTGTTTTGGAATTTTTCCACGCGACCGGTGGTATCCACAAACTTCATCTTCCCAGTAAAGAATGGGTGACAGGCCGAGCAGATTTCGACGTTGATTACCTCGCGGGTGCTGCGAGTCTTTACACGATGACCGCAACCGCAGATGATCATGGCGTCTTGATAGGTGGGGTGGATCTCTTTTTTCATTGTGCGTACTCGACTTCGCCAAGGGGCCGGCATAACGTCAGGTATTGTAAGAATTACGGCCCGCGTACGACAAGGGGTGGTTGCTCGTGTTGGCACGATGGTAAGCCATTGGCAAAAAGATGCGCATCCCAATGCCAGGACACCCCGCGGAGTGCATTATGGAAACGGATTGGATGATCGGCGGCTTGTGGGCGATCACGCTGGTGTTGATGGGCTGGAACTGGTTACCGGCCTTGTTGGCTGCCTTGGGTAAGACGAGTTATCACAATGGCGGGAGTGAAGAGACCACCGGGCTAGAGGTGAGTGAAGCCGAACCGGATTATGCCTACTGGTTAGAGCAGTTCCAAGAGCTCGGGTACCGCCCCGTGGGGCACGGCTGGTTTCGGATTGTTTATGCGGGGGATCGTTGGGTGTCGCGGTCGCGGGTGCGCGTGTTTTATTCGTCCCAGGATCGCTTTTTTGCCTTTGTCCAGACCGGTGATTCCCCGTTCGATTTTTGGTTGATCGTAACGATTGCGACCTGCTGGAATAACGGTGGTTTGCTGTGCACCACCAATGTCCGTCATGCCGACAGTGAGCAGCTGTCGCTGGAATCGCTGGATTATGTTCGGGTTGGCCAGCCGACGCATCGGGTCAGCGAGCTGGTCGAGCAGCACCTGCGCGTCCGCAGCGAACTCGAAGACTCCTCGCGGCGTCCGGACCCGAGCCGCAGCCTGGACACGTTGTTGGACGCAGCAAAGGAGTATGCTGGACCGGATTTGTGTCGCTTTTATCGCCGGGCGGGACGCAGTTTCCTGAATGTCAACGGTCTGTTTCATCTTTGTGTGACCATTCCAGGTGCGGTGGTGCTTGGCCCGACGCATTGGGGGGTACCGTTGAGTAATCTGGTGTTGCATGCGGTGCTCCGTTTTGGCCAATGGGCCCAGAATCAGCAGCTGGCTCAGATGATTCGTCAGCAGTTGCTTGGCCTGCGTGCCGAGCAGGTGACCGCTGGCCAGGCGTCGGTGCCAACGGAGGATTAGCGACCCCGATCTGCCGTTCACGCGGTGGGGCCCTCGGCTTCGATTTGGTGGTGGGGTTGGCAGAGGGTCGCGACCCCTTGCGAGCGTTTGGCCGGTTGTTCCGCAGCCCGTTGGATCGCCATCTTGGCATGGTCGGCCAGGTTGTTGAGCGGCAAGTCGTGGATGCCCAAGTTTGCGCCGCTGTTCCTGTCCTGGGAGAAATCGTTAGCGCTTGCCCCACAGAGGTTCGGCCTGTTCGGCTTCCCAGCGGGCCAGGGCTTGCCGCAAGGTTTTCGTTCGTTCGGGCTGGGACGCGGCGAGGTTGTGGGTTTCGCCGAGGTCGCTGGCGACGTTGTAAAGAGCGAATGGGGTATTGGACTTGCGGCCCTGTCGGACCAGCTTCCAGTCGCCCTGGCGAATGGCCAGGTTTGGGCCGTAACGCCAGCACAGCAGTGGGTGCGGTGGTCCAGATTCTTTTCCGGTCAGATAGGGCAATAAGTTGATGCCATCGAGTGGCTTCTGCCCGGTGGGCTTCAGATTGGCCGCGGCCAGGATGGTGGGCAATAGATCCAGGGCGATCACGGGTTGGTCATAAGTTTGGCTGGCTGGCAGCGTGCCCGGCCAGGTCATCAGAAAGGGGATGCGAATGCCCCCTTCCCAGAGGTGGCCTTTGCCACCGCGCAAGGGAGCATTGCTGGAGGTGAGTTCTTGGGGCGGGCCACCGTTGTCGCTCAGAAAGATGATCAGGGTGTCGCGTTGGAGCTGGTGTTGCCGCAGGCGGTCCAGGATCGCGCCGACACTGGCGTCCATGGCGGAGAGCATCCCGGCAAACACCTGGCGTTGCAAGTCGGTAATGTGGGCATGTGGCTTCAAGTAGCGGAGTGTCGCCTGCATGGGGCTGTGGACTGCAGAATAGGCCAGCATCAGGAAAAAGGCTTTCTCCGCGTGCTGGTCAATAAACTGTACAGCCTCGCGGGTAAACGCATCGGTGAGGTAAGCCGACTCTTCGACCGGAGTGTTCCCGCGCAGAATAGGGTTGGCGGAATCATACGGTGGTTCGTTCTCACGCAGCCGGGTCACCGCACCCCGATAAGGAGTTGGCAGGTAGAAGTGCCCCTCATGAAGGAAGCCAAAGAAGGTATCGAAGCCACGGCGCTGCGGGTGGTACTTGGCGGTGCCACCCAGATGCCACTTGCCGACCAGGCCAGTGGCATAGCCGGCCTGTTTCAGAGCATCTGCGATAGTTTGTTCTGGCAGGGGCAGTCCGATCTTCGGGTCCAAGTTCGCCTTGCCGACGACGTTGCGTTCGTGGCCGAAGCGGGTTTGGTAGCGGCCGGTAAGCAGGCCAGCCCGGGAAGGGCAACAATACGGTGCAGAGACGTAGCCTTGCGTGCAGCGGATGCCCCGTTTGGCCAGCGAGTCAATATGGGGCGTCGGGATCTCAGGGTTACCCTGGCAGCCGAGTTCGCCATAGCCCAGGTCATCGGCGACCAAGATAAGAATATTTGGTTGCCGCGCTGGCTCAGCCGCGCTCAAGCTGGCCAGCGGTAGGAGTCCGAGGAGCAGGGTGGTCGACCATCGCATTATTCATCACCCCAGGTAGGCGACCACCATTGATCAAGATGTTGTTGCAAGGTTTGCACCCGCTGGGGGTGCTTCGCGGCCAAGTTGTGCTGCTCGATCGGGTCGGCGTGAATATGGTATAGCTCGACCGCAGCCTGGGGCAGGTTCCAGCGGGCTGGGACGATCAGCTTCCAGCCGTCTGCGATAACCCAGCGGTAGTTCAGGCTTGAGGCGGGTTCGTTCACATCGACTGCGTTGTGCTTAAACACTGCACCAAAGATGGCTTTCCGGTCTTGAATGGCCTGTTCGTTGAGAAGGTTGATCCCCTGCATTGCCTCCGTAGGTTGAATACCCACGGCGTGCAACAGGGTTGGCATTAAGTCAACGCTACTTACCGCGGCGTTGGACGATCGCGGCTTCAGTTTGTGGGGCCAGCGGAGCATGATCGGCGTGCGTAGGCCTCCGTCGTACGGGGAACGCTTGGAGCGTGGAGCGTAGCGGCCAGAGTTGGGGTTCTGGATCCAGCCGTTGTCGCAGACATAGACCACGATCGTGTTATCGGCCAGGCCTTTGCGGTCCAGGTGTTGGAGCAAGGCGCCGCAGGTTTCATCGAACCACTCACACATGGCCCAGTATCGGGCGATGTGGATCGACGGGGTCTTGTCGCGATACTTGGCCAGCAAACGGGCCGGAGGGGTGTGCGGGCTGTGCGGCATGAATGGCGCATACCAGACGTAGAATGGTTTCTTGTCTTCAACCGCGCGGTTGATGAAAGTGGTGATCTCCTTGAGCCCTTGGCGGCCGATGGTCAGGCCTTCGTCGCCGTGGCGACCACCCCGTTTGGGGTCGCCGTGGGTCATACCATCGGTAAAGCCGCAGCGGCAGTGGTGGCCCTCCCACCATTTGCCGGTTTGTAGGCTGAGGTAACCCTTCGTGGCTAGCAGTCGAGGTAAGGTTGGCACTCGCTCGATGTTGGCGATCATCTTGGCCAAGTCAGCCTTGTAGTTTGGGTGCTGGCGGGCCCGGCGCGCGGGAACACCGTCGGGGATTGGCGGGTCGTTGCTGGTGATACGGTGCTGCTGCGGGAACAGGCCGGTAACGATGCTGGCCAGGCTTGGCCTGCACAGGCTGGACGGTACGTAGCCGCGCGGAAAAATCAGGCTCTCTTTGGCCAGCTGATCCAAGTGGGGCGTCTCGATGTGCGGATGGCCCATAAAGCCGTAGTCGGTCCAAGCCTGATCATCGGCAATGATCATGAGAATGTTCGGGGGGTCGGCGGTCAAGGACCCGGGAAACCAGAGCAAGGCAAGCAAGACGAGGCTACGCACAACAACCTCCCTATCCGGATAGGTGCTTTTCCCAAGTGGGAGCCACTGACTAGGATAAATCGAAGCGAACCCCAAGGTAGGACTTCCCGATCATGAGTACCACCTCTGTCAAGGCCAGCCAACGTCCGATTACGGTGCCGGATTATGTTGAGGCGAAGCGTGCGGGCCGCAGATTGACCCTGTTGACTGCCTACGATTACACTTTTGCCCGGCTAGCCGACCAGGCGGAACTGGATGGCATCTTGGTCGGCGACTCGTTGGGCATGGTCATTAAGGGGCAGTCGCATTCGCTGGAGGTGACCCTCGATGAGGTAATCTACCATACTCGGTGCGTGGCCCGGGGCGTCGAGCGGGCGCTTTTGATCGCCGACCTGCCGTTCATGACTTACCAAGTGGGCCCAGCCCAGGCCTTGCGCAGCGCCGGTCGACTGATCCAGGAGGGGGCCGCGCAGGCGGTCAAGCTGGAAGGGGGCGAGCGGAGTGCCGCGGCGGTCCAGCGGATCGTTGCCGCCGGCATCCCGGTCATGGGGCATGTCGGCATGACGCCGCAGTCAGTGCATCAGTATGGTGGCTTCCGGGTACAGCGTGAGCAGGATCGCATTCTGGCCGACGCCCGGGCCATCGCCAAGGCAGGGGCGTTTGCGATGGTGCTCGAGTGCATTCCCAGCGACCTGGCCGCAACGATCACTCGGGAAGTCGGGATCCCGACCATCGGCATCGGCGCGGGCAGCGACTGCGATGGGCAAATCCTGGTTCTGCAGGACATGCTCGGACTATTTGACAAGGTAATGCCGAAGTTTGTCAAGCAATACGCTCAACTCGGCGAGCAGGTTCGGCAGGCGATCACCACCTACCGGGATGAAGTGACCGCGGGGACATTCCCGGGTCCGGAGCATGGCTATCGGGGATAACACTTGGGCCTAGGCTGCCGCCTTCAACAGCCTTTCCAGATAGGATCGGGCTGCGTTCACATCGAGGTCGGTAGCCAGCCAGCCGTTCGGAGGCGGTGCCAAAGTGGGGCGGTCATCGACCACAAGCATGCCACGGGTCAGTTCGCCGCGAACTTCTATGTCTAGGTAGACTTCTTGGCGGGTGAGCACTTGAGGCGTGGCGACGGCCAGGACGCCGACGACGTCCTTGAGGTGAAAGCCTTCGATGCCGTAGACGTGCGAGCTGGTGCGGATGGCATAGGGTGCCATACCCCGGAGCAGCCGGCCGGTGCGCGACTGGTTGGTGGTGAACTCCATCAGGTCGGCAGGGGAGAAGATCAACTTGCGGGTCACGTCCAGGGGCACCACTGTGGCCGGGGCGAAAGCGTGCAGTACCGTACGGCTGGCGACCGGGTCGCAGTGGAAGTGGAACTCGGCCGTCGGCGTGCTGTTGCCGGTTTCCTTCCAGGTGCCGCCGACCAAAATGGTACGGCGTATCAAGCTGTGCAGGTCCGGGTCCCGTTCGTAGGCATGGGCCAACATGGTGGCCGGGCCGAGACAGAGCACGGTAAGTTCGTCGGGATAGCCGCGCGCCAGCTCGATGAGCAGCTTATCCCCGGGGGTGAGCTGGGCAGGGATGGCACTGGGTAGACTCAGTCCACCCAGTCCACCGGGACCATGAAGCTGCTCGCCATCGAGGTCATAAACGATCGGTAGGCTAGCGCCAACACGCGGCCATTTCGGAGGATCGATATGGCCAATCAAGGTATAAACATTGTGTGTAGCTTGTTCCGCCGAGACATTTCCCGCAGTGGCCACGATGCCCAGCACATCCAGGCTGGGATCTTGAATGGCAAGGGCCATGGCCAAGGCGGTATCGATGCCCGGATCGGCAATGAGGACAACTTTTTCGCGCATCGGGTGAGATCCTATTCCGGGCGAATCTGAAGCAATCGATCAAGCAGTTTTTGTGCGACGCCCCGGTCGATCGTCTCCTGAGCCAAGGCCACCCCCGCCTGAACATCTTGGACGCGTTCGGCGGTGAACAGGGCGGCCGCAGTGTTGGCCAGGACGATATCCCGCCCGGGATGGGCTTCGCCTCGGAGAATAGCCCGGATGACCGCTGCGCTGGCCTCGGGGCCATCGACCTGAAGCGCCGCCAGGGGCGGAGCGGTCAGACCAAAGTCATGGACTTGCCAGCGCCACTCCTGCCGCTGCGAACCGCGGATGCAAATCACTCGGGTTGGCGCGGCGAGGCTGACCTCATCCAGGCCGTCGAGGCCGTGTACCAGCAAGGTTTGTCGCGTGCCAAGGTGCTCAACGGCCGCGGCCATCGGTTCGAGCAGCTCAGCACGCCCTACTCCCAAGAGCTGGTACTCGGCATTGGCGGGATTGGCCAGAGGGCCTAAAAGATTGAAGAGCGTGCGAATGCCGAGCTGTCGACGGACTGGGGCAACGTGAGCCATGCTGGGATGAAAGCTTGGGGCAAAACAGAAGGCAAACTGGCAAGCCTCCAGGCAACGGGCGGTCCACGACAAGCCCGCATCGATGGGTAACCCGAGGGCATGCAACACATCGGCACTGCCCGAGCGACTGGATACCGCGCGATTGCCATGCTTGACCACTGGGACTCCACAAGCAGCCACCAACAGAGCCACCGTGGTGCTGATGTTAAAGGTTCCCTGGCGATCGCCACCGGTGCCGCACGTATCGAGTACCGGCCCGTGGCGTACGGTCAGAGGTTGCATGTGCCGTCGGAGGACGCGGGCGGCCGTCGCCAGCTCCAGGCCAGTCTCTCCTCGCATGCGCAAGGCAGTGAGGAAGCTGGCCGCTTGCCAGTCGGCAAAGTCACCGCGCATCAGATGCTCCAAGGCGGTGGCGAGGAGCTCGGTCGGCAGTTCCTGACCCTCGACTAGACGTGGAAAGACGGCTGTAAACCATGCAGGACTGGCTTCGCCCACCGCTCGCTTCCTCCCCTTCGATCTTGGGATCACCCAATCTGGTTGAGCATACCGAAAAAATGGGCGAACGGGGACAATTTTCTCTTCCCTTGTGTACGCCTGTCCTATATACTTCTTTACATTTAGGGACTATAAGGGTGTGCGCTGATCGGTGGTATCAGTTGAACGTGCGATAACCAACCCAACACTAGCAAACGGATTCGGGAATGTGATTCCATTGTCACCAACAATCTTGTCACCAACAATCTTGTCACCAACAATCT
>CAYPIE010000050.1:18247-44149 GCA_964410665.1 uncultured Alcaligenaceae bacterium
ATTGTTAATCTTCTTTGACCTTCGACCGTTGACCTTCGACCGTTGACCTTCGACCGTTGACCTTCGACCCACCCAAGCCAAGGAATTTGACCCATGTCTGAGATGCTCGAGCAAGAAACGCAGACCTCTGCCAATCTGACCTCACGGCAACGTGAAATCTATGAGTTTATTCGCGAGAAGATTGAGAGTCGGGGCTATGGCCCGACCATTCGCGAAATTGGCACCGCTTTTCACATCAAGTCACCCAACGGGGTGATGTGTCATCTCAAGGCACTCGAGAAAAAAGGGCTGATTAATCGTCAGAACAAGTCGGCCCGGGCGATTCAAATTGATGATGTGCGGATTGGTGGGGCTTCTCTGCCCATGTTGGGCCTCGTTGCCGCTGGCCCGACCATTGAAGCGATTCCCCAAAATGACCGGATTGATCTGCATGATCTGTTCTCCGGCCAGAATCACTATGCCTTACGCGTCAAGGGGCAGTCGATGATCGAAAACCATATCGATGATGGCGATATTGTGATTATCCGACGTCAGGAAACCGCGGATAATGGCGAGCGTGTTGTCGCCATGATCGACAAAGAGGTTACCTTGAAGCGGTTTATCCGCAAAAAGGACCATATCCGTCTCGAACCCGCGAACGGCACCATGGCTCCAATCATTGTTGAGCCCGACCGTGATATCACCATTCTCGGCGTGTTGGTAGGTGTGCTGCGCAAGTGCTAGCGCTCGTCCGCTCTGGAAGCGATAGCGAGCCGGACAGCTGATCAATTGGTCAATCAATTAATGGATTATTTGGTTGGCCAATTGATTGCGCATCAAGCGAACCCATCAGTTTTTTCATCCATTCACTCAGCTCCTTTTCTCGTTTCCCTTTTTCCTACCGACACTGACAGCTCCCGGAAGCCGGGACACAATGCACCTATCGTCAAAATCGTCCGAAGACGACCCTGGCATTTGCGTGAGCGGCAACCTTGGATTAGATCAAGGGTGAGGCAATTCTTCACCTGGGGAGTCACATCAGCATGGGTGCCATCAAAGCCTGGAAGTTTGGGGACACGTCCGCCCCAAGTTTTCCGACCGATTTTGAAATTGTGCAAAAAGCCGTCCTGCAAGTGACGGACATCAAAAACAATAACAATAAATACTACGCCATTGAGTTGCACCAAGCAGGGCCCGCCAGTTTCCGGGTGTTTACCCATTATGGTCGGACCGATGATTTAGAGATGAATCCAGACGCTGGCCAGAAGGAATGCCGCTATTTCAGCAGTCTGGGCGAGGCCCAAGCGTGCTATCAGCACATTTATCGGGAAAAGACTTCGGCGCGCAAAGGCTACAAGGAAGTCGCTCTGGCATCGACCAAGATTGGCTCGACCAAGGCGCGTGGTACCAGTTCAGGGGATGTTGATGCCGCGACCTTGGCCCGGATTCATGGAGAATGCTCTGAAGAGAGCTCGAGTGGGGGGAAGGGCAAAGGTACGGTGAAACCGGCGTCCAGCAAACCAGCCGGCTCCAAGCTCAAGCCTCTGGTCCAGGAACTGGTCCGATATATCTATGACGAGGCGAAGAATAAGCTGACCTCGACCATTCAGGCCAAGATCACAGCCAATGGGATTGAGACGCCCTTGGGCATTCTTACGCTGGGGCAGATCCAAAAGGGAGAGACCATCCTGATGCAGCTGTATCAGGAGTCCCAACGCAAAAGTCCGCGGATCCAGACGTTTGAGCGGCTCTCCGGCGAGTTTTACACGGCGATTCCGCACCGCATCGGCCGCACGCGAGCGGCGATCGCCTCGGCAGTGATCAGTAATCTGGAGGCGATCGAGCAGAAGCAGTCAACGCTCCAGCTGATGCGTGACATGCTCCAGGTGAATGGCGAGGGGGGCAATGTGCTGTTCAATGCCCAAGTCGATCAAGAGTACGAAGCACTGGGCTGTGAGATTGATTATCTTGATACCAAGGACGCAAAGTTTGCCGAGTTAAGTGACTATGTCAAGCAAAGCCTGGTCAAACGAAAGAGCTGTAAGATTCGAAATATTTACACGCTGAAGCGGTCCGGCGAATGGAAGGTATTCAAGGAGGCGGTGGGGAACCATCGCTTACTATTCCATGGATCGCGGATTCAAAACTGGGTTGGCATCCTGTCACGTGGCATCTTGATGCCCAAGATTGTGGTCAGCATGGGAGTTCGTCGGACCGATGCGGGATGGTTAGGCAATGGCATCTATTTTGGTGATGCGGCCTGCACGAGTTTGTTCTACGCTACCTCGGGTCGTAGGCGGACCCGCTTTCTCAGCATCGCCCGGGTGGCGCTGGGCAAGAGCAAGCAGTACCACAAGATTACCTTTGGTCTCAGTGGCCCGCCGCAGGGCTATGATAGCTGCCATGGCGTGCGGCGTAAGACAGGCACGCCCTCCGAATTCGATGACGATGAATACGTCATCTACACGACAGAGCAGCAACGCCTGGAGTATTTGATCGAGGTCGAGGATTGACTTCGGTGTGTAGCCCATCGCTGTGATCGTCGCTATCTACCGCTTTTCATCTTGAGGCAAGTTCATGAGCGTGCAGATTCTGCTGGTCGACATCAATCCACGGATGGTCAAAGCCTGGCGCAAGACGTTCGAGAATAACTCTGAGGTGACCATCGTCGAGGGTTCGATGCTCCAGCAGGAAGTGGATGCCTGGGTCACCCCGACCAATTCACGGGCCAGCATGGATGGTGGCCTGGA
This sequence comes from uncultured Alcaligenaceae bacterium, assembly GCA_964410665.1. Classification (GTDB taxonomy): domain Bacteria; phylum Planctomycetota; class Planctomycetia; order Gemmatales; family Gemmataceae; genus CAYPIE01. The sequence continues at coordinate 20,977 of CAYPIE010000050.1, forward strand.
TGCGGTCATCCGCAATTACCTGGGGGCTTCGATCGAGGCCCGGGTCCAGGCCGAAGTACATCGGCAGTTCCACGGTACCCTACCGGTGGGTCATGCCGTTTGCGTCCGTACCGGGCATGAAGTGCCCAAGTTTCTGATTTCGACACCGACGATGCACAACTCCAGTGAAGATATCAGCGATACGCTGAATGTCGCCCTGGCCTGTGCCGCCGCGTTGCAGGCGGTGCGGGTACAAAACCGGATCGAACCGGGTAGCATCGAGACCGTGGCGTTGCCGGGCCTGGGCGCTAGCACGGGCAAAACCCCGGTGGAGATCTGTGCGGATCTGATGTGGACGTCGTATGACTCCTTCCGTGCCTATGAGTTCAACGACTTTATCGAGATGCGTCGTGCCCTGCAGGAGCAGCTGGGCGATCTGACGCCGATCCCGGAGGAGCTACTGCCTTCTGCCAAGCAAGCAAAACCCGCGGCCAAAGCGACGAGTCAGCCTAAGGCCAGCACCCCGAGCGTGCACAAGGTTGCCGATGTGGACTTTGATGACGCGGAGTGAGTCGTGCCCGGGCCCCGGTTTCGGAATCTTGCCAGCGAGTTGGGTGCTCCATGATTCAGCCCGTACGACTGTTCAACCCGTCCGGCCTTGATCGCGTGGCCGTAGTGTCGGTCGAGCCGTCCACTGGCCTGAGCGAGGGGTACCTGCTCCGCTTGGCCCGAGGCCGCGGAAGCAGCTCGTTGAACGGGGGCAACGTGTACGGCCCCTACCTCGAGCAGGAGATCGGCACTCACTTCGACGCACTGGTTGAGGAGCTTCGCCGCGAAGGCTTTGTGCCGGCTGGACTGCCGGCACAGCTGGAGCGCCTCGAGCATGAGAGTGTCCGGCAACGGGCTCTGGGCGCTGGACGGCTGGGCTGGCGGCGCGCGGTCGAGGCCGTGGAGCCGCTGTTACGCTGTTTGCCTGACGCGGTGGACGAGGTGTGTTCGCTACTCGATGCCCTGGGCCAGATCGGGGATGCGCGGGCGATCCCCGCTGTTCGGCCGTATGCGCAGCGCAAGCTGCTGTCACGGCGTCGGAGTGCGGTCGAGGCGCTGCGCAACCTCGGCGACACAGAGGGGTTGGCCATGGCCCAGCAACGTGCCTTGGAGCGTCTGCCCGAGCCGATCCGGCAGTTACTGGAAGGCAGCGATGGGCTGGCCAGTGCCCCCAACCCTGCTCCGGGGACGGCCGAGCTGGTACAGCAGGTCGAGCAGGTCGGTCTGGTCATGGATACCCTGTACGAGCTGGGGACCCCGCAAAGCGAAGCCATGGCCGCGCTGTGTCTGGGTGGCTGCTCGTTCGAACAGCCGGGCGTGTGGCGCTACGTCAAGAGTATTTTCAAGCGTGCCCGTTTGCGGCATGATGCCCGCATGTTTGGGTTCCTGGCCCATGCCATCGAGCGACAAGGGCGAACTAGTTTGGGTCAGGAGGCTAGCATCAAATCGGGCTATGATGGCAGTCAAAAGCAGGTACGGATCTTTGGTCGAAAAACGCAAACCTACCTGCGGCGGCAGACCTGGGGGTATCTGACCGACCTTGCCCAGTACCGACCGGAGGCTTACGCCCAGGCAGCGGCCGAGGTATTGATCCACTACACACCCGAGGACGAAGCACTGCCCAGCAAGCTCGCGACCCGATTTGCCGGTTGCTACGCTTTGCATCAGATCCTGTTCGGTAGTAGCCAACGCTTTCGCTTTGACAGCCGCCGGCTACGTTTTCGCCTGTTGACGGCCAAGAAGGCCAAGCCACCGGCAGGGGTGCGTGAGGAGTCCTACCCTCAGCTGTGGGACACCCAGCCCGGAGCCTATCTGCTTCTTCTCAGTGCCGCCAAGCTACCGTTTGTGCACGAGTTCGCCCTGCGGGCGCTCGATGAACGCCACCCCGAGCTGTTGCATCAGGCGAGTGAGGCGGAGGTGATCGGCATGCTTGCAGCGCCACATGAGCCGACCGTGGCTCGTGGACTGGAGGAGCTGGACCGCCGCTTTGACCCGGAGTCGCCCAACTTCGCGCTGATGCGGCAACTGATTTACGGCCCACGTGAAGTAGCACGACAACTGGTGATTCGTTGGCTCCGGTTGACGCATACGTGCTGGACCCGAGAGGTAGAACAGGCCCTCGACTGGGTCCAGACGCCGCATGGAGATGTCCGTGAAGTGGTGAGTGAATTACTGGCCAGGGCCCTAGCGCAATCGCCGGAGCTTCGCGAGGCGCTGGCCCCTCCGCTGCGGGCGGTGCTGGACCAGCCTGGGCTTGAGGAGGGGGCGGCGATCGGTCTGGCCGAACTGGGCCAACGATCCCTGACCGAGGAACTGAACCGGGCTCTGACCCCCGGCGATTTACTCCGTTGGGCTGAGCAGGGCTTGCCCGCGGTGCAGGGGTTGGCGGGCTGGTTGCTGGGACAACGCGCGCACGTCATCGAGGAGTTGGGTCTGGATGCGGTGGTGAACCTGGCTGAACACCCGGTCTTCATGGTCCGCCAGGGGGCACAACAGCTGCTGAAGGGGGTGGTGGACCGATTTGTCGCGCACCCGCTGGTGTTGTTGCGGCTAGCCGAGAGTGAATGGCCGGACACCCGGCGACTCGCATTCGAGCTGTTGCGGGCGGTGGTGGCTCAGGGTAAGCTAGATCTAGATGCGTTGATTAGCTTGATCGACTCGACGCGGGTCGACGTGCAGGATGTGGCCATCGAGCTGATGCGCAAGCGGCTACCGACCTTGCCAATGGTGGAGGTGCTTGGTCGAATCAGCGAGCACCCACACGCCAACCTCCGCCGGTTCACGTTGGAGTTGGCGACCCGCCACCTTCCCGCGGGGGCAGGACCGCTGCGCATGCTGGGCCGACTGTTCCTGTCTACCTTCCTGGACCTGTCGCCTGATCGAGGGTTGATGGAGGCGGTACTGACCTTCCTGGAGCAGCGAGGCCTAGCGAGCCAGGAGGAGGGCGAGGTGGCGGCGCAGGTCCTGTTCGAGGTGGCCCGTATGGATCACAAGGGATTGGCTCCCCGGGCCCTGCAGCTGCTGACCCGCTTGAAGCTGTCGTTCCCGGCGATGCGATCACCGCTGGTTTTGCGTGTGGAGATCGAGGCATGATCGTGCCAATGCGTTATGTCGGGCAGAGTGGCATCGCCGGGACCCTGGACGGCATGCGCGTCGGCTTTGCCACCAACACCTTGCGCGAGGCCACCTTCCTACGCGCCGACCTAGGCAACCCAATTCTATTTCGCGAGGCCCTAGCCACGCTGTACCAGGTGGTGGTCAGCGACTACAAGTACCGCCCCAAGGATCGGGTGCAGTTCCAGGCTTGGCTGGAGGAGCAAGACCGCAAGTTTCTGGACAGTTTGCACATGAAAAACGTCGGAGCCAAAGAGCATCTGGAGGAGCTTGAGGGACGCTTGCACGAGCTCAACACCGCCCGTGACGAGCGTCGCAAGGATTTTTATGCCGCAAGGCAGCAGTATGTCGACTATGTTTATACCAGTACCTTTGAACGCTTCCTGATCTTTGACCCGGTGATCACAATTCACCCCGATGAGGTGGCGTTTGAGGCTTTCTCGCGGGATGAGAGCAGTTACGCTCGGCTGGCGGCCAAATATGACCTGTTTGCCCGCGTCGATGAGTTTGAGTGCGGCACCACCAATATCGACTTCAGCACCCGGCTGCACCAGGAGCTGCAGCGGCTACGCAGCTACCGTAAGACCCGCTTTGATGTGCAGCCCTCGGGTTTTCAGGTCACCACCATCGACCCGAAAAATGTGGCCGCGCACAAGGAGAAGAAGATTGAACTACCCGACAGTTGGGTGAACGGGTTCCTGCAGGTGCACAGCACCATGGCCCTAGGCCTGACCCACTTTCGGATGGCTCCGGTCGACATGTATAACATTTGCCGCTACCTCAAGCGGCGTAAGGCCAAACAATCGCCTCGGGCTCTGCGCTATGAGCTAACGCCCGGCCAGCGGGTCAAGGTGTGGCTCGAACCCTGGGAGTACGGCATCGAGCTGACCTCGACGGCCGTCTACGAGGGCCCCAAGTCGGTGACGGTGCGGACTTGGGGCCGCGACCGCTTGAAGTTGATCGAGCGTCTGTTGCCGGTCTGTCAACATGTTGATGTCTACCTGGCGGGGCTGGGGTTACCGGTGATCTATGTGTTCGATCTGGGTCCCTTGGTGTTCACTCTGGGGTTGTCGGGTTGGACCGACAACGACTGGACCGGGGGCAACAAGTTCGGCCTGCTGGTGCGGCAGCTCAGCGTCGACCAGGGTGAGCTGCAGCGGGTGTACGAGGCCCTGCGTGCTGCGCGGCGGGCCAGCGCCCACGAGCTAGCCATGAGCACTGGCTTGGGCGTGGAGAAATGCCGTTCAGCGGTGTCGTATCTGTGCCAACTTGGGTGGGCCATGTATGACCTGGCCGGGCAGGTGTACCGTCACCGCGACCTTTGGATGGCGCCGTTTTCGGCCAAGGAGGCGGCCAAGGCGGTCAAGGGTCCGCCGCAGAGCAGCCAAGAGCAGAACGCACAGGGGCTTTTCGACGCCGACCGCGTGCGCATCATCATGCGTCGACCGTTGCCCGAGGGTGGCTATAAGCTGAGCGGCAGTTGTAAGGGGAAGTCGGGGCCACCCGTGCGGCCACAACTGCAGGTCGATCAGGAGGGGTTACTGGTGAATGCAGAGTGTACCTGCCGGTACTACCAGGAACACCGTTTGACCCAGGGCCCGTGTGAGCATATCCTTGCCCTCAGGCTGGCCCACATGGACCGACTAGAGCAGGAGGACCGAGAAGACTAATCCACCCCGTGGGTTGCGTCCGGTTCAGTTTCGCCATCGGCCCGGTGCTACGCCGGGCAGGACCTGATGCCTCCCATTCGTCACGCGTTCGTTCGCCATCTGCGGGTCAGCACGCTATCCTCCCCGCAGCTGGGTTCTGACCTCCGGTCAGCGCGGGGAAATGATAGCGTGCTGACCCGCTCCCGTTGAACGATCACGTCCATTGGTAGTTCGGAAACCCGAACGCTCCCACGGGATGGATGGTACTTGAAGGAGGCGCACGGCCATCGTCGTGCGCCTCCTTTCAACGGGTATCTTCACTTCCGCGACTCAAGCTGAGACCTGCTATGGCCAACGACGAGAAACGCAAGCTGTACCAGCGAATGGTGCAACAACTCAACGAGCGGAACGTGCTGCAGCGGATGCGTGTGCACGGCTTCTGGCCGCGTAAGGAACCGCTGCCGACTGATCCGCCCGAGGAGGTCGAAGAGCGGCAACAGATCGAGGCCGAGATCCAGCAACTGCGGCAGGTCCATACCAAGCTCAAGAACCCGGAGAAGGCGCTCGCCGAGGAACGCAAGCGGCGGTACGAAGAGAGCAAACAACGCCGCGCCGAGCGGAAGGCCCAGCAGGCCAAGCAGGCCGAGGAGCGGCGTCTCGCCTGGCGGCAAGTAACCAGTCGCACCATCATCCATGCCGGCGAGGAAGTGAGTGCGGGACTGCACCAGAGTCAGAGCGATGTCGGCAAGCTGATCGAGCGGGACCTGCCGGTGCTGCATACCTCGGCCGACCTCGCCGTGCTCATGAAGGTGCCGATCGCTACCCTGAAGTGGCTGACTTACCACCGCCGGGCTACGACCCTGTTGCACTACCATCGCTATCAGATCAACAAGAAGACCGGGGGTGTGCGGCATATCTCTGCCCCCAAACCGGCTCTGGCTGCTGCGCAACACTGGGTGCTCGACAACATTCTAAGTCGGGTACCGGTGGAAACCCCGGCGCACGGTTTCGTACCCGGCCGTTCTATGGTGAGCAACGCCCGGCCGCATCTGGGCAAGCCGTTGGTCCTCAACCTGGACCTGCAGGACTTCTTCCCGAGCATCACCTATCGTCGGGTCAAGGGGGTGTTCCATAAGCTCGGCTACAGCGAACATGTCGCTACGGTGCTGGCGCTACTATGTACAGAACCGCCACGGGTCGAAGTCGAGCTGGACGGCAAACTAAGCCATGTCACTTTGGGGGAACGGGTGCTGCCCCAGGGGGCCTGTACCAGCCCGGCACTGACCAACCTGTTATGTCGCCGGCTGGACCGGCGATTATGTCGCTTGTCGGAGCGGTTAGGCCTGACGTATACCCGCTACGCCGATGACCTGACCTTCTCGGGGACCCCACCGGACAAACTGGGGGTGTTCCTGCGTTACGTGCGTCAGGTGATCGACGAAGAGGGCTTTACCGAACACCCGCGCAAGACCCGGCTGATGCGTCAAGGCCGCCGGCAGGAGGTGACCGGGGTCATTGTCAATGAGCGACCGACGGTATCACGCAAGGAAGTACGTACCCTGCGGGCAATTCTGCACAACGCCCTTCGCGACGGCCTGGCATCGCAGAATCGGGATGGCCACCCCCGATTTGCCGAGCACATCCAGGGGCGGATCGCCTTCGTCTGCATGGTCGACCCGCAACGCGGCCAGCCCCTCAAGGAGGCGTGGCAGCGGTTGTTGGCCGCTGAGGGGAAAACATCTGCCTGACGGAAGGTTGCGGCGAAGGGGCCTGGTTGTCGCCGAAGGGATTCTCAAACCAGATCACGCCAAGGCCGCGTCCGTGGTGGCGTTCCTCGCAGGTCAGGACGTCCAGGTCGCTGTCGCCGTCCAGGTCCAGGAGTTCGATGCGGTCGAACTTGATTCCTTCGGGGCCGCTCAGTTCTTGGCTAGTCCAGTGAACCTTGCCCTGGTGGCGGTGCGGTTTGAGCCAGACGATGCCTCGTTTGGGCGGGCTGGCGTTGCCACAGGAGTAGACGATGTCAGCAGAGCCGTCGCCGTCGAGGTCGCCTTGCCGTACTGCCTTGGCCGTACCCAGCCCGTGGGGGAAGCGGACCTGGTGTACGTTCACCGGCCATGGCCTGGTCGGATCGGCAGGACGGTGAAACCGGTAGATTTTCCCCGGGCGGACGGCGGTGATGATCGTTGCGGGGGGCTGGGCGCAAGAGTGCGGGACATCGAGAAACATGACCTCCTGCCCGGAGGCACCGATACGATGTTCCGGCCAGTCGCCGGTGGCGGCAGTGCTGCCGGGGTTTTCCAGCCAGAGTACGCCAGTGCTTTTGCCCTTGCGATCGGAGATGACCACATCGAGATCGCCGTCAGCATCGACGTCTCGTGCCATCAGTGACATGATCCATCCGGCCTGGTACAGCAGGTGGAGCTTCCAATCGGGGAGCCGGCGGGGGTTGGCAGGCGCTTGCAGCCAGCCGACCAGCCCGTCGCGGCCCTTGGAGCCGACGACCAGGTCGATCCCGTGCTGTCCGTCGATGTGCATCGGCAGGGCGAACATCCAGGCCGAGCGGTCTTTGGTGGCGGGGATGACCTCACTGTCCCAGCCCACTGGATCGAGGTAACGCTCGGGTTTGTTGGGAGCCCAGTGAACGAACACGGACCGGGTTTTGCCCTCGCAGCTGCTGAGGACGTCAATGGCCCCGTCGCCGTCGAGGTCGGCGAATACCGCATCCTCGACCGATGGCGTGCGACCGACAGTGACGGCCGGCCAGCGGGAACGGACCCGGTCGTGGCCCGGGTGGAGGTAGACACGGGTAACGCCTCCCTCTTCCCATCCAGTGGCGATGTCGAGGAGGCCATCACCGTTGACGTCAGCGACCCGCACGCCATCGGCACCCCGGGAGGAATTGTCGATAGTGTGACGTGGCCAAGGTCGATCAGGGGGTGGCTCGGCCTGAGCAAGCACCGCCGCGGGTGTCAGGGCGAACCCGATGCACAGCAGGCAATTGGTTCGTAGCGTGCGGAGGGAGGGTCTTCGGGGCATGCTCCATTGCTCCAGGTGGTTTCCAGGGATGCCGGTAATTCGAGGTTGACTTAGGGGATGTTGTCTTGCGGTGGAACTCCTGCCTGTGGAGCCTCGGGTTCTGTGGTGGTGGAGAGATCCCGGGCGAGGGACAATCCTCGGGCCAGGCCGACGCATGCGGCGCTGCCGACCCATATGCCAGAGATCATAGTCCCGCTAAGTACCGCCTGTCCCGGGCCGTAGCCCCAGGTCAAGACGACGGCCATGATTACGACCGGGCTCGAGTAGATTGTCGCACTCCGGGCCGCCCGGGCCACTTCCTGTTGGATCACCACCTCCCGTCGCGTCGGTGGAGGGCGGTAAGCCTGGACCCAGCCCACCAGGCCCGCGATGCTGGCCCAGATGCCGATCACGGCAACCCCGGCCAGGATTGCAAGGTCCAAGCTGATCCCTGGGATAACGCCGGGGCGTACCTCCGTCGGGGGGTATTGCAGACAGACAACGGTGGTGAGAATGCCAAAGGGTAGGGCCCAACAGGCGCCCTGGAGTGCGCCGCAGAGGGCAGGATGCAACCGTCCCTGGGAGGGTTCCGCTATAGGCATGGAGATTGCTTCCACAAGGTTAAGATCGCAGTGGTGTTGCTCGCTGCTGACTCGATATTGTCGCTCATCAACGGCTACATGTCGAACGAAATGGTCCTCCGGGTTCCGGGGTGCTCGGTGTGGCTTTGCGGCGAGGCTGCCAGCCGGTGCCCCGTGACACCAGCCATTCCAAGGCCTGGAAAAAACGGAGGTGTTGCAATACGGGGTCGCACCAACCGGTGGGGATACAATAGTTGGCCACGAAGGGGACCTTGTGGTGTTTTTGATGGTGTTGGGGACTTAGGATCAAGCCACGGCGCTGCAGCCAGGCGACCGGTGGTGAAGGGGATTTCTGGTGGGCCCACTGGTGAAACTGGCTGGTCCACATGCCCCAGGCGCCCACGCTGGCCAGGAACAAAGCCAGCAACGCCTCAGGAAAGCTGGCCTGCGGTACGGCGAACGCCACCAACAAAAAGGGGAGGCTGGCCAGCGCGGTATCTCCGTTGGTGGTAAAGAAGTTGCTCTTGAGCATGTCCAAGGGGTGGGCATGGTGGAAGCGGAACGGCTTGATGAAGCGAGCCCCGAGCCACGGGGTCCGCTCATCTCCCCAGGTGTCGCCGACCCAGTGCACGAGGCCCGAGACGAAGTCGGCGGCCAGCAGACCTCCCAGAAACACGACCGGAGTCAGCCAGTGCCACAAGGTCGGCGTGTGAATGAACTGGATCGCATGGGCAGCCACCAACCCCAGGGCTAGTAAGACCGAGATCACTTCGGTGGGAAGCAAAGGGAATTCCGAGCCTGCAGCGGTGGTTTGGGCGGGTGTTCGCTTCATCTCGTACTCCCTTCGGATTGAGTCAACTCCGGTCGTGCCAGGGCGTAAGTGCCGAAGATCATGTCCCAGCATGGGGTGACGATGCAAAGTTGTGGCGGGGAGTTTCGCCGTGGTGCAGGGCTTGGACGTTGGGGGAGAGCCAGAACACCCAGCGTGGGCGTTCGTGAGACCACTTGTGTACCAGGGCCAGGAGGAAGACATAGGTGACCCCGCCGAGGAGGAAGGCCAGCCCGGCCGGGACACTGTGCAAAAAGCCGAACCAGCCGAACGGTAACATGCCTGGGAAAAAGTCACGGAAGTCGCCCCACCGTGTGTCTGCCTGGTTGGATTTGTGGTGCAGCCGGTGGCGGTGAGTGACGAAGTTGCGCCGGCGGACGTGCAGCACAAAGCGGTGTAAGACGTACTCGACCAGGGTTCCTACCAGCAGGGTGAGTAGAAACGCGACCGGCGGGACGATCAGCGTCGTGGCACTCATCGGCTTACTCTCCTGTAGGTTGTGTGGGAGATGGAGCGGGTGCATTGGTGTCGATGCATCCGCTTCGAAAGTAGCCTGGCGGGGGACGCAGCTTCCTGAAGACCGTCACCGGTGGGTTTCACGCTGCCCCGCTGCGAGGTCCTCCGCAAAGGTCGCGCGAAGCTCTCAATTACAAGCCGCCCGCTTATCGGGTCTGCCAAGAGAGTGGTGATGACGCAATGAACGTTCAACGCACCATGCAGTGCAGGCGACGTCAATGGGTTGTGAATCACCCGAGGAGCTTTGGGCAAGTCGCCGGCACCCCAACACCGGTGACCATCTCCTGTAACGGTGCCTTGCGAGCCGTCGTCAGCGATCAAGACTGCTTTAACGCTATGCCCCGGGTAAGAGGAAACCGGTGGACTTTCCTATTTGCGTTCGACTTCCTTCATGATCTGGACGGGCAACTGGGTCTTTTTGGAGGGACGCTTCATGGTCGCGGGATCCACAGTGAAGTGTTTGACCTTCACGCGTCCCTCGACCTTGCTGTTGACGATGCGCAGTTGCAGCTGCACTGTCCAGGCCATCGGTTCATACTTCCCTCCGCTGATGATGTGGTCTAGGTAGCCAACCAAGCTCTCCGTCCAGGAAAGTGTGTCTTGTTTGAGGGTTATCTTGCTGATCAGTGAGGTGGTATCCGCGGGAAAGCTGTCCTCGGCGAAGCTGGAGGCGACCACATGGCTGGTGCCGACCAGTTGGTTGGTGCTCTTGCGCAGACCGATGGAATACCGCTGGGAGATGACCGCGTTGAAGTTCTGGCCGGGCTCGATACGTTGGCCATGCTTGTCAAGGTCGTAGACGGTCTGCTTGGTCACCGTGATGATGTCAAAGTGGAAGCCGTGGGCGGACTCTACCAGGTTGCTGAAGGAGGTTTGCTCCTCGGACTCGTCGACCATGCGATTATCGTCCCATTTGAATTCTGTCTTGGGCGTGGCCAACGTTTTGCCGATCAGGTGATTCTTGATGAACTGGATGATGGACTTGCGGTCGCCGTTCTCCTAGGTCGGTTCATCGTCGACCAGGGTGTTTGAGACAAGGTTTGCCACGATTCCTATGAGGTATCCCAGTACAATCCGTCGCATCGCGAGTCCTCCGAAACGGATTCAAGAGCAGAGAAGCCAATCATGTTGGCGAATATGTGAGCAATAGCAAATGAGGTTTTCAAGGAGCGTCGTGAAGTGTCGCCGGTTGCTGGGCCAAGGGGAGTTGGGTGATCGGTCTCGTGTATTCGTTACATGTTTGAGCGATTATCTGTGGACGACCTTGGCGTTCGGTCTGCCGTTGCTGACGACTCGATCCAGTACAACTGCTTGTGTCCGTGAGCTCCGAATTTCCGGACCACGGCCTCGGCTTCCTGGCGGGTTAGGCGACGTTGAACGACAAACTGATTGCCATGGTCGTCCTGACGCCACACGGTGTGGTCGCGTTGGTCGGGGGGAGGAGTGCCATCATCCATGGTTCGACCGGAGGGGCTTAGCGGCGTCGGTTGTGGCGGCGTTGATCGCTGCGGGGTGAGGAGTGCTGACCCCGGAGTTGTTGGATGAGTCCCTGGATCCAGGTGCGTTCAAGCAGTGCCTGGCGCTCATCGAAAAAGTCCAGGCTGCCTTGCCAGGTACTGCGACGGTTGAGGCCGCCGGGGTCGCCGACCAGAATGAGCCGGCGGCGGGCCTGACACATCAACTGAAAAGGCAGCGTCGGTTTTTCAGCATGGGGCACCGCGTGGGCGGGGTGGCTACGCGTGAGGCCCATGAGCAGTATCTCTACCGGCCGCCCCAACAACTCCATGGGTGGCAGTAGGGTAAAGCGCTCGGCTTGGGCAGCGAGGCTGGGTCGGGCTTTCAAGGAATGGCGGAGTACCTGGACCTGGGTCGAAAAGGTGGCAGTGACCCCAATCCCCTTGGCTCCGGCTGCGAGGAGGGCCTCGAGCTGATCGAGCAGGATCTTGGCTTCTTCGAGGTTGACATAGCCTTGGCGGGGCAAGAGCCGCTTGAGCTCATCGGGTAGCTGGTCGCGGCTTGGGCCGTGACGCAGGTCGCACTCCAGGCCGGCTCCGACCCGAGGGATGACAATTTCGCCACGCCGTCCTTGTTGGGGAGGAACGGGGACAAACTCAAACACCGAGGAACTTGGGCCTGGTGAGCGGCCCTCGGGGTAAGACCAGTCGGGACGCTCAATCAGTTCCCGGCACAGTCGGACCAAACCAGGTGCTTGTTGATAGAGGGTGGTCAGACGGCTGGCACGCCGCCGTTTCCAGTTGCCGGCTTGTTCTTCAAGCCAGGCCTCGGCCCGAGCGCGGTCCCAGCCTTGGGCCAGGTCGAACTCCAGTCGACAGGTGTGACTGGTTAGTCGGCGATTTCGCTCGGGACCATGTACCCATTCCCAGACGCCCGGTTCCAGCTCGATGCGGTTGACGTTGCGATGGTCACAGGGGTAGAGTTCGTACATGAGCCCCGTGTTGACGACCTGCCAGTGTGTGCTCATTGCTGGCGCGGCAATGGTCAGCTCGCCCAACTCTCGGAATAAAAAAGCTTTCGCCTCGGCGAGCGGCATCGAACCAGGGAAGACCACCTCGGCCAACAAGGGGTCGCCGCCTTCGGAGGTGAAGATGCGTAGTTCGATTTCGGGGTGGTCCGCAACGCTTTCGGTCTCGAGGGCGCCGCGTTGTTCGGGGAGCAGACGATGCAAACGACAGCAGAGTCGGCCATCCGGCTCATGCCCCCAATAGTCTAAGTGCAGGCTTTGCCACAGGCGGGCCATAATCGTGGCGTTGACACGGGTGCGTGTGCGGGGCGTGCCCCGGGAGCCGCGACTTGGGCCGCGCGAACGACCGCTTTCGCGACCCGGATTGGACCCCGCGGTGGGGACCTCCAGGAGCATCTCATCAAGCGTTTCCAGCGTCTCATCGGCGATCAACAGCCAGCGTCGGGCCAGCCGCGCGGCTTGCATAAACTCTGAGTCAGTCAGCTCCCGGGCGTCATCGACGATCAGGAGATCAAAACCGCGGTCACGCACCGTGGCATCACCGAAGTAGGGATCGCTCAGCGGGCTACTGATGCTGCCGACTACCAGGTTGATGTGCTGACGATAACGCTCACAAACTGCCTTCGGCTGGGCATGAACCCGTTGCCGGCAGGCCTCGAGTTGGCTCCGCTGTTCCTGGAGTCTGCATTGTCGCTCAGAACGTTGGGTTTCCAGTCGGGTCAGGGCACGTGGGTCGAGCACCTCTGGGAGTTGGGTGAAGCCCAGGCTCTCGAGCTGACGACTCAGCAGTTGCCAGTCCTGCTGGGCTTGGGCTTGAATCGATTGGCAACGGTCTTCCTTGCGCTGTATTGTCTCGAGTTGATGCTGCTGTTCGGTCTGTGCCCAGGCGTCTTGAGCCGCGGTCCAAGTTTGTGCCGCCAGGGTCTGCTCGGCAGATCGCCTTTGCAACTCCTCATCCAGGGAGACGATTTGCGTTTCGAGCTGGGCGAGCTGGGTCTCCAGTTCGGTGACGCTGGCGGCACCATCGCCGGCGACTAACCGTTTCCAGAACTCTCCGGAAAACAACCCCGCTTCGCGACGGCGTTGCTGGGTGCTGCGGAGTTCCTCCAGTTTGCATGTCAGCTCGGCTGCTTGGCGTTGCCACTCGGCCTGTTTAACCTCGGCTTCTCGACGAGAACGATTGAGGCGATCTTGCTCGGCAGAAGAGTGATCCTGGGCGATCCTTAGCTTCTGGTCGTGGGGGTGCAACGGCTCGGTGGCTTCACAAGTAAGGACCTCGGCCAAACGGGCCGTCAAACGCGTCTCAACTTCCTTCCGGTCGGCGGCAATGTCCTGGAGGTCATTGGCCGCATTCCGCTGGGTGGCAATTACTTCGAGGCCTTGTTGCATCAGCGCATCGAACTGATGGAGGCATTGGTGCTCACGCATCAGCTCGACGATCTGGGCATCGATGGAGGCTTCTAGTCGGCCGGGTAACTCCGCATTCAGCACCGGCCAGATAAATCGCTGACTCGCAGCGGAGAGCTGCTCCACTGGTTCATCGCGGCCGAGACAGCGGAGCTGGAAAACCGCCGGCTCCTGGGTCAGCGCACTCAGCACCTGATCGAGGCTGCTGGGATAGCCAGCCAAATAGAGCACCTTTTCGCCCTGGGCCAGACACTGGCGGATCACTTCCAGACAGACCCGGGTTTTGCCGGTGCCGGGTGGTCCCGCCAACAAAAATAAGTCTGGACTCGCCAAGGCTCGCAACACGGTCCACTGTTGGGCTGGATCGAGTTGTGTGTCTTGGAGGTGCTGTGAAGGCGTGGTAAAGCCAGGCAAATTGAGGCGAAAATGAGGATCGGCGAGTTGGTCGAGGAAGCGACGAACTCGATCGCCCGTGGCCACCGGATCATGATCGGATGCACCGTTCACTGAGGGGGGCGCTGGGGCGGCTGGGTTGGTCGGATCTAGGGGAGGAGCTTCGAGGAGCTGCTTCCAGGTTGCCAAAGGGATGGCATCACTGGGCTCCTTGGACCGCGTGGCCAGGGCAGTGTCCGCAGTCACAGCCGGATCTCGTGGATCACGCTGCGTCATTGCCATTCCTCGACTCAACCGTGCGGGGCATCTCGGACCGTGATCGGCATTCCTTTCGGATTCGTAAAGTGGAGAGGCGTTGGGAGGGCGTAAACGGTTCAAGGTAATCTGAAGGGAACACGAGCAAGATGCAAGAGAAATTTTGTTGAGAAACCTGAGAGAGTAGGGGCCCAGCGAGACTCACGGTTGCGAGAACAGGTTCGGGTTGGCAAAATCGAGCGCCCCAGCAGGACGATATGCCCGGTGACTCACGTTGCTTTGCCTGACCTTTGCTCCCGGACATCCTGAGTCCCCGCCGTAGCATGGTGGAAACGGCGGCCACCGTTTCGGAACCCCGTAGAAACGAGCTTCGTACACATGTAGACATTCAGGGTAGCATGAGCTCCAGACGAACACAATGTTCCCAAGTTCTCAACGGTCACGGGCTATTCAGGGAGACGGAGTGTAGCTGACGATGTCCATCCGGGGCTTGGTCATCACAACCCGCAGTACAGGCAGCATCGGCAACATCGAACGAGTCTCATACCACGAGTGAGCGGCGATTTTCAGATGCCCTGGCCCCACCGAACCTTGCCCCAAGGTCGCATCCAGAGCCAACCACTGTCCATCGATCCATACCTCGGTCCACATGTGATAAGCCATGGTCGGCCTGGGCCGCTGATCGACATAGATCAAGCCCACTGCCGTTCGCGATGGTACATCCGCTGCCCGACACATGGCTGCGGTGAGCATCGCAAACTCCGAACAGTCGCCCCGTAGGGTTCGTGCCACATGATCGGCGGTGGCCATGGCCTCCGTGACGGCAAAAGACCGCATATTCCGGTTGACCCAGCGCTCGATCCGGCGAGCCTTGTCCCACGGGGTGCTGGCATCACCAATGGCCTGCTTGGCCAATGCGCGGACCTGCGGATCATCGCTATTGATGAAGTAATTACTAACGCGGAATTCTTTGCCAATTTCCTCGGGATTCGCCTGAGCGACCGGTTCGCGGAGTGCCTTAATGGTGATCATCAAGCTGCCATCGTCTTGCTTTTGGACGTACTGCCGAGCATCGCTGGCAAACAACGAAACAGCGTTCTCGTCGGCCTGGGTCGGCTCGACCTTGAGTCGAATTTGCGCCTGGCGATGAATGTTCGGCACAGAATGGCCCAGTGGAATTGACTGTGCAAAAATATCCGGAGGCGGCGCGGCAGCACTTCCTGGGGCGAGGGCCAGTTGCTTGGTCGAACGCACCAGTGTCATCTCTCCGAGGCCTGGGATGTCCGCGCGGGAGCCGATGATCTGGTAGCTGTCCGGATCGCACCAAATCGTGGAGGTCGGTAGCTGAACCTGTTGGATTTTCTCGGGGGTGGCCTCGACGCGAAGAAGTTTCTGAGCGGGGCGGCCTGGGAGACTGACTGGTTCCACTTGCCCGACTTTGAGGGTAATGGTCACTGGGAAGCTAACCGTGGGTTCAAAGTAGGTATAGCTCAGGGTACTGCCAGGGGCAGGCTTGTTCTCAGCAAGAAAATGCGTTTCACCGGCCAGGCCAATGAACTCGGGCTTCCAGGCAATCGTTTTCTGGTTGGATACGGGTCCCTCGACCTGGATCCGCATACGGTTGCCATCGACTTCTCCACGCAGTGCCATGGTCTGTTGCTGGCCCAAACCTTGCTGCATGAAAACCGCCTGGACCTGGCCGGACGGCGATTCTTCAGACCCAGTCAGCACACGGAGTCGGACCCGCTGGTCACCTCGGCGGATCTGCAACCGCAATTCCTTCGTAGCACGAAGGACGGACTGGTCACCTTGATGAAGGGATTCAATGCGCGTGTGCATCGAGCCGGCCTTGGCCATGCCAAAATAGGCGCTTTCCCAAATTTCCTCAAGAATTTTGGGTGCTGGGGAGTCCGTCTGGGCCTGGGAAGTTGCACCGAAGAGCAAAGCACTGGCAAGCAGGGGAAGGCCAAAAAGCCAGCGAAAAAAGTCTCGAAACATAAGTGTCCTCACACGCGCACGCGTCAAGGTGGGAGGGGGATCGGTGCAGCAGAAGGGTGATCGGTTCGATGTCGCCGACATCCGCATTAAAATGCGGTGTTTCCTTGCGAAAGGCAACCCCGGCTCTGCGAAAAACGCCCGATCAGAATTGCTCGGCCGGCCGTGGTAGCAAGGCAAACCCGTGGAAACCGAAAATTCCTTTACGCCGGGCCTTTGGGGGTTGCCCGATGCGTAAAATGAGTTGTTGTCACGCGACCGAGGCCAAAGTGGCGAACTATAGTTGAGCAACCTGAGCGGATGTGTGCGGTCTCTCGGTCTAGCTTACGGAACCCACGGGTTAATTCAATTGAGAGGTAAACGTGCATTCTCTCTCGAACCATCCGCAAGCGTCCGCTTTTTCAGGACCTCTTAGCGAGGCTGTTCGCCCCGCTGACCCAAACAGTCCAGCCTTCCACGAAGGTTATCGGATCACTCGTGCGAAAACGCCCGGTCAATTCGAGCGCCTACCCCTTTTGCGGGCTGCGATTGCTGTCGAGCGTGGACTTGCAGTGCTCTTGGATTGCCTTGAACCATTGGGCGACATGGTCCATGTGATTCTTGAGAGCAGTCATTCCCAGGCCAGTGGCAAGCATGTCGATCTTCGTCGTGATCTGATTGATCGTCCCGTTTTGGCCAGTTACCTGTGCGAATTTGAGGAATTGCTGTTACGCGATGGCTGTACAGGGATCGCGGTGGTTGCCACGGAAGCACCCTTGGAAGTCCAGTTTGATGAGCACAAATTGATATACGTTTATGGAGATGACTTACGCCCCTTTCGACGGGTGCTGCGTCATCATGGTATTGCCAAGCGGCCAGGGATGCCGCTGATCACCGAAGTAGATCACTTGCACTACAGTACCCCAGTTTACGCCGATGCTTTCGAAGAGCTGGCCTATCGACTGGGAGTGGTCGACTACCATCGAATCCTGACCGACGAAAATTTCTAAGCGCCTGCCCCTGGGAATCCAGCCCTTTTTTTTTTAGTTCTTGAATTACGAGATCCCTGCATGCTTCGACTTGGGGTAAACATCGATCATGTCGCCACCGTCCGTCAGGCGCGGCGTGCTCGCGATCCGGAGCCAGTGGCGGCCGCAGTGCTTGCTTTGCTCGGTGGGGCCGATGGTATTACGATTCACCTCCGCGAGGATCGCCGGCATATCCAAGATCGCGACCTGCACCTGCTGCGACAGGCAGTGCCGCAACGCTTGAACCTGGAAATGGCTGCGGTCGACGAAATCGTGGAGCTTGCCTGTCAGGTTCGCCCCGATGAGGCGACGCTGGTGCCCGAACGTCGTGAAGAATTGACCACGGAAGGGGGGCTGGATGTTCTGGCCAACCATGACACGGTGGCCAATGCGGTCGAGCGACTGCTCCGTACAGATATCCAGGTGTCGCTGTTTATCGACCCGAACCCAGCTCAAATTGATATGGCCAAGCGGTTCGGTGCCCAAGCGGTCGAGCTGCAAACGGCGAGTTACTCCGAGGCGATCGGCACCCAGGAAATTGAACAACAGCTCAGCATCCTCCGCGAGGCGTCCAGCCACGCCCGCAAGCTCGGCCTGCATGTGCATATGGGGCATGGCTTGAACTACGAGAATGTCCAGGCCGTTACGGCGATCCCTGAGGTGGAAGAGCTTAATATCGGTCACAGCATTGTATCGCGGGCGATCTTGGTCGGGATGGAGCGAGCCGTTCGCGACATGAAGCAACTGATGCTGATGGCTCGGGCGGCGGCCCGCTAGAGAATCGTTACTCTTCGTCCGCACGTTCTGGACGCAATCCTCGAATCACGCTGCCCGCTCGCCACATCTCGCTCTCAGCAATGGCTTTGAGCTCTTGTTCAAGTTGGTCCCGGTAGTCAGGATGGCTGTTGGCTTCAAGCACCCGCCGGGTTTCCTCGCCCGCAGCCACCTTTTTGTACAATTCTTCAAACACAGGCTTTGCCGCGTCGCGGAAGCGGGTGAACCAGTCCAAGGCCCCCCGCTGGGCGGTGGTCGAGCAGTTGGCGTACATCCAATCCATCCCCTTCTCGGCAATGAGCGGGTAAAGGCTCTGGGTCGCTTCCTCGACCGTTTCGTTGAATGCCTCGGAAGGACTGTGACCGTGCTCGCGCAGGACCTCATACTGGGCCAGCCACAGGCCGTAGATGGCCCCCATCAAGACTCCCCTCTCGCCGGTGAGGTCGCTAAATACTTCCTTCTGAAAGGTCGTCTCGAACAGATAACCCGAGCCGATGGCCATCCCTAGGGCCAGACAGCGATCGCGGGCTCGACCGGTCGCATCCTGATGGACGGCAAAGCTGGAGTTGATCCCCCGCCCCTCGAGGAAGTGACGCCGCACGGTGGTCCCCGAGCCCTTGGGGGCGACCAGGATCACATCGATGTCCGGCGGCGGCACTACTCCTGTCTGGTCGGAGTAGACCAGCGCAAAGCCGTGCGAGAAGTACAACGCTTTGCCAGGGGTCAGGTACGGCTTCAGAGTAGGCCACTGGTCTTTCTGGCCAGCGTCGGAGAGCAAATACTGCAAAATGGTTCCCTTGGCCGCGGCTTCTTCCAAGGGCATCAGCGTCGCACCCGGCTTCCAACCATCCTGCTCGGCGAGCTGCCAGGTCTTGCTCCCAGGCCTCTGGCCGACGATGACATTGACCCCATTATCCTTCATGTTCAGCGACTGCCCGCGGCCCTGCACACCATAGCCGAGGACAGCGACGACCTCGTCTTTGAGGATCTCCCGCACCTTCTCGGGGGGATAGTCGGCTCGCTCGATGGCATATTCTAGGGTGTCGCCGATTTTCATCTCGCGCATGGCACTCCTCCTCGGAAGTGGGGGTTCAAGTAGGCAACGCTGGCGGTACGATAGCTGGGATATATCTTTACGTCAAGATACTTGACGTAAAGATACTTGCTACTAAAATATCCTGCATGCACGAAGATGCCATCGATCGCTTGATTCGCCGTTGGGGAGAAATCTATCCCGACCTAGACGCCTCGGCATTGCATTTGGTGGGGCGGGTGCTGGTCCTTGCAGAGTTGCTTGACCGGGGAGTCCATCAAGCGCTGGCGCGGGAGAAGCTGACGCTCGGGCAGTTTGATATTCTGGCCACTTTACGCCGCGAAGATGCTACCGGTGGGCTCAGCCCGGGGCAGCTGCTCAAAAGTGTGATGCTCTCCTCGGGGGGCATGACCAGTCGCCTGGACCGTTTGGAGAATGCGGGACTGATCGTGCGAACCGCCGACCCGCAAGATCGCCGCGGCGTGGTGGTTCATCTCACCCCGAGGGGACGAGCGACCATTGACCGGGCCACGGCGGTCCGCTTTGCCCAAGCGCGGGAATCGCTGCCGGCGTTGTCGTCGGTTGAACAAGACATGTTGGCGGGTCTGTTACGGCGCTGGCTGTGTGCGCTGACTCAGGAAGGGGTGAATGCTTCGAGTTGAGCAGCGGTTAGCCGTCAACCACATCCTCGAGCCGCGAGATGGCCACTACCTCGGCCCGAAAAATGAGCACACGTTTGCGATTCCGTTTGACCCCAGTGGCTCGGGACTCGGCGACATAGATCTCCCGAGTCGTATCGGTATCGCGTAGGTCATGGAAGTCAGCATTTCGTAGTGACAGGAAATGCTCATCGAAACCGATGAGTTTGCCCATGCAGACAAAAGTGCTCTGCAGGTCGATCACCACGATCTGGTTGAGAAGCTCATCGAGCATGGGGTTCTCCGCTCGGTCCACCTTGGTAGTCGATAGACAGATCCTGTCCCAATCGAATCAGACCGTTGCCCCTCTTGGGGCAGGACTCGATCTGATGGATCAGTCGCTCTGAGAGCCCGTCGATCCCCAGATACCCCCGGATGGCGCACTGGCCATGACGGCGAGGGGATCGGTGTCACCCCCCAGAAAGATGACGTGGCAGCGGTCTGGTCAAATGCCTCTGGCGGCAGGACAAAGCTGGCGATGGCTGTCACCAGTGACTCACGAAACGCCTCTCGAGGCTTCGTGCCATCAGGGCACCGCCTCAAGGTACTGCACCTCAGGTATGCGCTGAGTCAATTCTTGTTCGAGGCCCATCAGGACGGTCATCAGGGTGTTGGGGCAACTGGTACAGACCTCGCCGAGGCGGAGCGAGAGAATGCCATCCTGTAAGTCCACCACCTCGATCGCTGCGCCATCGAGTTCCAGGGCGGGAGCGATCTCCTCGGCCAGGAGCTTGCGGATGTGTTCGAGTCCATCGTCATGCATGCGTCTAGCTTCCTTGGGCTCGGCTTGATTTCGGGACACTGGTTCCCTGTATAATATAGGAGTGCATCCGCACCAACCGCATCGGGGGCGATCTGGTATCGACCGGGTAGATGAAGTGCTGGGTGGCGTGTCGTGGTTGATCAGCTGGCCACGTAAAAAGCTGATCGCACCAATAACTGCAGAACCGCAGTTGACTCTGGCTGCGTGATTTAACGCAACCCCGGTCCCGGGACTTTCGGCCCGAGAGGTTCCGATCCGGTTGTTAATTCGGGCTGGCGTTCGCTTGAGGTCGCAAGGCTGATTCGGTGGCGGCGAACGTGAGACTTTCTGACCGATAGTGGCGCTCGAGCCCTGCTTGGCGGGATCGAGCACTGCGAAAACTTAAATAGTCAAGCTACACACGTAGATGCCCGCATGGAAGTGCCACGGGACGCGGGTTCGATTCCCGCCGCCTCCACTGAAGCATCTTCCATGCCGGAAGATGTCATGACAGGACAAGACTCGTCATAACCCTCGCTCCGGCGAGGGTTTGGCGTTTCTGGATCTTCTTCATCGTCGGGACAACTCGCGTCACCAGAAGTCGGGTTTTGCCCGTCTGGGCCGCGCGAGATGCTCCATATATGCTCCAGGCTCAGCCGCTCGAGCGCCTTGGCTTGCTCCTCGATGTTGACGTGCGTGTACCGCATCGTCATCCGAACATCCGAGTGACGGGCCAGCTCACGAGCCTCGGTCAACGACGCTCCATTACGCAACAGCTCCGTGATGTGCGTGTGCCGCCCGGCGGCATGGAAGTCGGCAATGCCGTCTTGGTTCTCGTACGGAATCTTCACGCGCTCCAGGTCCTTCTTGACCATCAGCCAAGTCCGCCGTTTCTCCAACTTGGGAAACAGATGCTGCTTGTCCGTGTGGCCTTCGAGCCAACCTCGAAGCTCGGCCACCAACTCCGGGTGGAGCGGCAGGACGTCACGCCGGCGGTGTTTCGAGCACGCCGCATCGACTGTAACCGTGGCCGGATTCGCGTCGAGGTCGAAGCTATTGGGCGTCAGCGAGGCAATCTCCTTCCGACGCAAACCCGTCATGTAGGAGAGCAGGTAAATCCGGGCTCGCTCCTCCCCGCTGTAGCATTGGATTTCCTGCTTACTTTCCTTAGCCGATTTTACGAGCCTCGCGAACTCGTCCGACGTCAGCGCCCGGCGACGATGCCGCACGTCGACTTCGGTATTCAGCCGCTTCATCCCCACCAGCGGATTGGCGGCGATTCGCTTGGTGGCCACCAGCCAATTGCAAAACGAGTCGATCGCTTGGAGGTAGTGATTGTATGTCCGGTGGCCAATCTCCCCCTCGCTCACTAGCTCCGAGAGATAGTACTCGACTGCCTCCGGCTCGATTTCGCTGATCGACGTCGCACCAATGCCGTTTACGACGCGACGCGTCCGGCTCATTGTGAGCGTGATATGCTTCGGGCTGTTTTTGCGAAGCGCTTGCTCGAAAGCGTCCAAATGCGTCCGAATCTCGGCTTTTGAATGCTCCGCCCGTTTTTCGTCGGCAGGATCGATCAGGCCCTTAGCCCGGAGCATTTCTTCATGCTCGATTTTCGCCGCTAGCTGCTCGGTCAGGGCCTTGTCGGTCAGCCCCTTACGCCTGCGTCTTTTCCCTCGCCAGTCCGTGTATTCGATCCAGTATCTGGCATGTCGTTTTCCCTTATCCGGTCCGCGTTTGAAAATGCTGGCCATACTACTGCGGCCCTTTCATGTTTGGCTTGCTCTCGGGCGTTCCCTTTCCACCAGAGCCAGCAACACCATCAACTCAACCTGCCCCATTTTCCTGCGTAGGGCACCCGTCGGCAATCCACTGAACGATGTCGCTCTCACGCCACCGCACGTTTCTTCCCAATTGAATTGGTCGCGGGAGCTTACCGCCGCTGACCATCCGCGAGAGAGTTCGCTTGGACAATTGAAGTCGTTCGCATAGGTCATCCCGTGTTAGCAATCGTGCCTCGGTTGGCTCTCGAATCATGCGGTGCTCCTTTCGCTGTGGCGACGTCGCCGTATGGCGTCGCCTGGTATCGAAAAATCAATGAACTATCTCGTTTCCATCGCCGGTGATTTGCCGGGATATTCAGTAAATGACTGAGCGACGCGGGGGAGGTTGTTTGTATTCGAACGACCTTTCGAAGAAGTAGGTTTCATCGATCGAGTACAGTTCTTGGGCTTGGTCTTGTGCCCAGTCCTGTACAGCTACGAGGGGTGGGTCGGTGAAACGCTCGATAAGCGACTCAGTCCCGAAACTATGACCGAATGAAGACAGCACTCGCGTGACAAGAACTTCAACCTGCTGCCCTTGTTCGTCTTCGAAACTCGCGTGCCGGCATAGCGGGCAGTGGTGCCATCCCAACAGGTCGAAAGAAACGCCGGCGAATTCCGCGGTACCATGAGCGACTTGAAGCGTTTCTTGCAACTCCTCGCGACGTTCCACAGTGAGCCCAATGGGGCCAGCAGGCCAGTTTTCCTTCCTCAGTGTTTCGAATTGGCGTGGCCTCTCCATCAATGAGAGAGCAAGAATGCTGAGATCGGTTGCGTGTGGGATGCCCCCATTTTCTGTACCAGGGGTTATGAGAGTGAGGTTTGGGTAACAG
>CAYPIE010000051.1:0-42158 GCA_964410665.1 uncultured Alcaligenaceae bacterium
GAGCTTATGATTCGTCTTCTCTTGCTCCTCTGGCTACTACGGCGGTGGCTGTGGGTGCGGATTCTATGTTGGTGGCTGCGGTGGTGGCTACTATGGCGGCTATGGCTGTGGTAGTTCGATGCCGATCATGGCCGCCCCCCATAGCTACGGCTACCCCATGAACACGATGCCGGTGACGACATCGTATGGGGCTTACCCGATGGGTGGAATGACCTACCCGGGGAGTGTTGGCGGTATGCCCTATGTCTCAGGGTATCCGATGGGGATGGGCACGCCGGTCTATGTGAGCAGCATGGGCTGTGCGGGTTGTGGCGGCTGAGTTCGCCGTTGAAATGGATCGCTGACCAACGTCGTTGATCTCATCGTTGTTTTGGGAGCGAGGTGCATCATGGAGGGCACGTCGGCCGGCTCGCTCCCCACCAATCATTCACCCGTTGACGACAATTCTCGCTATAATAACGTCTTTCGGATGACACCTTCGGAAGGAAGACGCTCTGATGTTGGTGGTGATGCGTTCGCAGGCAACCCTGGAAGAGATTGACGAGGTCCTTCTGGCGATTCGCCGCATGGACTTGACGCCGCACCCCATTCCTGGTGCGACGCGGACGGCAATTGGCATCACCGGCAACATAACTGCGGTCGATCCCCGGGTTCTGGAGGTGCTAGCAGGCGTCAAGGAACTGATTCGCGTGACCCGCCCGTACAAATTGGTGGGCCGTGAGATGCAGCCGGTAGACACAACCATCGACTTGCCACAAACCCGGATTGGACCGGGCCACTTTTGCATCATCGCCGGCCCCTGCTCGGTCGAGAACGAGGCGATGATCCAACAAACAGCGGAGTTTCTGGGCAGCGAGGGGGTTCCGTTATTACGTGCCGGCGCCTTTAAGCCACGAACCAGTCCGTATACCTTTCAGGGGCTTGGTCGTGAGGGGTTGGAGATTCTGAAGCGGGTTCGTCAGCGGACAGGCATTGGCATTGTGACGGAGCTAATGGACACCGAACACGCCGATCTGGTGGAAGAAGCCGCCGATATCATCCAAATTGGCACGCGCAATATGCAGAACTTCGCATTACTAAGGCGCGTTTCGAAAATGCGCAAGCCCGTCCTGTTAAAACGCGGCATGTCAGCCACGCTCGAGGAGTGGCTGATGGCCGCCGAGTATGTCATGAGTGGCGGTAACTATCAGGTGATTCTCTGTGAGCGGGGCGTGCGGACCTTTTCCGACCACTCGCGGAACACCCTCGACTTGGGGGTGATTCCCCCCGCACGCGAGCTAACGCATTTGCCAATCCTGGTGGATCCCAGCCATGGCACCGGCAAACGGGCCTATGTGCCCCCCATGTCCCTGGCAGCGCTAGCCGCTGGCGCTGACGGCTTACTGATCGAAACTCACCCCGATCCCGATCATGCAGCTTCCGACGGCGCCCAGACCCTCAGTTTTACCGGGCTGAGCTCGCTTCTCACTTCGCTCCGTCAACTGGCCGCGGTGCTGGGACGGACCATGCCCGCCCCGCAAGCGGCCGATGTGCAGAGCTAGTCCTACGATCAGGGCGTCTTTTTACGCGGGATCCGTTTGATCAGCTGAACCTCGCCCGGCTTGACGCCTGCCTTGTGCTCCTCGGCGAGCTTGGTTAACGAGGCAACCACCTCCGGATGATCCTTGGCAATATTTCGCTTCTCGCCAGGATCAATGCCCAAGTGATATAGCTCTGGAGTATCGTGGCGCACTGGCTTATCCCGACCATACGCCGACCGGGTGATAAAGTGGGCCTTGTACGGCCCTTGGCGCACGGCATAGAGCTGCTCGCCGCGGTAGTAGAACATGGCGTCGCGGGGCGCAGGCTGCTGGTCGGTCAGGAAGCCCCGGAGGTCGTAGCCATCGAGGACGCGATTGGTGGGCAGCTTGGCCTCGGCCAAGGCAGCACAGGTCGGTAACAGATCGAGCGAGGAGACAATGTCTTGACGCACGCTACCGGCAGGAATTTGACCGGGCCAGCGCATCAGGCAGGCAACACGCATGCCACCTTCCCAAGTGCTCCCCTTGCCTTCACGTAACAGCCCGGCGGAACCTCCGTGGTGGTTGAATACTAGCCATGGCCCATTGTCGCTGGTGAAGACCACCAAGGTCTGCTCATCGACGCCCGCCTCCTTGAGGGCAGCCAGGACGCTGCCGACGCTGGCATCAATTTCCTCGATGACATCCCCAAACAGGCCGCGCGGGCTGTTGCCGCGAAACGCCTCCGAGGCAAACAGGGGGATATGTGGCATGGTGTGAGCCATGTACAAGAAAAACGGCTGCCCCTTGTTCTGCTGAATGAACTTCACCGCTTCCGCGGTGTAGCGCTGGGTGATGGTGTTCTGGTTCGCAGGCCGTTCAATGACCTCCGTGCCGCGTAACAGGGGGACGTTCCAGTCTTCGGTCCGGGGCTCCCAGACCGTTGAGCGGCCGGGCTTGTTCTTCGACACCCGGTCCATGTCGTTGGAGTAAGGGATGCCAAAGTAAGTATCAAAGCCCTGCTGTGTGGGGAGGTATTGCGGTAAATGGCCCAAGTGCCACTTGCCGACACAGGCGGTGGCGTAGCCGCGCGGCTTCAGTACCTCGGCGATGGTGACTTCGGCAGAAGGTAGTCCGCCGGCAGAGTCGGGAAACAGGACGCGGCGACGATCGCTACACATGCCACTGCGAATAGGCAGGCGACCAGTCAGGAGAGCAGCCCGGCTGGGCGTACAAACGGAAGCTCCGACATAGAAGCTGGTGAGCTTCATTCCTTCGGCGGCCATACGGTCTAGATTGGGTGTGCGAATCGTTGGGTGGCCGAAACAGCCTAAATCTCCATAGCCCAAATCGTCACAGAAAATAATGACAATATTGGGGGGCCGATTGGCGCCTTGGGCCTGCGCGCCAACCACCAAGCAAAGAGCGAGCAACAGAACCGCACGCATTAGAGACCTCCACGGCAAAGAAGGGAATGCTCAAGCCGCCAGTATCCGGGACGAATCTCCACTTCGCAAGTCGCTCGGCAAGGGTCCGGCAGGCTGGTATAGTGAGAGAGTCGATGTCGCGCGGCAGCGTTGGGAGTGGCGATGACCGAGATCACACGGGAAGAATTGCACGCCTATCTAGACGATGCGTTAACCGAGGCCGACCTGTCACGGATCGAGCAAGCCTTACGGGATTCGGCGGAGTTACGCACGCAACTAGCCCAAATCCGCGAGGAGCGTGACCGTGGCGAACATACCCTCGGCGCCATTTGGCGGCGTGAGCGGCTCACTTGTTCGTCGCGCGACCAGCTCGGCACCTACTTGTTAGGCTGCCTGGAGCCAGATTTGCAGGCGTATGTACAGTTTCATTTGGAGACGATTGGCTGTGTTTATTGTCGGGCCAATCTGGAAGATCTCCGTCGTCTCCAGGCGGCCGACCCCGAGGCGATCGAGCGGGCCCGCCGCATTTATGAATCGACGCGGCAAAAGCTCGCCGACCGCAACGAGTAAATTGCCGGTGGGCAACGATTGACGCGCGAACGGGCGTGGTCTATAAAATACTTCTACCATCGGACAGATAGCTCAGCTGGTAGAGCGAAGGACTGAAAATCCTTAGGTCGCCGGTTCGACCCCGGCTCTGTCCACTCTGTAAGTCCTTGTGAAACAGACAGCTCATTTCTGTTCTGTCAAATCGATGAACGACCGCTGCGAGTTCTCCCCTGGTCGTCTTTCACTCTCAGTCAAGCCCCATCGCGGCTTCCATGCACTTCAACGGTGAAAGGCTCTGGTGGTTCGACGAGAATGGGCGGGAGTGATCCCCGCCCCTGTCCGTAGCGGCTCACTGCTTCCGCTGTCGAACCGGAGGCGAGTCTGGTAGCGGTCGAACCGAAATCGTGCGAGGTTTGCCCAGCCGGAGTTCCTGGCCGTCGATGACGCGGAGCAGCTGAACTGTGTAGTCGCCCGGTCCGACCAGTTTCCGAGGCCTGCGACGGCTTCGACGCTTTTGCGGAGCTCCCTCCGCTGGACGCTTTTGGCCGGTGGACGCGCGTAAGTCCCACTGTACCCGGTGCAGTCCGGCAGTCGAGGGTCCACGAAGCCTGGCCTTTTCCGAACCGTCGGCGGAGGTGATCGATAAGACCACGTGGTTGACCTCACCTTCGGGCAATCCTTCTCGTAGGTAGTAGCTGATCGAGGCACCGAATGGCGGGTTGGGAGTCGCGTAGTTCCCGAAGACTGCCTCGACGTAGCCGATCTCCTCATAGACCCATGCATGACGCGGCGGCAACACGCCCGCGTCTCCTTCCACACTTCCGGGCTTAAGGTGTCGCAGTGCACTGTAGTCGTCGAGGACGTAGAAACCGCGACCGAACGTTGCTGCCACCAGGTCTTGTTCCCGCTCCTGGATCGCGAGGTCGCGGAAGGCAATCGTCGGCGCACCGTTGCGAAGAGGGGTCCAGCGCTCCCCCCCGTTCAAGCTAAAGAAGAGGCCGAGTTCGGTGCCGACGAACAAGAGGTCTTTGTTTAAAGTGTCCTCGACGATGCACCAGACCACGTGACGATTCGGAATATCCGCGGAGATCGAAGTCCAACTCTTCCCGAGATCGGTGCTCTTGAGCAAGTAGGGCTTGAAGTCGCCCCGTTGGTGGTTGTTAAACGACACATACAACGTGTCCGCGTCATGGCGGGAGGCATCAATATCCGACACATAGGTTCCCTCAGGAACGCTCGGGAATGTGTCGAACGCCTCCCAGTTCTTGCCGCCATCGCTGGAAATATGCACCAGTCCGTCGTCGGTCCCCACGAAGAGGAGCCCCTCCCGAAGCGGCGATTCGTCTAGCGCTGTGATCACACTCAGGGCGGTGGTGAACCGGTGCTTCTGGACGGCGTTCTTGTCCCAGACTCGCCCCATGATGGGAAGTGCGTCGGGATCGAGCTGGCGTGTCAGGTCGCCACTGACCGGCCGCCAATGGTCGCCACGGTCGTCACTTCGAAACAGCCGGTTCCCCGCGAAGTAGAGCCGCGATGATGCGTGGGGGCTGATGATGAACGGCGCGTCCCAGTGCCAGCGGACCGGCGGATCATCCCGCCCGACTTTGGGTCGGATGCCCTTGCTCCGACCTGTGCGCCGGTCGAGCCTTGCCAGCCCCCCGTTCTGCGTCAGGGTGTATACCAAGTTGGGCTTTTCCGGATCGACCCGGGACTGGAAGCCGTCCCCGCCCGCCGTCCGCAACCACTCGCTGGTGCGAATGCCGGCACGGTTCACGGTGCGAGAAGGCCCCGCCATCGAGCCGTTGTCCTGCGTACCACCGTACACATTGTAAAACGGCACAGCGTTGTCCAGGCCTACGCGGTAGAACTGCGTGGTCGGCAGATTGGTGAAGTGACGCCAGGTGTTGCCTCCGTCGTGCGATTCGTAGAGACCTCCGTCGTTCCCGACCAACAGATGATCGGGGTCACTGGGGTCGAAAGCCATGGCGTGATTGTCGACATGCATCTGCCACCGGACCGGTCGGAAAGTACGCCCACCGTTGTCGGTGACGTGAATCCGTACATCCACAGCGTAAACGCAATCGAAGCGGTGTGGGTCGGCATAGATCTCGCCGTAGTACTGCGGATCGATCACGCGGTAGTTGCTCATCCGGTTCCAGGACTCGCCCCGATCCGCGGAGCGGAAAAATCCGCTCTCGTTCTCGGCCGCCGTGACGAGTGCGTAGACGATGTTCGGCTTCTGGGGGGAGACGGCCAGGGCAATCCGGCCTTTGTCGACCGACGGGAGCCCCTTGGTGAGCTTCTTCCAAGTCTTGCCGCCGTCCGATGTCTTATAAACCGCGGATTCCGGGCCTCCTCCGATCAATTGACCGACACGACGTCGCCGCTGATAAGCACTGGCGTAGAGAACGTCCGGGTTGCCCGGGTCCATCGCGATGTCCGTCACGCCCGTATCCTCGCTGATCCTCAAGACGGCTCGCCAGTTCCGACCGCCATCGGTTGTCTTGTAGAGACCTCGGTCCCCTCCTGAGGACCAGAGGGGGCCTTCGGCCGCGACGTAGATGGTGTCGGAATCGCGTGGGTCGATGAGGATCTTGCCAATATGCTGCGAATCGCGAAGCCCCAGGTTTTCCCAGGTTTGCCCGCCGTCCGTGCTCTGGTACACGCCATCCCCGTACCCCACGCTGCGATTGGAGATGTTCTCGCCCGTCCCGAGCCATACCACGTCCGGATTCCGGGGATCGACCGCCACATGGCCCAGAGAGTACGAACCGCCCCGGTCGAAGATCGGCTCCCAGGTCGTCCCCCGGTTGGTAGTCTTCCAGAGCCCCCCGGAACCGTGGGCGAGGTACCAGGTACTCCGGCGGGTAGGATCGACCACGATCTCGGCAACGCGGCCCGGCTTAAAGGCAGGGCCGAGCGGCCGCAGGCGAGCGACGCGTGCGAAATCATCACCCAGCCGATCAACAAAGTCCCTGCCTTTCGGTTCGGGGTCAGGGGCCGGAGTGATCGACGCCACGTCCAACCGGAACATGCTCCGCCCGTGCGTCCCGATCACCAGTTGGTGCGCAAGGGGGTGTACGGCGAGGGCGTGCACCGGGGTGGTCGGGAGGGTTGCACAGAGCGAGTGCCAGGACTCTCCTCGGTCCGTCGAGACGTAAACGCCCAGGTCCGTCCCCACATAGAGGATCTTGGGACTGCGAGGGTCTTCCCGGATGACGTTGACTGACTCCGCCGGGAGGTTGGCAGCGATCGACGTCCAGGTCTTCCCGTGGTCTTGGGATCGGTACAGGTAGGTCGAGAAATCGTCTTCGCGGTAGCCGGTCAGGGAAAGGTACACGGTCCCGAGTTCGTGCCGCGAAGCCTCGACCCAACGGACCCACTTCGAGGGAAGGCCCTTGTAGCACGCCGTCCAAGTGCGTCCATCGTCCTGAGTGCAGTGCACCTGCCCGTTATCCAGTCCCACGTAGATCACCCCCCGCGTGAGACGGGATTCCGAGAGCGACGTGATCACCCCGAGCGGGGCGGGACCGCGGTTGCCCAGTCCGGGTTCCTCCGCAAACTCGGGGCTGACCTCCTTCCAGTCGTCCCCCCGATTGACGGATTTCAACAGCTTATTTGCCCCAACGTAGAGGGTTGCCGCATCGTGGTGGGAGATCACGAACGGTGTGTGCCAGCCAAACCGGTAGGGCGGCTTCTCCGCAGGTGGCTTGGGTTGGATCCGCTTGTCTCCCTTCGCCCCCGTGAGCGGGGAGCCGCCGAGCTTCTTCCGCCACATGTCGCCGTGTTGGTGTTCGTAGTAGACCCAGCCGGGGTCGGTCGGATCCGGGAGCGTCACGAACCCATCGCCTCCGCCCCAGCGGTCGAGGAAAACTTGCTCCCAGTCATCCTCCCGCGCATCCTCAAGCTTGGCCGTACTCGGGCCGACGTGGGAGGCGTTGTCCTGCGTCCCGCCGTAGATGTGAAAGGGTGCTTCGCCTTCGGTGACGTGGACGGTGTAGAACTCGCCGATCGGGAGGTTATTGATGTGCAGCCAAGTCGCCCCGCGGTCGTAGGAGATGAATAACCCGCCGTCGTTGCCCAGCAGCAACCGGTCCGGGTCGGCCGGGTCGATCCACAGGTCGTGGTGGTCGAGGTGCATCGCTCGAGTCTTATGGCCGTGCAGTCGGAGGATCTTCTCCCCAATTCGTTCGAACGTCTTGCCGGCGTCTTCGGAGTGATAGGCGCGGTTGCCGAGGATGAACAGTTCATCTTCATCCTCGGGCGAGACGCGGATGTCGGCGAACTTCCAGCCGTACACGGAGTAGACGTGATACAGGCTCTTGGCATGCGTCCGCTTCCACGTTTTGCCCCGATCGTCAGAGCGATAGACTTCGGCGCCGACGATTCGCTTGCCCGCGGGGGCGTGGTTGTCGAGGAATGCGTAGACGACATCCGGCTTGCTCGGCGCAACCGCGAGCCCACAGCGACCCAGGTCCACCCCGGTCGGGAGGCCATTGCCGAGGCGTTCCCAGGTCACACCCCCGTCCATCGTCTTGTAAATCCCCGACTTCGAGCCCGCCATCTTATATCGGGTCTTGTGCCAGGCCGCGGCGTAAAGCGTCTCCGGGTCACGTGGATCCATGACCAAATCGACGACTCCCGTCTGGTCGCCGAGCGAAAGTGAGTGCGTCCAGGTGGCACCCCCGTCGGTGGTCTTGAACAGACCGCGTTCGGGGTTGTCGGTCCAGGCATGGCCGATCGCGGCGACGTAGACGATGTCCGGGTCGGTCGGATGGATAAGCACTTTGCCGATGTGGTGGGTGTCGGCGAGGCCCATGGCTTTCCAAGTAGCGCCAGCGTCAGTGGACTTGAAGACGCCCGTGCCCGCGTAAGCGTATCCGCTGTGGCGGGGCTGCGTCTCCCCCGTCCCGACCCACACCACCCTGTCATCGGAGGGAGCGATGGCCACGTCCCCGATCGTGAATGTGGACTCTTTCTCAAAGACAGGTGCCCAGGTGATGCCGTTGTTGACCGATTTCCAGACGTTGCCGGATCCCACTCCCAGAAAAATGGTGGACCCCGAACAAGCGATCGACTCGATCCGTCCTCCCTGGCGGGTCGGCCCCATGGCTCGCCACTTCAGCCCCTTATAAGGAGAGACGTGTTCGAGGTGGACGTGCTGCTGCCACGACGTGAGTCGCTCTTCGGCAGAGGTGGGCTGTGCGCCCGCGTCACGGGAAACCGCCAAGAGAAAGAAGACAATGAGTCCGAACAGGCAGAAAGGGCGTTTCGGGTCGTGCATGGTTACTCGTTCCCAAACGATTCGTGGTGATTCCGAGGTAGGAAGGCGGGCAGCTCCCGTGGTTTCAACTCGTGAGCGGATCGACGCTGCCCGTGCTGCAGTTCTCACCCTCGCGCGGCAGGCGGCGAACACTCATTCAATCACAGGGTGTACGATCGACAGGTTTCATGTCAACTGGGCACTGGACCGACTTCAGGAAATCACCGGTACACCCGCCCAGCCGATCCCAGCTCCGTGAAGCCGGGAGGAAGGATCTTGTTTGGGCTAGATGACAAAGTGAATCGTTCATCCCGATTTCCGAAAAAAGAATGGAGATTTCCGTGGCACCCATTGCATCGAGGTTTATAATCAGAACTTCCCTCCCCGATCATCCCACCGGTCTAGCGGTGGACGACTCTTACCATCCAGAACCGGAAGGCTTGTCTGTTGGCCGTTCTTGGGATATTCCATGATGCCTTTCCCGTCGAGGTCGCCGAAATGCCAGAGGAGTTGGCGGCCTCGGAAGAACAGCCAGCGGCTCAGCTTACGACGTTGCAAGGCTGGATTTTGCTGCAGGGGTAATGAGCGTGCGAAGCGTCTTCGTCGGAGCATTCTGGGGCCTGTTCGTGTCCTCTGTTCTAGGGAATGAGAAGGTCGCCCCACCGCCACGAGTAGCAGCGATCTTCGGAAGTCGCTGCGTCGGCTGTCATGGTGTGGACTACAGCGAAGCCGAGGTGCGGCTCGACGCGATCGGATCACTCGGCAAGGAAGCACGGCTGGCTTTGTTGAACCGGGTGCAAGATCAACTCTTTTTCGGCACCATGCCGCCGAAGAGCGAGGAGCCCCCGACCGAAGCGGAGCATCAACTCCTCACCAACTGGGTCCGGTCTGAGTTGCGGAAATGGAACGCCTCGGAACTGGACAAGAAGTTACGCTACCCCGATTACGGCAACTATGTCGATCACGAAACACTCTTTCGGGGTGAGGTCAAGGACAAGCCGTTCACGCCGGCCCGGCGCTGGCTGGTGAGCCCGCAGATCTTTCACGAGCGGGTGATGGACGTCTTCGGCCTGACCGGTCGGGATCGCAACACCTACAAGGCCCGCGCGTTCTACGGCGTCACCAACCCGTTCGTCCTGCCCGATCACTCCGGCGTCCGCGATTACGACTCTTCTACGCTCGACGGCGGGCACCTGCTGGTGATGCTCAAGAACGCCCGATGGATCGCGGACAAACAGATCTTTGCCGCGCGGCACCACAACATCGACCGTCGAAAGATCGAGTACCCCAATCCCAAGGATCGTTGGTATCCCCGCACGACGCCGGAGGCCTTCGAGAAGATCATCCTCAATAGATCGGAGCCGACGAACGAAGAACTGGTGGCCGCGATCAACACACAGTTCGACCTGGTACTGCGACGACGACCCACCGATGCAGAGTTGAGCAAGTACCTTGCCCTGACGCGATCGGTGATCGATCTCGGCGGCAACACCGACGGCCTGCGGCAGATGCTCGTTGCGGTGCTTCTGGAGTCAGAGTTCCTCTACCGACTGGAGTTTGGGGGCGGGAAGCCCGACGAGTACGGCCGGAAGAAGCTGACGCCCCGCGAAGCGAGTTTCGCGATCTCCTATGCGCTGGGGGACCGAGGCCCCGATCCCGAACTGATCAAGGCCGCCGAGGCAGGCCGGCTGCTCACGAAGGAAGATTACCGGCGTGAAGTGAAGCGCCTGCTCGACGCCCCGGACTACTATCGCGGGCAGATCGACCCCACCCTCAACGGCAAGCACTACCGGTCCAATGAAACTTCTCACCCAAAAATCGTGCGATTCTTCCGCGAATTCTTCGGCTACCCGAACGCCTTGAAGGTCTTCAAGGACTTGCAACGCAGCGACGGGCTCTACCGCAACCCCGGCCGAGGGACGCAGGGTACCCCCGGTTTCCTGGTCCTCGAGACCGACCGGATCGTCACCCGTTACGTGGAGAAGGACGAGAACGTCTTCGAGAACCTGCTGACCTCGGACGAGTTCTACGTCTACCACGACAAGGACAACGAGACCGGCCGCAAGATTATCGAAGAGTGGCGGGGCGTCTACGAACGGTTGAAAGACACCAACTGGAAGCACCGTCCTGAGGAGGTCCTGAGAGACCACCTCCAGTTCCTCGCAGAGAAGAAGACGCTGCGCCTCAACGATACGAACAAGGCCGGGACGCTGGTCAACTTAATGCACTACTTTGAAGAGTCGTTCGGTCGAGGCCGAACGCCCTTTACGACCGTCCCCTGGGCGCACGGCTATACGTTCCACCACGCCCCGTTTTACAACCTACCGCGTACGCCGAGCATCGGGCGGTATGGGCACTGGAAATCGACGAAGTACAACGCCAACGTCCAGGATCGGGAGTTTTGGGATTACCCGACCGAGCAACCTTTCCAGATCGATCACCGGAAGGGGATCCTCACCCATCCATCGTGGCTCATCGCGCATTCGGGCAATTTTCAAACGGACCCAATCCGACGTGGCCGGTGGGTCCGCGAAAAGCTGCTCGCCGGGCGGGTCCCCGACGTGCCCATCACCGTCGACGCCCAGGTACCCGAAGATCCGCACAAGACCTTCCGCCAGCGCGTCGAGATGGTCACCCGCGTCCGCGCGTGCTGGAAGTGCCACCAGCAGATGAACCCGCTCGGCATGCCGTTCGAGATGTACGATGATTTCGGCCGCTACCGCACGGAGGAAAGCCTGGAACACCCCGACAACTTCATTCGGCGTAGCAAGGAAAAAAACGGCGCGAACGTGTACAAGACTTCGCCCGTTGTGGCCAACGGCCACCTGACCGGCACGGGCGACCCCACGCTCGATGGGCAAGTCGAGGACGCGCTGGATCTGATCGACCGACTCGCCCGCTCGGAGCGTGTGCGACAATCGATCATCCGACACGGGTTCCGCTTTTTCATGGGCCGCAACGAGATGCTTTCCGACGCGCAGACGTTGATCGACGCCGACCGGGCCTACGTCGAGAGCGGCGGAAGCTTCAAGGCCGTGATCGTCTCGCTGCTGACTTCCGATTCATTCATGTACCGCAAGGTAATCGAGGAGTAGACGGTGAACACGAGAAGAGCTTTTCTCAAAACAGGATTGCTCGGCGCAGGCGGCCTGGTGTTGGGGAACCCGACCGGTCTGCTCGCCGCGCCCGCGACGGCCCCGAAGCGATTCATCTTCATGCACCGGGGCAACGGCCTTTCCCCCCGCGTGATGGTCCCGCCAACGCTTGGCAAAAAGGAGATGGACGCGGAGAAGCGGAAAGACCCATTTCAGGTGGACCTGGACAGCCACGAGTTGCCGGAATGGATGAGCCCACTCGAGCCGTACAAGAAGCACATGACTATCCTCCAGGGACTCTCCGGCAAGATGTGCACGGTCGGACATCACTCCTGGTGCTCGTCGCTGGGCGTGTTCAAGGCCAACGAACGGCTGAGTTCCATCAAGTGGGCCACCGTCGATTTCGAACTCGCCAAGCTCTTCCCGTCCCCGGTCGGACACGTCGAACTGGCGTGTTTCCCGCTCGGCGGCGGCAACGCCCGCGGCAGTCTCGACGGCATCGCCAAGGGCTTCTCCGCCAGGGGCCCGCAGCAGCCGAACTACGCCTTCGGCTCGCCACGCGTCGCCGTGGAGGAACTCTTTAAGTCCGTGTCTGACGACCGGGCCTCGCAGATCCAGTACCAGTTCGATCGCATGTTGCTGGATTTCGCCGCGAAAAACGAAGGGGATACCGCCCGACAACTCAACGGCTTCGAGCGGGCCAAGGTCCAGAACTACGCCGACTCCCTGGAGGCGATCCGCGACCGGAACCGGAAGGTGGATGCCATGGCCGCCGTCATCCGCCGGCACATCCCCCGGCTCGACCCGAAGTACCTATCCACCGACGTGAGCACCTTCGACCGCCAGGTCGGCCACACCGAGGTACTCCTCTCGGCGTTGATCTCTGGCTTGACCAACGTGGTCGCCTTCACCGTGGACGAACTCGGCCACAGCTATACGGGGATTAACGGGCTCGAAGGGGAGAAGGTCAACATGCACGACGTCGGGCACGGCAAAACCATCGCCGGCGTCCAGGCCGAGGAGATCCGGAACCGGTGCCGTCGGCACCACATGACCTTGATCGACCGTATGATCACCCGGCTGAAGAGTGTGCCCGAAGGCGACGGTTCAATGTTTGACAACACGATGATCTTTTACTTCCCCGATGGCGGTGAGGCCCACCACTCTCACGGCACCG
Source organism: uncultured Alcaligenaceae bacterium (assembly GCA_964410665.1). GTDB lineage: Bacteria > Planctomycetota > Planctomycetia > Gemmatales > Gemmataceae > CAYPIE01. The sequence continues at coordinate 13,011 of CAYPIE010000051.1, forward strand.
AGTACCCGTTCATCGTCATGGCCGGCGACAACGCACGACTCGACATCCGCCGGCGTTACATTCGTCTGCCGAACTACGGTCGGCAAGGGCACAGCACGCTGGGCAACTGGTACACCACGCTGCTCAACGCGTACGGGAGCCCGGTCGAACACTTCGGGGCCATGGATCCGGGGTTAAAAGACATCGATCAGACCGGACCCATCAAACAGTTCCTGGGGTGACTCGGAGCTTTCTCAGCCCACCGTGCAAGGGGGCTGCCCCTTCCTCGCACGGTGGGCTCACCATGAGGATGATGATGCGAACTTTAACCCTCATACTGACGTTTACACTCGGCATCCTTCCAGTGGCCGCCGAGGAACTCGCCCCGGTCAAGCACCGGATCGACACCCACATCCACCTTTACGACACCACCCGCGACGTCGAGATGTCGTGGCCGCCGAAGAACGATAAGGTGCTCTACAAGCCGCACCTCCCGGGCGAGTACTCTCGGGTTGCGAAGGCCGCGGGTGTCACCGGCGTTGTCATCGTCGAAGCGAGCAATCACTTCGAGGACAATAAATGGGTCCTCGATCTGGTGAAGGGGGATCCGTTCTATCTCGGGTTGGTCGGGAACGTGGACGTCACCGACAACAATTTCGAGCAACAACTCTTGCAGCTCAAGAAGGACAAGCGTTTCGTTGGCGTGCGTCCCCGAGGCCCGAAGCCGATCGACTATTCGGACGAGCTCGTACGGGCAAACCTGCGCACCCTCGCGAAGCACGATCTGGCCATGGACTACCTCACCAACGGCGGGGGAATCCCGGGGATCCAAACGATCGACCGCGTGGCCCGCGCCATCCCGAACCTTCGGATTATCGTGAATCACTGTCTCGGGTACAACTTCGACGGCAAACCGCCGAGCCAAGCGTGGGTCAAGGCCGTTGAACGCCTCGCCGCGAACCCTAACGTGTACTGCAAGATCTCTGGACTCTATCAACGATCCGTCCCGCAACCCGCCCCGCAGGACCCCGACCATTACCGGGCAGTCCTCGAAGTCCTCTGGAAACACTTCGGGAAGGACCGCCTGGTCTACGGCAGCAATTGGCCAGTCACCAAGCGTACTGGCAGCTACGCAAGCTACCTCAAACTGGTCGATCGCTTCATCAGCGAGAAGGGCCAGGATGCCCGCGAACACTACTATTGGAAGAACGCCGCGGCCGCGTACAAGCTCCCGCTGGATTAGCGACCACGGAGCCGTCGAAGACCCGACCGATGCATCCCCGGCTCCTTTCTCTTCGTGGCGGCAGGGCAGCCCCACCGCTTCGAGGATTTTTCCGATGACGTTGCGGTTTGGGTGTTCTTTTACGGTCCCGACGGTGAAGCAGTGAACGCCTGAGGCGATCTTCCAGCGGCCCTCTCTGCTGCATGGCTGTTTTCGCCGGGCCACTGCGGCCAGATTCATGCCTCCACAACCTTTTCCGGGTGACCGAATAACGTTACGATATTTGCATGCACAGCATCAGCGAAATCGCAGCGAAACTTGGACTCGGGGCCGACGAGTTCTTCCCCTATGGCCCCGACATTGCCAAGGTTAAACCCGGCGTTCGCCAGCGTCCGCGACTTCGCGAAGCACCGCCGCGCTTGATCCTGGTGTCCGCCATCACGCCCACGCCTACCGGAGAAGGCAAGACCACCACCAGTATCGGACTAGCACAAGGACTCGCACGACTTGGCGAATCGGTTTGTGTGGCACTACGCGAACCGTCGCTGGGGCCTTGTTTCGGGAAGAAAGGCGGCGGAACCGGCGGTGGCCGCTGCCAAGTTCTACCGGCCGATCGCATCAACCTGCACTTCACCGGCGATATGCATGCCGTGACGGCTGCCCATAACCTGCTCGCCGCGCTACTCGACAACCACATCTACTTCGACAACCACTTGCGGATCGACCCCCGCCGAGTGACTTGGCGTCGTGTGATGGATATGAACGATCGAGCGCTTCGCGACATCGTGATTGGTTTAGGAGGCCAGCACCAAGGGGTGCCTCGCGAAGCAGGCTTCGATATCACAGCCGCTTCGGAAGTGATGGCGATGCTGTGCCTCGCAACCGATGTCGAGGACCTTCGCGAGCGGATCGATCGCACCTTGCTGGGATTTACCTACGACGGCGATCCGGTGACGGCCAAGTCGCTGTCCGCAACCGGAGCAATGTTGGCTCTGTTGCGCGACGCTTTGATGCCCAACTTGGTCGCCACGACGGAGGGCGTGCCGGCACTCATTCACGGCGGCCCATTCGCAAACATCGCCCATGGCTGTAACAGTGTTGTCGCCACCAAGACGGCGATGCACTTGGCCGATTGGGCGATCACCGAAGCGGGATTTGGCTTTGATCTGGGTGCGGAAAAGTTCTTCGACATCAAGTGTCGCACTGCGGGACTCGATACGGCCGCGGTTGTTCTGGTCGCGACAATCCGTGCCCTCAAGCTGCACGGTGGCAAAAAGCTGGCGAGTCTCGGCCAGCCGGATTCCGCCGCGGTCGAGCACGGCCTGGCAAACTTGGACAAACACGTTGAGAACATCGCCCATTTCCGCGAAACGCCGATCGTCGCCCTGAATCAATTCGCCCATGATACCGAAGATGAAATCGAAGTGGTTCGCCGTCACTGCGCCGCCCACGCCATTCCGTTTGCCGTAACTCGTCATTATTCACATGGCGGAGAAGGAGCGGAACAGCTCGCCAGGACCGTGATCGAGAACGCAGATCGCACGGGCCGAAGGTTCTGTCCTTTGTATGAGTTGGCCGAACCGATCCCCGAAAAAATCCGCGCGATCGCCACCAAGATGTACGGTGCCAGAGACGTTTACTTCACCAAGACCGCAGCTCGTGACATCAAGGAAATCGAACGCCTCGGATACGCCGAGCTACCAATCTGTGTCGCCAAGACGCACTCGTCACTGTCTGACGACCCACAATTGCGAGGCAGGCCCAAAGACTTTGAGATCACCGTGGAGGAAATACGCATCAATTCTGGAGCAGGCTTTCTCGTGGTACTCACGGGCGACATTCTCCGCATGCCCGGCCTGCCCCGCCATCCACTCGCCGAAGCAATTGACCTACGAGATGGCGAGATCGTGGGAGTCGAGTGAGCCCCGAGATTCAAGTCGTGCAATTTGGCGTTTGCCCAACGGGGATTCCTCCAGCCCAAGAGAATCTGCCGTTGTTGATCCTACTCCGGTCGATGAGACCAGTTGGCACAATGGTCGGTCCCGAACCTCCCTCAGGCCGGAGGACCGAATCGAAATGCCCTCCTCAATAAGCCATCGATAGCAATTACCACGATTCGCGGAGGGGTGTGAAAGTCCAAGGACCGACGAACTTGCTAAGCAGCTCGAAGGGAACGGGTCCCAGATCGGAGTCGCCCGATCAGACTACCCCACGACCAGCCACCGGATACTCTGCCTAGGGACCTTCCCTGACCCGAAGAGCGATTTCACTACTCTAGGAGAACACCATGCGTGTGCTGACACTAACCCTGCTGACCCTGGCGAGCCTGACCGCCACCGCCCAGGACAAGGCTGAGGACAAACCGGCCGCGGCCGAGCTTCGGAAACTGACCGGGGAATGGAAGTGCGTCGCCCTCCGCGGCCAAGACGGCGACGCCCCGGCTGCGATCTTTCGGCAGTTCACCGCGGTGGTGAAGGACGACACCATCTCCGGTACCGTCATCGGAGGTGAGACGTTCACCGCCCGGCTGGTCATCGACCCCACCACGTCCCCAATGCGGCTAACCCTCCGGCACACCGATGGAGCTTTCAAAGGCGAGGACCAGCCCGCGGTGTTCGTGGTAGTCGGCGAGTACCTGCTTATCTGCGCGTCCGAGCCGGGAACCGCCACCGAGAAAGCCCCGAAGTCACTCACCGATCTCGACCCGACCAACGGGCTGTACGTGTTTGAGCGGACCAAGAGCAAACAATGAACGACGAAATCGCAGCAAGCGCAAGTGAGTGAGCCCAGCGAAGGCTCACACGCTGTTTGTGCTAGAATCTCGGAAAAAAGGAAAGGATGTCTTCGGTTGGAGGCTGGTGAAGAACGCCGAGATTGCAGGTCAACACTATTCGCGATATATGAAAGAGGCGTTTGAGACTCCATACCTCTTCGGTTCCTTCTGGTGCAATCCTGTCACGCAATGAAAGCCGGCCTTCTATCCACCCGAATTTATCAAACAAGGACTTTTCCAAGAAGGTCTCGTGCCACGGCCTAAACTCCATCAGGCGATCCGTGAGCTGAATGAATGGCTGACTCAGAAAACTCCCAAGGACCGCGACGATGGCCTTCGTCGTCGCTGGCCGTTCGACCCGAAATCGATTTCCTACTGACCTGCTAGCGTTGTTCCGCTACCGGAAGCGGAATACCAGCGGGAAGATCATCACGACCACCCACGCCCACACTGCGTACACGGGCAGGTATGCGGTCTGCCACCGCTCCACGGCGGTAAACCCGACCTGCCGACGAAGAAACTTCGCATAGAGCACGGCCGACCAGCCCAGGTTCACCACCAGAATGACGTTCTCGCCGAGCGCGGCGACCCGGTTGGGGCTGAACCCGAACTCGGTAATGCGGGCCACGATTGCCCAGAGCGCCAGAGCGTCCACCAGGAGAGCACAGACGACCAGTACCAGCTGCAGACCATCGAAGAAGCCGGGCTCCTTGTGGGGATCCCGCGCCGAAATGGCGTAGAGCAGCAGGCCCACCACCACGACCAGGAGCAGGTCGAAACCGATGAGTACCTCCCGCTCGACGATGATCCCGCTACCCGTCCACACCGTCGTTGCCAGAAACGCCAAGAGCATCAGGGTAAAGAGTGGTGTGAACAGCATCGTAAGCACCGGGGCCATATTCTCGATGACGCTTTGCTTGGACTCGACCAGCCAGCCGGCGATGACGACAGCGCCCATGGCACCGCAAGGAAGCACCCATGAATTGAGGAACCGCTCCACGTCCACGCCGATGGCAGTGAAGATGAACATGGTGATCCCCATCAGGACGCCGCCGCCGAGGGCGATGAGCGCGTAGTAGATGAACCACTCTCCGGAAAACCGAACATAGTTCATACGCTGCTGATGGTCGTTCCACCGTCCGCCTGCGTAGGCGAGGCCCATGGCTAGCCATAACGCCATGGGCAGGTGTAGCGCCGCCAGCATCTCCGTATGTCCTATCGGCGTGAACGGGAGAAGGTTCATGGCGAGGGCTGCGATGGCGAAGGGGGTGGCCAGCAAGAGCCAGTCCTTGGGTTCCAGCCTCCGCTTCCAGGCGAAGAACCCGGCGAGAAATGGGAGCACGAAGAGGCTGAGATTCCGAGCGTAGAAGGACGGGTTTGCGTCAGAGCCGTCGAGCCTGATGCCGAACAGTTCGGGAACCTTGATCGCGACGGCGGCGGCAACGGCCAAGCCCACAGCCACCAGGGCCTCTTTGGTCCACTCCGCCCTGCTGTCGTCGGCCTCTGTCCCAACGACCAGCCGCTTCCACAACCGTTCCGTATACTCCCGCGCGTATTCGCGTGACAGTGAATCGAGCTGACCAAGACGTTTGACGGCGATGAGGAAAGCCTCTTCCTCATCGAGTCGCGCCTCCCGCAAATCGGCGATCTGGGCACGCAGGTGGTCTTCGAGTTCATCCACATCGTTTGCGTCAATGGCCTGCCGCCTAAGTACAAAAGAACGCCACTCATCGATTCGTTCTTCCAGCATGGATGTGCCTACCTCCGTTTCGCGGTCAGATCCCCTGCGGCACGAGTTGGAACGCAAAAAAATGGGTCCCCCGAAGAGCGGAGTCGACGACCTGCCACTCTCTTCGCTGTCTGGCCAACTCCTCGGAACCTCGGTCGGTTAGTCGGTAGTACTTCCTCCGCCTTCCTGTTTCGGAACGGCCCCACGACGACTCCACGTAGCCGTTGCGTTCGAGGCGGTGAAGCACGGGGTAGAGCATGCCGTCGGTCCACTGCAACTCACCATTCGAAATATCGTATATACGTTTTATAATTGCATAGCCATAGTTCTCACCCTCACTGAGGATCGACAGCACAAGTGGCGTCGCAGATGCCGCGACGAGGTCCTTTCCGATGTTCATGCCCGACGCATCTCAGGACGTAGGGACGGAAGTCCAAATACATAGCACCATTATGCATTGCACTGCTATGTATGACAAGGAGCATGTTCTTCGCCACATCGGTCGCCCCCCCTGCAGATGAGCCGTTCCGCCGCAAACTCCCCCAAGCGTGACTGTCCTCCAGACGCGTATCGCGCTGCTGAGAAGTAGCTGCCGGCCAGTTGGATTGCAGGTGATCGAGCGACCTGGGTCGAGTCCAGAACCGGTTCACCGGGGAGACCGTCAGGGAGCAACCTTGCGTCGGGTGCTCGGATGGGCCACAAATGGTGCTTCGGGCGGAATGAGGCGTTCTCCCGTCGCCAAGCTTGTCCCCAGTCTCATTCAAGGAGCTGCCTGAGCGAACGACCAAAAGAAAAAACGTTGCGAGGCACGGTCCGGTGGCTTACTGTGACCAGCAACGATGCGAAAGATGGCAACAGCGACTCTATTCATCCCAAGTCCAGTCAGGCCCCCACAAGGATCACCCGATGCCGATTGATGCACGAACCCCAGCGCTAGCTTGCGTTCTCCTCGGATTTCTCGCAGCACCATCGATCGCACACGACGTGAACAACGCAGGCGAGCCAATCACCTTGGTGAATGTCCACCGCGGGGTGGCTGCAACCACGGTCGCCGAAGACTTCTCCATGAGTCCTGTTCAGCGGGTGGTCAGGACCGTGAACGCTCCGGCAGCGAAACCGGAACCGGTTCGCGAGGCCAAGACGGTGCCGTTGGCGAAGCAGCCCAACATCCTGTTCGCGATCGCCGACGACTGGGGGTTCCCGCACGCCAGCGCATACGGCGATCCCGTGGTCAAAACGCCCGCCTTCGACCGCATCGCACGGGAAGGAGTGTTGTTCAACCACGCCTTCGTTTCCTCCCCTTCGTGCACTCCGTCGCGTGGGGCGATCTTGACAGGCAAGTATCACTGGCAGTTAAAAGGGGCCGCCAACCTCTGGAGCGTGTTCCCGGATGAGTTCCCCACCTACCCCGAACAGTTGAAGAAGGAAGGGTACTTCACCGGTCACCAGGGAAAGGCTTGGGGGCCGGGCCGGGCACAAACCCCCAGACGGGCGTTGGCTGGGAAACGCTTCCGGAACTTCGAGCAGTTCCTCAATGCTCGCCCCGACAAGACGCCGTTCTGCTATTGGCTGGGCACAAGCGATCCGCACCGTCCGTTTAAAGCCGGTTCTGGCAAGGCTGCGGGCATGGACCTTTCCAAGATTCAAGTTCCCGGTTTCTTCCCTGACTCGGAAACCGTTCGCAGTGATATTGCCGACTACTATGTGGAAGTGCAGCGGTTCGATGCCCTGGTCGGCAAAGCCCTGAAGTCACTGGAAGAAGCCGGCGAACTGGACAACACCATCATCGTCATGACCAGCGACCACGGCATGCCCTTCCCCCGCTGCAAGAGTAACCTCTACGACTCCGGGGTCCGCGTTCCCCTGGCAATCCGCTACGGGGCAGGCTTCCCCCGCGGCCGGACGGTCGACGACTTCGTCAGCCTCGTCGATCTCGCCCCACTGTTCCTCGAAATGGGCGGCGTACTGCCGCCGCTGAACGAAGCGGACCGGAAGGAAAAAGACCGGGTGTTACTTTCGATTTTACAAAGCAAGCAAGAAGGCTTTGTCTTGGGCCAACTCCGTCAACAGATGGTGTTCGGCAAGGAACGGCACGTACCCGCTCAGGAGGCTCCCGACCTGGGGGGGTATCCGTCGCGTGCTCTACGACAGAAAGAGTATCTGCTCGTCCGCAACTATCGGCCCGATCGCTGGCCCAACGGGACACCGAACTATCAGAAGGCCGCGGTGCCAGGTGCCTGGTATGCGGATACGGACAATGGTCCCACCAAGACTTACATGGTCAAAAACCGCGACAAGAACGCGATCCATCGCAAGCTATACAACGCCGCCTTCGCCAAACGTCCAGAGTTCGAGTTGTATGATCTGTCCGAAGACCCGTATCAACTCAACAACGTCGTGAAGGATGCCAAGTACCATGCGATCGTTCGGTCAATGCGCAGGTCGCTCAACTTAGCACTGAAGAAACGAGGCGACCCGCGGGTGACCGGAGAGAAAGTCGACTTCGACGCTTTCCCGTACTTGGGGGGTGCTCCGAAGTTTCCTGGGTTTAAGGAAACAGATCGGTAAAAATCCAAACAAATTTGCATTCCCTGAAATTCTCTTATGTTGTTCGTCACAGCCTCCAACGAACTATCTCTTAGACGTGCAACTAGGCTTGGATACCACTCGGCAACTTCTTCATCGTCCCGTTAAGCGTTGGGCAAAATATCGTTCAAATTGATTTAAAATATGATATTAGGTTTTGCTACATCGTCAAGAACTGAAGGAACGTAGCCTCAACAACCGGGCCCCATGTTGCTGAGTTTTCCAGGGGAAGGCTGACACCTTCGATCAGGTTGACGAAATCCGTTCGGCTCGCGATGATACATGGCAATCCTGAACTGGGAGGCGGTTCTTTCATCCAGTCTTTCAATTTAGTCCGGAACTGCAGCGACGGTGACCGTGGACAGGGAACGAGTCCATAGCGGTCTCACTGGGATGGACTGTCAGGAAGCAAGCTTGCGTCGCAGGTTCGCGTGAGCGGCCAACCACATCTCGACCCATGCGGCAACTCCTCGGCAAGACGGTTCCTCTCCCGGAGAGGTTACCAGGCCCCCAAGATATATGTTAGCGAACAACTATTAACGCTTGAATAAGTTGGTGGTAACGCAGCCTCGACGCAAGCCGCTTGGGTGGTCGGAAGCTGATCCAAGGTCAGGCGTTTCCTTCCGACCACCCAAGCGGCTCTCTCTGGTCAAATGCCCCCTCCATCGTCTCACCTGATGGGTGGTGGACCATTTCGTCACTTCCCTCGAGTTGTCCGGACATTCCGTTTGCCAGCCCGCAGTTCCGCCTGTCTGCGCTTGAGGTATTGGTGCGAGATCTCACGGGCTTTCGCTTGATCGGCTTCGTCGTAGTCCCAGAACTCTCGGATGACCGCTTCGCACGCCGGGTAGTGGCTGCCGTCGTCGCCCACTCGTTCGCGAGCATCTGCTAGACGCTGTTTCAGTGCGGCGACAAGTTCAGCATGGTTCGGGTCGTGATATAGATTCCGCGTTTCGTGCGGGTCGCGGCTCAGATCGTAGAGCTCCCACCCCGGCGGCGTCTGATATCCGCCGTCGTAATTACAGGCATAATAGCATATCAGCTTATGCGTCTTCGTGCGGATACCGACATGCGCCGGGTTGTCGTGGTGAGCCATGTGCATCCAATAGCGGTAATAGGCTTCCTGCTTCCAGTCGTTCGGCTCCTTACCGGTCTCCAGGAGCGACTTGAAAGAGCGGCCTTGGACTGATTCAGGGATATTCGCCCCTGCGAAATCGAGCATCGTCGGCCCATAGTCAACGTTTTCGATGATCGTATCGAACCGCTGTCCGGCGTGGATCGTCTTCGGGTAACGAACCAGGAATGGCATCCGCTGAGACTCTTCGTACATCCAGCGTTTGTCCTGATAGTCATGTTCGCCGAGCATAAAGCCCTGGTCGCCCGTGTAAATGACGACTGTGTTGTCCAGCTGACCGGTCTCCTCAAGGTACTTGAACAACCGGCCCAGATTATCGTCGATGCCCTTCACACAGCGAAGAAATTTCTTCAGATAGGCGTTGTATGCCAGCCGAGTGTTCTCCGCATCGCTGTAGTTTGCTGGGTTGTAGTTCTTCGGAAACTCCCTGGGATACATCCGTGGGAGATCACGCAGGTAAGACCGGCGGGGATTTCGGGAGCCGATCGACGTTCCGATGTGCGGAATGAGCTCATCGTCCGCGCCGCGCGTCGCAATGGAACCGAACTGGGCATCGCGATTCCAGAGTGTGGCCGGTGCCGGGATGTCAACCTCCGCAAGATAGGACTCGTAACGGGGTGCGTTATCGAAGTAGTCGTGTGGGGCCTTAAAGTGGTGCATCAGGAAGAACGGCTGATCCTGATCCCAACCGTTCTTGAGCCAATCCAAACTCAGATCGGTGATGGCATCCGTGACGTGCTTACCACTGAACTTGATGGTGTTCTTTCCCCAGGGCTTGTCCCCTCGGACACGGAACTCCGGGTTATGGTATCTGCCCTGACCGGGAAGCACGCAGTAGTAATCGAAGTCCGCCGGTTCAGCCTTCAGATGCCACTTACCGATCATCGCCGTGTGATAGCCGGCTCGACGCATCTGGAGGGCCAGCATCTGCTTGCCCGGTTCGACCCTGCCGGCCAAATCGAACGCCCCGTTCACGTGGTCGTATTGACCTGTTAGAACACAGGCCCTAGAAGGTGAACAGATCGAGTTGGTACAGAAGGCATTGGTAAACAGAGCCCCCTCCTTGGCCAGTCGATCGATGTTCGGAGTTGGTGCCACCTTTGCCAGCCGACCGCCGTACGCCGAAATTGCATGAGCGGCATGGTCATCCGACATGATAAACAAAATGTTCGGTCGATCAGCGGCAACAGCGATCGATGGAAACATCAACCCTGCAATCAGTATCAATCGCATACTTGTTCCTTCATTATGTAGTGTGGTACGTGCGCTCGCACAGCTTTCTTCTGCTGTTGCGGGAGTTCCGTCAGAGTGGCTAACTGGCCGATGTTGTCAAGCCCTTTGCCTGCTTTCCGTGGGCGACCATTCTCGCCAGGGTTACCACCAGCTCGATGTGGCGAACAACTGGTCCAAAGTTGTATTCACCGGGATCCGGCCTGGCCATTGTCCGTATTTCAACGCGCTGAGTTGCCAGCTGTACCAAGTTCGTCACGCTTCGCGGCATCGACGCCATGTTCGAGGACAACTTCACCCCTGCGGAGTGGAGTTTGACAGCTCACTACACGTTGGTACCTGCGACTCCGACGGGAATGAGTTTACCTTTGGAGACCGGGTAAGCGTCGAGGCCCCTGGGCTCGGGGACGGCCGCAGGGGTCGAAACTCGGCGTAACCTCGATATGACTGACAAGGGCAGTGCCATCAAGGGGCTCGATTCTTGAATGTCAATGTCCGGGTCAACCCCTCATTCGGCCGCTGGCGCCGGACGTGGTCGAACGGGGCAGAACATTGGTAGCGAGTTTCTGGTAATGCATGGCTGCTGTTTGATCGAAACCCTTTTCGTGCATCCAACACCGGGAAAAACGTAATGAAACTTCAAACGCTGACCGTCGCCGCATTCATCGGGTGTTCGGTGGGACTCCTTTACGCACAGGACAAACCAACGACGAACGAGGCGAAGGCAGTTCGTCGGGCGAACGACCGATATTACGACGCCTTGAACGCCATGTTCAAAGGAGACCTCTCGCCGATGAAGAAGGTTTGGTCACACTCCGACGACGTCACCTATCTCGGTCCTGACGGATCCTTTCTCATAGGCTGGAATGCCACGCTCGAGGACTGGAAGAAGCAGGCAGCTTTGAAGCTTGGCGGTAAAGTCGAGCCGAAGGAGATTCACGTCACGGCCGGTCACGACCTTTCCGTGGTGCATAACTATGAAGTCGGCGAAAACATGGTTGAGGGCAAGCTGACCAAATTCAAAATCCGGGCCACCAATCTGTATCGCAAGGAAAACGGAGAGTGGAAGATGATTGGTCATCACACCGACCTGCTGCCGTTTCTTGATAAGTAGATTCCAAAGAATCATGAGCGGACTACTCAGCACTCAAGATCCCAACATTGCTCAAGAGGTAAGTCCATCAAGAAATGCAGAACATCCAGGGTAAATTGTCTTCATCCAGCTACCGATCATCACGACCGCTGACAAACGATGGCGTGCCAGCTTCCCCGAAGTTGTTGAGAATCCTTCCGCCATGGACGGCTTTATCACAACAAGACCTCGGTGAAACAGGGGGAGACGTTCCGGCTATCTTACGCCGTGGTGATCCACGATTCGCCAGCCGCCCCCCCTACCAGGAATAGGTAGACCTCGCTTTACTGAAGACGTTCCGGGCCACCGATGATTGATCTCCACCCGATCGACGCGTTCGTGCTGGTCGCCTACCTGCTAGGGATTACCTTCCTTGGCACGTGGGCCACCCGTCGGGTCACCGGCATCGCGGACTATTTCATGCCGCGTCGGTTCGGCAAGGCGACCATGATGATGCACACCTTCAGCACCGGCACAGCGACCGACCGGGCCGTGACGGTCGCCTCGGCCACTACCAAGAACGGCCTCTAAGGCATCTGGTTTTCGTGGATGTGGCTGTTCTCGACACCGTTCTACTGACTCATCGCGTCTGTCATGCGCCGCTTCCGGGCGGTGACCACAGCCTGGGTATCGCCTTCTGGATGGGCCTGCTCTGGTGACACGGGACGGTTGCCAGGACCTGGGCCAGCGCCCTGATCGGTTTCACGACCTGGTGGCTGACCACCCGGGAAGTTGTTGTCGAATGGGGCAGCTCGTTGAGTGTCACCGATTCACTAGGGTTGGTCTCTGGGAACAGAGACCAACTCGTGATCGCCGAACCGTGGCTGATCACGTTCTATCTCGGTGCTGGTGTGCTGGCAAGTGTGGTCGTCAACCTACTGACGCCACCGGTGGATCGCGAACGACCGGAACGGTTCTACGCCCTGGCTCGAACTCCTGTGCAACCCGAAGAAGAGGTTGCGCAGCCCTGTCGCTTGCCTTCAGGAGTAGCAGTCCCACCTCGCAGGATGCTGGTCACCGCGTTGAGCTTGGAAGTTCTCCACCCGTCATGGACTTCGGTCTGGAGATTCGCGGTCGGCTGGGTGTGTTGCAGCCCTGATCGGTGGCTTCGTATTACTCGTGAAGCCGTAGAAGGAACCGATCGAGAAGCCGTTCATTGACGACCCTGGTACTTTTCATCGGGTGTGCGATCCTCTAAGGAAGACTCGGGAAGCGGGGCATCGATATCCTATTTCGGGATTGTCAACGTGCAGGTATCTGTTCGATCGAGTGTTGCCGACCTCGAAGTCACCATCAGGCGGATTGCTCGCTCGCCGCGATGGACCGGCCACCTGCTCCACCCGCACCAATTGAATTGGAGACGGAGGCCGACCAGAGATACATGCGGGGCCTCTTCAACCGACGTTTGAACCACTTCCTGTGGTGCAGCGCCTCGGCGAGATGATTGCTTACCCGTGAGGCTACCATGTCCCGCAAGATGGGCTTCGGTAGAGGGGTACCCGGCATCTGCTGCGGCCATTCAACCAGCCCTAGCAACGGCCTCCGGACCGGCGGAACCGTGCACGAGATCGGCGATTGTGCGTCACTAATCTTGTTCCTTGACCGGATCGCGGGGCTTGCACGGTCGTCGAGTCATGCAGCAGCTCCTGGCACAGATAATTGGTGTCCCGGGAAGGTTACCACGCCCAACCAGATGAGCTTCGGTAGACGCACAGAGATTAAGTCAGCGATTAATCAGAGTTGCCAATTTACATCGATTGGATCGATCGGGGTTCGAGGTGGACCGGACCGGCGTTTCACGCTAGTCAGTGGTTCCAATCAGCGTCACTCGTTATTGGCTCGGATAATCGGCAGATCGCACATACTCCTCTGTTCAAAGGTGTCGAGATTGCGAACTGATTGGTTGGTCTGAAGTGTTCTCCTCGATCCTGGCGATGATTTTTTCATCGGCACTGGTGGGCGAGGTGAGAACATGGTCAACAAGGCTTGGTTTTGTGGACTGATCGTCATGCTTTTTCTGGCAGGACTTGCTCGCGGGCAAGAGTTGGGTTGCCTGCCGGACCAGCTGGCGTCAATGAGCTGGTGTGAGCTGGAGAATATCTATCGGAAGCTGAAGACACCCGGACGGCCACCCAAGGGGTATCTGAAAGGCGAAGTGATTTATCCGCAGCAGCAACTATCCTCGGGGTTACGCGAGGGGGTAACCAACTTTGTTTGGCGCGGCAAGCATTTTTGCGATGGCAGTATGATCAATCAATTTATCCGGCAACGCCGGGTGCGGGCGGAAGTCTATGTCGGCGAAAGCTGGCTCGACGGCGAGCCGTCACTCATCATGGATTACCAACATACGTCTTCGCGTTGGTGGCGCGATGTCCGAGACGAGATGCGCGAAGTCTGTCCGGGCGTTTATCTTTGCATCATGTATCTACGACGCAGCCCAGAGCCGCGGAAGAAGCTGTTTTTTGTGCTTCGGAATGATTGCGCGGGGCATCGGAGTTCCGAATAGATCTTCCGATCTGTTGCCGTTGACCTAGGTGAGATCGGTCCGGCGGCGAAGAAGGCCGTGCCGCTTTGACCAAGGCCATCGTGTCGAACAAATCGAGCTTTATCTAACCTTCTCCGTCTCACTTCTCCCTACGCCACCTCGAGATTGTGAACATCCCAGGTGAGAATCGATGGAGGAGAAAAAGGCCGCCAAGAAAAGCTCATCTACCATCCGCCCCCCTACGACGTTTTCCGTTTCGATGCCAATTACCACTCCACATATGTTCGGAAACGATCCATAGGCTTGGGTGGTCCGCCGTGATGTCAACAGGACCGTAGGAGATGAGCCTCGAGGATTGCTTCGAGGCTCGGCTCGCCGATCTCTTCCACCTCGTAGTAGGCCCGCTGAACCGGCTTGTTGATATTCATGAATCGGCCCAGGTCGAACGGTGTGCCCACAACGACCAGGTCGGCGTCGGCGGCGTTGATGGTTTGCCCCAGTTCGTGGATCATCTGCGGGCCATAGCCCATGGCGGGCAGGACAGGGCCGAGCTTCGGGTACCGCCGGTAGACCTCGGCAATCGAGCCGACCGCGTAAGGGCGAGGATCCACGATGGTGGCTGCCCCCGACTGGCGCGCCGCCAGCCAACCAGCCCCGAAGGCCATCCCGCCATGCGTCAGGGTCGGACCATCTTCCACCACTAGCACTCGCTTGCCGCGCAAGACCTCGGGGTCATCCACCCGCACCGGGGAAGCCGCTTCGATCACCACGGCCCGCGGGTTTAACGCCCGCAGGTTCGCCCGCACCGCGATGACGTTCTCGGCAGGGGCCGTGTCGACCTTGTTGATCACCAACACATCGGCCGCACGGGCGTTGGCCTCGCCGGGGTGGTAGGAGTCCTCGTGCCCTGGCCGATGGGGGTCAGCGATGACGATGTGCAGGTTGGGGGCGAAGAACGGCAGGTCGTTATTCCCCCCGTCCCACAGGATAACATCCGCTTCACGTTCGGCCTCGCGCAGGATCCGCTCGTAGTCTACGCCCGCGTAGACTACATCCCCCTGCGCCAGCAGCGGTTCGTACTCCTCACGTTCCTCCAACGTGCACTCGTGACGCTCCAGATCCCGGTAGTCGGCGAACCGTTGTGAGGCCTGGCGGGACAGCTCGCCGTAGGGCATCGGATGGCGCACGGTCACGACCCGACGTCCCCGACCGCGCAGGATCCGGGCAATGCGGCGAGTCACCTGACTCTTGCCGGCCCCAGTTCGGACCGCGCATACGGAAACGACGGGCTTGACCGACTGGAGCTGGGTTTGCCGCGGCCCCAGGAGGGTGAAGTCAGCCCCGGTAGCCAGGACCACCGACGCCTGATGCATGACCTCCTCGTGGGAAATGTCGCTGTAGGCGAAAACCACCTGATCCACCCGCATCTCCCGGATCAATCGCTCCAGATCCGCCTCAGGATAGATCGGGATGCCCGATGAGTAGGGTGGGCCCGCCAACCCCGCGGGGTAGTTCCGGCCTTCGATGTTCGGGATCTGGGTCGCGGTGAATGCCACTACCTCGTAGGCCGAATTGCCGCGAAAGAAAACGTTGAAGTTATGGAAGTCGCGGCCAGCGGCTCCCATGATTAGGGTACGAATGGGAGGCATAGATCACCTCGAACAACTCGGATGGCAAACGTCGAGCACAACCGCCGGGAAAGATCCGCGGACATCCGCCCAGTCCGGACAGTCTCACCGTCCATCTCGCTCCCCCGGCAAGGGAGGGGGCGCAGGCTTCGGGGTGGCGCTGGGCCCCAAATGCACCCGAGCGGACTGACCCGGGAGGGGCTGTTCCTTCAGCAACCCGAGGATTTCTTGCAGGCGTTGGTCGAGCAGGTAATGGAAGGTATCCTCCTGGTCCACGTCCCCTGACGGCCGGCCCGTGAGCAACTCGATCCCCTCGTCGATGGCGTCGATGGCCCAGACATGGAAGCGACCCACGCGGACAGCCTCGATGACGTCATGCCGCAGCACCAAGTGACCGACGTTGGACCGGGGAATGCAGACCCCCTGGGTGCCGGTCAGTCCCACCGCCTGACAGACGTCGAAGAAGCCCTCGATCTTCTCATTCGCGCCGCCCACCGCCTGGACCTCGCCGTGCTGGTTCACCGAGCCGGTGACTGCAATATCCTGGCGTAGGGGTACACCGGCCAGCGCGCTGAGCAGACAGTATAACTCGGCCGAAGAGGCGCTGTCCCCCTCGACGCAGCCGTAGGATTGCTCAAACGTGAGACTGGCCGACAGAGCCAGTGGGTGCCGAGCGGCGTACCGGTTCCGCAGGTAGCCCTCCAGGATGAGAACCCCCTTGTCGTGGGTACTGCCGCTTAGGTCGCTCTCGCGTTCGATGTTGACCAGGCCCTCCTGGCCGACGCCAACCGAGGCGGTGACCCGGCCGGGTCGACCGAACCGGTGGTCTCCCAGGTCCCACACTGCCAGCCCGTTCACCTGGCCGACCCGCGACCCCTCGGTCGAGATCCGCAGAGTGCTCTCCTCGATCAATTCCCGGACCTTGGCCGCAATCCGGTCACCTCGGAAAGTTCGCTCTTGCAGCGCCTGGTGCACGTAGGCGGCACCGACCACAGCGGCATTTGCTTGGCGGGCCCAGAAGCTGGCCTCCCGAACCAGATCCGCCACGACCGCGAATTCGACCGATACCTTGGCCTGGTGCGCCGCCTCGCGCGAGCCGAAACGGACCACCTCGGCCACGCCCGCGGCGTCGAACGGCAGCAGTCCTTCGTCCTGCACTTGCCGGCTGATGAACCGCGCGTACGCCCGTTGCCCCTCGGCGTCACGGTCCATCTCCGGACCGAAGTCGGCCCGAACCTTGAATAATGCCCGAAAGTCATCGTCGAAATGCTGGAGCAGGTAATACAGTTCCGAAGTGCCGAGCACCACGACCTTGGTATCGATCGGGATGGGTTCGGGCTTCAGAGCGCTGGTCGCCATGAGGGAGAGGGGCTCGTACAAGTCGGTGAGCAACTGGCCGGACTCGAGCGCCCGCTTGAGTTGCTTCCAGACCAACGGCTCGGTAAGGGCATCCTCGATGTCGAAGACCAGATAGCCGCCGCTGGCCCGGAGCAGACTGCCGGGCCGAATGCGGGTGAAATCGGTGCTGACCCGACCAAATAGGTTGACGTCGTGTTCGATCGTTCCAAACAGATTTTTGTAGTTGGGAGAGATCTCCACAACAACGGGGGCGCCCGAGCCGTGGGAGTGGTCGGCGACCACGTTGACCCGGTATTCCAGCCACGGGTCTCCACGCTCCATGGCTGCCCGCAAGGCCCCGGGCAGGTCGGTCGGCTCCTCCTTGTGGCCTTCCTGCAATCGGTCGAGGTGGTCGAGCATGTGCCCCTGGACGCGGTCAAGCCAGGCGGCCACCTGCTCTCCGGCATGGTCGCGTTTGGCGGCCTCGATGAGCGGCTCGATGATCCTCCGGGCAAAGCCGCGCACAATCTCCTGGATCTCCCGGCGGAGTTCGTGCGACAATTCCTGCTGCTGGGCCATGAGTTTCGTCGCCAACTCCCCCAGTTCACCCTGGCGACGTTCGATATCCGCCCGCTCCTCAGTGCTGAGTTGCTCCAGTTCCTGGGGCTCAATCGGCCGCCCATCTTTGAGGGGGAGAAACACGATCACCCCGTTCGGGAGCCGTCGGATGGCCATGTCCAATTGCTGAGCCCGCTCGACCAACTGGTTGTACAGGGCCTCGCCACGCTGACCGAACGTGGCGGCCAGTTGGTCCCGTTCGGCCCCGAAGTCCTTGGCCTTGAGGGCGGCGGGCAGATCGTCGCGCAGCCGTGCGATGATCCGTTCCAGGTCATCGCGCAGGCGGACCCCATGCCCGCTTGCCAACCGTAAGGCCAGGGGCCGCTGGGGCTCGTCGAAGTTGTGTACATAGACCCAGTCATCCGGCGTTGGTTCCCGGGCAGCCCGGTCCTCCAATAGGCGCTGGACGAGTTGTTTCCTCCCGGTCCCGGTCATCCCGGAGACGTAGACGTTGTAACCGCGATGGCGTAGGCCCAAGCCGAACTCTAGGGCGCGCAGAGCGCGAGCCTGGCCGACCACCTGGTCGAGGGGTTCCAACTCATCGGTAGTCTGGAAGCCTAGCCCATCGGGGTCAATCGAGGGCTCCAGCTCCTCCGGGCGGAGCTTCCATTGGTGGTCCGGGGGCTTTCCGTCGGGAGAAACAGGACGTCGGTGCTTGGCCATGAGGGCTCCACGGTAGGATTCACGGAACTTCCACGCGGACGAGGTAGCGCCCCTCGCTCACCGTGAGGTCGGCCTGCACCATCCCGGCGTTCTGCGGACCCTCCGTTCGGCGCTGCTTGGGCAGGATAATTCGGCAGGTCCCGTGCAAATAATCGGCCCGCGCCTGTTGGGGGTCCACCGCTTCGGAAAACCTTACCTCCCGATGGAACGTGCCGAATCGCCGCTCGCAGTGCTGCGACAGGACGCCTTCTAGAGCCGCGGACGGACGCTGTGCGGTGATGCTCAGGTTCCGCTCACTCACGAGAACCGAGATCTGGTCGGGCGCAATACCAGCCAAATCCATCTCGACGAGGTAGGCGTCCGCCGTCTCGTGGAGGTCAAGCGGTGGCCGCCATCCGGCCGCACGGCCGGAGATGACCCAGGGACGATAGATCAACTCCTCGAACATCTCGTCCACCTGTCGCTGCAAGTCCAGGAACGCGGACTCCCCGGAATGTGACACGCTCAGACCTCCCCATCAATACGGACCCAGACTAAAGATCGATCTTCCACAGCAGCTCCCTTACCCTGCGGATGGACGAGAAGCCACCGAAGGACATCCTATCTCCCCGACTTCCAGCGATCCACCTCTCTGAGGTAGCGGGTCGGCTCCTCGACCACAACCGCCACTTCTCCGGCGTACACTTCACCGGAATCCCCGTCCAGTGAGATCAGATCACCCTCCCGCACGGGTACGTCCCCCAGGTGGCAGCCCTTGTCGTATTCCTGGATGGTTAACTCGCGGCAGCCAACGATGCACACTTTGTTCAACTGCCTGGCTACTACCGCGGCATGGGACGTCCGCCCGCCGCGGGCCGTCAGCACGCCCGCCGAGGCCGCCAACCCGGCGATGTCCGATGTGGCGATGTCCGGCCGGACCAAGATCGGCGATCGTCCGGAAGAGGAAAAGGCGACCGCCGCCTCCGGGGTGAAGACCGCCGCACCCACCGCCACGCCGGGACTCGCCCCGACCCCGTGCCCGATCGGACCCCCTCCCTCCGCGGCCAGGTGCACCATCCGGACCGAGCGGAGGTCGTAGCTGGCCAGACGCTGCAGGGCCGTCGCCTCTTCGATCAACCCTTCCGCAACGAGGTCGCAGGCGATCCGCAGAGCCGCCCAGGCGGTCCGCTTGGCGTCCCGCGACTGAAGCAGGTACAAATCCCCCTCCTGGACCGTGAACTCGAAGTCCTGAGCGTCGCGGAAGATTCGTTCCAGCTGGTACCCGAGCTGGCGAAGCTGCTGGTGAAGCGCGGGCATCGTTTCGCGCAAGTCGGACACGCCCCGGACGATACACCGCCCCGAGACAACGTCCTCGCCCTGAGCATTGGTCAGGAAGTCCAAGTAGAGGGCGTTCTCCCCGGTCGCTGGGTCGCGGGTGAACCCTACCCCGGAACCGGAGGTACCGCCCATATTGCCGAATACCATCGCCTGGATGGTAACCGCCGTGCCCGCCTGATCGTCCAGCTGGTACAGTTGCCGATAGTCGATCGCCTGCGGACTCTCCCACGACCGGAACACCGCTTCCACGGCGCCAGCAAGCTGGGCCAGTGGATCCTGAGGAAACGCCTCCCCGGTCTGGGATTCGAAGTGCTTCAGGTAGGCTTCGGTGAGGTCCTTGAGGGCAGCGACGTCCAGCTCGGCGACCACCGGCACCTGCTCAGCATGTAAATGGTCCTGGAGGATGTGTTCGAAGGGATCCGCCTGCAGCCCGCGGACGACCTCGGCGTATGTCTGGATCAGCCGGCGATACGAGTCCCAGGCGTGCCGAGGGTTGCCGGTCATACGCACCAGAGCCGGCAGGGTCCGGTCACACAGCCCGACGTTGAGGATGGTCTGGAGCATCCCCGGCATCGACACGGCCGCCCCGGACCGCACTGACACCAACAGCGGCCGACGCTCACCTCCGAACGTCAGGCCCGTCGCGACCTCCACCTCGCGGATCCCTTGACGAAGCAGGGGCATGGTGGCATCCGGTAGCCGACGCCCCTGGCGGAAATAGTCCCGACACAGCTCCGTCGGCAGGATGAATCCCGCGGGTACCGGCAGGCCTGCTTCGGCCATGCGGATGAGGTTGGCCCCCTTGTTTCCGATCACCTCGGGAGAGGCCCCACCGGGTCCGGAGGTTTTGCAACCAAACAGGTACAAACTCCCCAGGTTCGCGGCCGTGCGCACGTTCGTCCCCCTATCGCCTTAGCACTTCGTGCAGGATGAAGTCCCGCAACACTAACGCCGAACGCATCAATGCATCGGCCGCTTCCTCGAACCGCTCGCTCACACCATCCACCAGATACCACTGCTTGAAATCACCCTCGAACGGGAGGACACCGGCCTGGACGGCCCGGTGGGCATCGTCGCTCTGGTGCTCCATGGTGATGACGTGGTCCACCGCCTCAAGAAAATCCGCGACCCGCACGCGTGGGCTGCCGCGGTGCAGACACCGAGCGTTCTCGACTGCCTTAAGGTACTCTTGCGCCCCCTGAACCAGCAGATCGGCGAGCCCCTGTAACCCGGGAGCTGCATCGCCTGGCCCGGCGTCGGCGAGCAAACTCGTCCAGTGGACCGCTTCCTCCAGCTCGTCGCAGGCGTCGTCGGCCGTGGCCAGCAGGTCGAGGATGGGACCCGACTCGTCCCCCCGACCACGCGCCTCCCGGCCGCGCCGCACCAACTCATCCGCCTGATGTTCCCACTTCTTGGCTCGCGAGACACAACGCCGCAGCCAGTCACGGTCGAGGCTGGGCCCCAGAGCGAGTAGCGTGTCGCGGCCAGCCATGGCCAGTTCTACGACGAACGAAGCGTGCTCCGCCGCCACTCCGAGCAGACCCTGATAGGCGGTGTCAATGGCGTGGCGTAACTCAGCGCTGATTTCGTCCCGGATCAAGAGCTCGGACCGGCCTGCACGCAGTCCCGCGCTGGTCGTCTGCAGCGTGAAACGGAGGAACTCGGCGGTCCGCTCTTCGCCCAGGAAGTCCGAGAGCATGACACCCGGCGGCAAAGGCACTCGACCAACGGCTTGCAGGGCGTCGAACACGAGTTGCTCACCCCCCAATGTCAGGAAACCCCGGTGGCCGTAGTCGTGATCGGCAGCCCAGCGCAGCGCCTCCAGGCAGACCCGCCGGGGCGCGAACTTCCGAAGCCGCTTCCGGGCCCGGTTCCAGTCGATCAGGAAGACCAACCGTGATCCAAGGAAGGTCAGGTAGGGCAGCAGATCCGTGTGGTCTTGGGCCACAAAGACTCCCGTACACAGGTGATACAGATCTTCCCGCAACCCGGCCCCGCGCCGGGACACCATGTCCTCCCAGGTCACCGCGAACCGTTCGAACAGGTTCTGAAAGAAAACCAGCCGTTCGATGTGGACATCGGTGTAGATGAGGGTAACCCGCAGTCCCTCGACGTGGACGACGAGAACGTGCGCATCGGTGATGCCGATGTCGTTCTGGAGCACCAGACGGTCGCCGCTGCGGGTGGCAGTCGTGCCCAGGCCCGGGTGGTCAAACTTTAGCTCTCGGGTTCGGTTGACACCGGCCATGAAGGCGGCGATCAGCGGCCGGTCCTCATCACGGATGCTGTACACGCACGCCCCGTCAATCGTCTCGGTGGCCAGCCGTTGCTGGAGCCGGTTCAACTCCTTGTGGAGATCCATCACCAGCAAGTGCAGGCTGTCCCCCCCTTCCCGCTCCCCCGACGTGATCCGGTCAATGTACGCGCCAGGGATACGGTCCTCCCCCAGCGAAGGGGCCTGGGCCAACATGGCCACCAGACGCTCCTCAGAGGGCACGGTCGACGGAGCCCCGTTCGGTCCCGGGACGGCTACGCTGCGTAGCGGGGCGATCATGCGCTGGATTTCCTTGACGAGACAATCATGGAGATGGCACGCCCCCGGGATGAGGTATTCGGCGGCGTCCACTCTGCGACTGTGCGAGACGACCGAGTCAAGGTTGGCGTCGGTGACTCCACAGGCCACCCGCTCCGGTCGGAGATCGGTGAAGGGCGCCTCGTGATAGTCCGCGTGCTCCCGTGCCGCCTGGAGTAGCGACATGAAATATTTGGCCCGATCGTTGGCGGCCAGGGCTTCGTTGACCTGACCCGGCAGGAGAAGCTCGCCCTCGCCGAGTTGACTGACGATCGTTGCCTTGACCATGCCTCCGGGAACTCCCACGCTTTTCATCGAACGTTCCTCTTCCAGACCTGCTCCTACAGGCAACTCCTCGATGAGCCTGCGGGATGGTGAGACTGCAGTGGTGTGGGCAGAGCCTCAATCCCCCGAACCAAGGTCCAGGTTGAACGCATCTTGGACGAGTTCGTTCTCTCGGTGCTCGTGGCGGCGGACCCCCGCGATCCAGGCCTGAACCCGGTCGAGCAGGGCTTCGTTCAAGGTCGTGCTGCCCCCGGCTTCCTCGATCAGGGCGTCCAGAGAAGTGGTCAATTGACGATGCTCATGGACGAGCTCCCGGAGCGCCCGATCCAAGCGTGGCTCGCGAACCTCCAACGCGTCCATATAGCCGTTCTGTTCTTCCAGCCCGAAGTGTTCGGCCAGCAGGGTCTGAGTCGCGGCGAGTTTCTTCCGCAGGTCTTCGGAACGATCCGTTCCAGAACGCGCGGCCGTCTCGTCCAGTTCTTCCAGATTCTTGAACAGGGCCTGATGCGTCTGATGCAGGACCGAGCCTCGATCGGTTTCGTTGGTGTCCATCGGTACCTCTCTGTGCATGAGTCAATGGGCGGCCCCAGAAAAGCTGGGGCCGCCCGGGATCGTGATCCAGCCAACCGAGCTTCGCAACCGTCCCAACGGCTCATTGCTTCGGGACGACCGCGATTGTCCTAGGCTGAGCTTGGGGTGCGTTTGGGATCGTGACGGTCACCATCCCGTCCGTGTGCGTCGCTGTGATCTTATCCTTCTCGACACCCAGCGACCGGGGAATGCCCCGGTAGAATGGGCCGGAGAACCACTCCACCCGGTGCGAATCCTTCTGCTTGTCCTCGCGATCCTCCTTGCGCTCGCCGCGGATCACCAGAGAGCCCCTTCGGAAACGGTGAATTCCACCTGCTCGGCGTTCAGCCTCGACAGGCGCACCTTGACCACGATCGCCTTCTCCCAGCGCTTCCAGTCTTGTTCGCTGTAGCGGTCGGCCTCCTTGATCATG
This sequence comes from uncultured Alcaligenaceae bacterium, assembly GCA_964410665.1. Classification (GTDB taxonomy): domain Bacteria; phylum Planctomycetota; class Planctomycetia; order Gemmatales; family Gemmataceae; genus CAYPIE01. Next base: position 36,706 of record CAYPIE010000051.1, read on the forward strand.
CGCTGCTTCTCCGATTCAGACAACCGGGTAGAGCCGGTGAACTACTGGAATAGGGCATGCTGGGAGCGGTTCGGCCACCGGGAACCGGGAGGAGCTCCCGGTTCCCGGTGATCTTCGCTGGCTTCACTCTCCCCCTCCGAACGCCCTACGATAGAACTCGCCGATCACATCGCGGGCTTCGCTCCAGAGGCGGCTTCGGGCGAGGCGTTCGAGTTGATTGCGGGTCACCTCCAGCTCCTCCTCGTTCGACTCCGCGAAGATGACGCCATGTCGGCGTAGTAGGGGGTCGTCCCGGAGCATCCACAGAGGCACTGCGGCGCCATCTTCGAGGTAGCGACCGGAGACGTGCAGCCCGAGTACACAATGAGACTCGAGGTCGAGCAGACAGCCGCCGGCGGAGTGGCCCAATGGGCCGCAGTCGTGTCGAAGGATGTCCACGCCAGGGAACGACGTTCGGCCACGCAGTACCCCTGGCTGGACCCTCTTGACATTGTACTCGTCCCGGAAGATCCGCGCGATCTCCTCGGGCTCGTTCCGCCGACCGTCGCGGGCGGGGTAACTAATCAGGTAGACCGGGCGTCCTTCCTGCTCTGGCGGAGGCGCGGCGGCCAGCGCCAGTGGGGCCGGGCCGCCGTTGTGTTGCGGCGGTTCCACTTCCAGCAACGCCAGGTCATACCGATCGTGGCACCCCAGAATTCCCTTCAGCCGACAAGCGGCCGAAGGTGGCCGACGGTAGTCGGACTGGTAGTCCATCCAGGCGCTGACCCCGGGCCGGAATTGCCACTCGCCAGCGTCGGATCGCTCGGCCAACACCTGGGCCACCCCCCGCGTGGTCATCAGACAGGTCTCGCCGACCAAAAAACCTGTCCCGGCCCAGTCGTACTCGGGGTGGCCGACCAGCTCGATTCGGCCGACGGCCCGCTGGGTGAGTTCGACGTCCTCGCGCTCGCCCTCGAGAATCTTCCAGAAGGCCGGCACCGCAGCCAAATCCCCTCCGCGTAGGGGCAATCCTGGCCGCGCGTAGAGCAGCAGCACAGTCTCCAGGCCGAGCAACTCGTCTGCGCTCAGGTCCGAGGACGGACTCTCTCGGATCTTTTCCAGGCCAGTAGCTCCGACTTCCAGAAGCTGACCCAGCGCTTCGCGTTGCCGGCCCTCGTCCGGTTCACCGGCCCCGCGCCCGACCTTGCACACATCTGCGACGGCCGGCGGCGCTGCCCCCTCTTCGCCAGGCCCATCCTCACGGGTGGCTCGGCGGAGCACCGCCCTGAGGTGAGCGGGTTCTTCCCAGCCGTAAAGTTCGTGACGGTCCTCTAGGACCATGCGCAACACCTCCTCGAAGTGCCCCCCGAAGTATTCGCGCGTTCGCTGCACGATCAACTGTTTCCGTTCCATGTCTGAACTCCTTCTCCGATTCGATTGAAACGTTCCCTGCTACCGCCAACCCAGTTCCCCTACGAGCATCGGCCCGGCGACCGAGAGCCCAAGCAACTGGGAACGCCGTACCCCAGCGTGATCCCCTTCAGCGCTGGGTATGATCACGGGCCACCGCCACACGACCGCCGAGTTGCAAGTCTCCAGGTCCATGCCGATGATCGCCGTGATCACGCTCCGCTCGGGCTAGGAATTGCCCTGCCTTCCGACTGGGCTCAGGCTGCCATTCCGGGCCCGTTTGTTTCTCCGGTATGCCTCCTGCACTCCCATCGAGGGCTCAACACGTGAGGTGCAGAATGGCGTTGATGTCCGCGGGGTTATCCTCGAGCAACTGAATCGCCTCCGGGGTCGGGCGGAGGACCAACTCGATGCCTCGACGGTTCGCCTCGGCGACCACTTCATCCATGACCGGGAGCCGACCCGCCATGCCGGTACCGATCACCAGACGCGTGCACTCCCAGGGGATGTCTTCGTGGAGGGACAGTGGTGTGTGACCAAACTGCTCCCGGAAGGGACGCGAACGCTTCTTCTTCCGTTTCCGCAGGTTCCCCCGATCAAGAAGGAGATCCTCAGTGTGTTGTTCGCCGTCGATTTCGAGAGAACCGAACCGGCATTCCCCCCATTTCATGATCGGTTGCCCCCTTCGATAAAACTCTCACCCGGCTCAGGCCGGGCTGCCACCTTCGACATGCCCATGACCGACTCCCCCCAGGCCTCCCCCTGGAAGCAATCCCCCTCGATGTGGACGTTGAAGTGGCCGAATATCAGACGCCGGGTGCCCATTTCGTCACCAAGGCGTTGCGCCAATCGGTCAAGAGTAACCCATCGTCTTCCTCTTCGCAGGTGATCCTGATCCACTTCCGTACTCCCACGGAGTCCGGATCAGTGATGACCGCGGTCAGGGCCCGAGCCACATGTTCGAAGGCTTGCGCTTTGATATTGCCGATCACGCGCACGCTAATGTCCGGGTCGTGGGGGAAGTGCTCCCGGTTCGCCGTGGCCATGTCAACGTCCCCCCTCGTCCGCCGCTTCGGCGGTGAACGAGCTGGAGCAGCGTAGCAGCTCCACGGCCTCCTCGTCCTCGACCGGTCGAAAGTCGTCGTAGAATTGCCCGACCGCCCAGAAATGCTCCGGGGCCAGCAAGCAGACCACCTCATCACACCAGTGGCGCACCTCCTCAAGTCGATCGGGAGAGGCGACCGGAGCGGCCGCGATCAGCTCGCGTGGCTTCTGCGTCCGGACCGCCTGCAAGGCCGCGATCATGGTCGAGCCGGTGGCGATGCCGTCGTCGGCCACGATCACCGACCGTCCCACGATCCCGGCCGGCGGTCGCACGGCCCGGAAGAGTTGGCGCCGCCGGCTGATCTCGCCAAGCTGATGGTGACGTTCGACGGCCAGATAGTCTTCGATCGCGTCAAGGAAATCCCGGGCGTGGTGGTTGAGGTAGGTCTGCCCGTCCTCAGCGATCGCCCCGATCGCCAACTCCGGTTGCCCCGGAGCCCGCAGTTTTCGGGCTAGGACAACGTCAAGCTCGGCTCCCAAGTCTCGGGCCAGGACGGCTCCGGTGACCACGCCTCCGCGCGGGATGGCCAGCACCAGCGGATCATGGAGCGGTCGGCCTATCAACTTCGCGGCCAACCGATGGGCGGCGTCCTCTCGGTCAAGAAACATGGCTACTACCCAAACCAGAATGATGCTCGTGTCTTCCTGGACGTATGCAAGGCTCCGATTGCAGTGTCACCCGGCGTGGAGAATTCGCTTACAGGGAAGGCTGTCGCCAACGCTCAGACAATCGGTCTGCGTTGGGTCAAGGCGGAAGTGCATATGCATGGTGCTTCTCCTGTTGGCTTCCTCATTCGTCCGTGTGTTCGGACGGAGTACCCAGTCTCGAGCCCCGGCTCTCAGACCAGATCGCGAATCGCCCGGGCCAGCAGGGGGGCGACCGGGACCCGTTCTGCTCGAAGGTCGGCCATCTCCGGAATGGTGTCGGTCGTCAAAACCTTGCCGAACTCGGCCGCGGTGATCCGTTCTGGCGCCCCGGGGGCCATCACGGCATGGGTGAAGATGGCATGAACCTCTCTCGCCCCTGCTCGCCGCAAGGCATCGGCTGCCCCGGCCAAGGTGTGCCCGGTGCTGGCCATGTCGTCCACGACCAGGCAGGCGCGGCCCGCTACCTGGCCCAGGACGTGGACCGCCATCGCAGCGTCGGGACCGGGCCGTTCCTTGGTGATTACCCCCAGACCCGTGCGGAGCTCCAGCGCGTAACGCTGGGCCCGCTTCAAGCCACCCGCGTCCGGGGCCACGATTACCATGTCCGGGATGGCCCAGCCCCTCACCCGAGGCAGGAACAGTTCCTCGGCATGTAGAATTGTGGCCGGCATCGGCAGGGCGCTCTCCAGGGCTGGTGCGTGCAGATCCAGGGTGACCAGGTGATCCAGCCCGACGCAGCCCAGCAGCCCGCCGACTACCCGGGCCGACCTGGGATCACCTGGGCAGCCACGCTGTTCCTGTCGGGCATAGCCGAAGTACGGCACGACCCCGATCACCCGCCCAGCGCCAGCCGCCCGCAGCGCATCCGCCAACAGGGCAAGCACCATCAGGTTCTCGTTGACTGGGGTACATGTGGGTTGTACCACGACGACCGTGGTGTCCCGGACGTCACCAGTCACGCGGACGCGGGTCTCGCCGTCCGCGAACGCCCCGACCTCCGCGGGCGTTAAAGGCCAGCCAAGTTCGCTGGCCAGGGTCTCCGCCAGAGCCGGGTGCGCGTTCCCGGAAACGAGTTTCTGGGGAAATCGAAGGTCGCTCGACATGGGAGCCCCTTTCCGGTCCTTGCCGGTCCCCCTGTCAAACCCATAACGCACGGATCTCAGGAGGTAAGCTCCGCTTGATGCTCTCGAGTTCACCGGCGCTGACATGCACGTCCAAGACTTCGAAGACTGCCCGGGCAATCCGCTCCGGGTCGCCGTCCCCGTCAGGGCCGCATTGCTCCGCGACCTGGGCAAGAAAGGCCTCCGGGTGGCAGTCTTGTAGAGGCTTCCCGTGCGGGTGCCAGCCTTCGAAGAACAGGCCACGCACCAGCATCGGCAACTGGGCCGACAGGCCCGCCACCTGATCGACAGACAGCCGGTCGCGCAGGGCGTGAAGACCGGCCCGCAACGCTCGGTACGCTCGGTGCCGATCGGCTCCGTACTCCAGGCGATCTCGGACGTCCTTCAGCCAGACGGGCGTCACCTGGATGGCGGTCTCAAACGGCGCTAAGCTCGCGTCACTGATGGCATCCTGCTTCGTCTCCGAGGCTGCGTTTCCTCGCTCCGTGAACTGTTCCCTGATGAGTCGGCGGACGAGCGGGCCGACCTTCAAGTCCCGGGACCGGGCTACCCGCTCCAACTCTGCGGCATCGCTGCGGGGCAGGAGCACGAACAACTCCGACATCTCCTCGTCCAGCCCACCGATCCATCCGGCCAATCGTTGGCCTCGGTCGTCTCGCATGTCCTGCCCTTCGCTCATGGATTTGGTCGGAGCCGTTTCCTGAATCATCCTCCAACCAGGACTGGCCGTTGTGATGGCTCGGAAAGTCATCCCCTGAAGGAGTTCTTACAGTTCCGCTTTCGCTCGGCATGTCGAGGATTCTCCCCGTCTTTGCGTCAGGGATTTCCCCTCACGGCGCCACGGATGGCTGGTGCAGCTTGTGGCTGCGGTTCGACGGAGCCGGAAGTACCCTGATGGGGGGGGCCACAACTGCGGAGAGTTCGTCGCGAGAACGACCAGATAAACGTCCGGGACGAGCATCAGTTCAAAGTCGGTCGCGTTCAAGGCTCCGACGAGTGTGTGGAACCCGGGGCGGGCAGGAAGTGGTTGCCGGTGGGGCAGGCCGCTGGATGCGCTCAGCCCCGGTCGACCACGCCATCCTCTGCGCTCGGGGCGAGCCGTACACCCTGAGGAACCTGACGGTCCGTTACGAAGACTGTAACACCGCCAAGGAGATTCTCACCCAGCGGAAGTACGTGCAGCTCTTAGTG
>CAYPIE010000052.1:0-41340 GCA_964410665.1 uncultured Alcaligenaceae bacterium
CCTTGAAAGTGATCCCTTCGGGGCCGAAGGTGTTGCCGCTGCCGAGGATCAGCTGATCCGCGCCGCCTTTGCCGTTGATGGTGGCTTGTCTGGACCAGTCGAGTACAACGAAGGTGTTGATCGAGGCACCCCCGTTGACGGTGGCATTCTCGACATCGGTGAGCTCGGTGAAGGAGTTATTGGAGGCGACGGTGACCAAGAGTTCATCGCCATCGAGGGTGAAGGTGGCGTCGGCCAGGCTCTTCACCTCGTCGTCTCCTTCCCCGCCGTCGTAGGTGATCCCGAGCGGGACGTTGATCAGTCCGTTGGTGTGGTCCACAGTGAGTGTATCTTCGCCGCCCAGTCCGTTGACGACAATCTGACCGATGGTGTCCAGCACGTATGGCCCAAACGATGACCCGTTCACTGAGACGTTTAGAATCGACGGGTTGTCCTCATCGAGAACGAGTCGGATTGAATCGTCCTGCCCGGAGAAATCCATGTCGCCGTTAATAGTAAGAACACCCGACTCGGTAATGACCGTCGACGCGTTTTGCAGTAGCCAGGTACCTCGGCCGAAGGTGCCCGCGACCAGTACATCATCTCCCGCCGCGGTGTAGGACAGGTCGCTCACAAGCGCGTTGGGCAGCTTCGCACCGAAGCGGGTCCACTGGGCCGTAGCGTCCCCTACCCGCAGGCGTGACACCCCGAAATTGCCCCCTGCGGTGATGACCGCCCCGCCGGCAGTCGGCACGTACGCAAGCGAACGGATCCGGGAATTCACATCGGCCAGGTTCCTGGTGATGTCGTCCCAGTTCGAGCCGGCGTCGGTGGTCTCCCACACCCCGTTCCCGTCGCTGACGAACATGTGCATCCAGTCTTCCGGATCGACGGCGACTGACAAGACCGTGCCACCCGGGAAGGTGGTCGGGGTTTCGGTGAGGGTTCCTCCCGCGGTCGATCGCACGTACACCCGGCTCCCCGACCCAACGATGAGAACCTCCGCGTTGTCCGCGCCGCCGGTGCGGCCACCGACGACGAAGGGGGCGTCACCTCCGGCCCCGCCCAGGCCGTTTACATCGCCAAAAGACGCGTCCACCGGAACTGGCACCCAATTGGCTGCCGTCGCGTTGGCCGCAGTGGCGGCGTTGGTCAGTTCATAGACGGGGTCGCTACCCATCCCGCCAGTCACCAGACGCGAGGGGTCGACGGTGTTCAGCTCGTACTGCGGTACGAAGTAATGGGTGAACCCACTGAGGCCTCCCGAGGGCACCAGCTTGACGGCAGCGTCGGGTTGGTGGGTTGCCGAATCAAACGTGTGCCGTTCGAGGTCGAAAAACTGGGAGCCGGAGTACCGGAACACCCGACCGGCGCCAGCGTTGACCGTATCGACCGCCGCATCGCCGCCGTCGGCGCCGCGGAACGACGTCCAGACCGAATCGAGGAAGCCGTTCTCGACGGCAGTCCCGTTATCCTGTGCGCCGCCGTAGACGACATTGAAGGTGCTGTCCCAGGCCACGTTGGTATATTCCGTGGTGCTCAGACCGGTGGCGCCGATCCCGTGGAGCGAAGTCCACTGGTTCCCTGCCGGGTTGGACGGGTTGTTGAGAAAGTACAACCCCCCGTCGTTGGCGGTGATGAGGTTGTTGCCGACGAACTGTAAATCCCGGTGGTCCACGTGGGGCCTCGAATTGTTCACAGCCGCGACGTCCTCCAGCCGAACCCAGCTGGTCCCGCTCGGGTCGTAGCGGTAGACGTGATTTCCGCCGTAGCCCTTGGCGATGTAGACGACATCCGAGTCCCCGTTCGGGTCGACGATGATCTGGTCGGACGCCCGAGTGGTGTACAGGCCGTTGAAGCTACTCGTGAACGCCGCAGGGATCGCCCCTAGGGGTGACCAGGTGGTACCGTCGTCGTTTGAGGTGTACGCCGCGGGACTGGGTCCGGACACCAGTGTGTGCAATACGGTGGTGCCGCTCCCAGGGTGGGCAGTCAACTGAATCACAGTCGAGCCGCCAGGAGACAGGGTGGAGTTGTCGGTCGCCGTCCAGGTGTCGCCGCCATCCACGGTGACGAAGACGCCGTCGCCGACCACCCCCGCGTAGACACGGTTGGCGTTGTTCGGGTCGATGAGCAGGTCGGTCACGGCCCCGGTCGGCAGGCCATTCGACCCAGAAATCGGTGAGTAACTCGCTCCACCATCGGTGCTACGATACAAGCCGTTGGGGGTGCTAATCGTGCCGACGAATACGACCTGTTGGACGCCACCGGTTCCCGTGTCGTAGTCAATGGTGGTTGGCAGCACGGCTCGAATCCGTTCCGACGTGCCGCCAGCTTTCAGCGGCGTGATCGTCCAGTTGGAGCCGCCGTCCGTGGTGCGCATCACTCCGATGGAAGAACCGCCGCGATTAGACAGGCTGCTAGTCGAGCCAGTTCCGGCAAAGATGGTGTTATCCGATGTATCCAGGGGGTCGAAGCGGATGTCGCCGATGGCAAGCGTGGGGTATTGATCGGTCAACGGAGTCCAGAGAGGCTGTTCCTCCGGATTGTCGACCACACCGTTGGAGTCATTGTCTTTGCCATCAAAGGGCCAGTCGCCGTTGGTCGTTTTCCAGATCCCGCCGTTGATCGTCCCAGCAAACATGCGTCCAGGATCGTCGGGATCGATCGCCAGGTCTTCCACGCCGCCCGACGCCGGGCTGTTGGGAAGCGAAACGGTGCCGGCTTGGAGCTGCGGCGCAGCCCCAAGATTGAGCCAGTCGGGGACCCCTTCCAGCAGAACCGTCGGCACCACGCGGTCTTCGAGCATCTCGAGTTGTGCTCGGAAGCGAGGTGATCTGCGCCCGCGATATCTAGCGCTTTGATGTTTTGAGAAGTCAGGTAGGGAAGCCTTTTTGGACTTCGCTTCGTGGGTCGGACACGACTTGATTGAATGCAACCAGGAGAGGATCTTCATCGTGAATCCCTTTTCTGAAAGAGGGGGAGAGGGTTGATCAATTCCTTGACGAGGGCACAATCAAAAACTACTATACATCTACAAATTACTTGTTAGGTTGAGGTGTTTTCGTTGAAACCCTTTGGGGGATTCTCGACAATTCAAAAAATCATGACTATGGTATTATCCGCGCGCAGGTTTCCATTGACTATCAGGACTTCCCCGGTTCTGAAGGTAGGATCTTTTCTGACAGAAATCCATACACTTGGTCACAATATGGAGTCGTGTGCGTCAGCGGCTTTCAGACGAGCCGGGACCACTGCAGAACAGCCCTTCACCAACATATGCAGTTGGGTTCGAAGGTACAGTTTCATCATGTACATGGTTTTATTTGCAATCATTTCGAAATGATCAGCTAGAATTCAATTCTATAATCATTAGATCTTTACCTCCAGGTAGGCACCTTGGGCCAACGAGGATGTAGAATGGAGTGCACAGGATCCCGGACCTTTCCAACCTCAGCGGCACAACACAAGAGGAGCAGTCCGATGACCTTCCGATCCGATCCATCACCTCGAGAGCCAATAATCTTCTCGCGGCTCGTCCAGATCGTCCTGGCAAGTCTGATCAGCCATCTTGCAAGTCTGGAGGCGTCCGGACAGCATGAGCGCGCTCAGAACGGAGGAGGCGCGTACCGTTGGAAAGCCAGCCCGCCGGTCGTAACCGTGAAGCCGGAGGCGCTGCCGGCTTCGCCGGACAATCCCTGGCATGCGGTCAAAGATCCGAGCATCGTCCGTTACCAAGACAAATGGCACCTATTCTGTACACTACGCAAACAACGCGGGGGTGACGGCAAGCCTCCGGGATACATCCGCATCGGTTACCTTTCCTTTGCTGATTGGAAGGATGCACCGAATGCAACGTGGCACTTACTCACGCTTAGCCAGGACTACCATGCTGCCCCGCAAGTGTTCTTCTACGCACCGCAGAAGAAGTGGTATCTCATCTATCAGTTGGAGGACCGGTCGCGTCAGATACCCTTTGGACCGTGTTATTCGACAACCGGGGACATTTCCAAGCCCGACACGTGGAGCCCACCGAAACCGCTCTTTGCAAGCAAGCCACAGAATGTGCGAGGGTGGTTAGACTTCTGGGTGATATGCGATGATCAGAAAGCCCATCTATTTTTCACTTCCCTGGACGGAAGGATGTGGCGCGCGGAGACAACCCTTGCCGCGTTTCCTGCGGGTTTTCAGCAACCGCAAGTAGTCCTCCGCGGCGACATCTTTGAAGCCAGTCATACCTACCGTCTCAAGGGAACCAACCGTTATTTGACTCTGATCGAAGCGCAGCGCCGCGATGGTGGTCGTGGCCGCCGCTACTACAAAGCGTACCTCGCCGACCAGCTCGACGGAGCATGGCAGCCGTTGGCGGCCACCGTCGCCAAGCCGTTTGCTGGGGCAGCGAACGTGCAGATGCCGGATCCCCGCTGGACCGATTCGATCAGCCATGGCGAACTCCTGCGGTCTGGGTATGATCAACGGCTGGAGGTTGACCCCGCTCGGCTAACGTTCCTATTCCAGGGAGTTCGCGATGAACAATGGGGGGAGGGCTACGGTGGGCTGGGTTGGCGACTCGGGTTACTAGAGCTCACCACCACCGCTCCACTCCGACGGCAGCCCTAAGCACACTATCCTCCTCTTGAACTTGTCCCAATACGTTTTCCTGACATGTGGGCAGTTTGCGAAGTTCCCCTTTTGAGTGCGATGTAGGAGCAAGCAGTGAGCGAATCCAGTGACCCCGCATACCATCCAAACGACCCAGAAAAACAGACCAAGAAGGATCAGATCCTCGCCCTCCATGCAGCCGGCGTGGGGGAAGTGGATGACATCGCCCTAATGACCGGGACACGGCCTAGTTATGTCAACGCGGTTCTGCAAGAAGCTGGTGAGGGTACCGGCTACTTCGACCTGTACACGTCGACCAACACACCGATGAATGTCTACTCCAAGTTCTTTGCCGGCAAACTCGGCTTTAAGGACGAGGAGACTGCCCGAAAGAGTATTGAGGTAATCGCCCAACTGTATCACCGCTTCGAGCTGGCCGGCGACCGGGCGGGCCAGCACCATGCGATGTTGATGGCGTTAACGATGTACAATCGGGCCCGTTGGACTGGCAAGCACGCCGAGGCCACCATCTACCGTGACTGGTTGCTTCACCGTTTGGGGCAGCGCGAAATCGGCGATGAGCCATCGGCTTTGAACTGAGCAAACCGCTCCACCCACGACCGGTTGTACTCGAAGGTTTGTAGCACCCGGCCTAAGGTGCTGTCCCATGCTTATACCACTGCAGCGTCAGCCCTCAGCTCGATTGCCTCATCATGCCTGCTCGGATTGACGAAACGATCTAGTATTGCTATGCACCTTTCTTTCGATTGCGCGGAGCTTCGCATGCTCCGCAGAGTTTGCCCCGTTGACTGGCTGCGCAGCTTGTTCATGCGCCATGTGACGGCCAAGGAGGGTCCCCGTGCTCCATATCCTTGCGACCTCGGTACGTCTGGATCGGCCGTGGGTGATCGGCATGTTCAGCGGGGTAATCGCTTTCGTTGCCTACTTGCTCGTATTCCAAATCTGGGTGCATAATCGATTTGAGGGACGGTTTGAAGGGCCCTTTCTATTAACGGAGAAATTCGGCGTTTCTTCCCGTTTGACCGAGCTCGGCTATCGTCCCTGTTGCTTCGGTCAACAAGCGGGCTGGGACGGCATGTACTACTTTACCCAGGCCAATGACCCGTTTCTGTGCGGCAACGATCTTCCTCGGGGCTTTGACAACCCGAGCTATCGCTACCAACGCAATGGCATCCCGCTGCTGGCATGGTCCCTTGCGCAACTTCGCGGTTTTGAGCACACACCCGCATGGTGGTATCACCTCGTCCAAATGAGCATTACTTCCCTTGGGGTGGGAGTGCTTGCCGGATGGCTCACGGCCCGTCATCAAAGTCCGCTGTACGCCTTGACCTGGAGTTGCTCCGGGGGATTGTTACTGGCCCTTTTCCATGGGCTGGGCGATGCCCCAGCAGATGCCCTGTTTGCACTCAGCCTTCTCGCAACATTCACCGGCCGTCTGTGGATCTATACACCCACGATGACATTGCTTCTGTTGTGTCGCGAAGGTTACGCCGCCTTTGCGGCTCCGGTGTTCGTATTGAGTAGCATCGGCGTCATCCGCTGGGGTGGTGCACCATGGGTATCACGCTGGCTCTGGACTGGTTTCCCAGGAGCGATCTTACTGGCATGGACTGGGTATGTGGCCCACGCACTGGACACACCGCTGTTGGCGGGCGCGCGAGCATGTGAGCCCAGGGCCCTCCTGGACTGGCCGTTCGCGGCCTTTGCTCGTTGTCTCGAAGCTCGTTGGGAAGCGAGCCAAGGCGATGAGGTCGTCTACCTCTTGATCAGCGTGCTGACACTCGTCCTTATCGGTGTCAAGACTCTCTGGGTCGGGCGACGACATCCTGTGTTTGCTTGTGCTGTCCCCCTGCTTGTCTTAACGAGTATGACCGGTACGGTGATGTGGGAGCATCACACGGGGTACCTAAAGAACAATGGGCTGGTCCTGATTCTCGGTGTCTTCCTATTGCCATTTGCGCGCTGCTGGTGGCTCCGAGTCCTCCTGCTCGCCAACCTGTCGGTTGGGCTGCATGTCGCCTACCAATGGGGTGTCGTTTCGCCATCCCGCTACTCCCCGGATCTGGTGCACTACCACATACGCTCGCGGGAACCAATGGGTGAACCCATGCATCGGATCAAGGAGGATTTTCGTAGCAGTGTCGAGCTGATAGGCAATCCTGCCCCGACAAGTAAACCGACTGGGAGCGTTTTTACACGCTGGTACCGATCCTTGTGGCATTACCGTGTCCGTGTCACGAACCGGAGTCAGCTGACCTGGCGGCCGGACCCCCAGCTTGGAATGAATTCCGTAAACCTCGTGTATTTCCTGGTCGATGACACGGGGCAGAAGATTGACGAGGGGCGGATTCCATTGCCGAGACCGGTCGAACCGGGTGAATCGATCGAGCTAGGCTTCGCCGTATGGCAGCCGGCCAAGCCGGGGCCTTACGCCCTGGCCGCCGCGATGTGGCAAGAAGGGAACTGCTTTTTCCCCGCCAAGGACCGCGGCTATGGGCTAAGCCACTTGTTTTCCGTGCCGTAGGGAAGGTGGAGCCACCTGGGTGCTGCAATCCTGGGACCAGTGTGACACGAAGGTGCTAAGTTCCCCACAGCACCATTGGGAAAACTTGTCAACCGAGGAGCTCGCCGAAGAATCTAACCAACAAACACCCCACCCAGAAAATCATCCGTCAACACTTGTGTAAACGTAAACTCAGGTTCGGCTGCGGCAACCTGCAGATGCCGTCCCAAATAGGTTCGATAGCCCGGGATACTGCCCGGTGCAGCTCCGACCACCAGATCCCCATATGGGTCGCCATCAAGGTCTTTCACCACCAACCGCGTCCCAGCACGATCATCGATGGGCCCGGCAAAGAAGTTGTTGAGCGGCGTTCGATCGGCACCTCGGGTGAGCAACAGTTGACGCCCGGACAGAGTGAGAACGCGCGGGCCTCCACCCAAACCCGCTCCCAATACCAAGTCGCTGAAGCCATCTCCATCCATATCGCCTACCGACACCTCGAGGCCTTGCCGCAGGCTTGGTTCAAATGCAAAAAAATCACCAAATATCTTGACAGGATGATTAGACAAGCTAGCCCCAGCAAATACTGCGATTCGGGGGCCACCCTGTGCCGCAGGCGCAACGACTAATTCGCAGAGCTGATCGCCATCGAGATCCCCCAGGGCGATTTGCGCACCCCCGCGAAAACCTGGGTCCTCGATACCCAACCAGTCCGCTAACGGTTCGCCGGTTACCCCATCGAACAGGCGTACCCGCGCACCCCCTCCTTCGCCGGCACTGATCGCAACATCCGCGATGCGATCGCCGGTGATGTCTCCTGCGGCAACAAAAACACCCCCGAGGAAGGTCGGCTCAAAGGGCGAAAACGTCTGCACCACATCATTGGTATTGCCATCGAAGATCCGAACTCTTGCCGGTGTGCCCGGTCCGGTACCCACGATCGTATCCGGGACGTGATCCCCGGTAACATCAGCCAGGGCAATGGTGACGCCACTCATTAATCCAGGTTCGAAGGCAAAAAATGGCGGCCTAGCCATTCTCTCGGAGATGGTCGATACCACCGGACCTCCCCCGGCACCCGCCCCAACCGCGAAACTGGAGATGTCATATTGGCCGTATGGCTCGCCCACTTGGTACACCGCTTCCAGCGTGGTATCAGACACCGGAGCGGCATAGACTCGAGCTCGATCCCCAGCGTCGGACCAGTGGTCGAAATAATACCGCTGGCCGTCGCGCCAAATGACCGGGGTGGCTTCGATGCGTCGGGTGACGCCCGCGACACTATCGAAGCGGATGATGTGATCGTCGACGCGTTCGCCGTTCAGCCACACGCTCCCCGGCAGCTCACTCCCCAGGGTGATCTCCGCGACCTCCGGTAACAAGTCGAGCTCGACCGATCCAGTCAGACCAGCCTGGTCAGTGGCCGAGACGTGTACTCGATAAAACACATTGGTTTCGAGGAAAGGAGTCGAGCGCGGAACCGTAAAGTCGAGCGCGGTGACCCCAGCGACCGGGCCGACGCCCGGGCGACGAACGGGACCGGTATGGTAATCGATCCGCCAGGTGAACGCTTCTCCCGGGAGGGGGCCGGTTTCTGGGTCATGACCCGTCACGGAAAGTTGATACACCTCGCCCGCGACGAAATGCCCCCCGGGCAGGTTATGACTTAGTCGAAGTTCTGGAGCTTGGTTATTGATGACCATCAGGTGGGCCGGTTGGGAGATCACCTGGCCATAGGGATTGCTCACCACTACCTGGAAAACGGAGCCTGAGTCCTCGATCTGAGTCGAATCGATGTGGTAGCGCGGCTGATTGGCACCTGGAATGGGCGAGCCATCGCGTCGCCATTGATAAGTGAGGTCGCCGGCACCACTGGCCAGGACTTCAAAGGCAGCGGCCTGCCCCAAACCGACCAGACGATCCTCGGGTGGGACATCGATAAACGGCGGAGACTCGGGTGAGTACTGAATCTGGATCAGCGAACCGGAGTCCACCCGCTGTTGGTCGGTGACCGCGTCGATGTTGCTAACCCCTCGTGCCAGCACGTACATCGACCCGTCCGGTGCGATCTCTAAGTCGACGGGAAAGGGAAGCTCGGTCGCAAATGCACCCGACTCTGCGGTAATGGGATCATACCAGCGGGTCTTGCCCAGAACATAATCCGAGTAAAAGTAACGGCCGAGAAAACTTTGCGGAAATTGGCTTTCGCTGGGATTGTAAAACGCCCCTCCGGCGATCGCGAACCCCCCGGCTTCCGAACCGTTGTGGGCAATTGCTAGCAAGGGTGAGGTATAGCCCGGCTCATCTACCAGGCCTTCGTTTCGGGGCCAACCATAGTTCGCTCCGCTCATCCCTTCATTAATCTCTTCGAATGCGTTTCCCCCCACTTCGTTGATGAACATGCGGCCAGACAGAGAGTCGAACGCCAGGGTGAACGGATTGCGGAGCCCATATGCCCAGATGGCCCGATTCGGCCCCTGGAGTTGTTCGGTAAACGGGTTGTCTGCAGGAATGGTACCATCCGGGTTCAAGCGTAACACCGAACCGAACAGCGTCCCTAAATTCTGGCTCTCCTCGAGCTGCACCCCATCGTCTCCAATCCCCAGGTACAGCTTGCCGTCGGGACCGAACTCCAGCGAGCCACCGATGTGATGTCCCGACTGAAAGCCCGGAACTTCGAAGAGAACCTGTTCGCTGCCAGGTTCTGCCTGGTTTCCAATGAGCCGAAAGCGGCTAAGCCGCCCGGTCGCAGTAGTTCCTTCGGGATGAACTGGCGTATAATAGACATACACAAATGGATTCGTGACCAAATCATCCGAGACGGCAACGCCGAGCAAACCCCGCTCAAAATAGGTGTCGACGTCAACCCGGAGAACAGGTTGCTCCACCAGTTGCCCCTGATCGATCACCCGCAGAGTGCCGGTCTGCTCAGTGAAAAACACACGTCCATCCGCGGCAATGTCCATCGAGATCGGCGAGCGCAAATCTGAGGCCACGGTAGTCGCGAGAAAGCCATCCTGGCTAAACGTTACTGGGACGGTTCGTTGTTCGAGTAACTCGCAGCGTAGCGGCACTCCGCTACGCTTCATGTATTTTCCATTACTATCTTGCGTCATGCTCTTCGCTCCGAGAAATGAAGTGACCTCAATCAGCCGGCGAGTTGGTAACACTGTCGGTCCGATGCAACCGCCGGGCGAGCCTGGAAAGTGACGACCCGACAGGTCGCCTTGTCAGCTGGATTCTTGTCTGAAGTCCAAATCGCAAACGCTTGGTTTTTACATAGCGTATGACTTTTCACGACTTAGGCATGTCAGTAACTCATGGGATTTCCTGAGGGGAAATCCCCTACAACCAATGGGATCATCTGAGACCGACCCGATCCACGCTAGGTACATAAGCCAGACTGAGAGAACCTGGTGTGAATGCATAATTAAGCATCCAGTGAGGCCCATCTTGGCAGGCATGGGTTCCTCACGGGCAGAGCTACAGACTGTGCCACGAACCACCCCATGGCCGAACCAACGGGCAAGCAACGCGATCTTACCAAGGAACAAGGCGGAGGTCGCGCGCTCGCCGATCAGGCCAAATGGGTCAATCCCGGAATTCTGCCGCCAGGAGGGCCCGAAGCATTGGGACCTGTCGGCACGCCAGCCTCTCTTGGGCTTGCATCTTCGTGACTTGATGGCGGATCATGGCACGATCGTCACGCGGACAAAGCGTACCGGAGGGACTTAATCTCCACGTGTTTTTCAAGGAGAAACTGGCCAGGGAATGCCCCACATAACCCTCTGGGATCCTCGAGCCCTGGGTTGGTGAAAAAGGCTGAGATCATTCCTAAAATTGCAGATAAATTGTTGTATCAATCGCCCCGCTCGCATCACCACAAAGCGCAGGACGCTCGCGATCGTATCGGGAAAGCTTCAATGACAATTCGATCAGGAGATCTTCTTGGTGAATACAACGCCTCCTTGGTCACGCACCGATTGGTCCGGACATTGCTCATCGGAATTGTGTGCGCCTCCGAGGCATCTACTCAGGAAGAGGCGACTCCAACCTGCAACAACCCCCTCCAGAGGAAAGCGAATCTCCCCTTGCTGGCGGTTCACCCAAGAACCTTGCCTGCCTCGCCAGACAATCCTTGGCATTTTCTGAAAGCTCCATGTGCAATACCTGTTTCAGGGAGTTCAATACGATCAATGGGAGAAAGGCTACGGTGGCCTTGGTTGGCAACTTGGCTTACGAACACTCACCATGCCTCCCCGGGTGAAATCCCACCTTTCACGCAGTATTCGTGTCGACGGAACCTGTGCAACACCAGGCAGTCCTTGAGTCAGTCGAATGACGAACACCGTTCGTAGGTAGCCGCAATGCAGAATGCCTTGAGCCAACCGGTTGAGCAAGTCTCACTGCTCGAGCGATTCCTCTCCCTGTCACTACGGATGCTTCCGTTCAAACACGGCAAGCATCGCCTTTTAAACAAGATTGATCGAGTGCTTGGGAGACACAAGTCAGGATTGCGCGCGATTCGGGAGGGTAATCAGACCATCCTCATCGACGCATCGGATCTGGTAGGCCGTCACTTTCTGGTACTTGGTTCGTTTGATCCTGAAGTGGTCGATGTCCTTTCGGGAATGGCAACGGAACATGATGAGGTTTATTGGGACATTGGCGCGAACAACGGTGTGGTCTGCTATCAAATGCTTCGCAAAATCCCCAGCCTTCGGGTGGTAGCGATTGAACCGCAACAACACCTGGTACCCTTGCTTCGGCATAACCTCGAGAGACTATGTCCCGGTCGCTTCGAGGTCTTCAACTTGGGAGTGGGCGAACAGCAAGCTGAGCTAGACCTCATCATCCCAGCGGAAAACCGGGGACGAGCATCATTGCACCATCCGACCAGCAGCGGAACTCCCGAACGGATTTCCCTGGTCACGGCAGAGACCATTCGGCTTCGCAGTCAATTTGACTGGCCAACACTAGTGAAAATTGACGTGGAGGGTCATGAGCCAGCAGTCATTGAATCCTTACTGCCGGCATTACAAGCCCGGATTCCGAAAGCGCTGGTTTTTGAACATCTTGGGGGCGAGAATGATGCATTTCGCAGAATGCTTCATCACTTTACCAGCAATGGATACCAGGTGATGGCAATCCGGAAAACCCCGTTCGCCACACAGCTGGTAGAACTCGGTCAACAAAAGGGGAAAGTCACCGACTATGCTGCTATCCGGAAGGACATGCGAACATAGTCGAAAAGTGTCCATTGGTGAGGTCAACGGAATTTGACATAAACGTTCCATCAAACCCAAATGCTCAGATGATCTAACTCAATAATATATAATAATCATCATTCGAGTTCTAGCGAAGTCCACCTCACACAGACCATTGCTCTGCCGGAGAGGTTACTACCCTCGACAAGATGGACTCCGCTCGACGCTACTCCTCATAAACATCTTCGACAAAGCACTTTGTCCTTCACCCCTTTTGCAAGTCATCGGAAATGGTCGCTGCCGTGTAACCATTTAACGAAACCTATTGTAGACCGGGCCTTCCTGAGGCTTGCCCTCCAAATCCATCGCCATAACCAGGCCCTACTCCTAGAACAAACATTTGTTGGTCGAAAAGCGTCTAACTCTCTCAGGGACAAGGGGATGCGTTCCCTCTTGTCCCTAAACTGGAGGAGCAAACGCGTTTAGGTACGAGTTCGCCCCCCATAACCGTCTTTGGAACGCCGATCGCCCTGGTCCACGACTCCAGCAACCATTCCATGGGACCGATGAACCAGGGGCCCGTGAGAATCGCTTTGCCGAACAGGTTCGTCAGCAAGCAAACTTGGTTCGGTTGGTCGGATGTGCCGTAGACGATGTGTCGGGGGTAAGCGTCTAACGGTCATCGGTTGCACCGGTCTACAAGACTGCCACCATTTCTCGGGACCGCAGCACCGGGTTCAAGTGCAAATGACCTTGCGAACATATTGGTCAGGAAACAAGCTTGCGTCGCGTGGTCGGATGGGTCGTGGACCATGCGTCGGGGAGCAACTCCCCAAGGTGATCTCTCGGGTGGGTCGGCAGCCGCTCCAAAACATCCTTCAAGTCGGAGAACGGGTCGGCCCCGAGCAGCTTGCAGCTGCCCACAAAGCGATGCAGCGTCGCCGCCGTCTGGCCACCTCGGTCACTGCCGACGAACAGATCGTTGTCCCTTTTGAGGGCTTTCGGTCCTCGGATCGACAGAATCTGGGGATCGACCAGCTGGATTCGCGAGTGTTCGTCGCCAGGCTTGTTCCTTGGTCGGATCACGGTGCTTGTTCATACGTGTGGCCAAAAGGGGGGTTTCTCGCACAGTCCGTCCGTCTTGCCGAGAGGTTACCATGCTCTGCAGAACGGGCTTGCCTAGACGTTTACTGTTTGATAACACGATAGTGCGACCGTTAAATCTGTTAGCTCAGGTGCTCGGCTTGCCCCGTGGGATACGCAACCTACGCGACAACGATCTAGCTGGCGTGAAAGCCTACGTGCCCGCTCCATCGAAGTGGCGGCCAAGTGTGCCACCCGCACCTGGCCCGACAAACCGGGGCTGGCATTGCGTTCATGATTGAACTATACTCAGATTAAATTTGCTCGCGAACTTTTTCTCTGGCCGCATGTCATTGGTAAAACAGCACAACCATGTAGGAGGTGTACCATGGCCAGGATCCACAACGACGACCTCGACAATTTCGACGAACGGCCGTTTTTTTCGAGCCGATGAGCAAACGCCGCAAAGGCTACCCATCGGAAACCCACGTTAAGCGCGGGATTCGGGTAGTGCACGGCGACAAGCGACTCGAGGAAAAGCTCGGCCGCAATGATCTCTGTCCTTGCGGTTCGTCCCAACGCTTCAAGAAGTGCTGTCTGAAGAAGGGCCGCTTTTGATGGTGTCAATCGCGACCACTACTTTTATAGAGTGATCAAGTTTGCTCGCCTCTACGACGGCGGACCAGCCAACTTTAAGGATGCTCGGTAGTGGTTTGCTTTCGACGCTTAAGAATGAGCTGGCCTTGCTGAGCAACGGGGAGTAATTCCCATCCCTGCATTCCTAAAGCGTTCAACTCGAACTGTAAGTCGGCTACTGGGTCAATGTTCGTCAGAACCTTGTATTCCCACCGAGAGCTTTCCAGATCACCAACCGGTTGAACCTTCCCTGGCGCGTTCGCTGAAAGTGGCGTGCGCGCTAGGCTCGGGCTCAAGTCAGAGGACTCCCGGGATTCCTGCAGCATTTTTAGCTTTGGGTCTTCAACCAGTAACAGATCGTCAAGATGAGGTGATACGTCAAAATAGTAAGAGGCATTGAAGCGTCTGGGCGGGTCCCCATTTGTCTCATCGGTAATACCAGTGCCAACCGGGATCTTAAACATGAACTCTGATTTGTCGATCGACTCATTCAATCGCTTTACCTGAGAAATGGTATAGGTTTCGTTGTAACCAGGACCTTGCAAAGTAAAGCACTGGATAGTCCCGATCATAGGAATGTGGATACCATTGATCTTCTGGAACGCGGAAGACTCAAACAGTTTAGCGATCGAACCATCAAGTCCAACAAATTCCAGACGAGGGATTGCGAACCCTAGCGACGGAGCAACATACGCTCGAATCCGCGCACCATGTTCGGTCACCTCGTTCGATGAGTCTAATGCAGCT
The DNA here is from genome assembly GCA_964410665.1 of uncultured Alcaligenaceae bacterium. Lineage (GTDB taxonomy): Bacteria > Planctomycetota > Planctomycetia > Gemmatales > Gemmataceae > CAYPIE01. The sequence goes on from CAYPIE010000052.1 coordinate 14,779, forward strand.
AACTGATCCTTGTGCACGGTCCATTCCAGAATATACACTTTCTGGCCATCCAGGAGAGCATGCCCTCGAAGCACTGCTTGGTCTTTGTGTTTGGCAACAAACTCCCGGGTCGGTTGGTAAGGAAATGTTCCTAGAAATACCGCCACGCGCGGGTCGAAATGCCCGAAGAGTTCCTTGGTCGTATTCGTGACACGCACGCTCCGGGATACGGTCTTGCCTGTCTCCGCGCGAACTTGGTACTCGGCCGAGATCGTCCCAAGGTCAATGGTCGTCGTCGAGTACTCTCCGGTAATCGGTCCGACCGTCGTTGCATCCACTCCATTGGCCGAGAAGCTGTTCACCTCTGAGAGATCTATCTTATGCATCGTCTTCCAGCGATCCTCAGAAATGACCAGATGGATCTGTCTCGTATCGTGGTGATCAAATAAGGACATTTCATATAGGTATTCCCCCGACCGGACTGCCTTTGATCGATCAATCACGCCCTTGACAAGATCTTCCCGCGATAGACTCATTGTCTCCTCAGGAGTGGTGTCCTGGGACAGGTTCTTGTCGTGGACACTGTGAGGAGATTCCTGGACCAGATTCCTGTCGAGGACACCGGAAGGATTCGGTGACAGAGGCTTGTTGGAGATGTACGTCGCTGAAGATTTTGCCGGCTTCGGCGGACTGTCCGCTCGCTGCTCATCGACGATCGGCGTAGGGCGATGGGAAACCATCCAGCCCCCACAGATCACCGCGATGAACAACAAGATCCCGATCATGAATTTTTTGACGCGAGATCGTCGCATCGAATGGAGCACGGCTTGGCTAAGCTTCACTGCCCCACTCGGCAACATCGCCGATGATCCCGCCATGCCGAAATCACGAATCATTTGCACCGTCGACGCCAGAAGACTCCTCGAAACGGTCACACCTAGTGGAACGTTGCCGAGCTCGATTCCTTGGTGACGCAGACGTGCTTGCAGCTTCTTCCGGGCTTTGGACAAGCGTGCCCCCACGGTCCGCTCCGGAATGCGAAGGCGTGACACCGCCAGTTTCCGACTTTCTGCGTCTTCCCCAAAGGACAGCAATACTTCCCGATCGTTTCTCGGGAGCACGGCAATCTCCCGATCCAGGATTGAGTCGAGCGCTGTTAAAGCGGAAGAAGTGGATCGAGTGGCAAGAGCCGTGTCCTGCAGAGGTCCTTGCCAACGGGCTTGGCCGCGGCGTGACTGCCCCACGTTCAATGCACATTGCCGCGCCACCTCGTGGAGCCAACTTGCGAGCGAGCGCAGTGGCACTAGCGCCGCTGCCTTGTCCAACAAAACTAAAAAGGTTGCCTGAAACGCCTCCTCGGCATCCGGGCCGTCGCCCAACAGACGATGGCACACACCTAATACCATTGGACCGTGTCGATGGACTAGGCTGGCGAATGCCGCCTCATCACGCCGGGAAAGGACCGCTTTGAGCAGTAGCGAATCCGAGCTCTCCTCGGCCAGGCAGCAATCAAGCCAGTGTTGCAAGGTCGCGGGATGGGGCACGTCGACGGTCCTCCTAAATCGGAAAAGCCGCTTTCGCGTATTGTCTAGGTCCACTCACGAGAAAACGGTTCCCCGGCGCTGGAGAAAAGCGTGGTGTTGAATCGGAGATCGCTGCCGCAGAGTTGGCAGCAATGCGCCTGGGAAATAAATCGTCGACAAGCAAGAATCCGAGGGGTGTCTTTGGTGGAGGGCGATTGTCTTGTAACGATATCGCATGGCTGTCAAGACGGTCATCGGCCCGACTTGAAGTCGCCATCCCCCACCAACGCAAAGCCAGTATCAGGCAAACGGCCTCAGCGCACTCGCCTCAATCGATTAACGTTCTCCAGTGGTGGCCGGCAGCGAACGCGCGGTTAAGCCAAGCGCCATCCATGACACCCCGCTGAGCACCAGATCAATCCCTAGGAACAGCCCAATTAGCCATAGGTTCCACGGCAATCCCGATAAGATGACAATCCCCAGGATGAGCTCCAGAATACCGCTAAACAGCACCCACCCCCAGTGCCGAAAGCGAATGCTGATCGATCCGGATATCCGTAGAATCCCCCCAGTGAGGAACAACACCCCCAACACAATGGTTAACACTTGTACGGTGATGACGGGGTGACGGATCATAAACCCGCCAGCGATCAGATAAATAATCCCGATCAACAAATCAAGTAAAAAACTCCCCCAAGTTCGCGTTGAGAAAGCACTGATGATCTGGATGACGCCCCCGATGACCGCAACGACGCCAAAGAAAATCGCAGTGGTTAAGGAGAAAAAGATGGCATAGCCCATGGCGAAGAAGCCAAGCACCGTCAGGGCGATCCCAAGCAGGAAAAAGGTCAACCAACTGTCCCGAAGCCGTCCAAGATCACTTTCTAGGATCGGACCGCGTGAACTCGGCATCAGTGGGTCATTTGGGGACGTGACTTCCGACATCATAACATCCTCTCTTCGACGAATGGGTACATGACGAAGTTGTTCTAGAGAGAATGCACCGAGGTGACCATTCGATATGCTAAGATGATGCCGGATTCCAGAAGCTAGCGATCAATTTCCCCCATGACAATATCAATACTCCCGATAATCGACGGGACGTCGGCCAACAAACACCCCCGGCATAATTCCGCTGCGACGCTCAGATTACAAAAGCTTGACGAGCGGGCGCGCACTCGGAGTGGCACCGCGTCCTTATTCGGCCGACCCACCACATAAAAGCCCATCTGTCCACGGGGACACTCGGTCTCCACGTAACATTCGCCAGGCGACAGCGTCCGGGGCGGCTCAATACGGTGAGTACCCTCGGCCTGTAGGTAGCGATCCATGGCCTGTCGGATCAACTTAATACTCTCAAGCACCTCGCGCATTCGTACGTAGAAACGATGCCAGCAATCGCCGATCACCGCATCCGCCGGTGCTTCCGCAAACGGGGGCATCGGTACGTCAAAGTCGTAGGTTTCATACCCACTATAGGGCTCAATCTTGCGTAGGTCCCAGGCTTGATCGTTGGCGTCGCGGTCGAGTGAGGCTCGCAGCATCGGGCCCGTGCAGCCATAAGACAGTGCCATTTCCTTAGACATGACTCCGATGTTGGCGGTCCGCTTGACGAAAATGTGATTGTTGGTGAGGAGCGAGTGATATTCTTGGATGCGTGGTTCAAAATAATCCAGGAATGCACGGCAACGCTCCAACCAGCCTTCCGGAAGGTCATCATGCACGCCACCGATCGTGATGTAGCTGTAGGTCAGACGAGCCCCGCAGACCTCTTCGAACAGGTCGAGCACCTGCTCGCGTTCTCGGAAGGCGTACAGGAATGGGCTAAACGAGCCCAGATCCAGCCCGTACGCGCCCATGCCGACCAAATGGCTGGCGATGCGGTTGAGCTCGGCGATAAGCACCCGTAGCACATTGGCCTTGTCGGGGATTTGCATGCCGCAAAGCTTCTCGATGGCCAGCGAGTAGGCCAGATTCATGTTCATCCCGGCCAGGTAGTCCATGCGATCGGTGTATGGAATGAACTGGATCGGGGTGACATTCTCGCCGATCTTCTCCGCACAGCGGTGCAAATAACCCAGGTGAGGAGTCACCTCGGAAACCACCTCGCCATCGGTCTTGAGCACCAGTCGCAGCACCCCGTGGGTGCTTGGGTGCTGCGGGCCCATGTTGACGAGCATCTCATCGGTACGAACATCGAACTCGATGAGAGTCGGATCGGTAGTCGGTAAGAAGTTGGCGGACATGGTGTTTCCGGTGGCTAGCGGCAACGAATGGCGTGGTATTCTAGCGGGTACTCGTAATCTTTGCGGAGCGGATGTCCTTCCCAGTCCTCGGCGAGCAGGATGCGACGCAGGTCCGGGTGCTCAGTGAAAAGGACTCCGGAAAGGTCATAGACCTCACGCTCATGCCAATCGGCAGTCTTCCACAGGTGGCTAACCGTGGGTACCTCCGGTAGGCTGCCCGGGATGTCATCCTTCCAACGGGGTAGGATGAGCTTGACCGTGAAACGATGTCTGAGGTTGAAGCTGGACAGGTGATAGATCACTTCGGTGTGCGGCTCGAAGCCAGCTTTGGCCACTTTCTTGGCGTCAGTCTCCAGGTAATCGACCCCTGAAATACAATTCAGTACATCGAAAGCCAGTCGGTCATCGTCACGAAGGTACGCGAAAATATCTGGTAAGTCGCCCGGGACCTGGATGATGACATGCGGGTCGATGGCGTCCATGACCGGCTGCACAGCAGGACCAAAGCGGGCGACCAGAGCGTCGCTGATTTCGCTAGGAGTCATCGTTTAAGCCTTGGCTGGGCGGGCACGATCTTTTGTCCGCTTGAGAAACTCCTCGGCGGTCGCCGGCTCCGCGAGTTCCTCGGGCAACCGGACGCTGCCGGTGCGTTTGGGAACCGGGGTCTCCATCGGCTGGCCCTTGGTCAATTCCTGCATGGCCATGACCTTGTCCTGTACCCGCATCAGACCCTCAAGCAGAGCTTCTGGCCGTGGCGGACAGCCAGGGACATAGACATCCACTGGGACCACCAGGTCGACACCTTTCACGACGTTGTAGCCATACTTGTAGTAGGGTCCGCCCCCACAGGTGCACGCGCCCATGGCAATGACGAACTTGGGGTCGGGCATCTGGTTATAGAGCCGGCGTACGCGATCGGCCATCTTGAAGTTGACCGTGCCGGCGACGATCATCAAGTCCGCTTGCCGCGGCGTAGCCCGGAACGCCCCTGCCCCAAAGCGGTCGATGTCATATTTTGAAGCACCCGTGGCCATCATCTCGATGGCACAGCAGGCCAAGCCGAAGGTCATCGGCCAAAGGCTGCCCTGGCGGGCCCAATTAATCGCCTGCTCCAACGAGGTGGTTATCAGCCCCTCTTCGAAGCGGCCTTCCATCCAGCCCATTCGCTATACTCCCGCAAACTACGCTTTGAGAATGGGATCGTTTGTCTAGAAATACGTTAGCAGGCAAACCGACACCGGGTCAATTTCCGCTCAAAGTCGGTCTATTTGAGGTCGGTGCCGTCGCATCCACACAGGTAGCCCAGATCCCCGTTGGCCCGTGCGTCCGAAATGAAATCGGGCTCACACGATCGCTTGCAAGGGTATCCGACGCGTGAGCCCAGGAAGACGAAACTACTTTGATAGATCAACGCAAACAAGTTGCTTATCATTGCGGACGTACATCCGTTTATTGGCGAATGCCGGCATACACCAGACCACGTCGCGGCCAAATGCCACATTGGTCGGCTCGAGGATCTTGGCCCGGTCGATCTCCTTGAAGCCCTCAGGCGAGAGCTGAGCGATGATCAGCTCGCCCTGGTCGTTAAACAGCCAGAAGCGGTTGGCTTGCTTGACCACAAACACGGTGCCCGAGGGAGCTCGCTTACCGTTAATGAACTCCTGGGTCTCCCAAAGACGTTTCCCATCCGGCAGGTTGACGGCGAAGAAGTCGCCGCTTTCGTCACAGCCATACATGACAGCATCTTGGAGGAATGGCTGAACGTTGACGGGCGAGATGCCGTAGCCTCGTTTGTCTCGCCACACTTCCTCGGCCCCAGGTTTGTCGGAGGCCAGCTTGAGCAGCAGCGATTTACCACGATAACCACCGACATAGAGGTAGTCCTCGTACCGGACTGGCGACATTATGATTGAGCCACTGGTCGCGTCGTAGGGCACCGACCAGTACTCCTTACCACTCTCGGGGTTCACCGAGGTGACGGCTTTGGGCCGCAACAGGATGAGTTGCCGCACCCCACCAGACTTGATAATGGTCGGAGGTGAGTAGCCTTGTTCGAAGGCAGTGATCGCCTTCCAGATTTCCGCGCCAGAGTCCTTATCAAAGGCAACGATGTGGCTGCCTTTGCCACCGACCAGCGTGAGGATCTTGTCGCCGTCGATCAAGGGGTGCGCGGCGTAACCCCACAGGGCCGGCTTGGCACCATACTGTTTTTGGAAGTCCTTTTGCCACACGATCTTGCCGGAGTCGACGTCGAAGCAGAAGAAGTTGCCCACTGCGCCCAAGGTGTAGACCTTGCCGTCCTCGACCACCGGAGTGCAGCGCGGTCCGGAGGGATAGGAGATCCGGTACTTGACCGGGTATTCATGCTTCCACAACACCTTGCCGCTCGCCTCGTCCAGGCATTGCACCCGTTCGGTGCCGGAAAACTCCTTGCGGTCAAAGTTGCTGACCTTCACATTGGCCGCTGTCACATAGTCGGTAATAAACACCTTGCCCTCGGCAACCGCAGGGCCAGCGTAGCCACCTGCGACCGGTGCCCGCCACGCGATCTTGGGTCCTCCCTCGGGGAACTTGTCCAGTAGCCCCGTCTCCCGCCAGATGTTGTCCCGCTTGGGACCCATCCATTGCGGCCAGTCATCGGCCTGAGTCGCAGTCGCGACAGTTAGGGCGATGGCAAGAGCGGTGAAGCTGCGCATCGTGGCGATCCTTTTTGGTCATGCACGTGATGAGATGATCGGCTTCGGCCCACGCCGAGCCTCCCTACCATCTTAGGCAGTCGGGGGACTTTTGGCCGATCCGACCGCCACCTGCCCGGCCAGGCTCTTCACCCAGTCGAGATCACCGCGCCGCCAGATGTACGCAAAACCCAGAATGAGAATGCCGAAGAAGATGAGAATGTCGGTGAAAGCCAGCCAGGCCAACTGTCCGGCGGCAGCTTGCTGATCGCTCAACATCGCCTCCGAGAGCATACCGTCTGGACCGGAGGGTTGCCCTGTCAACTCCGCGACCCGCACCTGCCGTTCGGCAGCCGACAGGTCAGCGTGCTGCAACCGGTTCGCCGTCCCGAAAACGACACCCCATGGGAAAAAGAATGCCATTTCCACATCAAAGATGACAAATAAAAGTGCGACCACATAGAATCGTAAATCGAACTGGACCCATGCACTGCCAATGGTCGGTTCGCCACATTCGTAGATCGTGGCTTTATCAGGGTTTGGCCGTGATGGGCGAAGGAAAGCTCCGACCATCAGCCCCACCATCAGAAAGACCAATCCGACGACCAAGAAAATCAGTACCAGGGTTACCAGCTGCGTCATGTTTTTCCCTCCGCCGGCTTGGGTGGTTCAGGTGGTTTGACCCACACTGGCAGGGTTTGCCGCTTCGACTGAGCCACATCGGTGGGATTGAGCGTTGCCTGTCCCCAGGCGACTTCGACCGGCAGCTTGGCATAATCGACAATACAACCGTCGCGGCCATAACAACTCAGATCAAAGGTCGAGCCCATGAAAATGCAATCCACCGGACAAGGATCGACACATAGCGCACAGAACATGCACTTGGTATAGTCAATCTTAAAGCCAGTTACCAGAAAGCCCTTGCCCTGTGGATTCTTCTCCTTGTCGATGTAGATGCAATCGACTGGGCAGGCCCGAGCGCACTTGTCGCAGCCGATACAGGTAGTGAGATCAAACCGATGAAAGCCCCGGTAGCGCGGCTTAATCGGCACGGGAGCCTCAGGGTAGGCGAATGGCTCCGTGAACGCTCGCCGGCGGAAGGTTTGCAGAAAGTGCCATAAGGTGACATACATGCCGTTGGCAATCGTCACGAGCGCCAAGCGAATATTGCGAAGCCAGTCAAGCATACGTCTTAGTCTCTAGGCAAATATTCAATCGAGTCGGCCCATGGGTCGGGTCATCGATGGGCACCCTTGCCTTGGATGCCCCTCCAATCATGGTCGGTCGAGAAAAGTGACCTTGGTTCGCCGCAGCGCTCCCCGGAGGCGACGAAGGTATGTATTGCGAGGGATCTCGATCGCGCCCAGGGACGCGGTATGCTCGGTAATCAGTTGAATATCAAGTAAAGTAAAGCTCCGCGCTTTGAGACGATCGATGAGCGCAGCCAAGGCAACTTTGGAGGCATCCGAGACCCGAAAGAACATCGACTCGGCGGCAAAAAAGCCGCCGATAGCAACCCCATAGGTCCCCCCGACGAGCTCGCCATCGATCCGTGCCTCGACCGAATGAGCGTGACCGAGTTCATAGAGTCGCGAATATGCTTCAAGCATCGACGGGGTGATCCAGGTCCCCTCTTCCCGATCCGCGCAACCAAGCATGACGCCGCGGAAGTCTTGATTGAAGGTGATGGCAAACTTCCCGCTACGGATCGTACGTTGTAAACGGGAAGAGCGATACATTCCATCGAGCTCAAAGATGGCCCGCGGATCGGGCGACCACCAGCAAATGGGCTCATCCTCGTTAAACCAAGGAAAAACGCCATCACGATAGGCACGGAGTAATCGTTCGGGAGAAAGGTCCCCGCCGACGCCGACCAAGCCCCACTCATCGGCCAGCTCGGGTTCGATCCACGGGTTGTCACCACCCAGCCAGTCGCTCACGGACGTCGGTCTCGCCACACTCGTTCGGGACGGGGGTGGGGATCTCACGCAGCATCGACGAGAGGCCCGCTCTTGCGTTCACGGCAAGCAACCCCAAATGCTGAATTTCGCGCATTGTCGCTTATACTACGTTCATCTTATCACGCACATTCGGTTTTGTCAGCCATTCGCGAGTGGTTTTTCCCCGACCGCGGTGCTGGTGGAAAGGCCCCGGATCTGCTACCATATATCTTTGATTTACTTGAGTATTCCGCAGGTCATCCACTGCACAGAGGGTGTTGACTTTGGCCGATGATCTTCCCCCGCCAAACGGTTCAGGCAATGGTGAACCGGGTGCCAATGGCGCTGCCATTCCCTTGCTCAATATCGAGGACGAACTCTCCAGTAGCTACCTCAACTATGCGATGAGCGTCATTATCAGTCGGGCCTTGCCCGATGTTCGCGATGGGCTCAAGCCATCGCAACGACGCATCCTCGTCGCCATGCAGGATCTGGGTCTGAACGCTGCAGGCTCCACTTCGAAATGTGCGGGAATCATCGGTGAAACGATGAAACGTTATCACCCGCACGGCGACCAGTCGATCTATGATTCCCTCGTCCGCATGGCCCAAGATTGGGTGATGCGTTATCGCTTGGTGCACGGCCAGGGGAATTTTGGCTCGATCGCTGGCTTACCTCCTGCGGCCCACCGATACACCGAAGCCAAACTCACTCCGCTCACCGAAGAACTCCTTGCGGACCTCGACTCCGATACCGTCGAATTTATCGAAAACTACGACGGTAAATACCGCGAGCCCCTGGTCCTGCCTGCTCGGGTGCCTAATTTGTTGGTCAACGGCTCCGATGGTATCGCCGTTGGCATGGCGACGGAGATCCCCCCCCACAATCTCCGGGAAGTCAGCAACGGATTGATTCATTTAATCGATCACCCGGAAGCCACGCTGGCCGAATTGCTCAGCCACGTTCCTGGTCCAGATTTCCCGACCGGGGGAATCATCCGCGGTCGGCAAGGAATTATCGATGGCTACAAAGACGGCCGTGGTCGGATTACCCTGCGTGCCCGAGCGGAGATAATCGAAGAAGGTCGTACCACGCAGATTGTTGTCTCCGAAGTCCCTTTCCAGGTCACCCGCAATCGATTGGCGGAGGCGATCGGCAATCTGATCAAAGATGATCGGATCAAAGGCATCTCGGCGATGCGTGATGAATCCAGTGCACGCAACGGTGAGCCGGTCCGTCTGGTGCTGGACCTAAAGCGGGATGCCGATCCGAATCTCGTCCTGAACCAACTTTATGAATTCTCTCCGCTCCAGAAGACGGTGAGCATCATTTTGCTGGCCTTGGTTGATGGCCGACCACGCATCCTCTCGCTGAAGGAGATGATGCAGGAGTTTCTCAGGCATCGACGCCAAGTAATCCGCCGACGGACTGAGTTCAAACTTCGTGATGCCAAGCGGCGGAGTCATGTGCTCGAGGGCCGGCTGATTGCTATCTCGTCGCTCGATGAGGTGATTGAGATTTGTCGCACGGCCCCCAGTCGCGCCGAGGCTAAATTGCGTCTCATCGCCATGGAGGTGGCCGCCGCCGTGCTCAAACGGGCTTTGGGCGAGGAGCCCTTCGAAGCACTGCAACGCGAGCTGGGCGTTGCCGACATTTACCAGATGACCGAACAACAGGCCGATGCGGTCGTTGGACTTCAATTGGGCCAGTTGGCTCAGCTCGAGCGGGATGAGATATTCAAAGAATACTCCGACCTACGCCAGGCAATTCTCTCTTACGAAGACCTCTTGTCCAGTCCCGAGAAGGTCGATGCCGTCATCCGTAGCGATTTGGAGACTGTTCGCGATAAATACGGCGATGCCCGAAAGACCGAGATTAGCGATGAAGGCGGTCGGGTCAATTATGAAGACCTGATCCTCGAAGAAGATGTTGTCGTCAGCATGAGCCACAACGGCTACATCAAGCGGCTCGCGCTAGACACGTATCGAGCCCAGCACCGAGGGGGCAAAGGCGTCTCCGGCGGTCTACACGAAGATGACTTTATTGAGCACTTCTTTATCGCCTCGACACATGCCTATCTGCTTTGTTTTACCAATCGCGGTCAGGTCTATTGGCTCAAAGTCTACGATATCCCTGTCGCCTCGCGCACAAGCCCGGGACGCTCGATTCGCAATGTGCTGGCCCTTCGAGAAGAGGAATCCATTTCCACCATCATTCCGATCCGCCACTTCGAAGCGGGCTGGCACTTACTGATGGCGACCCGGCGAGGTTTCGTCAAAAAGAGTAGCCTTAAAGACTACAGCCGACCCAAGCAAGGGGGGATCATTGGCATCAACCTCGAGGAGGATGATACTCTCATCAGTGTCTGCTTGACTCATGATGGCGACGAAGTCGTCTTAAGTACACGCTACGGGATGGCCATTCGTTTCACCGAGAGCGATGCCCGTGAGATGGGACGCAACACGCGCGGGGTTCGTGGCATTGCACTGCTCAAGCAGGGCGACGAGATCAAACGTGGCGAACCCCTGCCCGAGGATGATGAAGTCGTCGGCATGGTCGTGGCCGACCCGGACGGCGACCTTTTGACCATTTGCGAATATGGTTACGGTAAACGTACCCCCTTTGGAGCGAGTACTCTGGTCGAAGCCGACTCTGAGGGTGCCGACGTCGCTGATGAGCCTCTCGTTGAGGAAAGTGTCGCGGATGAGGCTCCCGCCGAAGAAGATAGCTCCGAGGAAGTGAACGGGGATGAGGAGGCGAACAAAGACCGCTCCACCATGCGTTATCGCACCCAGCGGCGTGGCGGAAAGGGCCTACGCGACATCCGAACATCCGAACGGAATGGTCGGGTCGTCGGCATTGCGGCGGTGCGTGACACCGACGACATCATGCTGATCACGCAGCAGGGCATGGTCAACCGCACCCACGTTGATGAAATCCGCCGTACGGGTCGGAATTCTCAGGGTGTTCGGGTCATGAATCTAAAAAAGGAAGAGGATCGGATTGCCGCCATGGCCAAAGTGGCTCGCGAGGAAATCGACGAACCAACACCCGAGGAAGACTCAGCGCTTGCCGATGCTGAAGTTTCCGAGGTGCAGATTGTTCCCGATTCCCCCGACACCGAAGTCAGCGAGGAATAAGCGATGCGCGTCCTGTTGACTGGTGGCTACGGCTGTATCGGTGCGTGGATTACCCGGCAATTGCTTGAGGCTGGTCATCAAGTATTCATCCTCGATCTGCGAGAAGAGTTGAAACGCTTTCGCTTGATCATGGATGAATCGCAATTCGTAAACATCACCTTCCTTCAGGGAGATGTCTGCAACTTTGAAAGGGTTTACTCGGCACTCCTCGAGCATGCCATCACCCACGTGATCCACCTGGCCGGTTTGCAAGTGCCCACCTGCCGTGCCAACCCGATCTTGGGCGCTCAGGTGAACGTGCTTGGCACTCTTGCAGTTTTTGAGGCAGTCCGTAGATGCGGCTCGGCGATTGAACGCTTGGTTTACGCCAGTTCTGCAGCCGTTTACGGGCCGCCCGATCGTTACCCAGTGGGTCCCCTGCCCGATTCTGCTCCGCTCCTGCCCAGTACCCACTATGGCATGTTCAAGCGGTGTAACGAGGGAAATGCCCAGGTCTACTACCTGGACCATGGTTTATCGAGCATCGGTTTGCGACCGTGGACTGTCTATGGCGTCGGTCGTGACCAGGGCATGACCAGCGAACCGACCAAAGCCATCAAGTCGCTTGTTTTTGAACGCCCCTATCACATTCGCTATGGCGGCTATCAGGACCTGCAATACGTCGAAGATGTTGCCGCAACCTTTCTTCGCTGCTTGGAGGTTCCTTTTCACGGGGCCAAAGTTTACAACCTACGTGGGGCGGTGGTGGATCTGCCGACCTTCCATCGCACCCTCTGCGAGGTCGAACCCAAAGCGGCGGACCTGATCACCTATGGCGAACAGCAAATTACCATCGCCTACGATCTTTCCGACGCCACCCTGCAACAGGATATCGGGCCGATCAGGACGACTTCGTTGGCTGAAGGGATTCGCCGTACCTACGAACAATTTCGTCGGCTATTTGCCGGGGGTCAACTCGACACCAGTGATCTGGAGGAGCCCAAAGCGCCCCCCGTGTCGACCATCCAGGAAGCCTAAAACACTCTGACACCAACTTCCTACTGAGCTGCTCTGATGCAAATTGTCCTGATCGAAGGTGACGGCATCGGCCCTGAGGTTACCGCAGCAACCCAGGAAGTGATTGCCGCGACGGGAGTGCGAATCGATTGGGTGTTCGCTCCGGCAGGGCTGAGCAGTGTGGAAAGTCATGGGGATCCGCTCCCAGAAATCACCCTCGACTTGATTCGCAAGCACCGCGTCGCCTTGAAAGGCCCTTGCACCACACCGGTTGGCAAAGGCTTCCGCTCGATTAATGTCCGTTTGCGTCAGGGATTGGATCTATTTGCCAGTGTACGACCGGTACGGACACTGCCCGGTGTGCAACTTCCCTTCTCGAATGTCAACCTCGTCGTGGTACGAGAGAACACCGAGGGTCTTTACGCTGGGCTCGAGCACGAGGTTGTTCCTGGGGTCGTCGAGAGCTTGCGCATCATCACTCGACCGGCAGCGGAACGAATTGTTCGCTTCGCTTTTGAGCTGGCCCGGCTCCAGGGACGCGAACGTGTTACGTTCTGTCACAAAGCCGATGTTATGAAACTCAGTGATGGGCTGTTCCTTCAATCGGCCCAGACCGTCGCCGATGAATTCCCGTTCATCAACTTTGAGACTCGACCCATCGACAACCTGTGCATGGAATTGGTCCTAGACCCCACCCAATTTGATGTCTTGGTCATGGAAAATCTGTTTGGTGATGTCATCAGCGACTTGTGTGCAGGATTAGTCGGTGGGCTAGGATTGGTACCGGGGGCCAACCTCGGTAGTCGCTATGCTGTCTTCGAGGCCGTGCACGGGAGTGCCCCGGACATCGCGGGCAAGGGATTGGCCAACCCGATCGCCCTGATCCGGTCGGGGGTGCTCTTGCTCGAACACATCGGGAAACGCGACGCCGCCCAGCGCATCGAAGCAGCGATCGAACAAACACTCCGGGCGGGGCTTGGGCTCACCCGTGACCTGGGAGGCGATGGCAACACCCGGACCTTGACGGACGCGATCATTCGCAACCTGACAACTATGTAGGTTCCCCCGTGAACCACCGTCGCTCCTGCTTTCCGAAGTCGGTAGAGGAATATGACCTACACCATCCCTTTTCTTCAAGGTGGCGGCATTGGCTATGACCAGGAACAGTCCGTTCGTCGGATTCTGGAAGCTAGCGGGGTCGCCATTGACTGGGAGGTAATTCCCACCGGACGGGCCGCGCTAGAACAGGGCCAGGATCCGTTACCCCACGATGCCTTGGAAGCGGCACGGCAACAAGGATTGGCCTTCAAGACCAAGCTATTGCCGCCAGTGGTCGGTGATCCCATCAACTACAACGTGCTAGTGCGTCGGGAACTCGGCGTGTTTGCCAGTGTGCGGCCAGTCCAGAATCTTCCCCATTTGCCCAGCCGATTTTCCGGGGTGAACTTCACCCTGGTCCGCGAAATCACCGAGGACTTGTACAACTCCAACGAGCACATCATCGTGCCAGGGGTGGTGCAGAGTATCAAAATCGTTACCGAATCCGCCTGCCTCCGCTTTTTCCGGTTTGCCTTTGAGCTCGCCCGCCGTCAAGGGCGCAACTCGATCCACTGTATTCACAAAGCCAATATCCTCAAACAGGCCGATGGCTTGTTTCTGGATTGTTTTCGTCGGGTCGCCCGAGACTTTCCCGAGATCGAACCCAAAGAGATGATCGTCGATAATGGTTGTATGCAGATGGTAACGCGTCCGACCCAGTTTGAGATGGTCGTCGCGGGCAACCTGTATGGTGACTTACTCAGTGACCTCGGTGCGGGCCTGGTGGGCGGCATTAGCGGCACGGCCGCGATCAATCATGGTCCGGGGATTCGGGTCTATGAGGCGATCTTCGGCGCCAGCTACGAACAGGTTCCTCCGAATCAAGCCAATCCTTTACCCGCGCTAATGCCTGCGGTGGAAATGCTCCGCGATCTTGGCGAAGCGGCTGCCGCGTACCAGATCGGAAGTGCGATCGCCCAGACTCTCGACGATGATATCCGCACCAAAGATCTCGGAGGTGAAGCAAGCACTCAGTCGATGACCGATGCCATTATCGCTCGGCTTGGGACCGCATGAATTCCAGAAAGGCTTGGTACTTCGGGGCAGTCTTCGGATCCTGATCCTGATATTCCAGGATTCCCCAGCTGCCATATTTGGTGTAGCGACTGGTCGAAGCAAACACACAAAACAGATCACCACCGATGTCTTGCCATTGTTGCAAATCTTTTCGATACACATCTTTCATCCCTGGATGCCGATTCGCCGCTTGGAACAGCTTGTCTAACACTGCGTTATTCTCCGCCCCCCCAGATCCTACCAAGCCCTGCCCCCCCTCGTAGGCAATGAGTCTGAGCCCGCGGCGTTTGGCGGACCGGGCATACGGATGAAGTATTGCGGCATTTCTTGCGATGTCTGTTTCGCAACCGTTCAACACTTGCTGCACCGACAACTTGGTGGTCGCTGCTGCTTGTTTGGGGCTGCCAAGCGTACCGCCGAAGTAAGGAGCAATGGCCACCGCATCCGCATGGCGATAGGCATCTCGCCAATCCATGATGGTGGTACCACTCCAGGGGCTGGCCGCTTGGGCGGAGAGTACTCGGACTAAACGTTCGTGCCCACCAAACACCTCCTGCCAAATCCGGAAGACTTCGACCGAGCGTTGGGAATGGTAACGTAACTGGGCCTCATACCCATCCTTGCTCAGACCTAGCTTTTGGCCCTGTTCCAGAGCATAGCGTCCTTGCGCAAACTGACGATTCCACACTTCATTACTATGCTCGAGATAAACCTTTCGCTCTGGGTCCAACCGCTGATGCACAAATTGGGCAAACCTCCGGACAAAGACATCGGAGGCCAAGTGTGGCATCAAAAACCACGGATCGGCGTTCTGGAGGTTGCAAAGATCCACCATGATCTCGATGGCCACTCCGGCTTTTCCTCCCTGAGTCGCCGATTCGAGCGTGGTGCGATCCTCCCAGTCGGTAACGCTTGAATTATTGGTATGCTGCCAACCCACAAAGCGATAAACCTTGAATGGGGCGATGTGTTGCAAGAAGGTCGGATGAAACGGCTTCGCTTGATAGGTATCCACGTAACCGGGCAGGATCAAGCGAATGTTCCGTACCGGATCCTGAGGGTCGGTGTGCCGCAGCTGCAGGGAAATCCCCCCGCGTTTGGGATCAACCCGGACGCGGATCTGCCCCAGTTGCTGGTGGATGATCCGAGCCCCCAGGCCAAATGCGATACGCCCTTTGCCATCGTAATAGCAGGTGTACACCCCTGCGGGAAAGTGAGGTCCCACGGCATGGAACAGCAGTTTCTCGGCAAATTGACCCGGAGCCAAACGGACCACCTCGCCCAGGCGGTTCACCTCAAGAGGTCCGCCTTGCCCCCAAGGTTTCCCTTCCCGATGGCTGATCCAATCGCCAGTCATACGAAAGACATCGACAAACGGAATCTGTGTCGCGTAGGGGCTGACGTCACTGAGATTGATCCCCAAGCGTGCCTCGGCACGTACCCTACTAGGATGCACCCAGGTCCCGAAAAAGAGACCAAATACCAGCAGAGTCCCGACCAAGATCGTTATACGCACGAGGAATCTCCAGGAAGAATACCGAGGAGTGTTGCGTTTCACGAGTGCGGGCCAAATTCCAGTCCAAGAATGGTAAAGTCATCCGTCATCTGTTGTTGGTCGAATAGATCTTGGGCAAGATGATCGAGACAACTTTGGATCGGCAATTCGGCATAAACCGCGGCAGTGGACAGGATACGTTCGCTGCCTTCGGCGGAATGAGCATCGCACGCGCCGTCGGAGTACAGAAGCAACTTGTCACCAACGCGCAGCTGGCCCTTGTAACCGGAATAAGGACCTTGCTGAATACCTAGAAACGAACCACTGGCCGACCAGATGGTTGGCGCTGCGTTGGTGGGCAGATGGATGGGCAGGGGCTGGCCTGCGCGAGCAAAAACAACCTCCCCGTCGCGGAGGTTGATCTGGGCAAACAGCATCGACATGAAAATGGGCTCTTCACGTTCCAGCGAGCACAGCTCTCCGTGCAAATGCTGCAGCACTTCCTCAGGTGGAATTAAGCGGTACGAGCGGCCGACGATTTCTTTGGTCACCAGGCTGGTCAGCAGCAAAATAGTCAGCAAGTTACTGGCCGTGATGCCTCGATTCATCGAATCCCCGAGAAAAAACGCGGCATGGTCTTCGTCCAAGCGGATCACATTAAAAAAGTCGCCACCGCGTGTCCGGGGACGATGTGAGAGACCGAAACGAACACCTGGCATTTCTGGCAAGGAAACTGGGAGAAAGCGTTTGTGGATACGGTGTGCGAGTTCTGCCTCTTCTTCGATCTGTTCATAGACCTGTTGGAGCCGCAGGTTCAGCTCCCGACTTTCATTGGCACGAAATTGTAAGCGTTCCTGGCTTTGGCGGATCCGTTCGAATGCTTGCAGTTGGGCCAGAAAAACTTGTGCATTGAGATCGCCAGCCAGAACCAGATCCGCTCCTGCGTCGAGGAACTCTGCGGTGTGCGCATCATCTTCCGATCCCACCAGAACGATCAGAGGCACAAAGGATTCCGCCAGGCTCACCCGCAGCGAGTGTAATCGTTCCAGGATACGCGAGCGCGAGGGGAGATCCACCAACAACAAGATCGCCCGTGTAGAGCGAAGGGCGAGAGCATCAAGAAGTGTGTCTTTGTCGCCAAAGACATCCAGGTTGGCGTCTTCAAGCGTTTTCTGGACACGTTCAGCGAGCGACGCCTCGCCCAAAAGCAGAACCCGTGATTTCCCCGATTCTCGGTGCATGCGATCTTTGGCTCCACGAACCAGAAACCTTCACGATCCGTCCACCATACCGCAAAGGGACTAGGTCGGATATCCTTTTCCCCGATACAATCAGTTCCTTGACCGACATGCGCCGGTCTATTTATAATTTTGCTTAATCTGCTTTTCTCCACCGCCCACGCACAACCAGTGAGGTCGCTGTGCAAGTCGAAATGAAGCTGCGTCGCATCATCATCACGGAGATGAACGAGTCGCAGGTGATTGTCCTGCGCGAAGTGGACGGTGAGCATCGCAGTTTTCCGATCGTGATCGGTATCTTTGAGGCCACCAGTATCGAGCGTCGGGTCAAAGGCATGAGCTCTTCACGACCCTTGACGCACGATCTCGTCGTTTCCGCGGTGGAGCGGCTTGGCGGCGAGATTCGCGACATCGTCATCAGCGACTTACGCGATCACACATATTATGCGAAACTCCGCGTTCAGAGTGACGGAGAACTGGTGGAGATCGATTGCCGCCCCTCCGATGCCGTGGCGATCGCCGTCACTGCACGCGTGCCCATCTATGTCTCCGAAGAAGTGCTCGAAGATGCTTTAGCCGATGATTAAGGGTACGGCCATCCGATGTCCGGCTATCGCGAGGACTGGTTTCCGACCTCGATCTGGGTGTTCGATCACCCAGACCCGATCCCGCTTAACGAGCAACTTTTCACATTCATACTCGCCGAGCGGCAACGCGACCCGCAGGGGATACAACAACGTTCGCATACGCTGGGTTGGCATAGCCGAGACAACCTACACCTCGAGGCTGTATTTGCTCCGCTACAGGACTTTATCGAGCAATCTGTCGCCCAGGTCGTTGCATTCGCCAAATGGGACTTGACCCGATTGACCCCGACCATTGCCACGTGCTGGGCCATGGTCAACGGGAAGTTTGCAGGAAACACGGTGCACATGCATCCCCACTCTTTCTTAAGTGGGGTTTACTATGTCCAGGCCGCGGCCAACGCTGGGAATGTCTTCTTTCTTGATCCACGCCTGGCCCATGTCATGACCATGCCGCCGGTCACCGCCCACCATCCATGGAACTATCAACGCGTGATATACAAACCCCAACCAGGCCGGCTGTTGATCTTCCCAGCCTGGCTGGAGCATGGGGTTGAGCCAAACGGTTCCGATTCGGAACGGATGAGCATCAGCTTCAATATTGGTGCCCGCTGGCAGAAGGCCTAAGCCTCACTTAATCGTCACTTCCGCCAAAGAGCCCGGCTCGGAACAGAAAGTAGAGCAAGGTCAGGATCGCTGTCAGCGTCGCAGCAACGTACGTCCAAGCCGCGGCATTGAGTACGCGGGCCACTTCCTTTTCCTCCGACCGCGAAATCAGCCCAGCCTCAAGCAGCTTCCGCCTGGCCCGAGCGCTGGCGTCAAACTCCACCGGAAGATTGACAACCTGAAAAACCACCGTGGTGGCAAACGCAGCAATGCCCAAATAGAGCAGCCCCGACATTTGTAACAGGAAGCCGCCGATGAGCAGTATCCAGGCAATCCCGCTCCCAAAACCTGCGAGCGGGACAATCGCGTTGCGGAGCTGCATGAGGCTATAGCCTCGCGCATCCTGCAGAGCGTGACCTGCCTCGTGAGCGGCGACGCCTAAGGCAGCCAGAGAGTTACTCTGAAACACCGCAGGACTTAGGCGGAGCACCTTCTCCGTCGGAGAATAATGATCGGAGAGAAATCCCTCCACCGGCTCCACCCGGACGTCCGCAATCCCTTCACGACGCATCAGAAGTTCGGCGGTCTGCGCCCCGGTGTAGCCGCTCGCCGCCCGAATTTGGCTCGCCTCCTGGAAAGTGCTCTGCACCTTCCAGGAGGCCCACGCAGCCAGGAGCATTCCCGGGGCAAGGAACAAAAAATAAACTGGGTCAAAAAACATCATTGCCTAATATCCTCAAAATACGCCGTTGATCCGCCGGCGCATCACAGTTTGCACTCCTATTCGCCAAGCGTCTCCAAATCTTGTCACCTGAGTCATTATACGCTCTCAGCAACCAACTATTTCGACGAAGCAAGCAACCAGTCCAACAACTCGAACTTATAAAGCAAAATTAGAACGATCAGGACGGGTGAGATAAAGCGTAGGGTGAACAGCCAGCACCGGGACAGTGGACTCGCTCCGCTATCCCGACCAGTGAAGCCCTGATCGCGGGGATCTGCCTTGACCATCCAGCCGACAATGATCGCCACTAACATTCCACCCAAGGGAAGCAGATAGAGCGAGACAATGCTATCGAGCTGATTGAGGAAGTCTAAACTGACCGCGCAGCCCATGCCCAGTCCCCAGATGGCCAAGCCGAATAGGGCCGCGGCCAGGCGTCGAGAAAGATTGAATTCTTCTATCAGAAAGGAAACCGGGACTTCCAACAGGGAGATGGAGGAAGACCAGGCCGCAAACACCACCAGGGCGAAGAAGAAGATGGACAGGACACTTCCGGCCGGCAATTCAGCAAACAAATTTGGCAAGGTAACAAACAACAGGCCAAGGCCTTGATCGGGTTTTTGTCCAGCGCTAAACAGAATCGAAAAAATGACCATCCCACCCAAGAGGGCAATTCCGGTATCCACAAACGAGACGGCCACGCCGTCGCGCACCACTGTGCCTCGCTGCTTCATATAGGAGCCATAAATCACCATGGTTCCCATGCCGATTGACAAACTAAAAAAAGCTTGTCCAAGTGCGTCTAGAAAAGCTTTTGGCGAAAGCCGGCTAAAGTCGGGTGTAAATAGAAAGGAAACCGCTTGATTCAGCCAACCTTCATATGCAACATAGCCAAGCAATCCAATGAGAAACAGAATTAGCATGGGCATCAGTAGGTTACACAGCCGCTCGATTCCATTCTGGACGCCCCCGGCGACCACCAAAGTGGTCAACAGCATAAAGACGGAATGCCAAACGATATTGAGCTGTAGATTCTTTTGAAAGCCTTCAAAGGCTTCCTTCGACAAGGCAATCTCCACACCGGGAAAGCCGATCGAGCCAAACAAGTAATGCAGGGTCCAGCCACCCAATACCGAGTAAAAGGCCAGAAACATACAGCAGGTGATCACCGCGAGGAGGCCGGTGGAGATGCTCATAATGGTGCTGGCAATGCCACAATGGCTGGTAAGATTGCGAATGGCCCCCATAATGCCACTTTTTCCCTGCTGTCCCAGGATCAGCTCCGAGAACATCAGGGGCAGGCCTACCAGCAAGACCGCGGCGATATAGACCAGGACAAAGGCTCCGCCGCCATATTCGCCGGTAATGTAGGGAAAACGAATGAGATTCCCTAATCCGACGGCACTTCCCGCCGCCGCCATGATAAAGCCGATTTTGGTGCCAAAGCCTCTTCTGCCTCCTGTCTTGGCTCCGCCGGCATTCGTTCCCGCATCACTCATCACACCAGCAACCTTTCCAGGACCACACCCGGCCCCGCTGAGGAGTCAAATCATGTTTTCAGGTCATCGAGGATTGGGCGATTGGCCACTCCCCGAAACCATTCTCAGGGTGCGTGGAAGAGAGTCGACGGAAGAGGCTTCCACACAAGAAGATTTTGACCTAGGCTACCCGCCCAGACGATGACTGGCAAGATGCGCACCGCTAGCGAGGACGAAGCCGATACGGCACTTCCAAACCGTGCTGCTCCATCAGGTTGTCATCACCGAGGATCACCTCACTGGCACCATCCGCAATCAATTCACCGGCATCCAACAACAAGACGCGCGGACACGTATCGAGCACCAATTCCAAATCATGCGTTGCAATGCACTTCGTACCCGGTAAAGTCTGGATCAACTGAATCAACTCGCGTCGTCCGCGTGGATCGAGAAACATCGATGGCTCATCCAGCAACACGACCTCCGGGCGCATCGCTAACACACCGGCCAGGGCTGCCCGCCGTTTGCTTCCACCCGAGAGGTGAAAGACCACTCGGTCTTCTTGCCCAGTAAGGCCCACTTGCTGCAAAGCCTCGGCCACTCGCGTGCGGACTTCCTCCTCGCTCAAACCTAAGTTTAATGGCCCGAAGGCCACATCATCCAACACCGTGGGATTGAACAGCTGGTCATCGCTGTTTTGGAAGACGATCCCTACGTGGCTCGGTAAGACTTTCCGCTGTTTGGGATCTTTCGGATCGAGCCCAACCACGCGGATACGACCCCCCTGACCACGCAGCACTCCACACAAGCATAAAAAAAGCGTTGTCTTCCCAGCCCCATTCGGCCCAACTATCGCCACATGCTCCCCAGCTGCTACCTGAAAACTGATCTCGGAAAGCGCTTTGCGTCCATCCGGATACTGGTGCAACAGGTTCTCGACCACAATGACAGGCTCGGCCTCGGACAAACGATTCACTCCAACGGCTTGTTGCTCTGGCTTGCCCTCGAACGTCCGGGGACTGCAAGGGACCGCGAGAATTGAAGAACGATCTCTTTGTAAAGGACTTCTTGCAGCTGCGATGCCTTCATTCTCCAAGCTCGAAGCTCGTCTTTTCGGCCAGACATCGCCGCGCATGGTCCCGTTTTACCCCGGAAAATTCCGCTTTTTTCCCAGAATCGTTCGTGAAGACAAGTGCCCTCTCCTACTGTGACCAAAACCCGTCGTGACGGAATCCCCCTATAGATATATATCTGGGGCCCGTTGGTAAAAACGCCGGTTTTTTGCACTCACCTCATCTCCTGAGGCATAGCCGAGTCGTCCGGCGTCTTTGGCGGACGTCCTTCCCGAACCGGGTACTGTCAAGCCTGCCTTTTCCGAGCAACGGGTGTATGTCCGGATGTGCGTTGAACAGTTGTCTGCACAGGAGCTCGCATTCACCATGGCGGGCAACCCCAGTTGCATTTGCGCGGCACAGCGAAGATCTCCTGCCTGACTTCCTCGGTGTGTCAGGCGGAAGTCCGCGCAACGCAGGACCGGCTCACACCCGCCGCTCGGAAAGCGGACCTACCCTAGACCCCGGGTTCTCTGCATGCGCTTCGAAGACCCTGGGCGGACCACCCGGGCACCTCTTCGATGGGGGTGCTCGACCAGGGCGCTACTAGCGTTTGTTCGGTTTCGGATCATATGGCCAGGGTTTGGCTTTGGCTTGAATCGCCCATTCTTCCCAGCGTTGGGCCATGGCCTGAACGCGATCGGGCTCGCGTTGTGCCAGATCATGGAGCTCACTGCGATCCGCTTGCAAATCGTAAAGTTCCCATTTGCCGCGCGGGCCCTTGGCCACTAGCTTCCACTTGCCCATCCGAATCGCACGGTTCCCCTCGTGCTCCCAAAACAGGGGCGCAGACCGCTCCAGCTGTTCCCCGGCAAACGCCGGTTTGAGCGACACGCCTTGCATTGGGGTGATTGCCTTCCTATTCCAGGTTTTGGGATACGTTGCCCCGCTCAAGTCCACGCAGGTAGCCATCAGATCGATCAAATGGCACGGTTGCCGTTCAAACTGATTGTGTCGGTCTTTGGCAATCCCGTGTGGCCAATGAGCAATCAGGGGACTACTGATGCCACCTTCATGCACCCAGTGCTTATAGAGCCGAAACGGAGTATTCGAGGCATTCGCCCAGCTCAGGCCATAAGCAATATGCGTATCTGCCGGACCGGGCATCACCCCGCGGCCCGTACGGATCGGCAGACCGTCGCGGGTAAACTTCGGTATCATCCGCGTTTGCAGTTCATCGGCCTTCATAGGTTGCCGCTGGATCGGGACTTTGGGATCGGGCTTGATGGGCCCACGAGAACCCGATTCCTCGGCACAGCCGCCATTGTCGGCTAAGAATAAAATCAACGTATTATCAAATTTATCATTAGTCTTTAATGTTTCGATGATCCGTCCGACTCCCTGATCCATACAGTCAATCATCGCCGCATAGACTTCCATGCGGGACGTTTGCCAGTCCTTCCGCTCAGCATCTTGCCACCGAGGCGAACGTGGATCGCGGGGAGATAAGGTCCAGGATGCATCGATCAGGCCCATCTCGACCATACGCCGATAGCGCTCCTGGCGGAGTACCTCCCAACCGCGATGATATTTGCCCTGATACTTGGCAATATCCTCCGGTTTGGCATGCATTGGCCAGTGCGGTGCGGTATAGGCGACATACATAAAAAACGGCGAATCTCCCGGATGCTCCCTGATCAGTTGACAGGCCCGATCGCTGATCGCATCCGTATAATAAAAATCTTTGCTTGGAACAATATAGTCATCGTCTACCGTTAGCGTATACGGATCAAAATAGCTCCCCGCTCCCTGGATGGTGCCAAAAAAACGATCAAAGCCGCGCTGCCGAGGCCAGTTGCTTTCGTCTTGGTTGTCTCGCCAGTTTCGCGTGACATGCCACTTGCCGGACATATAGGTGCCATACCCCGCCGACTTGAGTACCTGCGCGATGGTGACACATTGGTCATTCAAGTCACCGCGGTAGCCATCGAAGCCACGGTCAGCGAGCATGTGACCCACCCCTGCTTGGTGCGGATAAAGCCCGGTCAGCAGACAGGCACGGGTCGGACAGCAGCGAGCGGTGTTATAAAACTGAGTAAAGCGGAGGCCATCCCTAGCAAGTTGGTCAAGACTCGGGGTAGTGATCTCGCTGCCATAGCAGCCGATGTCCGAGTAGCCCATGTCATCGGCCATGATGATGATTAGGTTGGGTCGCTCCGCGGCATGCAAGACACTGGGCAAAAGCAACACCACGCACAACAAACGATCCATGCCAGGTCCTTTCCCATAGAACACGTAATGGGTATGCTAGGGCGGTTTGCTATGATCGACGCTCCTGAGCGTTGGGTCAATCCCCCAACCCGCTGGGACTTCGCGGTGTCGCGTAGCAAAACTGGCTTACCAGGACGAGTGCTTCTCCCGAGCTGACAACGGACGCCATTGCATGAGGAACGACCAAACTCCCACCTCCGCCACCATTCGCCGGCGTCTGGGCCTTTGGGATGCCGTGTCGATCATTGTTGGGATCATTATCGGTAGCGCCATCTTCCAGATGTCGCCCCAGATCTTTAGTAACGCGGCCAGTCCTGAGCTTGGGGTCGCCGTGTGGGCGCTGGGTGGTTTTTTTGCTTTAGTCGGTGCCTTTTGCTATGCCGAGCTGGCTACCACATATCAATCCGCCGGCGGGGATTACACCTACCTGAGCCGAGCTTATGGGCGGTTGACCGGCTATCTATTCGCATGGGCTGAACTGTCGGTGATCCGGACCGGCGGGAGCATCGCCTATATGGCGTATGTTTTTGCGATCTATGCCCAGCAGTTGACCGACGTTTCTGCTCTGGGGAACTCGGCCACATTGGTACTAGCCAGCAGCTCCATTCTTATGTTAACATTTATAAATTATTTGGGATTTGAGCCGGGCCGTCGTACGCAAAACACGCTCGCAGCCGCCAAAGTGCTGGGGTTGTTGGGCATCATTGCCGTCGGCGTGGCTTGGTGGCTCAGCGGGCAGACCGGCAGCAGCGTAGTCGACAACCCCGAAGTGATCGCCGATCCACCAACCTTGACCTGGAGTACCTTCGCTCTGGCCATGGTCTTTGTCATGTATGCGTATGGGGGCTGGAACGATACCGTGTTTGTTGCCGCGGAAGTGCGTGACCCACGCAAAAACCTGGTGCGGGCCCTAATCTATGGGGTGCTCGGCGTCACCGTCATCTATGTGGTGGTCAACCTGGCCTATCTTGGTGCACTCGGCTTCGATGGTGCCCGAACTGCCAAGGCCGTCGCTAGCGATGTGCTCCGGCAGCCGTTCGGAGAAAGTGGTCAACAAGTGATGGCCGTGTTGGTCATGATCTCGGCATTAGGCGCGATTAATGGCATGCTCTTTACGGGCATGCGCCTTTATAGCACATTCGGCATCGACCACCGCTTGTTCCACTGGCTTCGCAGTAAGGATCCTACGACTCCCGCATCCACCAACGCGCTTCTGGCTCAGGCGTTTTTTAGTTTGTTGTTGATCTTTGTGCTCGAGTTCGGCGAGTCCTGGAAGGGGTCGCTTCGCGATCTTGGCTACACGCTGGCACCCACCCCAGAGGCGACCGAACAACGGATCGAGAAACTAGTGATCTGTACTGCACCGGTGTTTTGGGTCTTTTTCTTCCTCAGTGGGATTTCCCTCATAATCCTCCGCTTTAAAGATGCGCACTTGCCACGCGGCTTTCGCGTCCCATTCTATCCGGTGACGCCACTGCTGTTCATTGGGATGAGTGGCTTTATGTTGTACAAGAGTACGACTTGGGCACTGTTCAATGAACCCGCCGAAGCCATCATTGTGTTGGGACTAGTGTTGCTCGCTTTACCCTTTTACCGGTCGAAGCCTCGGCCACAGGGATCGGAATCGAGCTTACCCTGAAGGAGTTTTCTATGACTCTTCGAGTTACCGTGTTGACAGTGCTGTTGCTGGCCGATTGTGTGTTCGGCCAACAAGCAAATACAACCTCCTCGCAACTGACGGTCAAAGCAGTTCCCACTAGCGAACTGCGACAAAAGCCCACGATTGTGGTCCCCTATGTGCCCACTCCTCAAGTAGTCGTTGACGAGATGCTCAAGCTGGCCAAAGTCCAAAAAGGGGATGTCGTGTATGACCTTGGTTGTGGTGATGGTCGCATCGTCATTACTGCGGTCAAGCAATACGGAGCGAAAAAAGGCTTTGGCTTAGATCTGAATCCGCAACGGATTCGTGAATCTGAGGCAAATGCCAAGGCGGCTGGGGTGGCGAACCAACTCGAATTCAAACAGGGCGATGTACTCGACCTCAAGGATGTTTCCAAAGCGAATGTGGTCACGCTGTATTTGCTGCCGCGCGTTAACTTGAAATTGCGTCCCATGCTGCAGAAGTCACTCAAGCCTGGCGCTCGCATTGTTTCGCATGACTTTGATATGGGTGACTGGAAGCCAGAAAAGGAAGTCACTGTTCGGGATGAGAAGGGCATCGAGCACACCATCTATCTGTGGACCATTCCCAAGAAGTGAGTCTGGAAGCGGTGACAGAGGCACTTGCGATTGCGTTGCGGTCGAGGCGCTTGCGGTGCGGCAGAAGCAGAGGCGATTGCGGTGCGGGGAAAGAGGCAGAGGCGCTTGCGGTGCGGGGAACCCCCGGACTGACGTCCGGGGCTCGCCTTTCGGAGGCGGTTGCGACGGCGGAAGGGATTGACTGTGAAATGGTTGCTGGGAATCGATCGCGTCGGCAGAGCTTCGGACTGACGTCCTTCGC
>CAYPIE010000053.1:0-40830 GCA_964410665.1 uncultured Alcaligenaceae bacterium
GAACGAGGACGACGGGACTCGAACCCGCAACCACCGGATCGACAGTCCGGTACTCTAACCAATTGAGCTACGTCCCCTCAGACTTTATTAAAATAACGGGGCAGAAGCGTGGGTGCAAGAGCCCCGGCTGGTTTTTTAGCCAGTTCGCGCCTGGCAGGAAAGTGCCGTCTCATCGCGCCAATCGCTTTGGCCGGTGTCCTTGTTGGGCGTTGGCTCGCTTGCCTAGACGCCCCGGACTTGTATTGGCTCGCTTGTCATCTAAAATTCACTAATCACAGTAACGAATTCTTTGCGATGCTTGAAGTGGCCCGCCCAGGTGACTTCGTGCGTTTCATCCCCTCACCGTCGCATCTGGATATCGATTATGCAAGAATATCTCACCCTCGAAGAGGCTGCTGACAAGTTGGGTATGAGCCCGAACGAACTCAAAGGACGCTTACGCGACGAATGGAAGCATGTGCGTACCTTTCGGGATGGTGCTTCGCTCCGCATCAGTGTCAAAGATATCGAAGAACTCAGACGCCGCCTGGGCTTCGGCAGTGATCCCGAAGTACAACTTAGCGAACCCACCTCCGCCGACAACGGCGACGCTGGTGTGGATGAGCCTTTGCTGCTGAACTTTGATGATGATGCCCCGGCCAAGGGACCTACCGCCCCTCCTGCCGGCGACGACGATCCGTTGGTCTTTGCCGAGGAAGCCGCCGATGATGATGATGCTGTGCCGATCGGCCTTGCCGAAGATGCCAGCAAGGATTCCGATTCGGATGTGCGGCTTGAAAAAGCCGATCCTCCCGCCCCACCCGAAGAGAGCACCACGGTTCGCACCGAAGAGGTCAAACTCGACCAAGATCTAACTTCCGGCAGTAGTGAGTTTGAAATCAACCTTGACGATTCTGATAGTGATTTTGAGCTCACCCTGGCTGAGGATGGGAGTGACGAGGAAGTCCCCCTCGGTGGAACCAGCAAAAAGCCAGGTGACTCGGGCATCAATCTCGGTGCTCCCAAGGACAGTGGCGTGTCATTGGAAAGTTCCGCCGAAGACTCTGGGAAACAGGATCTGGAGTTTGAACTCGAAGTCGATGGATCGTCGACACGCATGGCCTCGTCGAAACCAGGCAAAGCCCCAACCGAGGATGATGAAGATGACAGCAGCGAGTTTGAACTGACACTCGACAACTCCAGCGATCTCCCTGATGTGGAATCCACGACGGCATTTGAGGCCGAAGAAGCCAAAAATACCAACGACATTTTCCAGACCGATTTTGATATCCCAGCCCTCGATGTCGATTCCGAGTCGGAAGCGGTCGAACTCGATTCGGATACCGATATCGAGATGACCTCCGACTTTGATCTCGAATTGGAAGAGGCTGAGGTGATCGATGACGAGGTCGTCGAACTCGACGACGATGAGGAAGCTCCACCGCGCCGCCGGCGTCGTGCTGTCCTCGAAGAGGACGTCGAGCTCGACGATGATCTCGATGACGAAATGTCCGCCAGCCGGGCTTTACGGGGCGTTTCCCTTGACGAAGATGAGGATTACGAAGATGAGTATGCCGACCTCGCTACCCGCCGGGTCGCTGCACCGGCTCCGTGGGGCTGGGGCACCATGACCGGCCTGGTGCTATGCTTCCTGTTTATCGTTGTGTGTGGCTTTGTCGGATACGATCTGTTACACAGCATGTGGGGTTACCGCCAGGGTGTCGATGCCCCAGCGTTGGTGGTCACCCAGCTGGCCGATGCCTTTGGCTTGGAACCAGCCACCCGATAATCAGACCGTCACTTGCCCCCATGGTGTTTGCCATGGGGGTCGCCTGAACAGTCCTATTCACTTTTTCAGTCATTTCGCTTGACAACGCCTGTCCACTTCGGCAAACTCTTTTAATTCCCACATGACCAGACGTCGATCCTGCCGTGGGACACGTGATCCAGGTTTGTGGGATGTGGGGTGTTTTCGGAAGCTCACAATAGGGTTGAGTCTACTTTGTGAACACCCAAAAAACCCTGTGAACACCCAAAAAACCCTGTGAACACATGGAGGAAGCATTGCCATGAAGCGAATGCCGTTTGCTTGGGCGGTTTTGGTCGCCGGTATCAGCATGACCAGTGGCACCAGCCTGGGACAGGAGGTTGCACCCAAGCCAGGGCCCGAACATGCCCTCCTGAAGCGGATGGCGGGTACCTGGGATGCCATGGTCCGCATGCCCGGCTATCCCGATTGCACCGGGACCATGACCTGGAAGCTCGATCTTAACGATCGTTGGCTGTTCGGCGAGTTCGAAGGGAAGTTTGGTGACATCGACTTTCGTGGACGTGATATTACCGGCTACGATACCAACAAGAAAAAGTATGTCACCGTCTGGGTGGATTCGATGAGCAGTGGATTGACCACCAGCTCTGGGACCTATGATCCTAAAACGCGGACCATGACCTGCTTTGGTACCACCCCGGACCCCGCTACCGGAAAGCTTATCAAGACCAAAGATGTGTCACGCGTGATCAACGACAAAAAAATGATTTTTGAAATGTATCACCAGGCCGACGGTGGGCAATTCGAGAAAATGATGACCATCGAATACACCCGTAAGTAATCGCTGAGGCATCGGATGCGGGTAGGGCGATGCACACGCTCTTACTTCCACCCGCGCCTTGCATGACAGTTTCCATCCCGCTCGGTAGGCTTTGACCGCGGCAAAGCCTACCGAGCGCTTGCCAGCTCACCTTCGCTCGTTCCGATTCGGTCTTCTTCGCATGTGAGTGGGTTGTCCCGCTCACTCAAGACGGTCCAGCCTAGCGACCTTCGCGAAGACGATCGCCGAGGAAGTTCTCTAATGAGTCGATGGCATAGATTTTCTTGATGGTCGTTTCAATATCGTATTCGACCCGGTGGAAGTGAATTTGATTGGCGTCGAGGATGACATAGCAGGCACGCCAGTTGCCGTCACGTGGCTGGCCGACCGAACCGACATTACAGAGCATTTTGCGATCATCGAGGCGATAATGCAGCTCAATATCCTCGGGACTATAAAACTCCATCGACTCGGTAAAAATCCCCGGCACATGCGTGTGCCCCTGGAAACAGTACTTGTCGACCAGAGCAAAAATCCGCTCCATCTTGCGATGATTGTAAATATCTTCGGGAAAAACGTATTCGTTGAGCGGATTGCGAGCCGAGCCATGCACAAACAGGTAACCATTCTCCCGATGCGATCGGGGTCGTTCGGAGAGAAATTCCCAGCGCTGTTCGCGGACCGGTCGTGGCTCCCCCGACGCCTCTAATTGATTGCGTGTCCAGAAAATGGCCCGTTCTGCCGAAGGGTTGAAGCCTTCCGGGTCAAATAGAGCCCCCTGATCATGATTGCCCAATAGGACCATTGGGCAATTCATGATGAGATCCAGGCATTCGCGTGGGTTGGGGCCATAGCCAACGATGTCTCCGAGACAGTAAATCTCCTGGATCCCCTTGGCCTTGATATCGGCCAGTACGGCCTGGAGAGCTTCCAGATTGCCATGGATGTCACTAATAATGGCTCGCACGCCGGGATTCTCCAGTCGGTGGCAAGGTGCCACGCGAGGGGGTTAGGCCAGGGGAGGGGCACTAGGAAGGCTATACGCCCATCTTGAAAGTCTACTGAGGCATTTTTGCAGGTGTCAAGACAGCTCTATTCCCTCCACAAGCAACTCCAATTCATTCATCTTAGCATGTGCTGGGTGTTCAGGAACCCTTCGAGCATCCCTCGACCTGATACTGTTGGGTTCTCATTGTCATACGACTAGATAGTCTTCCACTGTGTGGTGAACTGTTTGAGAACTCCCGAGCGGTTTCGTCTCTGCGGTCGAGGGGGCTAAGGGTGTGGCAGCTTGAACGTTCAGCTCATTCAAAGAGCGTCTGAAGGGAAGCACGATGCAAGGCTTGGGAGGGATCGCGTGAAGCGAACGCGTTCGCTTCGCTCAGAGCACGCAACGTCGTTTGCAGCCCCCTTTGCTGACTGCTGTGGGCGGGCCAAATCGAGCTGTGGAGCGAACCCCTCCTGGCACCCGGTTCCAATCGGCTGCTACTCGGTGCTCGCATGAAGGATCCGAAGGGCGATCGGTAGTCGACGCGCCGAAGCGTAGGAGTCCACCATGACTCCTGAGAACAGGATTCTGCTTCTGTGCACCGTTCGCAATGGCGGGCCCAGGGTGCGGGTGGGCTTTTCCCCAGCTCGAGATTGGTGTTGAATAAACAGGTCGCGAGACTCGCGCAGGGAAGGACAAAGGTATGCAGGTACTGCTCACCGAAGAACAAATTCAAGAGCGTATTGCCGAACTGGCTCTTGAGATGAATCGGCTCTACCGCAAGGACCCCATCACCATCGTTGGGGTCTTGACCGGCAGTATCATCTTTATGGCGGATCTGATTCGCAAGCTGAATATGCCGATTCAGTTAGGCTTGATCCAGGCCTCGAGTTATCGAGGTGCGGTGACTGAGCCGAGTACCCTGGAGGTGCAGCGAACGCTCTTGCCGGAGTTGGCTGGTCGGAACATTCTGGTCATCGATGACATCCTCGATACCGGTCAGACCCTGGGCCATCTCCTAGGCTATCTACGGACCTTGGAACCGACATCGCTCCGTGCCGCGGTCCTGTTGCGCAAGAAGGGACGGCAACAAATCAGCATTGAACCGGAATTTACGGGCTTTACCATTCCCGATTCATTTGTTGTCGGCTACGGCCTGGATTACAATGGGGAGTTTCGTCAGTTGCCCCACATCGCGATTTTGGATGTCGACGAAGCCTAGTCGACCCTGCTTGAGGGAGCAAGGATGCCCCAATTGCTGCACTGGTTGTCTGCATGTGATGGATTTGGGCTCCAGCATCAGGCCGAGTGCTTGATCCATCATCAAAGGCGTCAAAATCGATCGGTCGCCATCCACACCTTGACGAATACCCGAGTTCGGGATGCCTGGACCGTTTGGTCTATCCCGCGTGGGGAAGAGCTGCAAGGGATCTATCTGTGGGGTTGGCAGACCCTCGAGCAAATCGGCTGGTCCCTGCACGGGTGCACCGCTCCCATCGTGTTGATCACCGAGACATCAAGCCCGCCCCGCGATTGGTGGAGTCGCGTGCGGTGCCGACTTGGCGTTCGACCAACCTGCTGGTGGGTCGCTGTTTCGGATACCAGTGGGGTTTGGCAACCCACCGGAAAACCGCCTTGTCCAGCATCGGAGCCGGATGCCCAAGCCTTCCGCGGTTGGCCTATACCGATGACGCTTCCACCGGTCGCAAGGCATGACCTGCCTGCCGATCGAGCCATGCTGCGGCAACAATGGCAACTGCCCCATACGGGTCGGATCTTGGTAGCCGGCGGTCGGCTCGAACAGGAAGCCCCATTTGGATCAATTTTGCGTGCATTTGATTATTTGAAATATATCCATCCCGATGATCAATTCATCTGCTTTGGGACGGGACGCCAGCGTGATCGACTGATGCGTCTCAGCCGGGGCTTGGCCCGCGGACATTTCGATGTCCGGTTTCTCTCCGCGGGGCGACGTTGGCCGGAACTTGTCGCTGTTGCCGACGGGGTCCTGGTGCCTCACCGGCAGGATGGGGGCAACTGCATTGCACTGGAAGCAATGCGGCTTGGCCGTCCTCTGCTCATGGGACAGACTGGGGTGGGAATCCCGGGAGCGACGGGCTTGCAAGTGGATCCATGGAGCCCTGTGGAGATAGCCCGCCAGGTTCGTTGGCTATGGGCGGCACCGGACCGAGCCAACCAGTTGGGTGTCACTGCACAGGCTTGGGTCAACCAGCATGCCTCTCCAGAAGCCTTCGTTGCCCAATTGGAGCGACCGCTTGAGCGGTTTGCCGTCACCTAGCAGTTGGTTGTATCCCGATCTGAACGAAAGGTAGGTGGCTCGGGAATTCTACTGGAATGCGCAAGTTGATGCGTCAAGTGGCTTGGGTGCCTTCCAGCAAACCGCAACTGTGTTTGCCTAGTTGGCCATCTTTGAACTTGCCGCGGAAGGTCGCGTTGGTACAGGAACCGTGCCAGGGAAGCAGACAATTGTGGTCATGTTCCATGCCAATCGCGTCCAGCTCGGAAGCAAATTGCCCTTGCTCTCGTGGGTCAGCCTCCTGTGCTCGAATCCATGTGCAAAGCGAACTCATCAGGGGGAAGGCGATCAACACCGGTTTCATGTCGCGTTCTTTCCACAAGGAATGGTAATCTCAAGTCCATGCACTGAGCCAGCGTCTCCACCTACGTGATGTCCAAGCCTGATTTCGTAGCGATACCAGACCAGGCCATGCCACGGCCTCAGATCCAGCAGTACGAAATCCCTATCCCAACGCGATGGAACCTATTGGCATGACATCGCCAGCATCCATCGTTTGGCACCCCCGCGTCCCAGCGATGCGGATGCTCTACTATCAGGCGGTTGATCGTTTGGGTTCATGATTCGCGTCTATTTTTTGAGCCCGCCCCTTGGTCGGAAAATTAAACATGTATTTGTGAAGCAATCTCCCAGAATGACGCCTGCTGGACAGGATCTCCATCGATGCCCACCACCCTCAGCGCCGTTCCGAGATGACCGAGCGTCTGCAGGGGGTTCTGTTTCCGGCTCGGTTGGCACCGTCGGACCGTGCGATGAGCGTGCTTGAAGGTCCGAAGCATGGGCGTGGAGCGATTGGCTCCGACAGACGCATGCTGTGGTTGGAAGACGACACCGGGTCGTCAGGCGTCCGCGGGCGGTCGATCGCACCGAGATAGGTCGATTGGTATGAAATGGGTTGAGCAGCTAGTGCGAGCTTGGTTTCCCGGTGAACTCGGTAGCGGGTTCGCTCACAATCGACCTTCCCGCACCTTCTCGCTCGGAAGGCTCGCCAAGCCATTCCCACGTCGCGGGGGATACCGGCTTAGGCGGTTTGATGGATCTGGTCGGGGGCCTCGCTGACCGGCGGGCTACATTCGAGCAGTCCACGGACGTGCTTGCACAGGTGGCCGTTTTTGGTCTCGCCGCGGAAGGTTGCGTCCGCACAGGTACAGTGCCAGCGTAGCTGCCCATTGTCCATCCGCTCTAGGGCGATCTGATAGAGCTCCCGTCCCCCCTGGACATCCCAAGTCATCAGGCAGCCCGAGTGAGAATCATTCGGCGCACGGTAGGTAATCTGAAAGCAGTACAGCCGTGGTTCACGCTTGCGGGTCGGCCCCGGCAACAAGCGGAGCAGCATGCCGATCTTGGTCGGTGTATCGAGGCAAGGTGTATGCATGATTTCTCCAGCTTGCCACTACTGGTAAAATGTATATTATGTCAATTGTAGTCTCTGCCGGTCCAATGACGAGGTTGGTATGTCAAAAAGGTTGAGCATTAATTCCCAGAATCAAGCCAACAAAATGCAATCGCGCTGGTTGCAAAATGTCTGAAAAATCGATTTTATTGACGGTTTTTCAAAGGTGTGGAGTCTCAAGTTCGTCGGAGGTTCAGCTTCCAACGACCCAGGCCAACCAAAGAACCACCCCTACTGCCAAGGTGAAGGCGAGCAGATTCGGTTGACGACGGCTGCGCTGACAACGATCGCAATTCATTCCCACTCCAGAATGACATTTCCGGCCACTCCCCTATTCTAAGCGAGAATACCAAGCCGAACCAACCGTGGAACGTGAGGACACGCGATGCCTGAGGATCACGCCGACTTCCAGACCCGCAAGCAGGTCATCCGCGAGCAGGCCCATGCCAACCGCAAGGCCCAAGTCAACAAGGATGAGCTCAGCCGGATCATTTGTCAGAAGTTCATGCAGCTGCCTGAGTACGCCGCGGCCCGCACGGTGATGTTTTATGTCGATGTGCGGACGGAGGTGCGTACCCGCCACGACCTGCCGGATGCGCTGACCCACGGCAAGAAGATCGTCGTGCCCTACTGCGTTGACAAGGACTTGGAGCTATTCCACCTGGTGTCGATGGACGAACTGGCTACTGGGGCGTTTAAGATCCTTGAGCCGCACCCGGAGCTTCGCGACCGGGCAGACAAGAAAGTGTCCATCGATGAGCTTGACTTGATCATGGTGCCGGGGGTGGCCTTTGACCAGCGCGGCGGCCGCATGGGCCATGGCTTTGGGTTTTATGACCGACTTCTGGAGAACGCGCGCGTGGACACACCGCTGGTGGCGTTGGCCTTCGAATGTCAACTGTTCGAGGAGATTCCCACTGCCGGCCACGACATCTTCATGGACAAGATCATCACCGAGCAAGCCATCTACGACGGCCGGGGGAGGAAGGGATGAGTCGGGCCGAGATCGAGGACACTTATGCTGAGGCGTTCCGCAGTCTGTACACCGAAATCCTGATCACCGCCCGCGACCGCAAGTGGCTCGATCATGCCATTGCAGCGGCCACGGGCAATGCTTCGAGCACCATCCTGTGCGACTGCGAGGCGGGGCTGGATCGCTATGTCGGACCAGGTGGCGACACCTCGGTTGCCACCCCCGATGGTCGACCGGGGGCGATCCTGCAACTGCACGTGCCCCGCTTTCGTAAAGATCGGATCGAGGCCCTGGAACGCTCAGCTTTGGTGCGGGTTAGCCAGAACCTGCTGACCTGCCCGACGGTAACCAGCTTCAATGGCCTGCCCGATGCCGAGACCTTCTTCAAACTGGGTCGCAAGGTTTCTTTCTTTGGCGATGGTCATCAGTTCCGCGCTGAGCGTTGTGGCCGCAAGGGCTGGGTGATCCCGATTCTCGGGGGCGAGTTTTTCATCGAACGGCGTCTCGGCTATGCCGATGGGCTGATGGGCGGCAATCTGTGGTTCATGGGCGCGAGTCTGGATGGGGCATTAGACGCAGCCGAACGGGCTGCCGCGGCAGTGCAACCGATTCCAGGAGTGAGTATGCCGTTCCCTGGAGGCATCGCCGCTAGTGGCTCCAAGGCGGGCAGCCGCTATTCGTTTAGCATCGCCAGTACCTATGAGGCGTTTTGCCCCAGCCTGCGGGACAAGCTCGGCGAGCAATCCCGCGTGCCCGAGGGAGTCCAGTCGATCATGGAAATCATCATCAACGGCCGCGACCTGGCGGCGATCGTGCAAGCAACCCAGGCGGCGATCCAGGCCGCCGCCGCAACCCCCGGCTTGCTCAAGATCTCGGCCGGGAACTATGGCGGTCGTTTAGGCAAAAGTTTTATCTATCTGGATCCGACCAAACAGCCCGCGTGAACCTTTGTTCGGTTTATCGTGTCAAACTTTTGCGAGGATCTTCACGCCTCGGCCGACCCCCCACCGAGGCAGCCTATGCACCCTAATGTCCGCACGGTCGAGCAATCCTAGCAGTGGGAGGCGAAGCACAACCGGAGGAGGTCACGCCCGTGGTACGTTTGAATGAAAAGTGGGAAATCCCCGACAACGAGCTGGAGTGGCAATACGTTCGTTCCAGTGGTCCCGGGGGGCAGAACGTCAACAAGGTGGCTTCCAAGGTGCAGCTCCGCTGGCGTGTGGTCGACAATCGGTCGTTGCCACCAGAGGTGCGTGACCGCCTCAAGCAACGTGAGCGAAATCGCATTACCATCGAAGGTGACCTGGTCCTTTCTTCGCAGAAGACACGTGACCAGGAACGCAACCGCGAGGACTGTCTCGCCAAGCTGGCCGAAATGATCGAGTCCGCGGCTTACCGGCCCAAGACTCGTCGCGCCACGAAGCCGACTCGCGGCTCACAGGAGCGCCGGCTCAAGGCCAAGAAACAGCGTTCTGAACGCAAGTCCGGTCGTCGCTTCGGGGCCGATGACTGAAGCGCATCGGGCTGGACCGAAGATCGCCCTAGCGCACGATTGCATTTCTTCTTCGGGCGAGAATCATCGGGTGGTCGAGTCTCCTGGCGATGGGCTGGCCCTCCCTTCTTTCTCGCTGCAGTGCGGCCTATGATGAAGGCATGCTGCGTGAACTCACTGTTCAAAACCTCGCGCTGATCGAGGATGTACGCGTTGAGCTCCAGCCCGGTTTCTGCGCCTGGACGGGCGAAACCGGGGCCGGCAAGTCGTTGTTGCTCGGGGCCATGGGGCTACTCCTGGGCGAGCGCAGCTCGAGCGAGCTGATCCGCAGCGGGGCCGAAGAGCTACGTGTCAGCGGCTGCTTTGAGCTGATCCGTTCCGAGATCCGCCAGGCCATCGAAGCGGTCCTCAACGATCAACTTCCCGACAATCAAATCATCTTACGCCGGCGTCTCAACCGAAATGGACGGAGTGTGGCGCTGATCAACGAGGAGCCGGTATCCATCGCAACCCTGAAGCAGGTAGGTGAGGTTCTGGTTGATATTCATGGACAGCGCGAAAACCAGTCCTTGCTCCAACCGAGTCATCAACTGGAATTGCTCGATGCTTTTGGCAAGTTAAACGACCTGCGGGAACGCTACCTGCGGAAAGCCGAGGAGGTTCGGGCTCTCCGCCGTCGTCGTGGCGAACTGGCGGAGCAGCAGGCAGTGCGCGAACGCGAACGGAGTCTGTTGCAGTTTGAGCGTGAGGAACTGGACGGGGCCGAGCTTCGTCCCGGGGAGTTGCGAGAGCTGCAGCGCGAACGAGAATGCCTGCGGAACGCGGTTTCCGTACAAACGTTTACCGCCCAAGGCGCTGCCTTGCTCTATGACGAAGAGAACTCAGTCGCCGAACAACTCGGAAGGCTGGTGCGCGAAGCAGAGAGCTGGGGCGAACTCGATCCGCGTCTTCGCGAGGTCGGCGAACGACTGAGCAACCTGGCGGCCGAGGCACAGGATTTAGCGGGGTTGTGCCGAGATCTGGGTGAGCGTTTTGAGTCCGACCCCATTCGGTTAGAAGAAGCGGAAAAACGGATTTCCTTGCTTCGCCGACTTGAGGAGAAGTATCGCAAGTCATTGGATGAGCTGATGGAGTACCACGCGGGCATTGATGCGCGTATTCAGGAGCTTGAGCAGCAGGAGGAGGATCTCAAAGGACTCGATGTTGCCATTCAGCAGGCCTATCGAGAACTTGGCGCGATTGCCGAGGAACTGAGTAAGCAGCGCAAGAAGGTGGCTCGCAAGCTCGCCAAGGCCACACAAACGCATCTTAGCGACTTGGGCATGCCGCAAGCACGGCTCGATACCGGACTTGAGAGCGAACCGCTCGGCGAGGATCCTCTGGCCCAGGAGATCCCGAGTGCGGGGATTGATCGGCTGGAGTTGATGCTCGGAGCGAACGCTGGGGAACCGGCCCGGCCCTTACGCAAGGTTGCCTCAGGGGGTGAGTTAGCCCGGACTATGTTGGCACTCAAAACGGTGCTGGCAGGGCACGATCCGGTCGGTACCCTCGTTTTCGATGAGATTGATGCGAATGTCGGCGGGCGGTTGGGCGATGTGCTCGGCGAGAAGTTGGCGCGGTTGGGACGAACGCATCAGGTGATTTGTGTGACGCACCTTCCACAAGTGGCCGCCTATGCCCGTCATCAGTGGACCATTCGCAAGCAATCCCGTGGCAAACGAACGTCGACGGAGATCAATGTCCTAGCCAGTGAAGCAGAACGCATCGAGGAGTTAGCCAGTATGTTGCGCGGTGCTGCCCGGGGCGAGACGACGCGTCAAGAAGCGACCGCTATGCTCGAGGCGGCACGGCAACAGTGGTAGTGGCCGGGTCAGAGTGAACGCAGCATTCGCTCGCCAGCGAGCATTTCCGAGCCAAGGGCGGTCACCGGCAGGGGTGCAAAGGCCACAGCGTGCACCTTGGCCATCGGCGCTTTCAGTGTGCCACGTTCTTTGGCCAAATGGCCATCCCACAAGCGAACAGTGCCATCCCAACTGGCGGTGGCCAGCGTACGGTGGTCACTGGCTACCGCCAGTGAGCGAACCGACTCGCGGTGGCCGCGGAGGGTCGCCTTTTCGGTACCGTGGACCAAATCCCAGAATTTGATCGTCATGTCCCAACTGGCGGTCACCAGCTCTGAGCCATCGCCGAGATAAGCGATCGAACTGACCGCAAAGGTGTGGCCAGTGACGGAGAGCAGCAAATGCCCGTTGGCAGTATCCCAAAGCTTGGCGGACTTGTCCCAGCCTCCGGAGACCAGGGTTAGGCCGTTGGGCGCGAATTGGACGGTCGTGACCATTTTCTCATGACCACGAAGCGTATGAATATCTTTACCAGTATGGATATTCCAGATTTTAACGGTTTTATCCCAACTGGCGGAGGCTAAGGTCTTCCCGTCGGGAGAAAAGGCCACTGCAGTAACCGCCCCCTTGTGCCCTTTGAGCAGTCCCCGTTCTTCTCCCGTCACAAGATCCCAGAGACGAATGGTTTGGTCCCAACTAGCCGACGCCAAGGTTTGCCCATCGGCGGTGACCGCGACGGCGGTTATTTCGCCATGATGGCCTGTGAGCGATTGAACCGATTCGCCGGTCCGAACATCCCACAATCGCAAGGTTTGATCGCTGGATCCGGTGACCAAACGGTGTCCATCGCTGATGAAGGCCACGGCGTTCACATC
Source organism: uncultured Alcaligenaceae bacterium (assembly GCA_964410665.1). Lineage (GTDB taxonomy): Bacteria > Planctomycetota > Planctomycetia > Gemmatales > Gemmataceae > CAYPIE01. The sequence continues at coordinate 12,447 of CAYPIE010000053.1, forward strand.
GCCTTGGTGGCCTTGGAGCTGCAGGTATTCGGTCGCAGTGAGCAGATCCCAGAGGATCACCATCCCTTGTTCACCGACACCGGCGATTAGAATCGAATCAGCATCCGACTTGGGGCGGGGTCGATGGGAATTGAGGGTTTTGTCCGAGCCAGGATCGACCGGATGGTTGCCATTCCGGTTGGGATCGAGCAGCCCGGATCCTTCCGGATTGTACGTGGTGTCGATGGCGCTACTGGAATCGCGCAGTCGCTCGGTCGCAGGTGCAGCGTCCTCGATCGCAAGTTGCTCCTCGCCAAGGGGGATCGATTCGGTATCTTCGGCCCCGTCCTCAGGGTACGAAGGGGGGGGCGGGGTGATCGGGGGTGTTGCGTTTGCCGGTTCGGTAGGCTGACTCGAGAGGGTGTCAGGGAATAGTGATTCCGGATCCGATTGTGGAGCGGCTTGGGAGACAGGCTTGGCTTGTAGATTGGTAAGATCGAGGTCGCTGTCTTCGTCCGGATCCACAGCGTCGATGGTGTCCGCGAAGGGAAGCGTTTCCTCATCGGTTGCTGAGGGGGTGGTTGGCGGGGCGTCCGCGGTCTCGCTCCTTTCTGGGAGGTCCGCGTCCGAGTCCAACGAAGCATCTCGCATTGGAGCGGGACTGGGGTGGGAAGGAGCCGCGACAGGAAGCAACGACGAGGCTTGGATATCGACAAAGCTACCTTGTGCGACGAGACATTCGACTTCCTCGCCGGTGTAAGGATCCCAGAGCCGAACCGAGCCATCCAAGCTCGCCGAAAGCAGGAATTGGCCATCCTGTGTGAAGGCCACCCCAGTCACTTCGGCCTGGTGTCCCAGCAGGCGGAAGCGTAGCTGTCCGGTGATGGCATGCCAAATCGCTACTTCGTGATCCCAGCCCGCACTGGCTAAAAGAGAGTTTTGTTCGGCAAAATGGATGGCAGTAACCATGCGGCGGTGCGCAGCAATGGTGAACCATTCCTCTTGAGCCACCACATCCCAGACCCGGACCTGCCCATCACCCGAGGCGACCGCTAGACTGTCACCATCGGGCGAGAAGGCGAGGGCGTTCACTTCCCGGGCTTGCGGATCCAGTCGTGCTAGTTCGCTGACAACGGTCACATTCCACAGCCGTACATCGCCATCCTCGCTGCCCGAGGCGATTAACGTGCTGTCGGGTGCAAACGCGATGGCCGAGATCGCATCCTTGTGACCGGTCAGTGTCGGGCCTTCCTCGCCATTGGCCAAATCCCAAAGCTTGATCGTTTGATCCCAGCTGCCCGAGGCAAGCCACTGCCCATCGGGCGAGAAAGCCAGGGTGGTGACCCCGCCCAGGTGACCCGTAAGGGAAAGCCATTCCTGTCCGGTTTGCGTCTCCCAAAAGCGAATACTGCGATCGGCACCACCGGTGACCAGCATTTGGTTATCGGGGGAAAAGATGGCCGCACGGACTTCACCCTGATGGCCCAGGAGTCGGAAGCGGACTTGTCGACTAGGCAAATCCCAAAGCAATACCGAGGAGTCTGCGCGGGAAGTTGCCAGCATTGAGCCATCCGGGGACAGCGCCAGACCGGTAAAGCCGAGTTGGGGTTGCTCGGGTAGTTCTGGCTGATCTGGGGAAGTGCCGGAAGGGGTGGATTGCGTTCTTCTCGGTGGTTCGATCTGTGTTGAAGACGGTTCAGGCTGGACCGGTGGGGTGTCTGCCGTTGGCGAAGGTGTGGTGGTTTGTGAGCCTACTTCGGGGAGTTCGCTGGGCTCGACTGGCTCTTCGACACTGTCCCAGTCGATCTCGGCCAGGGAACCCGAGGACATGGCGGTCATGTCGTCATCGACGGGAGGCTCCGAAGCAAGGATCGCATCTTCTGGATCGACCAATGGGGGTGATTCCGGTTTTGCAGCGGGCTCGGGCGCAGCCGCGGCAACATCTCCGGCTGGCATGGTGTCACGGGGTGTGCTGGATACCGGTGGTTCGACCGACGGAGGGGGTGAGGAGGGACTGGGCAGTTTGGTCGGTACATCAGGGAGTGCAGACTCGCTGGGTGTTGTTGACGCATCTGGTTGCACGGCGCTTGGTTCGGGGCCGGTCTGGATCAAGAAGCCACCGACCTGTTCGCCATCAGTCGTCCAGATTCGGGCGGTACGATCGAGACTACTCGAGGCGAGGTGTCGACCATCCGGGGCAAAGGCCACCGAGGTGACAACGCCGGTGTGTCCGATGAGAGAGGCATGGAGTTCGCCCGATTGCATATCCCAGAGCTTGATGGTGCGATCCCAGGAGGCAGAAGCCAGCAAGCGGCCATCGGGGGAAAAGGACAAAGCCGTGACTTCGCCATTGTGCCCGCGAAGGGTACACCACTCTTGGAGTTGCTCGACGTCCCAGACCTTGATGGTATGATCGAGGCTGCCCGAAGCGAGCAAGGGGCGGTTCGCGGTGAAGGCAACGGAGGTCACATCGCCGGTATGGCCTCGGAAGGTATGCAAACACTCGCCGGTGGCTCGATTCCACACCCGAACGGTCTTGTCCCAACTGCCCGAGGCAATGAGCGTACCATCCTGGGACACACTGGCCGAGGTCACCATCCGCTGGTGACCGCTGAGGATCAGGATTTCTTCGCCGGTTTCAACGTTCCAAAGACGCACGGTCTTGTCCCAGCCGGTAGAGACGATGAGGTCGTGCACTGGGCCATAGGTGACCGAGGTGACCACTCCGGTATGGCCCCGCAGCACCCGAGCCGTACCGCCGGTTTCGCTGTTCCACAGCCGGAGGGTTTTGTCCCAACTGGCGGTCGCCAGCAAGGCACCCTGTCGAGCGAAGGTGACCGAGCTGATCACTCCGCCATGACCTTTCAGGGTGAGGCGTTCAACGCCAGAAGCGAGATCCCAAAGTTTGACGGTTTTGTCCCAACTGGCGGTGGCAAGGGTTTTCCCATCTGGGGTAAACGCGACAGAAGTGACATCCCCAGTATGGCCTCGCAAGGTATCCTGCGGGGTGCCCAGGGAGGTGTTCCAGGTACGGACCGAGCGATCCCAACTACCGCTGGCAAGTACCCCTTGTGCCGATGGGTCAGTCGTTTGTTCTGGCGGGGGTAAGTTCGGGGTAGGCTCAGCGAGGGAACGACCATCCTCCTGATCGTCCCCACCCTGTGGTTTCCCATCTACCGACGTGGCAGGTGCCAAAAGCTGTGCTTCGGATAGGGCGGAACGATCGGAGTTGTCGAGCTGAAGATTGTTCTGCTCGACGGACTCCTGACTGCGATCTTCGTCACGGGGCGCTTCGTCATTGTTCTGCTCGACCGACTCCTGGCTGGGCGCTTGGTCACTGTGCTCATGGCGAACGTTCGTGGAGGACGCAACGGGTGCTTCTTGGTCGGCAGTGGAATCATCGGGAGTACCCGACCAGCTTTTGGCAGCACCCCGTCCCGGGGCAGGGTCAGCTGCCAAGACGTTCTCGAAAATATTGATCGTCTCTTCCAGGGCATCAATCAGTCCGAGGCTTTGGGCCAGGGCAAAGTACTGCTGGGAGGCCGGGCTGTCCGGATTGGCGATCACGACTGGTTGGCCAGCGAGCAGGGCTTTGCCGACTTCAAGGTCATAGGGGATGGCCTGCGGAAGGATGAAATGCCCGAAGCAGCGCCGCAACTCGCTTTCCCAAGCCCCGCCCAAAGGTTCGCCCGGGGGTAGAGTGACCAAAATGCCGCGTAGTTTGACGGGGCTGCCTTTGATTTGTGTGGTCTTGAGCAGTTGCAGGAAGGTTGGCAGGGTACGAAAGGCCATCGGTTCGGCTCGGATGACCAGCATCAGATCATCGTTGACGGCCAGTAGGTGGCGAACCTGAGTACCCGAAGCCATGGGCGGAGAGTCAAACATGGCCCATTCATAGCGATCGGCAAATGCGGGCTGATTGAGCAACTCCAGGAAGGTATCGAGGTTATTCCCGTCGACGAGTCGATGATCCCGGTAAGGAGTGAGGATATCGAGATTGGGACTGACTTGGGACCAGCAAGGAATCGAGGAGGGAAAGCCGGGAATGGGCAGTGATTGAGTATGATCGAAATGGAGATCGAGTGCGGCAGCAATGCTATTGAGCGGATCGGTATCGATCAACAACACACGCTGATTGGTGCGTGCGGTGACGGTGGCGAGATTGATGGCCGTGGTGGTCTTGCCGACGCCCCCTTTCTGGCTGGCGACCAGTAGTTTTCGCACAGGGATCTCCTCTTGGGTCAGTCGCGGCTCTCGCCGATTGCCGAGTCGCGGATGGTAGCCGGTTAGACGCGAACACTGGTTCGAATCCAGTTTTCAAGTCCCCTGGCCACCGTGGCGAAAGCATCCGCGGCAGGGCCGGCGGGAAGTTCGCTGCCAGGAGACATCGGCCATTCGCGAATCTCAGGTTGAAAGGGAATCGGGGGTTCCAGTAGCAGCTCGCCATGGCGTTGGCGTAGTTGCTGCACCATCGCTTCCTGCAACGCATCCTGATTATCGTAAATTCCGAGCAAAATGCCAAGTAGATCCAATTGAGGGTTGTGTTCTCGGGCGTGACGTATCACATTGGCCGCCGCTGGGATTGTCCGCAGCGACAACGGATCGGCCAGGCAGGTCAGTACCACTCCATTCGCGGTGTGCAGGATCTGTTGGGCTTCGGCTTCCAACAACGATGGCGCATCGACAATGATCAGATCGACTGTTTCTTGGCCAAACGATTCAGGCACGCCGCGGCGGTGCCGTACATTCGACCATGCGCAATCGCCTGTCTCATCCAGGGCCACCAACGAGGAGGCATGAATCGGATCCGCATCCACCAGTAACACCGATAATCCGGCTTGGCCCCACGACCAGGCGAGGCCCAGGGCGGCAGTGGTTCGCCCGGTACCCCCTTTGTGACTGCAAATGACCAGCGTGTATGGCGAATCAGTCACCCTATTCACTCCCATTTGAAGGAATCGAAGATCTCCCCAACCCGAGTCTGTTCCGCGAGAGACCTGGGCAATGGAGTTGAGGGCGGCGCTACTGCCTCAGTAGCTTCCGTGGACGCCGGTTCGTCGACCGGTGCTCGATCCGCTGGGGTTTCTGCGGCCAGCGCTTCGCCGGTCGACGGATGCGCGAGCGCCTCAGGGAGCGAGCCTCCGTTGGCTGCACTTGTGGGTGGGAGGGGAGACAGCGCACTTGCCGGGTCGGGGCTTGCGGCCACTTCCTGTTCATCGACAAACCCAGTCCAATCGGCTCCTGCCAAGGCGTTTAATGGTAGAGCATGCACAGTTTGCTCGGGAAGCTCATCTTGGCGGGGGCGGAGTAATGGCGTTAGATCGGCCAGGGCCTCTTTCATGCGTTTTGCTTCCGCTGCCAGCAATCCCTGTTCAAGCGGGTTGTTCATCCTGGATCTCCTCACCTGTGCTCGCTTGGGTCTCGTGCCCGATAAGGTTGATTCTCTGAAGGTCCAATCCATGCGCCGATGCATCCGTACCCAACGCGCCTGCTTCGGTGTGGCCATGACCGCGACCGCTGAGCAAGCGTTCTCAGCCACCAATCTGGCAGTTGGGTCCGATCACCAGTTTCTACACCGGCTCACCCTTCGTGTCGCTGGCGATTACTGCATCGTGCAATACACCATAGAACCGATTTCCCATGCTGGATAGTCCGAGTAGCCTCCCCACGACAGCGGACTTCATCGATTTGTTCGCACGCTCGGAGGCGCTTTGTCCGAGTGCGAGGATGCAACGAAAAAGTTAATATAATTATATGATAATTCGATCGTGCGATAACCCGAACACCTTCGACATCTCGACGTGATCGCCGCTTCGATGTGGGAGCGGGGCGGTGCAACATTCCAAGGAGCGGCATCGGTCCATCGAACCTGCTGGATGGTGTGTAACGGACCGACCGAGCGGCATTCCCCGTCATCCGCCCCGTTTAGTCCCAATTAAAGCTCGAGAGCACCTTTTCGACTTGCATCTCGCTTCCCAATTCGGTGGGAGGTGCAGCTGACTTGGCCTCAGACGGAGATTCAGTCCTGGCATCAAGACCGCGCAGCCGAGCGGCAACTTCGGCGGCAAAGGTCGGGTCATTGTTCCAATTGACCTGGGTCATAAACTCCGCCAGCGTTCGCACACCAAGGTTCTGCGCTTGGCCCGCAGTCGGTGATGGAGTGGACTCGACTTGTTGGCTCGAGGTAGATTCGGCTTCCACTGGGGGCGCTTCGGGCAAACGGACCGCGTTTTCCCAGTTGACCAGGGCCAAGAACGCCCTCAGCGAGCTGAGAGCGAGTTCGGCGGGCAAGGGAGTGGGTCGCAGCCGTGTCGCCGGCTCTGGTCCCATCGGGCTTTCCAGGCTGGGAGGCGTCTCCTGATCTTCGACGGCCAGGGATGGGGGCAGATCCGTCGTGGTAGGGAGGATCGGTGGGACGTCGGTCGGCGGAGACTTACCGATTGACTCACCAGCCGTATCGCGAGCTGGAGATTGAATCGTCGCGTCGGCTGCTGGGTTCAGGATCGGCTGCTGGGAGGCCCACGGTGCGAATGGAGCAGCAGTTGCTGCCGCGATCGGCACCGCGGCAACCGGGGTCGGCTGTGGAGCGGCCTCTTGGACGGTTTCCTGATCGGCACGCGTGGGAGCTTGAGATGGTTCGTGGGTCGGGGCAGGATCGAGGTGCTGGCTGCTGACGTGCTGGGGTGGTCGGCTACTGTCGGCGACCACCGAGGAAGCCACCTCCGCCAGCAACGCGGTAATCAAGTCTGTTTCGGGTAGATCCAACGAGATCGCGGGTCTGCTCATAATGGCTTTGATCCGTTCCACGCGGCTCACGGGTTCCCAGTCCAAGCGGGGAGAGCTGGACTTAACGCGAGTTCAGGGACTGTTTCGGAGGTTCTCCACCTCGACATGGAGCCGTTTTCGTTCTTCCAGGCGGCCGCCAGTGATGCGATTGCCCATGTCAATCCGAATCGAGGCGTTCATGGGGTACAAGCGGTTCTTGCAGGTCGGCTGTCCGAGCATCGACCTTAGGTCTTCTAAACGTTTAATGTACAACGCCTTGGGCCGTTCCACTACCATGCCTTCGCCGATCCTGTGGCATTGACTGGTCCGTCCACTCAGTCCATCGACTCCAAGAATGAACGACAAGGTCGACGATTCCAGAGGGTTCAGCGGGTGCGCTTTTCCATTCCCAGGTGTCAAGGTGCATGGTGGCTGATCAACAGGCTCTTGCTGCCCAGAGTCTTGAGGAGCTTGAGGTTTTCGTCAATCCCGGCCCAGAATCGATCGGTGCGGCCCTGGATGGCAGGAGGTTCCGTGCTCGCTTCAATATGAAGGTTGTTCATGCACTCCTCTGGCTATCCAGGGTGGGATGCGCGACCGAAGGCTTCGCCATCCCAATGCCAACGGGCTGTGGAGCAGTTGGCAAGCCCTGATCCGTTGCCTGAGGTGAGGCGAACTCCTGGGTGTGACCGGTTGCCGTGCCAAGTTCCGCGTAGAGATCATACAGTAGTTGCATGGTAGTTGTGGCAGCTGCCACGATCTCTTCGACTTGGGCCGGCTGCCAAGGGAGCCCGTTGAGCGTTTCTTTGAAGTGACGCCACAACTTGGTGCGTTGTCCACTGGCGTCCAGATGGTAGTCCAGGCCGTTCCCTGGTTCGGCCGGCAGATCGAACGCTTTGGCCAAGGCACGGGCCAACACCATCGAGCCCATCCGCGATCCTTCAAAGATATAAAGACTCCCCAATAACGCCCAAGGGACTGTTTGACTCCAGTGCAGAATACATCCTTGCAGTTTGAGCGTGCTTGTCACCGGGGTGCGCTCGGCTTCGACACCCAGGTGAACGAGATCGCGTTCGACCACCTCCGCACGGTTCATGGCCGGTGAATAGACCGCATGCGTTACGGGTTGCCGGGCCAGTTCCACTTCCAAGGTCAGATGAATGCAAGCAAGTTGCCCCAATAATCGAGCATACTCAGAACGATCGATACCTGATGTCGCAATGCGCTGCGTCAGTGGTAGTCGCTCGATCCGATCGTGCAAATCCTGGATACTGCTTCGGATCGCCTCGGCGAGACTACTCATGGGGGAGGTCCTCGATCCTGTGACGGGCAGGGACAACGAGCCGTAACCACGGCCCTTTGAATCCAAGCATAGCTCAAAGCTCAAGATGGGAAAGACGAGATCGGAGGCGTCAGTGATCAAGTGTCGAGGCAACCCATTACTTGATGGAATTGAGATTCCGGATCGACTTCCAGTTCATAGGTCGACTCGAGGACAGTTCGCTGGGGGACTCGGGGTGAAGTGCTCGCTTCGTCGGAGATAAATGCGACGCTTGCACTCTTCCCTCCTCCACTAAGGCCAGGAGGGCTTGATAGAGCTCGGTGTAAGTCTGATAACGCTGGCGTGGGTCTTTGGCCATCATCTTGGTAATGACCCGGGACAGACACGGATCCAGTTCCGCCACCCGCTCGTGTGGGGCCATGAGAGGTTCTCGAGCGTGCTTGACTAGCACCTCCACCCGGCTTCGTCCTTTGAACGGGATTTCCCCGGTGACCATATGATAAAAGGTTGCACCAAGGGCATAGATGTCCGAACGATGATCCACCTGACCTGTGGCCGAGGCCTGTTCCGGCGGCATATACGCGACTGTGCCGACCACCTGGTCCAGCGTGGTGGTAGTCTCGGCGCGGCCAAGGAGGCGTGTTTTATCCCCGACCAGGACCGCGAGCCCCAAATCGACAATTTTTGCTACACCGTCGCGCGTCAGCAGGATGTTGGCCGGCTTTAAATCCCGGTGTACGATGCCGAGCCGGTGTGCCGCCGACAGCCCATCCACGACTTGCAGAATCACATCGACGCCCCGCGCTGGGCTTAACCGACCACTGTGTTGGATCAGCTCTGAAAGACTGAGCCCTTCGACGTACTCTAAGACCAGATAAGGAAAGGCGGTGTCATCTTCAAAATCCCACACCCGAACCACGTTCGGATGATTCAGCTGTGCCAACAGACGTGCTTCAAAACGGAACTGCTTGTACGCATTGAGTTGCGTCTTGGCGTGGGGGAGGTTAAAGACTTTCACCGCGACCGGGATATTCAGGGTTTGATGAAGAGCGCGGTAGACGACTCCCGAGGTCCCTTGCCCGACCCGCTCGGTCAGCAAGCACTTGCCAAGCTGTTCGCCGATCTCAAGGCTGCGCTTGCTTGTCTGCCAGGGCATTGTCACCGGGGACCGCTGCTGGTTCGACCAACTCGCGGTGACCCCGACTTCCGATCGCTCGGGGGTATCCGTGGCTCGATCGCCGATCGAGCAATTCGTTTGCAGATCGGCTCGGTAATCCATGGTGGCGGTGCTTTTCAGGTGGGCTTCGAGCTGCTCGAGCGCGTCGACCAGGTCGCGCGCACTGCCGATCCGCGGTTGCGGTTGGAGTAATTCCCGAATCAGCTCCAGGCAGTCATGCGGAAAATCCGCGCAGAACAACCAGGTCGAATCAAAGTCACACGACCCTTCGCCGCTGGGTGGATGGCCCAATTCGTTGCGGAGTCGCGGATCCAATAACAGCCAGCCGAGCAGAACCCCGACCGACCGCAGGTCGCCAAGCAAGTCTTCTTCACGGGTGTCCACAGTCATACTGGACTCCTGCCAACGCAACCGCGGTTGAAAGTCGGTTAGCTTCAGCTCATCGCGCTTGTTGAGCAACAGGTTGCTCGGCTTGAGATTTCCGTGGGTAACCCCTTCTTCATGCGCGACTTCAAGGATGCGACTGGTGTGTAGGCACAATTGCACGGCCCGTAGCGGAGCCACGTGAGCTTGTTGGGTGACATACTCTACGAGTGATCCCGGACGTACCAGCGGTCGGACCAGGAAGACAACCCCCTCACCTTGACCGCTGGAGAGTAAGGGCAAACAGCCAGCGTGGTCGATCTGACTACTCAAATAGGCCTGCTGCAAAAATGTTTGGCAACGCTTGGCCCCTTTCTGGGTCTCCGCGTCGGCAAGGATCTTTAGGGTAACCCTACGGCCGGCAATCGTCTCCAGCCCTTCCCAAACGGTCGCCTGGGGACCGTGGCCGAGAATGCGTTCTAGCTGATACCCCTGAAGGCTCCGGCCAACCCAATCCCCAGGCGTGGCAGAACCTGGGTGATCGACCTCGGCCGGTTCGGTTTGCCCGGGGGTCGGGGACGACTGCTCATGCGTATGCTCGTTCGACTCCGAAGAATCGTGCTCTTGATCCTCGAGAATTGCTTGGACACGTTCGACCATCGTCGGGAGAAAGCAGTCCGAACCATCCGGAACTTGAACATCTCCGTTCAAGATCTGCTGCAACAATTTGGGGGCATTGGGCTTGAGCAACCCTTGGCGATGCAAGAATGCAGCCAGCGATTCTTCTTCATGACGATGCCGATCCCACCATCGAGCGATGGTTTCTTTGGCTGCGCTATCGCGGGAAAACTGTTGGGTTAACAATTCCAGCAAGATAATATCGTAGCCTGCACCACCAAGATCGATTTCTGAGGTGAACCCCGAGGCGGACAGCAAATGGGACGCGGCAGACATGCGGGACCACCTCACTGTGGTCGGTTGTTGGGGAAATCAATCGTCTCTCAGTATGCCAACCCTAGAATTGCCGAAGCAGCCAAGCAATCAGGATCCATCGAGATCCTGTCATTTTTTGTGATCGTAGACGCGAATTTTCACTTTCAAGCCAATCCCATGCCCAACCGTGTCCACACTTTCGCCTATCAAATAGAAACTGCGTTGTGAGCAAAAAGATTGGCGAGGTTCGTTGGGCCCGTCTAAGCTCCCGTATTCTCTTCTAAGCGTCCTCGCCGCCAAGCCCGGTGCACCCCCCAGCGATAAATACTCCGGGCACCCAGCAGGAGCACCAGGCTGCTCAAGGCCACAACCAAACCGAGCTGAGCTAGGGACGAGTCCGCGAGGGGGGAGGAGGCGAGCAATGTCCCCGACGGGGGAAAACCAAGCAGTGCACGCCGCATGGCCTCAAGCCAGTAAGTGGTTGGCAGCAAAAGGCCCAGACTCCGCAGCGGCTCGGGCAACACTGACAGGGGAAAGACAGTCCCGCTCAGTAAGAACAGCACTCCAGCGATCCCTTCGCTCAGGAACATCCCCTGCCGACCCATGTTTAATAACACCCCACACATGGTCAGCCCTAGAGCGATGAGAAAGATGACTCCCATGGCTAAATACAAAAGCAACCAGCCCCAGGCCACCGGCTGGACCGCAATCGCCTGGCGGATTTCCGGGAAGACCAGCCAGCCCACCAGCAGGTTGAGCAAGGCCCCAAGCGATGCCTGAGCTGCGCGTGATAACCCGCGGCCGACAAAAAACATCGGAAAATGGGCAGGACTAATGAAAATATATTTCAGCATGCGATAATGTTCGCGGTCTGAGATGACCGTGTAGCTCATCCCAAACATCACATTACCAACGATACCATAGCAAGCATTGCTAATATAAATGTATGGTAAAAAATCGGTCGGGACTGCACCATCCGTCGCATACCGTGCCGCATAATACATGCAAACTAGCAGGAGGGAACTGGATACCGGCTTGATCAAGATGTAGGTCGCGAACAGCCACGGTTCGGTCCAATTACTTTCGATCTGCCAGCCCAGCCAGGTGGACCAGCGCAGGGTTCGCCAAAGTTCACGCATCGAGTTACTGCCATTGGACGCTAAGCCGACCTTGCTCCCGAGCCCGACGCTCGAGATGCCCAAGGCACCGATAAGCGAAATACAGAAACACCAACGAAAGCCCTACCAGCATGCCGAGTTCCACCAGCGGTGGCCAGACACCTGGTGTCGCAAACAAGAGTTGTCGCATCGCATCCATCCCGGTGGTGATGGGAATGACCGCGGCAACGCTTGCAAGGGCAGTGGGAAAAATCCGCAGCGGGAAGTTCATCCCCGAGAGCAGATAGACCGGTTCTTGGAATAAATTGACCAGATGCCAAGCCTCTCGGCCCCAGAGCAAAAAGACCGAGGCAAACATCATCCCGAGACCGTACAGTGCCAGCATCGTCGCCGCGAACACACCGAACAGAAGGCCCCAGTGACTCGGGGCAAACGACACCTCGAACAGCCACCAACCCGCCAGTAAGATGACGCTCGCACGAATCAAGGTGAGCACCATGCCGCCCAACGCCATCCCGGCCAACACGGCCATCATCGAAACCGGAGCCATGATATACAGCTCCAAGTTGCCCGAGGCGCGTTCCCAATAGAGCTGGGCTCCCATCGACCAAAGGATGTTTAACCAGAAGGCCGTCATCGCCCCGCCCAGGATGACAAAGCCAATGTAGGCTTCGGGAGCGGCCATGGCCCGGTAGACGAAAACAAACGCCGAGACGGACAGCAATGGCAGAATGGTCTCCTGAATGACCCAAGTCGGTTGCCGCCGGATCAGCATCACCCGGGGATAGGCCCGGGCCAGGGCGGTACGGCAGAAAAGTTCAACTGCTTGCCGAATCATGCTCCCCCGTGGGTTCGTTGAGGCCGTGACCGACCAGTTCAATAAACACATCTTCGAGCGTCAACTCGACCTCTTTCAACGCCGCGATTCGGCAACCCGCCTGCAAGACCGTCTGTACCACCGGGCCTATTGCCCCGGGTTCGTCGAGGATCAATTTAAATCGCAGTGTGGTGGGGTCACTCTCTGCAAGCAGTTGCCGCACACCCGGCTGATGCCGCAAGGAATCGCTTGGGTCGTGTTCGCCGGTGAGCTTCAGTTCAAAAACGGGGTAGGCTTGAACCTGCTTTTTGAGATTATCTGGGGTGTCACAGGCCAGAACCTTGCCATGGTCGATGATGGCCAGGCGATCGCACAAGTCATCGGCCTCAGTCATGTAGTGGGTGGTCAGCAGTAAAGTCCGTTCGGGGTCTACTTTCATCCAGTCGCGAATGAAACCACGGATGCGACGAGCCGAGGTGACATCCAGCCCCAAGGTGGGCTCATCGAGAAAAAGAATTTTGGGATCGGTAAGGAAGCCTCGACAAAAGTTCATTTTCTGACGTTGGCCGGTCGACAGGTGGCTGACCCGGGTGGTCGCCTTCTCCGACAAACCGACGATGTCGAGCATCTGGTCGATTCGGTCACCGGCCACATGCGATGGGACGCCGTAGATTTGCGTGAACAGCCAAAGATTCTCACGGACGTTCAGTACACCATACCCCGAACTCTCTCCGCCGGAGACCATGTTGATGCGGGGACGGACTTGTTGGGCTTGCTGCACCACGTCGAGTCCATCGACCCAGGCAGTTCCACTGGTCGGGGCGAGTAGGGTGGTCAGAATCTTGATCAGGGTGGTTTTGCCGGCACCGTTTGGACCAAGCAAACCAAAGAGCTCTCCGGGATGGACTTCGAGATCGACCCCATCCAGGGCGATCAGCTCCTTTTCCGGATCCGCATCATTGCGTCGACGGGGTCGCTTGTAGATACGGCGGAGGTTTTCGGTCCGAACAGCTGGGGTTTCCATACCGACATTGTAGGGATCATCACGATGGGATGACCAAGCCCGTTGGACTGTTGCGACCATCCGCAACGCCCCGAGGAATCCTCGGGGCGTAGGGTGATTTTCGGCTAACGAGCGGCAACCGGCCAGGTTGCCGGCATGGTGCAAGTCGACTTACTTCACTTCGATCTTGCCGACATCAGTGCCATCGGGCTTGATCTCAATCTCGTTGCCAAAGACGCCGCGGCGGCCCCCGGGATAGCCGGAGGCCTCGTGCCAAACGACCAGGCGGAACTTCCCGACCGGGGCGTTCTTGATCTCGAAGTTGCCCTTGTCGTCGGTGACGACGGCGTAGGGATGGTCGAAGCACCACATGTAGGCCTTCATCCACGGGTGGATATCACACCCCACGAGCATCGGCGACAGGTCGCCCTTCAGCTGGCCAATGGAGTGTTTGCCCTTCGACGGGACGATGACGTTGCCGCTGCCGTTGGAGCGGCTGTTCCATTTGACGTTGTGCACGATTGGGGAGGAGTTCTTGACGATGAACTCCTGACCGGCGCGGGCGACCAATACGTGCGGCTCGTACATGCAGCAAGGCTGATCCATGAAGACCTGCTTGTTTCTGGGCTGCTTGAGTGCGGGGTGGATCTTGTCCTCGGGGAACTTGACACCCCGTTTCTTGACGTTGGGGATGAGCCAGACAACGGCGTTCTCGACGCCCTTGGTGTTCTCGTCGATAACCCACTCGTCGTTGAGCAGGGGTCCCTTGCTTAGGCAATGCTGGCGGTCTTTGGTCACGTTGATCTTATCGCGATCGGGGACGGAAGGCCCGCCATAGACGACCTGGCCCTTGACGGTGCCCCATTGCTGGGCGACGGCCTCGGCGGACAAGGACCCGAGCATCAGCAACGTGAGCGGCAACGCAATTCGCATCATCGGTACCTCATGCAGGAAGACTAGCAATGCGGCCAAGGCCGCGGGGGGTGGGGAGAACTCGCAGGCATTCGCTATTGTTTGCCCGGTCCGCGGCGGTGTCAACCAGCCAGTGACCGTTGCAGCTCTCGATTCCGGAAGCCGCAACCAGCCAAGTCGGCGTTGCGGCGATGCCTCCCGGACCGATTAGGCATTCAGAAGCTGCATGGCCGCCTCGTGCAAGTGGCCGTTGCTGATCAGCACATCCTCGCCGGCGAGGCTGGAGACTCCTTGCCAGTCGGTGAAGCGGCCCCCTGCTTCCTCGACCACCACTTTGGGACCGGCTAGGTCCCACGGGTGACAGCCGAATTCTAACATGACATCGGCCGAACCTTGAGCCACCAAGATCATGCCGTAAAAGTCACCGTAACCCCGTGGTTTATCAACCGCGCGGAGCAGTCGTAACATCTCGGTCTCTTTGCCACCCTGGATGAAGTAGCTTGGGCTGGAAAACAGCACCAACGACTTGTCCAGCTCGCGTTTGCTCGAGACATGGATGCGCTGGCCGTTCCGATAAGCTCCTTCGCCGCGTAGCGCGTGGTACATCACATCCCACACCGGCATATACACCATCCCAGCAATCAGTTCGCCCTGGTGCTCCAGACCAATGAGTGTGCCCCAGAGAGGAATGCCGCGAACAAAGCTGCGGGTGCCATCGACGGGATCGATGATCCAGCGGTACCCCGAGGTTCCAGGGGCGTCGCCGAACTCTTCGCCCAGGAAACCATCTTGTGGGAACTGCTTGCCCATCAGGCGACGAAAGGACTCTTCGGCGTTGCGGTCGGCGATGGTGACTGGACTGGCGTCCCCCTTGATTTCAATGTCCAAAACGGTCTCAAAGTAACCCAGCGCGACCCGTCCGGTCTGGCGTGCGGCCTCAATGCCGGCCTCATAACGACTCCGCCACTCCGCATTCATGACCCGCCCTCTTTCCGGTCGTGGCACCGAGCACCCACGATGGTTCCCACAAAGTCCCTGTTCTAGGTCGCACAGCGTTCTTGTCAACGATACCAGCGGAATTCCACGGTGGCGGACCAGACACCACCCGGCTCAAGAGTCTGCCAACCCACGTCCATTCCTCCCGCCGCGAGATGGATGGCATCGGTCGGACAGGTGTACGGCTCGATGCACACCGCGCGGCGATGCGGAGGTGTGTACAAGACCATCTCACGAAAGCCTTCACTCACCCAGATCTCCAGTCGGCTCAGCTGCGGTGGTCGCGTCAAAGCAGCCAATTGAAACAACTCCTCATCGACGGCAAGTGGCTGCAACTGCGTGTACAAGTGATCAAGATTGGTGTTCCCCAGCGGGCGCGGCTCGGTGAAATCCAACCCGGCATCGACGGGTTGGATGTTCCCGGTCGGTAAGTTGTCGCGCAGTTCCCACTCCATCGAGGTTGCTGCTTGGAGTTGGTAGGTCGTAATGCCATCTTCGCTGGGCTCCCCAGGCAAACGAAAATACGGGTGCAAACCCAGGCCAAATGGGACCGGGCTCGTGTCCAGATTGTGCACGCTTAGCTCCAGCCGCAGATGGGTCCCTTGAAGGCGGTAGGTTGCCTCGAGTAGGCAATCGCCGGGCCAGAGCGGCAAGCAATCCGGAGCGGCTCGAGCCAATGCGAAGATCCCCTGGATCCATGCCGCAGTCTCGGAGCTCCCATGGTCGCGAATCTCCCAGGCATGGCGGGGAGCAAAGCCGTGGATGGCGTTCTGCTTGGCAGGATCATTCCGGGGCAAGGAGTAGGCTCGCGACCCCCAGTTGTATTGACCATCGCGAATGCGATTGGGAAAGGGAAACAGTAAGGGGATGCCGCTGCGGGTGGGGACCGGGTTGTGGTTCCAGTCGGGGTCGACGTATAACAAATCCGTCCAGTCCTGTCCTCGGGCAACTTGCCAGCGTAGGCAGTTGAAACCTTGGGCTGGCCAGACCTCGGCGCGGACGCCCTGGTCAGGATCCGATAATTCGACGATCGGGGTGGAGCGGCCACCGACGGAGCCTTCAAGGATGCGAGTTTCAGCGCTGGCCATGGTCGAGGATCCATCGGGGCTGGGAGTTGTTACAAAGTTTATCGTACGCACTGCCTCGGGCCGTGACGAAAGCGGTTTTCCGACCCGAGACTGAACCCTGCTTGTCGGGGTAGCGTAGCAATCGATAGAATCAATTTGTAGGATTTTGTTTTACGTAAACGCCTTTGGGGACCAACTCATGCACACGCGATGGCTTTTGGGGTGGTTGGGATTGTGCGGTTTATTGCTCACCCAGGCCGGCTGCACCAAGGGAGAGAATCCCTGGCCGTCCGCGGAGGGACCCAAGGTTTTGGCTAGTTTCCCGCCGATGTACTGCTTCGCCAAGAACGTCGCGGGTGAAGATGCGGTGGTGGTCAGCCTGCTCACCAGTACTGGCCCGCATGGCTTTGAGGCCACCGCGAAAGATATCAGCATGGTGGCTTATGCAGATCTATTTCTGATTAATGGCTTGGGGCTCGATGATGTTTCCGCCAAAAAGTTGGTCGAATCTTCGGGCTCCGCAGCGAAGCTGATTGTCTTGGCGGATGGCTTGGACAAGATGACCCTGCACACCGACGAGGACGGGCATCACCATCATGGCGAGGATGGCGATCACCATCATGGTGAAGCCGAGCATGAGCATGATGAAGATGGCCACCATCATCACGACGAGGAGCTGTCCTACGATCCCCATGTTTGGCTGGGCATTGCGGAGGCCAAGGGGATGGTGAAGGCGGTCGAAAAGGCCTTGGCCGAACACGACCCCGAGCATGCAGAAGCATATCAAAAACGCGCCGATGCCTATTTGCAACGACTCGATGAACTGCAAGCCTATGGTCGCAAGCTGTTTAAAGACAAGCAGGAACGCAAGATCGTGACCTTCCACGATTCGATGCGCTACTTTGCCGACAGCTTTGGCCTGGAGATTGCCGGGGTCGTGCAAGTCGCCCCAGGAGTTGACCCAAACGCAACCAGCATGAAGAAGCTGATCGACTTGTGTGTGAAGGAAAATGTTCGCGTGGTCGCGCTGGAGCCACAGTATCCGAAGAATTCTGCCCTGGCAGTTCAGGAAGCTCTCGAGGCCAACGGGGTCAACGATGTGGAGTTGATCGTCCTGGATCCATTGGAAACCTCCGGTAGCACCACGCTGACCCCAGAGTTCTACGAGACCAAGATGCGGGAAAACCTAGAGAATTTGGCTCGAGCGTTACGATGACTATTCCGGCCACGCCTCCCTTAGTGCAAACCGAAGATGTCCGCGTCGAGCTGGGCGGCCGGGAGGTATTACGCGGCGTTACCGCCCAGCTCGCCCGAGGCAAGGTGACTGCTCTGATTGGGCTCAATGGCTCGGGCAAAACGACGTTGCTGCGTGCCATTTTAAAAGAGTACCCCTATCGCGGCCGGATTCGCTTTTTTTGTGGGCACGATCACCGTCGTCCCGACCCTGAGCATATCGGCTATGTGCCGCAGAAGCTCAATATTGATGCGCGATTGCCGATCACCGTCAAGGATCTTTTGGCCTTGGCCATCCAGCCGCGGCCTCTTTTCTTGGGGGTCTCCCACTCCATCCAGCAGCGGATTGAGGAAATGTTGGATCGGGTGGGCGCCCGCCGGCTGCTGCAGTCACCGGTTGCCAAGCTTTCCGGTGGCGAGCTACAACGAGTCTTGCTCGGCCTGGCCCTGGAGCCCAAGCCAGAATTACTGCTCCTCGATGAGCCGGCAGCCGGGATCGACTTCAAAGATCAGGAAAGGTTTTACGATTTAATTGCCCAGTGTAACGCTGAGTTGGGTGTGACCGTGCTCTTGGTCTCCCATGAGCTCAATGTGGTGCTTGAGCATGCTCATCATGTCTTGTGTATGAAAGATGGGCAGATTGCCTGTGAGGGACCCCCGGGGGAAATCCTCTCGGGCGAAACCCTGGCACTCACCTTTGGACATGGCCTTGGGGTCTATCATCATACTCATCCCCATTGATGTCCGGTGTTTGCCGCGCGGATCGTACTCAGCGACGCTTCGGAGATTCACTTGCCTGGTCGACCCCCTTTCTTCCCGCAACCCGGATTGCTGGGGTAGATTGGACACCATATGGCCTTTCTCAAGCCCTCGGCTCGCCATTCTCAACGAAAGTTCGCAAACTTGAAGTAAGAATCTGTCTAGAGCGGGTGAGAGCGTCGGCCTGTCGACGAGTTGGCCATGGTCTGGATGTAGAGCGCGAAAAGGGGAGTATGAGTACGACCATTTGGGATGCGGTCTATCGACGTTGGCGCTCGCCGAGCCCCATTCGCAGCGAAGGCTACACCTTCGTGATCATGACGCCTCCAGACTTGCCATGTTGGCTTGATGTCTCCTTACAAGTGTTGCGAAGTCAGGATCTCGAGGGCTTACATGAGGTGCTGGTTGTCCCCGATCATCCTCACTCCCGATTTGCTGAGTTGGTCGAGCAACGGAGGAGCCGATGGGATTCGTCTCCCCTGCGCTTAGCGCATTTCAAAGCGAAAGATCGCCTGGTCCGCAAACTGGTCCGCAATCCCAGCACGATCCACTTTCTTCAGTTGGTCAATGCCATTGAAACTGTGAGCTCACGCTTCCTGGTGTTGCACGATGTCGATCTGTTTCCACGCAAGGATGATTTTTATCGCTTGATGGCTCAGCAGAGCTTGGCGAGAAGTCTGGTCTGTATGGGCGTCACTCGCCCCTGGACGGGATACGACTGGTTTGGCCAACCAGGCACTGAAAAGCTCGTCGCGACCTGGGAGCTCCTGTTCGATGTCACCTGGGCCCGGCAATTCTCCCCGGCCGATCTCAAGCCACGCCCCGCGTGGCTAAATCACAAAAAAGTGATCCTCGACACCATGTTACACGCCCAAATGCACACTCCTGCCGAACGGATCGACTGCCTCGAAGCGGTGGATGAACTTGTCCACTTTGGTTATGTGGTAAGCCGCTATCGCCTATTCCAGCGGCACAAGGGGACCTACACGGATCTTGGCTGCTGCCTGCTGTTACTCCGCTTGTTGGTGGACCTCTATGGACCCGACGATTGGCCGTATCAGCTCCCCGACTATGACACGCTGGTTCGCGGCATCCAGGATGTCCATCAACCGGTCATCTATCCCTTTGAGCACATTCAGCCCGACTATGCCCCTTTTCGAGCCAAGTTGGAAACGCTGTTCCAGATGAACTTTTTCGGCACATCTGCAACCGAGCAAGTTCGGGAGCGTATCAAACCCTTTGACCAAGCGTTTGCCGAGTCGGAGGGCTAGGGCTGAGCGAAGCCCAACAAGCATCGGTTGGCCAGGACGACTCCGGATGGTCGCGTCGGTATCGGTGAGGGGACAAAACTCTTGCTCACCCGAGACCTCGAGGGACTCCGATCGTTTTTTTCCGCGGTTCGGCTATAATATCGCGGATTTTGTTGTCACCGTCGCCATGTCCGTTCGAGTCGATTTCAGACCGAGGAACCTGTGCGTGCAGGTCGAACGCCTTCACGATGACCTCAGCGGCCTGTTTCAGGGGGAGATCGCCCTGGATTCGGTCCACTGTGCGCTGTATAGCACCGATGCAAGTATTTTTCAGGTGATGCCGGCGGCGGTGGTCGCACCACGGGATGAAGCGGACCTCCAACATCTGGTCCGTTATGCCAGTGAACAACATCTTCCGTTGATCCCCCGCGGAGCGGGCACGAGTTTGGCCGGCCAAGCGCTTGGCGCGGGCATCGTGGTCGACCTGGCGCGGCATTTCCGCCAGATTCTTGCCATCGGATCCGACACCGTGCGTGTGCAAACGGGCGTGGTCCTCGACCGGCTGCAAGTGGAACTGGCCAAACAAGGCCGTCGCTTTGCACCGGCTCCAGATCAGGGCATTTGTGGGACGGTGGGCGGGCTGCTGGCCAGTAACCGGGCTGGACCTCGGGCCTATCGGCACGGTACGCCGCGCGAGCATATCGCCGCGTTACGGGTTGTCTGGGATAATGGGGATGCGGATCAAGTGGCTGGGGAATTTGCGCGGGTTTCCCCAGGACAGCTCGCAGTAGACCGTTATCGCACGCGGGCGGTCGTGGCTGGCTTGGTGGAATTGTTGGAGGGGCATGCAGGACTGCTTGAGCGCCGCTGCAGCGGCGAGCCTTCCCCAGGGGGCTATCAGCTCCAGGACGTGTACGATGGTCGGTGTGTGCATCTGCCGCGACTGTTGACCGGTTCCGAAGGTACCCTGGCCTTGTTCACCGAGGCGACCCTGAAGACCGTGCCGCTACCTCACGGCCGTGCGGCGGTACTGTTTGGATTTGAGACGCTTGAGCTGGCCCTGCGTGCTGCAGAACGGGTGCGTGCTGCCCAGCCAGTCGCTTGTGAATTGTTGGACCGGCGGTTGCTGGCGTTGGGTCGCCGACAAGCTGCGGTCGAGCTGGAGATGTTGCCGCGAGCGGCGGAGGCGGTTCTGTTGGTGGAGTTTGAAGCTGCCACGCCCCAGGAAGCACGGGAAGCGGTCGAGGACTTGATCGACTGGGTGCAGTGGCGGGACTCCTTGGCTCGGGTGGCAATCCCAGCCTATGCTGCGGAGCACATTGAGCGGCTGTGGCGGGTGAGGGATGCAGCCTCGCCCAATCTGCACCGATTCGGTCAGGCACGCCCGCTGCCCTTCATTGAGGATATTGCCTTCCCGCCGGATCAGTTGCGCGTGGGTCTCGCGGCGATTCAAAAAGAACTGCAGCAACGGGAAATGACCGCCGCATTCTTGCTGCATCCGCTCACCGGCCAGGTCGATGTCCGTCCGTTTTTAGATTTGAATGATCCTGCCGACCGGGATCGGATGTGGGCACTGGCGGAAGGAATGTATGCCCGTGTGCTGGACCTCGGCGCGAGTTTAGGCGGCCAGCATGGGATTGGACTGTCGCGGACCCCTTGGGTCGCCCGCCAAACCGGCGACCGCTATCCGGTCTTGCGCGAGCTCAAGGCCATCTTTGATCCGCAACATCTTCTGAACCCGGGGAAGATCGTCGGCCCCGACCCGAGCTTACCTGCTTGGCCCTTGCGACCTCGACCATCTGCGGATGCTCTCCCCACGCCACGGATTCCCTTAGAAACCGCTCGGCTTCACTGGGCAACCAGCCTCGCTGATGAGGTAGAACGCTGTAACCAGTGTGGTGACTGTCGCCCGGGTGACATCACGCGTCGGATGTGTCCGTTGTTCCACGTCGACCACGACGAGGGTGCGACCCCCCGGGCCAAGGCTAATCTATTACGGCAATTGTTGTATTCCCCCGAGACCGAGTTGGAGCCCGATCAGACTCGTGCGGTTGCGGACCTATGTATCCACTGCAAGATGTGTGCGGTGGAGTGTCCGTCTCGGGTCGATATCCCCAAGTTGATGGTCGAGGCGAAGGCAGCTCACCTCGCTGAGCATGGGCTGACCCGGTCCAAGTGGGTGCTGGCCCGGGTCGACATTTTTGCGACCCTGGGAGCCAACTTCCCAATGGTGGCCAATGCCGTATTACGCAATCGATCTGCCCGCTGGCTGTTGGAAAAGCTGCTCGGGATTGCCCGACAACGACACCTGCCGCGGTTTGCCGATCGCTCGTTTCTCCGGCAAGCTCGTCGTCGTGGCTGGACGCGCAAACCCACCCCGAACCATGACCAGCACCGGGTTGCTTACTTTGTCGACCACTATGCCAATGTCAATAACCCCGGATTGGGGCAGGCGGCGGTCGCCGTTCTGAAACACCAAGGGGTGGCAGTGCATGTGCCGTTGAAGCAGCGTGGCTCGGGCATGGCGCCGTTGGTACAGGGCGATGTTGAACAAGCTCGCGAGATGGCCGTGGGCAATATCCGGGTCCTTGCGGAACTGGTCCGTGAGGGCTACACCATCGTTTGCTCCGAACCTAGCGCGGCCGTGATGCTTACCCAGGACTATCCCAACCTGATTCCCGATGCCGATACCCAGCTGGTCGCTGGCAACACCGTGGAGCTCATGAACTACTTGGCCCAGCGATATGCCGATGGACAGCTGAAAACCGATTTCCGCCCATTCCCGGTGCAGGTGGGACACCATGTCCCTTGTCATGTCAAAGCTTTGGGGCAGGGGGTACAGGGACCCCGTTTGCTGCAATTAATCCCGGAGTTCCACATCCACACCATTGATGTGAGTTGTTCCGGGATGGGCGGTACCTATGGCCTATCGTCGCGGAGCTACGCCACCTCGTTGGCCGTGGGCGCGCCCATGCTCGAAGAATTGGCTCGTCCGCGTTATCTGTTGGGCTCCTCGGAGTGTAGCGCCTGCCGCATGCAGATGCACGAAGGCACCGGCAAGCAGACCTATCACCCGGTACAGTACTTGGCCCACGCCTATGGTCTGGTGAATCTGGGCGATTCGCCCTGGCGATAATCAAGGCAAACCCTCGGATGTCTGCGACCCTCGAAGTTCTATTGTTTGCCCGCGTACGCGACCTGGTCGGTCGTGACTGTACACGGGTTTTGATCCCAGCGAACACGCAGGTCGCCGAGCTACGGGCTGCACTGGGACGGCAACATCCGGAGCTCGCTGGGTTGTTGCCCCACTGTGTGTTGGTCGTGAATCAGGCCTATGCGAGCGATAGCGACCGAATTCCTGCCGATGCCGAGGTCGCCCTGTTACCCCCGGTCAGCGGAGGATGAGCGAATGATTGCCTTGACCGAGCAACCAATCGACCCAAGCTCACTGTATGCACAGGTCCGCCGGCCGGACTGTGGCGGTATCGTCGTCTTCGCCGGCACTGTCCGTGATCTCACGAACGGTGTTGCCACCGAGGCCCTCGAGTACTCTGCCTATGTCCCCATGGCCGAGACTACCCTTCAGGCGATCGAGGCGGAACTGCGTGAACGCTGGTCAGTCGGTGAAGTGGCTATGGTGCACCGGCTTGGCAAACTCGGCATCGGTGAAGTGGCGGTGGTGGTGGCCGTCAGTTGCCCGCACCGGGCCGAGGCATTTGCCGCATGTCAGTATGCCATCGATCGGCTCAAGGAAATCGTGCCGATCTGGAAAAAGGACCATTCCCCCGATGGATCCGCGAATTGGGTTCACCCGGGTACCTCAGGTTGAATTATCATGTTCGAACGTGTACCTTTATCAATGATTAGGCAGCCGCAGCGTCTGCAACCCCCACCCAGCACCGGACCGATGCTGGATACCTTCGGCCGCATGCATAATAATCTACGGATTAGTGTGACCGACCGCTGCAACCTCCGCTGTACCTACTGCATGGCTGAGGAGGTGACCTTTCTCGATCGGCAAGACCTACTCACTTTTGAAGAGCTGTCCACCTTCGTAGCTGCAGTCGTGCCCCTGGGGATCAACAAGGTTCGGCTCACTGGAGGTGAACCACTGTTGCGGCGTCAACTCGCCGAACTGGTGCGGCAGCTGGTCGCGATCCCAGGGGTAGACGACCTGGGGTTAACCACCAACGGTCTGCTTCTGGCCGACCAGGCCGAGGGGTTGTTTGCCGCGGGCTTGCGACGACTAAATGTCAGTCTGGACACCTTGGACCCAGCTCGCTTCCGCCAGCTCACTCGTCGCGATGGCCTGGAGCGGGTAATTGCCGGCATCGAACGCGCTCGGGCAATAGGGTTTGACCCCATCAAGATCAATTCGGTGAGCATCCGCGGCTTCACCGATCAGGATGCGGTACCCCTTGCTCAGTTCGCCCGAGAACGGGGGTTGGACTTGCGCTTTATCGAGTATATGCCAATCGGTGCGGAGGGCTGGGAACGTGATCGGGTTTATTTTGCCGAGGAGTTAATGACCCAGCTAACGGCTGCGTTTGGCCCACTGCTGCCTGCCCCGGACAGCGATCCACATGCTCCTGCGCAAGACTTCCTGTATGCAGATGGAAGAGGTCGAGTTGGTCTGATCGCCTCGGTATCGCGGCCATTCTGTCGAAGCTGTAACCGCCTGCGGCTCACCGCGGAGGGTAAACTGCGACACTGCCTATTTGCTCTGGAGGAGACCGATGTACGGCCGCTGTTACGTCAGTCGCAACTCGATGTTGTTGAACTTCAACGCCAAGTCCGTGCGACGGTTTGGAGCAAGTGGGAGGGGCATGAGATCAATACCAGCCGTTTTTTAAAGCCTCAGCGAACCATGCATGCGATCGGGGGGTGAAATGATCGCGTCGGTGGCGAATATGAGCACACGATCCATTGAGGACCCGCCGAGCTACCCCGCCCATGCGCAGCAAACTCGCCCATTGATGAATTGATGCAATCCTTCTGTGGCCAGCTCAGGGCCGACCTCTCGGCAAGGAGCCCACGCTTGTGAACCCGTTTGACAGGACGTTCCTACTACCTCTCCGACCCATCACCCGCCGAATCGCGACGATGAGCTCTCGCAGACCTGATCGGGCTCAGCGTGGATGATTCCGCTGCATGGTGGAGTCGTCGCCGTGCTGCTCCAAGCCAATTCCCAGCACCAGATCGGAACGGGAAGCCGGTAAGGAGTCATATCTCGTCTCAGCAATCTTCTGGCTTACACATAATAGTATTGTTATGCATTGTGGCTGCTCAGGAAGTGTCCTGCTGATGATCGACGCAGGGAAACATCGTTCGGCTACGTTTAGACGGTATTGCCATTCTTTTCTTGGCAATGACAATTAGGTGGATATTTTTGGATCATGGATCATCTCCTTCAGTCTTGGATGGGGGATGGTGTCCCGAACCCGTTCCGCGAGTCAGCACGGCGAGGGCCTTTGGCGGCGACGATCGATTCGTCGCTTGCCCGAGGTTTCACGGGAGGCCTGAGTTAATTGGGCCGGGGATGTATCAAACCCTGTGGGTCAACGGATAAGCATCGGGCGGTACTCGAAAAGTATCATGAAGTTGTTGTTATACCCTTTAGGATCGCGAACCATCACATTCCCACACGAATCGACCGATCACAACTTTCCACAGAAAAACCACACAGTTGATTCAAAAAATCAGCTTGCCTGTCCGAAACTCAGTATCTAAGCTGTCACTATGGTGGCATCAACCCATGAAGGAACTAAGATCGGTATCGGCGGTGAGCGATGGTGGGTCGCTGCGCATGCCGACCGGTCGGGGAGCTTGCCATCGAGCGGAACGATCCGTCCGCGTGCTTCGCGAACGGATGTGGCACAGCCACTGGTTTTGTTTCAGATTTCCAGGAGTACTGTCATGAACGATCGTTTATCTCTGCGCACTCTGGTGATGACCCTTGTGGTGACCGTCGCCAGCCTCGGCGGCTTTACGACCGCGTCGCTGCACGCAAAGGATTTCGTCATCAAAGCGAACGAGCATTCCCGAGGCGACTTGGTGGTGAAGAACCGAAACGTCATCATCTACGGCGTGGTCGAAGGGGATGTGATTCAGAAAGGCAAAGGGAGTGTGATTGTCCTGGGCGGCCTGGTCAAAGGAAAGATTAAGGAATTCGGCCCGGGGAGTGTGAAGGTGGAAAAATTTGGCCATAAGGCACAGATCGAAGACGGTATCTACGAGAACCAAAAGGGCAACGTGATTATCTACTCGAGCCTGGTAAAGGGGAAAGTGGAAGAATCGGGCAAAGGTTTTGTGGAAGTCCAAGGCCGCGAAGCGGTGGTGGATGGCAGTGTCTACGAAAGCGGCCCAGGTTATGTCTGCGTCTTTGACTACGCCAAGGTGTACCCCGGAGGCATCTACGAGAGTGGCGACGGCGGAAGCTTCCGATTCTCGGATTTCCCGAACATTCCGTATGATATCGTGATTGACTACAAGGCTTATGTAGAAGGAAAGATTACCCAGAAAGGATTTGCCGGCATTGCGATTGTGAATCACAGCAAAGTCAAGGGCAAGATCAACAAAGGAAATGGCTTTGTTTTTGTTTCGCGTGATAGCGAAGTGCTGAAGTAAGTGCTTGCTCGCGAACCTAGGACTCCCGCTCCCCGATCGGCGTGTTTTACGACCACACCATAGCTCCCCGCATTCTCCTTTGACCATGAGATTGCGGGGGGCTCTAGGGAATCTTCAGCATAAGCGATCAAAGGATAGCCCGACAGTTCCGGTCTTGGTGGTGGAGAGCGAGGTCCAAAACCCGAAAATGAACCAAGCCATTGCTCTTCGACTGCATCGATCGGGTTTTGCTTCGAGTGCCATCAACAAACGTTAACTTTATCGTTTGATTCTTTTTCAAATCACCCCCGACCTCATACTCACCAAAGAGCTGCGGCAAAAGAAACACTGCAACATCGGTGAAGCGTTGTGTGGGCAGATGGGAATGCCGCGCGGCGAAGTTCGCTGATTGTACCGGTTCCGGGCGGGGTACCGACCATGCCAGAACCGTGCGGGTTCGGGTCCAGGCTGAGACGGGAGTGGCATCGGAATAGACGTTACTGTGGGTAAGTGATCGTGTCAGTCGGCTGGTAGTTCAATACAGTCAAGATATCATGGTTATGCTCTTAAGCCATTCCAATGTCTGGACTGATTGCTCAAACTGCAGAGTGTCAATTCCCACAGAAAAACCACACAAAAACTGCTGGAAATCAGCTTGCCCGTCGGAAACTCCCTGCATAGGCTAGCCGTAGATGGCATCAACCAATTGGTGGATCAGGATTAGTATAGGATGAGATCTTCGATTTGCCGCTCCCCATATCGACGACAAGGGGGGCTTGCCATCGGACTGAATTGGAGCTCCATGCGCTTGATGGATTGCTGTGACTCGGCCATTCGCGGTTAGTTCTGAAATCGAAGGAGCATTGTCATGAAAGACCTTTTTTCTCTTCGAAGTCTGCTGGTTTCCGTTTCCCTAGCGGTTTTCAGCTTTGGCGGATTCTTCCCAGGATCGGTGAACGCTGATACGATTTATGGCCCCCTGTATATCAGCCGAAACACCGTCATTTACAATGACGTGATCAAAGGCGATGTCCACATCCATGACGCGAACTTTACGCTGAAAGGCCACGGCGCCCACGTCGAGGGGGACATCTATCAATACGGCCGCGGCAGCGTGATCATCGATGGCGGCCTGGTCAAGGGGTCCATCATTGAAACAGGTCGGGGGAGTATTATTATCAAGAACAGTGGATATGTTGAGAGAGGTGGCATCATTGCCGAGTACGGCAGAGGGGTCATCAAAATCATTAAGAACGCCAAAGTCAGAGTTCTCAAGAGCAAAATCTTCGGCGGGCCCATTATTAAGAATTCGGGCGGTCAAATCCTACAGTGATCGAAGTGTTTGCTTCTTTTGGGGATGCTAGCAACTTCCTTGGCTACACGGACTAGGCAAACTCCCTGCAATCTCCGCCCACCAACGCGAGGACTGCAGGGGGCAGTTTGTCCCTCTCAAGTTCGGTTGTCAAGCAAACGTATTTATATATAATATTTATAGGTATACCGATGTTCAACTTCAGCATCTACCAAATTGCAGCTTCACTTCCGTGGCCAACTCGGTTGTACCATCCACATGCCCCCATCTTTGCCAAAGCGATTTTGCGTGCCAAAATCCGCGACATAGAGGATGCCACTTTTGGGATCCATCGTGATGTCAAGCGGACCGATAAACGGCAGCTTACCCTTCGGAGCGCGCAGCTTGGCCACCCGACACGGTAGTCCGTCGTTACCAAGACAGATTACAGCGATGTCGCCGGCGGAATAAAAGCAACAGAACAACGCATGCCGCAGCAGATGCGAACCCACGGGCAGATACTCAATCATGCCATCTGGGCTGGTGCCGCCGTAGGGCCATAGGGAAAGCGGCAGAGGCAGTTGCGCTGCGGGGAAAGCGGCAGAGGCGGTTGCGGTGCAGCAGAGGCAGAGGCGCTTGCGGTGCGGGGAACCCCCGGACTGACGTCCGGGGCTCGCCTTTCGGAGGCGCTTGCGTGAGCGAAAGTGCTTGACTACTCACTGGTTGCTGCGGATCGCCTGCGTGAGCAGAGCTCAGGACTCACGTCCTTCGCTAGAGAAGAGACTGTGCACTGCGCAGGAACGTAAGTTCCGGAGCTCTGCTTCTACCTCTTC
>CAYPIE010000054.1:0-40344 GCA_964410665.1 uncultured Alcaligenaceae bacterium
CGGAGCTCTGCTCTCTGCCTCTTCAGGCGAGCCCCGGACGTCAGTCCGGGGGTTCCCCGCAGCGCAATCGCCTCTGCCTCTTTCCCCGCACCGCAAACGCCTCTGCCGCTTTCCCCGCACCGCAAGCGCCTCTGCCGCTTTCCCCGCAACGCAAGCGCTTCTGTCTCTTTCCCCGCACCGCAACCGCCTCTGTCGCTTCTTCTCGCAAGCGCCTCTGCCTCTTCCCACCACCCCTTTGCCACCCCTATCGATCCAGATCGCCGATCGGCTGGCCATCATCCTTCATGATCAGTCGCCGCCAGTTGGTCTCACCGATCGACTGTTTGAGCACGCGCACTGCGCCATCGCCGAACAGGACCGAGATCCTGCCGTCGCGGAACAGTAGCTTGGGTAATTCTGCGTTCGGTTTGTAGTCGATGTCGTCCGGCTTGGTCCAGGGTACCGGCTTGGCGGCCAGCGTCGCCATGATGGTGTTGGACAGCCCGTCGGTGACGCTGGGGATCCGTGTGGGGAGCAGCCGGTCGAACATGGCACCGCCGCCGGTAAAGAGCTGCATGTGCGTCTCGGTCGCCCCCTCCTTGCTCACCCCGGGGACGGCGTAGACGCTGGGCATGCGGGCTAGCAGCTTCTTGTTGTGTGCGCTGTCCCACGGTTCATCGTGTTTAAATTGCTTGTAAAGTTCCTCCTCTTCGAGCCACGGCAGGATCCCCACCCGCCAGCTCAACAGCGGCTTGCCGCCCTTGCCGACCAGGGTTGCCGGCGGGAAAAACCCGTTCGACGACTCGTAGTTGAAGATGGCCAGGCCGATCTGCTTCAAGTTATTCTGCGGGTTTTGCACACTGGCCGATTGCTTGATCCCCAGCATTTCGTCGGCAACCTCCTGGAACACCGCGAGCGTAGTCTTGCGTTCGAGGCGGGTGTTTAGCTCGGCAGTCACCACCGTTCCCGCGCGGGCGATGGTCACGCCCTGGAGTAGTTGCTTGACCAAGTTGGCGGCAGTCTTGCCGGTCGGCTTGGGCCTGCTCAACGGCCCCGTCTCAAAGACCTGGACCAACAGCTGACGAAGAAACTCCAGGGCCCGCAGGCTGGCCACCGCGTTGGCCTCGTCCTTGGAATGGAGAGCCATGCGTCCCTTCAGCCGGTTGGCAGTACTCAAGTTTCCCTGCACCACAACGCGCTGCGACTTGAGTAGTGGCTGATAGGGTAGGAATGCGGGCAGCAAGTTGTCGCTACGGATCTCCTCCGGGAAGCGGTCCAGATACGCCCCGATCACCAGGGTGTGCTTGCCGAGCAACGCCAGGGTGTCGCTCTGGAGGCCGGTCTTGGTTGGCTGTCGGCCGACGTATTCCGCGGCATAGGGCCGCCCGATATACGTCAACAGCCGCGTTCCAGTGAACTCGACCAGCACTGTATTGTCCAACGGGGTAAGCCCCTGCACAGGGGACGGCTCAACGTCCGGCTTGGCCGCCTTGCCGATCTGGGCTGGGTCGTAGGGTTTGCGGGTGACCGCGAGCATGGCGAAACGGAGCGGATTGATCTGGGGTCGAAAGTCTGGCCAGTAGAAGACGATCTGCTCGATCTTTGCCGCGGTCAGCCCGATCGCTTCGGTCATGGCGGCGTTGAGCTGGGCCACCGCCTCCGGCTGCAGACCGCGCAGGGTACGGACCAGAGGATGGTCCCAGACTGCTTGCACGTCCAGGGCCACGATCAGGGCCGCATCGCCGGGGATCTTGCCGGCGGGGATCACAGGCAACACATCGGGCTCGGCCGCGGCGCTCGCCCAGGGGAGGAGCAACAGGGCCAACAGAGACTGGCATCGGAAGCGTTGCATCGTTGTCCTCGGAGAACAGGGGAACGAAAGAACCGGGGAGCCTTGCCCGGTTCGGGATCTGGCCGCGGACGAACACCAGCCCTTCACCTGGGTCTTGGTGGCATGAGGGTTGTTGATCCCGGGGGTCGCATCGACTGCAGGCATGCGGGCTAGCAGCTGTCGGTGGTGCTTGCGGTCCCAGGCTTGATCGAGCTTCAATTCTTTGTAGTGTTTTTCCTGGTTGAGATAAGGTCGCACGGCGACCCGATGGTGCTCGTCATGAGAGCGCAGCAGGGCAGGCCGATCGCGGACGGTCCTCACATCGTTGGGAAAAATGCAAGTTTCTCGTCGGTCACCCCATATATATAAAAGTGGTTTTGGAAGGATGCCGAATCAAGGCGCGTTGGCGATTGTGAGAGTAGGCTAAACGAGACCGGACATTTCGGGGACTTTTTGGGACATTTCCCGGACTTTTCGGGGACTTTTTGCGGTCGTTGCGACCCCAGGTCCGTGGCGAGCAAAACGACTGCGGCACACGACTGCAGAAAAACAAGATAGATTCTGGAAAAAAACCGGCAGTTTTACCAGAAAAGCTGACAAATTTCTCGTTTTCGGTCATCCCGCATACCCAGGGCACCTGTTCCTGGACCAAACTTGGTTTGCACGGTTTGGACCGCTCAACCCCGAAGGATGAGCCCCCACTTCGCCGAAAGGAACCGCATGCGTATCGAGATTTACCCGGACGCGAACACGGTGGCCCAGCAGGCCGCGACGCACCTTGCCGCGTTAATCCGGGAGGCGGCCATGCAGGGGCGTGCCTTTTCGCTCGCGATCTCCGGGGGTAGTACTCCTTGGCAGATGTTGCGGCTGCTGGCGGGTCAAGAACTACCGTGGGAGGTACTCCGCATCGTCCAGGTCGATGAGCGCGTGGCTCCCGCGGACGCTGCAGAGCGCAACCTGACCCACTTGCGTGCGACGTTGGTCGATCAGACGCCCCTGCATTCCGAACAGGTATTCGCCATGCCCGTTGAGATGCCGGACTTGGACGCCGCGGCCAGCTCCTATGCGCAGACGCTGAGGCAAGTCGCTGGCGATCCGCCGGTATTGGATCTGGTGCACTTAGGCTTGGGTACCGATGGGCATACCGCCTCGCTGATCCCCGACGACCCGGTTCTGGAGGTGCAGGATCGCGATGTGGCAATAACCAGCGGAGAATACCAGGGCCGACGCCGCATGACGCTGACCTATCCGATCCTGAACCGGGCTCGGGAGATCCTCTGGCTGATCACCGGAGCCAATAAGGCCGCCATGCTGGCCCGGCTGCTTCAGGGCGATGTCAGTATTCCCGCTGGACGAATCCGATCGGATTCGTCCATGATCCTTACCGATGCTGCGGCGGCGGGGCAATAATCGCGTGGACTTACTGACCCGCTCGCAGGTTGAAACAGAGCAAGACCCCCTGATCACGGATGTATAGCCGCCCATTGGCGATGACCGGGTGCGGCCAGCTGGGGCGGCCGCTTTGCTCGGGCAGTTCAAAGGTGCTGATGACCTCACACTCATCGGGCTTGGCGTCAATCAGAGCCATAACGCCGTTCTGGTAGCGGAAGTAGAGCTTGCCGTCGGCAAAGAGGACGGCCGCCGATCCCTTGCCCGGGCCGCGATCTTCAGACCAAACTTGCTTGCCGGTCTTGAGCTCGACACAGCGGGGGAACCCATTGTTGTGCCCGTGCCCCAGGTAGACGTAGTCGCCGACCAGAACCATGCCGCCGTGGTGGTTCTGGATATCCTTAGAGTTAAGGAAGTACTGTTCCTCGACGTTGATCGTTCCGTCGGGACCGGCGACCAGCTTGAGCAGGGCGCTGCCGGCGCCGTAGGCGGTGGAGCAGAAGATGTATTCGTCCTTGACGATCGGGGTGGGGATGTTGGCGGTGGTGTTGGCGGCGCGGTCATATTTCCAGAGGAATTTGCCGTCGCGGGCGCGAACGGCGATCAGACCGCTGCCGAACCAGGTCAGATACAACCGGGTGCCGCCGACCTCGGCGGGCATGACCGAGGCATAGCCGGCCCCACCGCAGTCGCGGACTGGGGCACGCCAGATCAGCCGTCCGGTCTTTTTGTCCAGAGCGACCATGGCGGCCTGATCAGAGCCGGGAGTGACAATCACCCGATCGCCATCAATCAAGGGGGATTCACTAAAGCCCCAGCCAGACATCATGCGACCATTGAAGTCCTTGCGGAAGTTTTTCCGCCACATGAGCTTGCCGGAGGCCACATCGAGGCAAACCAAATCACCGCTGATGCCGACGGCATAGAGTCGGTTGCCGTCGACGGTGGGAGTGGACCGGGGCCCGTCGTTGTAGCCCGCCTTGCCCTTGTTGGCGATCGGCGTAGTCCATACCCGCTGCCCGGTCCGGGCGTCGAGGGCCCAGACGACCTCACGATCGCCCTGGTAGCTCATGCCGAACAGGCGGCCACCGGCGATCGCTGGGGTCGTGAAGCCACCGCCCAGATCGGTGACCTTCCAGAGCAAGCGAGGTCCGCCATCCGGCCAGGTGGCCAGCAGTCCGGTCTCGGTACAAACGCCGTCCCGGTTGGGGCCCCGCCATTGCGGCCAGTCGTGGTTGGTATCATTGGGCGCGGCCAGGATGCCCCAGGCCAGCAAGGTCAGTCCGGTCAGAGTCACGCGTGTAAGCTCCTTGGCATTGGATCAACAAGTGGTGTGCGTGCAAGTGTACTTTTCGGGCGAGCGGGCTGGCAAACAGAATTCTCCTTGCTCGCAAGGCCAACGGCTTCTTAGGATGGAGCAAGACTTGGAAGCCACCTCCCCGGGTACTGGCCTGAATTCATCACTCCCGCCCCTTTCAGTCGCCACCCCAGCGACTATCGCAAGGAGATTCCTGCGTGCAACGGCTGCTCTGGATTCTGACGGGGTTGCTCAGCGGACTAAGCTTTACCGGGAGCCAAGCGGACGATCCGCAACCGCCTCCGCCAATGACCAATCCCCCGGTCAAACACGCAACGATTAGCGAGGCCGAGATCAGCAAGTCGATTGGCTGGCTTGGCAGTCCCCGCTTTCGCGTCCGCGAGAAAGCCTCACAGACCTTGTGGGAAGCGGGCCGCGCTGCCGAACCTGCCTTGCGCAAGGCAGCCCGCAGCAACGATCCGGAAGTTGCCCAACGGGCGAAGGCCATCCTCGATCGCTTTGACTGCGGTATTTACCCCGATACACCCGCCGTGGTCCGCGAAGCGATCGAGGCATTCCGTGCCGGAGCAGACAGCGAGAAGCAGGAAGCCGCAACCCGGCTGATGCGGCTCGGTACTCCCGGGTTGTTGGCTTTACGCAAGCTGCTGCCCCGTCTCGACAACGCTGAGCAGCGATTGCGAATTTCCAGCCGACTCATCGAAACCGCGCGCAGCGAGTTGCCGGTGTTGCTGGAACGAGGCGATCGCAGCGCTGCGAAGAGCCTGCTGGAGATGTGCCTATTAGGCAACGCCGGTCAGGCCGCGATTGACTACGCGCTATTTCATTTTCTGGCCGGCACCACCGAAGAGGCGATTGCCGAGTACACCGCCAAGTGGAAAACCAGCCCGGATGAAGCGAACCGAACGCGCTTGGCGAAGATCCTCGTGCGTTTGCACCGCAGCCAAGGCAACTGGGAGCAGGCACGTCAGCTCGCCAAAGAGATTGCCAACCCACTGCTTTACGACGCGGTGTTGTGGGAAGAAGGCAACTGGAAGCTGCTCTCGGAACTGGATCGCCCGGAACTGGCCGGAGGCGGTGCCAACCTCCCGGGAGTTCGCTTGGCCTACCATCGATTGGCCGAGTCGACGGCCAAAACCGAGGCGACCCTAAGCGACATTCAGAATGAAGTTGATTTGAACACGGAAGATCCCCGGATCTTGCGCCTGTTGGCAGAGGCATTACTGCTCAATGCTCACACCCATTCGGGCATTGAGTTGTTGCAAACCCATCGTCGCGATTTGGGCTTTGTCTTTGAGCTATTGGTGCGGCAAATGCGTTACCAAGAAGCGTTTGCTTTGGTCGAACAAGCGCGGACCGAGCAGGTCGATACGACCGAGCGGAATGCGCTAGACCTACGTCGCGCCACGGCGTTGCACCAGTTGGGCAAGCGTGATGCCGCAGTTCAGATCTTTACCCGGCTCGGAGGAGCGGTCACTCAGGGACAAAACGAGTTGGCCACGGAGCTGCTCAAAGCGGAGGTAAGCCTGGGATTACGCGACCTGGCCATCGACCAAGCCGCATTGCTTGCCAACCAGCACAGCCAAAATGGCGTGCGTGGTGGCTTTCGGGACTATTTCGAGCCGCTGGTTGGCGAGGACAACGTCGAGGACGCCGATGTCCTGTGGGCAGAGTTACGCCAGGCCCATCCAGATCTATCCGCCAACGTCTTGTTGCACCGCGTCCTCGATCTCCTGGAGGGCAAAGCCGGGGCCCAGTTGGAAGCGTGGTTGGGGAATTTGCCGCAAACGGGAATCCGTCCAGAACCAGTCCGCTTACGGACACTGGGGGAGGTGTATGTGGCGGCCGGCCGGAACGCTCAGGCCGAGGCAGCGTTTCTGGAAGCAGCACGAAGTTCGGATACCCCCCAGGATTGGCTTCGCCTGGGCGACTTTTTACTCAAGCAAGACCGGCCACGCGAGGCTGCTGAGCGTTACAAGCAAGCCTGGCAGAGCGGCCGTGCCGAACCGCTGGCTTTCTTCCTGTATGGCCATGCGTTGGCTGAGGCGGGCAATCGTCAAGAAGGCCAACGCCTAATGGATCTCTCCCACTGGCTGCCCTTGGGGGATATGACCCAGCGTGCAGAGTTCATTCGGGAGCTCGACGAGCGTGGCTTCGACGAGGCAGCGGATCGAGAAATGGCCATCATCCTCCGCGCCGGCTGGTACAACGATTGGCGCGTGGGCAACGTTCTCAACCGGGCGGCTCGCCAAGCCATTCGGGATCAACGGTTTGCCCAGGCGGCGGATTACTATCAGCGGTCGGTGGTAGGCTGTATGCGGACCGGGGCCCGCTTTATTGAACCCAGAGCCTATTTGAGTGTGCCCCAAACGGTGGCCATCCATCGGGCACGCGGGCTGCTGCAAGCTGGCAAGCTCGATGCCGCGATTGCGGGCATCGAGGCCAGTCTCAAGGTGATGCCGGGAAATCTGGATCTGGCCATCGCGGTGGTCCCCGAACTCGATCAGCGTGAGCGGCAGGCGGATGCACAGCGTGTCTATCGCCGGGTGGCCGATACGTACGCCAAGCTGTGCCAGGATCATCCCGAGAGTGCTTTTGCCCATAACGCGGTGGCCTGGCTGGCCGCCGGCTGCCGCCGCGATCTGGATCAGGGTTTGGAGCACGCACGTAAAGCCGTGGCGCTGGAGCCCGAGCGGCCTGGTTATCGCGACACGCTCGCGGAGGTGCACTTCCGTCGAGGTGAACAAGCCCAGGCGATTGCGGAAATGCAACGCTGCCTCAAGATGGATCGGGACAATCGCTACTATCAACGCCAGCTGAGTCGATTCCGCACCGGGAACATTGACTCGGATCCGCCGGAAGAAGAGTAGGCTGCTGGCTTGACGCTGGGACGTCCTCCAGCCAGGATAAGCAATGTTTGAGCCCTTAGACCACCTGGAACCGCGTTTCGAAAGACTATGCCAGACCCAGACCGTTTGCTGCGTACCCTCGACCTGGCCCGGCAAGCTTGCCGGGCCACAGCAGGTCGGGCCGGACGCCACATTACCTTGCAAGCGGTCGATGACCTGGTCGTGGCCGGAGACCTGCACGGCCAACTGCCGCACTTCCAGACCTTGATGCGGATAGCCGATCTCGGCAATCATCCGCGACGTCACCTGGTGCTGCAGGAACTGATTCACGGCCCGTTTCGCTATCCGGCCGGTGGCGACAAGTCGCATCAGATGGTTGATCTTTACGCCGCCTTGAAACATCAGTATCCCCAGCAAGTGCATTACTTGTTGGGCAACCATGAGCTCGCTCAGTGGACGGAGCAACCGATCGCCAAGTCGGATCTCGATCTGAATGCGTTGTTTTCCGAAGGAATTGCCACTGCCTATGGTCGCCGTGCCGCCGAAATTGAAGCCGCTTACCAGTCCATTTTTGCCGAATTGCCCCTGGCGTTGCGGACGCCCAATCGGGTGTGGTTATGTCATACGGTGCCCGCAGCGCGGCGACTGGACAGCTTTGACCTGCGTCGTCTTTGCGCAGACGATCTCTCCCTGGAGGCCTATCAACCGGGTGGGATGGCCCATTCGCTGGTCTGGGGACGCGATGTGAGTCCGGAGAATGTGCAGTCCTTCCTAGAACGGGTCAATGCCGACTGGTTGATTACAGGCCATATCCCCTGTGATGCGGGCTATGACCAACCCTCGCCGTGCCACCTAATCCTCGATAGTGCGGCCTCACCGGGCGCTTATGCCATCGTGCCTGCCCAGACGCCCTTGGACGTAGGGCAATTCACTGCGTGCGTCCGGCTGTTCTAACCCCTCCCGTCAAATCTCGGAGGAAGCGTGTATGAAGGCCTGGTTTGCGATCGTCATGGTGTTGCTCCCCCTCACCCCACTGGCAGCGCAAACGTCTCCTTCGCCGAACCTACGCCGAGTTGCCTATGGTGAGCTGGCCGAAATGGTTCGCGAGCGTCGAGGCGAGTACCTGTTGGTCGACTTCTGGTTTGATGCCTGCCTACCATGCAAACGAGTGTTCATCAAGTTGCAGCAGTTGGAGAAAGCCCACAAAGCTCAGAGGGTGTCGGTCGTTTCGGTCAATCTCGACGATCCACACGATCCGGCTGCCCGTCAGCGGGCCCTCGACTTTTTGCGTCAGCAAGCAGCCGAGGGTTTGCATGTCCAACTGCGTGATCCTCCGGCCACCTGGCAACCCAAGCTGCAGCTTGAGGAAGTTCCCTGTGTCTTTCTGTTTGATCGGACCGGCCGGCTGCTGCATCGCTGGGAGGGGGACACGGTCGATCCGGCCGCCATTCGAGCACGCTTGGAACGTGCCCTGGCCGCGGAGGCCACACCATCGACGAGGTAACGCATCCATGAGTACGCCAACTGACGAGACCACCACCTGGACCGCTCCCTTAGGCCGCATCCCCAGCGGAATGTTTATTGTGACTGCTCGTGAGGGCACGCAAGAAACTGGCATGCTAGCGAGTTGGATTCAGCAGTGTTCCTTCCGCCCACCCTGCCTAAGTCTGGCGGTCAAACCGGGCCGCGGTCTGGCCGCCTTGCTGAGCGAAGGTTGTGCCTTTACTGTCCATGTCCTGGCCGAGGGGCAGACCCATCTGGTCAAGCATTTTGGTCAGGGTTTTGCCCCCAACGAACCCGCCTTCGCAGGTGTGCACGTCCACCGTCCCGAGGGGGAGGCTCCCGAGATCCCCGAGGCGTTGGCAATTTTGCGTTGCCGACTCCGTAGTCGCCTCCCAGCCGGCGATCATGATTTGGTGATTGGTGAAATTGTGTCTGGCGACCTGCCTCAACCAGGCAAGCCAATGATTCATGTGCGAAACCGAGGAACGCATTACTAAGACGAGTGCATCTCATGAGCGAACAACCGAATCGTTCCGCAGAAATCATTTCCCCGGACACCCAGCGGGAACAGCGGCTACCGCCTCGGCAAGTCCTGACCCGCAAGTGGCCGGTCCTTCATGTCGGGCCGATTCCCCGCTTCGATCCGGCGAACTGGGACTTTTATATCTTTCCAAGCCTGGTTGATGCACCCAAACGCTTCAGCTATGCCGAGTTCATGACTCTACCCAAAACCACCGTACTGGCCGATATGCATTGTGTGACCCGCTGGAGTAAGTTGGACAACCTTTGGGAAGGCGTGCCGACCCGCGAGGTTCTGCGACAAGTCCGCGTCCAGCCGGAGGCCAAGTACGTGATGGTCCATGCCGAGAACGGTTATACCACCCCGCTTGCTCTGGAAGCGTTTTTGGATGAGGATTGTCTGTTCGCCTACCGGCATAACGGCGAAGATCTCATGCCCGAACATGGCTGGCCACTACGGCTGGTCGTGCCCAAGTACTACGCCTGGAAGAGCGCGAAATGGGTCCGCGGCATCGAACTCCTGTCGGATTTACAGCCCGGCTACTGGGAACGCTTTGAAAACGGCGGCTACCATTTCCAGGGGGATCCCTGGAAGGAGGAGCGCCAGCGTCCGGATGCGGATTATCCTGGGGAAGGAGCCATGTTGTAAGCTGCTGCACGCTCATCCCAGAATGGGGGATCAATCTTGACGCGTTGCCGCATGCATGCTCCAATTTGTACGTACCTATACGAGGATCGCCCATCCTCCTGCTGTCATAGCTACACCTTTTGATGGGCATTCGCTCGGGTTGTTCCTTTCGCAGAAACAGGGTGTTGTTCGACCAACCCAGAGGAGACGACATGTTTGACCGTATGGCCCGTGGCTGGGAATTGCTCAAGCAAAGCTGGCAAGTGTTGAAGTTGGACAAAGAACTGTTGTGGTTTCCGGTCTTTAGTGGGATTGCCTGCCTCCTTGTGCTTGCCTCGTTTCTGCTGCCGATCATCGCCCTGGTCTCAGCGAATCCCGACCAAGCGGCAGCACTGGCAGAACAAGCCGAAGCAGGGGACCAGCCCTGGCAACAATATGTCGCTTATGGGCTGATGTTTCTGTTTTATTTTGCCAGCTACTTCGTGATCGTGTTTTTTAATGTGGCGTTGGTCTCCTGTGCCATTATTCGCTTCAAAGGGGGCGATCCGACCCTGGGGGATGGTTTACGTGCTGCCAGCGCGCGTCTGCCTCAGATCGCAGCCTGGGCCCTGGTGGCTGCCTCGGTCGGCATGATCTTGCGCCTTCTGGAAGAACGCTTTGAAGCCCTTGGTCGGTTTGTGGTCGGTCTCATCGGTATGGCTTGGTCGGTGGTCACCTACTTTGTGGTGCCGATTCTCGCCGTGGAGCAAGTGGGCCCGGTGACCGCGGTCAAGCGGTCGACCGCCCTGTTACGGCGAACCTGGGGAGAGGCACTCACCGGGAACTTTTCGTTGGGGCTGATCAATCTGCTGCTCATTCTGCCCGGGATTGCCTTGATAATCGGCGGGATCATGCTCGGCGCGAACCTGCAAAACCAAGTGGTCCAGTTTGTCGGAATTGGACTGGGCGTGATCTATTTGCTTGGGTTGAGTATTCTGCTTAGCACGCTGCAACAAATCTTTCTGGCGGGTGTCTACCTTTATGCGTCAGAGGGTCGTGTGCCCAACGGTTTTTCCGAAGAGGCCGTCCTCAACGCGTTTCGCCATCGTTAAAGGCCCGAGGTTCAGGAGCGACGCAGGGCAACAACTCTCGAACGGGGGAACGGGGTGCTCAATTGACACTTGGTTTGCAGAAAGGCTATAGTTGCTAAGTGAGGAATGTTCTCGTTCCTCACATGCTCGACCAGCTCAAGTTGGTTGAACGGTTTTTTCCAAGGATGGTGCGCTTCTCGATGTTCAGCCGGACGGACCCGTCGCGTTGTCCCTGGGATTGGCCGAAGGATCGACCCTCCTTCGCCGCATGCCAGGCGGCTTCCTCTTCTCGAAGCAGTCGGTGGAATGCATGACAACACCCGCGACACCCGGTAACTCGGGGCGATCTTCCGCGCGGCAACGACGGCGTGCGGAAGATGCGGATCCGGCTGTGCCTGCTCCTGGACCACCTCCATCGAAGCATGGCCAGGCCAACCAGGCCGGCGCCGAGCCAAGGCCACGGGAACGCGATCCCGACTCAACCGCGGATCATTGTCAAGATCCCCAGCTCATCTCTGCAGAGGCACTAGAGCTGGCCGGTGCCGACACCGACGATTCGCCGACCATTATTTCCAGTCACCCCCCGCGAAGCACTGGCCCGGATTCCCATCTGGGCAAGAACTTACGGGGTCGCCGGCTCGGCCATTTTGAGCTGATCGAACCGATCGGCATCGGCGGCATGGCCGCGGTGATCCGGGCGACCGATCTCGATTTGGGCCGTATTGTTGCCCTGAAAATTCTTCCGCCGGAGATGGCCATCGATCCGGAGCATGTCACCCGCTTTAAGCAGGAAGCTCGGGCGGCGGCTCGGCTGGATCACGAGAATATCGCGCGGGTCTATTACTGTGGCGAAGACCAAGGCCTCCACTTTATCGCCTTTGAATTTGTTGAGGGGGAAAACCTCCGGACCATGCTCGAACGCCGCGGCCGTCTGCCGGTCGAAGAATGCATTCACTACATGCTTCAGGTAGCGATCGGCCTGGCCCACGCTGGCTCGCGGGGCGTGGTCCATCGTGACATTAAACCATCCAACATCATTGTCACCCCCCAAGGTCGTGCCAAAATTGTCGACATGGGGCTGGCCCGCAATCTGGGACCGCAAACGGTCAATGGAGCGGTGACCCAGTCAGGCATTACTTTGGGGACTTTCGACTATATCTCGCCTGAGCAAGCGATCGAGCCACGGCAGGCCGACATTCGCAGTGATATGTACTCCTTGGGTTGCACTTTTTACCACGTCCTCACTGGACAACCACCAGTGCCTGAAGGGACCGCGGCCAAGAAGCTGCATCATCATCAACACGTTCAGCCGCTCGATCCTCGGCAGCTCAACCCACTTATCCCTGATGATCTCACCGCAGTGTTGGCGCGGATGATGGCCAAAGATCGGCGTCAGCGTTATCAAAACCCGGAACATCTGATTCAACACCTTGCCCAACTGGCTCGAAAATATCAGCTGCCCGCCGACTCGTTACCGAGTGAGCTCGTTGAGGGTACGGCCTACCTGGGCGATTCGCCATTACCTAACCCGCCTCGATTGACCAGCCTGGTGTTGACCGTCGTCCTGTTCTTTGGCGTGCTGTCGATCTTTCTGGGTTGGTGGAATTTCCAAGACGACCAGTTCGCACCGACTGCAGAGCCACTCTGGCCGGAGCCACCGCTCGCCAAGACGCTGCCGCAAGTCCCTCGCCAGGATCCGATCGTTGCCCAGGCCAAAGACGATGCGTCGACCCCTGAACTGACCGAAGTTCCCATCCAACAGGCTGCCACGACTCAAGAGTTGCTCGAGTTGCTCAAGCAGCCACAGGCCGAGATTGTCCTCACCGGACCCAGTTACGACCTGACACTCCCAACCACTTCGGGAGCTCCTCCCGCGGCCTTATTCACCGGCCACAAGCTGACCCTCAGTGCCCTCAATCCCAAACAACCCCCAACCATCAAACTTGGTTACGCTCCCCTGGATGATGGGGAAACGCCCCGTTCTGGCACCTTGACTCTGCGACCGAAAGCCGTTCAGGATGACCGCCCTACTCAGATCACTCTGCGGCATCTGCAGTTCATGTTGGAAGCTCCGACCGGCATCGTTGACCCCTTCCAACGTGAGCTGGCTGCACTGAGTCTACTTGATGCCGACCAGGTGACCCTCAAGGGCTGTCGGTTCACGACCTTGGGTACTCCTTTGATGGGCAGCCCAGCCTTGTCCATCCGCCGTCGTGCTCCCAGTGGGCTGCGGGGCGATCCGACCTTGACCTTGACCGAATGTTACTTTGCTCCAGGAAGCGTTGCGGTCCAACTCAGCGGTGGTATGACCGTGCGAAGCCATGATTGCGCCTTTGCCCCTCATCAAACGGTTTGGCGTATTCGCGGCGAGCCCGGTAGTATCGAGCCAATGCTCAACGGACCTCGTCTTGAGCTCCATCATGTGGCGGTCTTATTCCAGGCCGATCATTCTGCTGCGGTGATCGATATTGCTTCCGACGTTCCCTGCTGGATGGAGGCGAGTGCCTGCTTGTTCTCTGCCTTGGAGCCACCAGAAGCGTTCCCGGGGACACGCCCTCGAAGCAGGCCCCCGAATCCTGTGATCATTCGACAGCATGGCAATCGATCCAGCGAAACTATTTTCCGAAATCGGGATGACCAGAACGCGAATGGCTACCATCAGATCCTGGCTTATCGTGATGAGCTCCGGAGTATCTCGATTGCCGAGTGCCTCGAGCAAACGCACCCGGTCTTTCGTGACCAAACCGCCCAACGGCTAACTCGCTCGCCTTGGAGTGATTCCGAACCCCTGGTGACCCTTCATGACGATGCCGCGGAGGCATTCAAAAGCGATGATACGGCCCCGGAACTGCGCGTGCGTGATCCACAAGAGGTCATGGGGGTGACACGTTTTTTGGGGGTCAGCCAATATCTCTATCCGCTGCAACCCCCAGAGCCCGCACACATCCGGGCTGAACATAAAAAAATCTGGGATCCCGCTTTCCCAGCCGACCAAACCGCTCCACCTGGACTCTACACGCGGCTCGATCAGGCCATCCCGAACCTAAAGCCAGGCGATGAGTTGCTCATCAAGGCGAACGGACCCATTCGCGTCTCCCCGACCGATCTGACCGCGCCTAAGAACCTCGAGCTCACCATCAGACCATTCGAAGGTTACCGTCCAGTGTTAGTCCCTGATGAGTCCCTGAAAACCGACGATGCGATGTTTAAGATGCAAGCCGGCCAGTTGACCTTTGCCGGCGTGCAATTCCAGTTGCCGACGCGCCCCAACCGCGGCGAAGAGTCACGTTCGCTGGTCACCATGCTGGGCGGAACTTGTAACTTTCGCGACTGCGTGATTACGCTCGAGGAACGGGGCGAAGTCCGCTTGAGCGTTGCCCACATCACCGACCCCGCCCGGGAAAAAATGGTGCCTCAGTTTGCAGAGCTCCTGCCCACCCCCCGACTGAAGTTAGAAAATAGTTGGGTGCGTGGGAAAGGCGATTTACTCACCGTTAACCCGAGTAGGCCATTCGAACTCGACATCGACAATGCCCTTGTCGTGCTTGATGGAACCTTGATTGAAATCGCGCCGGGGGTTAAAGAGATCGCCGGGTCCAGTTCAATCTACCTCGACCGGTTGACCACCTATCTGAGCGAACATTTCCTGCATCTGCAAGCCAGCACCCCTTCGATTGAGATGCCGGACCGACTTGGCCTCGTGCCCACCCGGGTGGAACCGAAGAACTGTGTGTTTGTTCCTGGTGGTCCCTATCCCCTTTCCCTGGTGCGATTGGAGGGCTTACCCTCGGAAACCAGTCTACGTGAGCAGCGAATCTTGAGCTGGGCAGGAGCGCAAAATAATCTTTATGGCTTTGATCCGATGCAACCGCTTGTAGAAATCCAGGCTCGCGAAAGTGGCATCCCCTTGAAGCCGTATGATCAAGCAAGCTGGCTGGCCTTTACTCTCGAGGCAGGCCGCCCGTTTGCCGAGCCCCGCTTTGCCGTCCGACCGGTGCCCGGCCAGCCTTTAACCAATATCCGCGCCGAGGAGTTTCGTATCGCCAGCCTCAATCCCATGAGTCGTTCCTCCCTCGACCAAACCAACCTCGACCCGGACAATCTCGGGGCCGACATCACCAGTCTCCCCAGGCTGTTTGCCGACCTGGAAGAGGAACCAAGCCCTGGCAACTGACCTCGAAACCACGGGCGGACGTTCCATTCCGCCTTGCTACTCTCCAGGATAAACCCCATCTCGTATAACTTGCTGTGAGGTATACTTGGCCCCCCCCACAAGGATCATGGCAGGAAAACTTGCACCTTCTGCTTTGACCGACCGGAACTGCGAAACGGCTCTTTACCATGCGT
The DNA here is from genome assembly GCA_964410665.1 of uncultured Alcaligenaceae bacterium. GTDB lineage: Bacteria > Planctomycetota > Planctomycetia > Gemmatales > Gemmataceae > CAYPIE01. The sequence continues at coordinate 15,431 of CAYPIE010000054.1, forward strand.
TATGCCATCTGCAATGAAACCTTTGGCAACTGGGAACACACGCGGATCTGCGCTCAGGTGGCCGAGCTGGGCTATCAAGGGTTAGAGATCGCGCCATTTACCCTCGCACCACGAATCACCGATGTAACGGCCGAACAGCGCCGCCAGCTCCGCCAACAGACCAGTGAGCATGGGTTGACCATTCTCGGGCTGCACTGGCTGCTGGCCAAAACCGAAGGCTTGCAGCTAACCAGCGCTGAGCCCGAGGTCCGCGCACGGACCGGCCAGTACTTTTGCGATCTGGCCCAGGCTTGCCAGGAACTCGGCGGAAACATCCTGGTCCTAGGCTCTCCCCAACAACGACGGATTCCTGAGGGAGCTAGCCGAGAGCAAGCAGAAGATTATGCCCTGGATACCCTGTCGTACTGCCTGAAGACCCTGGAGCAAACAGGGGTTCTGCTTTGCCTGGAACCGCTTTCGCCAAAAGAGGCAGACTTCCTGCAAACCGCCGCGGAAACGGTCAACTTGATCGAACGCCTGGGCCATCCGCAGGTGAAGCTGCATCTGGATGTCAAGGCGATGGCTTCGGAGGCGATCCCGATCCCTGAATTGATCGAACAACATCAAAGCCATCTGGCCCACTTTCATGCCAACGACCCGAACTTGCGTGGTCCGGGCTTTGGCGCGGTCGACTTTCGGCCGATCTTCGCTGCGCTCAAGCGTATCCAATATGACGGCTGGATCTCGGTGGAGGTGTTCGACTACACCCCCGACCCCGAAACAATTGCCCGCGACAGCATTCGTTATATGCAGACATGTGCCGACTAAACCAAACAGCTATGCTCACCGAAGCGATTCAATCGGGCATCTTCACTCCTAACGCAGCGATGCCCAATATGAGGAACAGATAGGCGAAGGTGGCCAAAAACAAACCGTCGAAAACCCAGTAGCGTCGCCTCAATCCACGGTCATAATAAAATACTTGAAAGCCAAGACGGATCCCCAAAACAAACTGAGCCAAGCGCAGAGGCCCCGGCCCAGAAGACTCCCTCCGACCAACTGATTTGCTTGGATCAGACACAACAAGGCTATGCCAAGGACGGTCCACACGATAAAGATGTTCTGGACGATAAATACCTCGGCAATGTGTGCGGGCATCGCCCGCACGGCGTCACGATAGCCAAACAGCCAGATCGCCGGGAGATTGGCAAACGCGATCAATGCCTGCAGCACGCCCGCAGCCCAAATCCACGGTACTAGATCGTGCATGTGCACTCCTTTGTGCCTCTGAGCTTACGGGACTTCGTGGATCGGCCCGAGTGCAGTCCATCCGTAAATCAGCGTGAACAGCAAAAACAGAACGGTCAGCCCATGGTAGCCAAGCTTGAGCCACCAGGTGGTCAGATGCGATTGAACGTCAAAGATGGCCTGGAGCCCCAAGCGTATGCCCCAGAACGCTGCCACATAACCACAAAAGGCCCGTGCCAAACCGGAACCGCTGGTCAGCTCATCGGCATGGCTCAAACTGATGAAAGCAAATGCCACAATCGAGAGCACCACATAACCGCCATAAACCCAGTACATCTGACGATGTAGTTGCGATAAACATGCCAGCTCTGTGCGCCAGTTCAGTCGAAAGGGAACTAAGGCCGAAGCGATCAGGATGCTGCACTGGCCGACCCCCGCCAGGAAGACCAGCTGGGTTAACATTTCCCGGGTCATTGGATTGCCTCGATCGCCTGCAAGAATGGCACCACCACATGCAGAACAAATGGCCGATGGAACAATAAACCCGCCGGAGCCAGCAGAACCGTCATGGTGAACAGCCAACCTGTCCAGCCAACACCAAGCCTCAACGGCCGCAGCAACCGACTCCGCTCGGCCTGGATGCCGACACCCTGAAACAGAAAATACGCCGTCGGGCCACCGTATCCGCCTCCCGACGGAACCGAGATCACCAAGTCGTGGACGAGGCCACTGAAAAGAAACCCGGCCAGAACTGCTTGCCGGGCGCCCAGTCGGGAGCTTAGGGGTCGAAACAGAAACCGATGAGTGAGATCGCGAAAAGCCGTATTCCAGCGGCGTCCCCAAAACTCGCTTAGGCTCACCGAAAGCAATGGCCACTGCATGAGAGGTCGAGCTTGGATTCCTTCCCGACGCCAAGCACAAGAGAGCAAGTGAAACAGGCCAAAATGCAGAACCATCACCACCCCGATCATCCCCACCCAGCCGACCCAGTAGGGATCGGTTTCTGGCAACAACGGAGTCAAGCCATAGAGGATCCCAAGACCCAGCCCTAGCTTTGCTAGCGCGAAGATCCACTCGCCCCACGAGGGAGGCGGAGATTGAACAGACGAAGCTGAATCCAAGAAACGGTTGGCATCTAGACCAGGCCACGCTACCAGGTAAGCCAGCTGCCGGCGAAAAGATACACCGATCAACGGAGTTCGTCGCCACGTAAGCCATTTACACCCTGCAAAAATGCCCAAGGCCAATAGCCACATCACCGCCCATGGAGGCCAGCGCGGAGGGTGGAACAGCAACACCGCGGTCGGGAGCACGACGAGCGGTCCCCAGCCACGCCACCAGGTCACTCTGTCGAGTGAAGGGCACGCACGAATCAAGACATTCTTCGCCACAGCTGATCTCTCACTTACGTAAAGAAATCCGAAGTCATGCGGCTGCATCATCACACGAACGCAAGGAGAACCGCTAAGCGTGCATATGTTTAACTCTATTATCCCTACATGCAAAGGCAACGACCTCGCGAAGTCATGCACAGCAGGGTTGCGTAAAGAAGCCCCCCCTCAAGCGGTTGAACCACTTGAGGGGATGATGCACTCAACATGATCTGAGAGGAGAATGGACTCGCCGGGGCGGGAGAGTCCGAAGATGACGACCCTGATCAAGGCCCCTGATGCGAAAAGAGATACCATGCCAACCCGAGACCATGCTGGCATGGGTGGCATCCAATTAGCCGACCCAGACGCCCGAGACACTGAATGCTGAATCAGCGAGCAAGAACTCCTCGATGAGGGTCGGCTCACCGTCCATCGAAAACGTGGCCGAGTCATAAGTCCGGATCAGGTTTCCTTCACCTGGCCCCTGGCCAACGATGATATCGTCGAGGCCATCGTTGTTCAGATCCTCCGCAGCAACCCGGACCCCCGGTCGGCCATTCGGGTTGAAGGCGAAGAAGTTAAATAACTCCGGAGGATTGTTGGGTATCAGCGAACCGACCTGGCCATCGAAGACGCGAACCCGCGGGCCACCACCAGGACCGGCCCCGACAATCAGATCGTCGAAGCCGTCCCCGTTCACATCGCCTCCGGCGACATGAACACCATCACGCTGGGTGGCCTCGAAGGCAAAGAAGTCCGCGAGTCGGGTATTTCCGGTCGGATCATTTCCGTCAAAGACGGTGACGCGTGGACCACCGAGGAAGCCCGCCCCGGCCACAATGTCCGGGGTGCCATCGTTATTAAAGTCGGCGATACCAACCCGGACTCCACCGGTGAAAGTCAATTCGTAGGCGAAGAAGTCCCCAAGGATCAAGTTGGTGCGGCCATCAAACACCCGGATTCGCGGCCCACCTCCCAGATCGGCCCCGACCACAAAGTCACCGAAGCCATCATCATTGAGATCGGCAGCCGCGATGTAGATGCCACCGGTAAAGCTGTCTTCGTAAGCGAAGAAGTCACGCAGAACGGCCCCCGAGTTGCCATCCAGCACGGTAACCCGCGGCCCACCTCCCGGACCTGCGGCAGCCAAAATGTCGACCACCCCATCACCATCGACATCTGCGGTCGCGACGCGGACCTCACCCGGGAAGGCACCTAAAGGCTGGATGGTATTTTGCAAGAACGAAATACCATTCTGATCCGCACCGTAGATCGAGACATCCCCGGCACTTCCTCCATTGGCCAAATAAGCGATCGGGGCAGTGGTGATCGGGGTCACTTCCGTGACGTTGATCGTCACCGTCGCCACATTACTGACATTGGAGCCATCGGTCGCCTGATACTGGAAGGTGGAGATCCCAATGAACCCAGGCGATGGAATATAGGTAAACGAACCATCGGCATTGACCGTCAGAGTCCCCTGACCACTGACGAGTGTAATGCCGGTCGGATTAAAGACACTGAGCGGATCCCCGTTGGGGTCGGTATCATTGGCCAAGATGCCAGATGGGGCAATGGTCAGTGTCGTATCCTGAGGCGTGTTGTACTCATCATTGTTGGCCGTCGGCGTTGCCGTACCAGGCTCCGAGACTTCGATGGTCACGTTGGCCGGGAAACTGGTGTTGGCCCCGTCGGTGACTCGATACTCAAATGCCGCAGTGCCGGTGAAGTCGACCGGAGCGGTATAGGTGAATGAGCCATCGGCGTTGACCACCAGGGTTCCCTCACCCTGAGTCAGAGTAATCCCCATCGGGCTGAAGACCATCAGCAGATCGCCATCGGGATCAGTATCATTGGCCAGGATGCCTGGAGCCTCAGGGGACAGAGTTTGTCCACTTTCGGTGGTGAAACTATCATCGTTGGCGACCGGGAAACCAGGCGGAGTCATTCCCTCGGGGAAGACTTCGATGGAGACGGTGGCGATGTTGCTCAGCCCGTTGCCATCAGTGGCCTGGTACTCGAATGACGCGGTGCCGGAGAAGCCGGAGGTCGGGGTGTAGGTAAACCCGCCGTCGAAGCCGACGGTGAGCGTCCCCTCTCCAGTCAGCAAAGCAATGGCGTCGGGGGAGGCCACGGACAGCGGGTCCCCCTCAGGATCGGTGTCGTTACCCAAGATACCCGGGCCGGCGATCACCAGCGGCACGTTGAACGGGGTGGCGAAGGAGTCGTTCACGGCTACCGGAGGTTCGTTCCCTTCACGGTTGAGGAAGTTGACGTCGGTCTGCACCTCGCCGTTGATGATGGTCACCAGTTGGGAGCCCGAGACCGGGTTGGACGGCTCGAGCCCGGGCGGGACCACCTCGGTAACCCGGTGGGTGCCGTTGGGCAACCCAAGCCCGCCGAGGGTGGCCATGGTGAAGGTATAGGCCCCGTTCTGGTTGGTGACTTGGGTGGCATCGACCGTACCGTCATCGTCCAGATCCAGCTCGATGCTCACCCCGGCCAAGCCCGGCTCGCCCGGGTCAAGGAAGCCGTCCCCGTTCTCGTCGAAGAACTTGAACCCGGTGATGCCGCCAGTTGCCGGGTCGACAGCCTGCGACACCGACACCCGCGAACTCCCGTCGCCTCGCGGCGATTCGATGACCTGCTGGGTCAGCCCGCTGATCCCGGTGGTGCTACCGGGAGTCAAGTCGGTGGCCACCGCGGTGATCTGCGTACCCAGGTCGAGCGGCGCGCCGTCGGGGGAATCCTCGGCCCGCAGGACGAACAGCCCGGAGCCGAAGCCCTCGTCGTCGGTCTGAATGAAGATCGAGCCCAGGAAGGTTTCGGTGATGTTGGCGTTGAGGGCAAACGCGTCCGCGGAGTTCTCGTAGAAGTCGATGCGGTATTCCCGGAACGGCTGGCTCACCAGGGCGGTGGGGAACACTGTACGGTCGATCGCCGACTGGACCACCTGTAACAGGGGGTAGTTCTGACCGCGGTTGGGCCCGCCGCTCAAGGTGAACTGTGAGTCGAACACCTCGGTATCAAGGTCGAGCAGGTCGTTGCCAGCGGCCGGCGGGTAAATCGGTTCCACCGGGGTTTCCAGGCCGGTGAAATAGTCAATGCTGCGGTCGAAGGGGACGTCGCTGCCGTTCTCAAAGATGGCGTTGGCAGAGACCTGGATGTTGACTGGCTGGCCTTCCAGGCTGGTAGCCAAGAAGAAAGCCTGGGGGTCTTCCTCGTCCATGACGTCGAAGTTGGGCGTCATGACCATGTTCATCTTGTTGTACATGATCAAGATGCCCCCGTCGTCCGCCCGCTCGGGGACCGTGACTTCGAGGGTGCCGTTGTTGATGGCCACAACGTTCTCGGCAGGGATCCGCTCGTTGCCCGGTCCCTGGAAGGTGACCGCGCCTGGGATGACATGGGCCGGGAAGAAGTTGGTGCCGAAGATGCGGATGCGCTGGCCGACCAGGCCGCCGGCGATCGGCGCTCCGTTGGCCGTGCCCGTGTCATCGTCGAAGTCGACGATCGGGTTGTTCATGGCCACGGTCGGCTCTCCGTCGGGGACACCGCCGATGGCGGTGAAGTCGGTAGTCTGGACCGTCCCGCCGGGGGTCTCGACGAGGAAGCCGTCGGTCCCGAAGGTGAACGGCACCCGGACGCGGATCAGGTCGTCACGGCGGACCTGGAACTCGGCATCCACGCCGTTGATCGAGACGCGGCTGGTGCCGGTGAAGCCGGTGCCGTCGATGTCGACGAACGAGCCAATCAGCCCAGAACTGGCGCTGATCACGTCGAAGGTCGGGTTCGGGCTGTCCAGGATGGTGTAGGACGCGCCGCTGACCACCACCTGATCCGGCTCGAACGGGCCCGGGCCGGGGGTAAGGATCTCGATCAGCTGCGCCCCCGCGGGTGCGTCAGTCGGGACGACGAAGTAGAGCTCGGAGTCGCTCTCCACGGAGAAGATGTCGGCGTCGACGCCACCGATCCGCACGGCGGTCGCACCCAGGAAGCCGCCGCCCTGGACCCGGACGATCCCGGGCACCGGGCCGCCGCCAAACGGGTTGCTGCCGTTGTACAGGTCGAACAGCTCGAACAGCTGTCCCGATTCGGTCCCAGGGATCGAGGCGAAGTAGCCCGGGTACTGTTCGGTCCCCCGTATGCCGGCGGTCGGCCCGTCGGCCAGGAAGTTGTCGCTGAAGCTGGTGATCGTGGCCCGTGGGTTCGGAGTGACCCGGAAGCGAGCGCCGTAGGTGAACGACACGGACTCGTCGGTGGGTAGGGTCTCGTCGCCGATCAGGTACGGGATCGGCGGGTCGATCAGGTTGACCAACTCGGCATCGATCGGCGGGCTAAAGTAGGTGACCTCGGTCGACCCGTAGCGGCGGGGGTTACCCGGCTCCGCGGGGTCATCGAAGAACGGCGGGCGGGGGCGGAAGTCGCGGGCAGCTGGCGGGTTGCCCACCGTCTCGACGATGATCAGGTTCTCGCCCAGGGCGACGTTGTCGGGGACCTCGACCAGGATCCGGGCCGGGACCGTGGGGCTCGGCGGGATGTAGTCGAAGCCGCGGGGGTTCGTGAGCGGGTCGAACCGCTCGACGGACACCACCGTGTCGTCGAAAGTGCTGAACAGTAGGTCACCTTCCTCGACGAAGTGCACGGCCCGCACGGTGAAGGAGTTCTCCATCACCAGAGTGAGCAGGCTGCCCACCGGCCCCTGGGCGTCCTGGTCGGGACCGAAGCTCGGCAGCGGGTTGGGCAGGTTGGGCCCGAAGGTGCTGGGCACCGGGCTGATCGGCGACTCGACGAACAGCCCCGCCTCCTCCAGCACGACGAAGTCGCCGCGCAGAACCCCGGCGGTGCTGGTGGAGCCGCCCGGGGTGACCACGGTCAGGGGCCCGGAGCTGGCCCCGGCGGGGACCACCACCTCGATGCGGTTGTCGTTGACTACCTCGACCTCGAGGGCGCGCACCCCGTTGAACAGCACGTCCTGAGTGCCCAGGAAGCCCGAGCCGGTGATGCCGATCCGCTCCATGACGAACCCGCCCGGGTCGAAGCTGGTGATCTCGGGGACCACGCTCCCGGTCACGCTGAACGTCTCCTGGCTGACAGCGAGCCCGCCCGGGGTCAATACCGATACCAACCCGGTGGTCGCCCCGACCGGGACCGTCACGTCGATGCGGATGCCCCCGGTCGTCTGGTCGACAGTAAACTCTGTGGTCGGGACACCGTTGAAGCGCACCTCGGTGGCACCAAAGAAGTTCTGGCCGTAGATGGTTAGCCGGGTGCCAACCGACCCGAGTGTGCTCGACAGAGCGAGGATCGAGGGCGCCTGGGTCTGCATCACATTCAGGGTGGTCGGCGACACCGCCGGGTCACTCCCGGGGACCAGAACGGTGATCTGGTTGGCCCCCTGGACTGCCGCGTTGGGCACCCGCACCCGGACGGCCGAGTCGTTGAGGATCTCGTACTCGGCTGGCACGTTGCCGACCAGCACCTGCGAGGCGCTCAGGAAGCCGAAGCCGTTGAGCAGGAACTCCTCACCGCGGCTCACTTGGGTAATCGGGTTGCCCACTGGGTCCAGGAACGGGAAGAAGTCGTCAAAGATCGGGGTCGGGCTGGGCAGGACGCGGAAGAACTCGTTGCGGTCGGCCGAGTTGTACTGGGTCTCGGGGGTCTGGACCACCACCGCTTGCAGCTGTGGGCCCGCGTCAGTGGGAATGATGATTTCCAGCTCAGAGTCCGAGACCGCGCGAAACTCGGCAGGCACCCCGCCGACCGTCACCGACACCACCGGTGTGAAGCCGAAGCCGCGGAGGATCAGCCGTGAGCCGCGGACGCCGGCGCCGAGCTCAGTAAACACGTCCGTGCGGGCGTCGCGGGTGGTGTAGTCGATCAGCGGAAAGGCCGGGTCCTGGGCGTTCAGGGCTCTTGCCTCGAAGTAGTCGAACACCTCAGTGTCGGTACCCTGGGGCAGCAGGCTGCCTGCGGGGGCCGGCAGCGGGAACGGGCTCGGTCCAAGGCGGACGCCGTCGTTGAGGTTGAACCGGATAAGGTTCTGCGCCTCGGGTACCAGCGGGTGGCCGATGAAGTTGTTGTGAGCGGAGTTGAGGATCTCGATCCCGTTGTAGTTGGGGATGGCCGCGGTCCCGGCTGCGTTGGTACCGATGAAGTTGCCCTGGATCAGGTTGAACTCGGTGCCCGGATTCTGGATGCGCACCCCGGGGCCGACACCCTGTCCGTTGGGGGCGGTGCCGAAGATGTCGATCTCCGGGGTCCCGGAAAGGATGTTGCGGTTGGTCTCCAGGGTGCCACCGATCAGCTCGCCGCCGGCGTCGAACAGCGGGTTGCCGTCGCGGTCGACAGTGCCGCCGATGATGTTGCCGCTGGCCCCGTTGTCGATGAGGATCTGGAACTGCGTGTTGGGGGTCTGGTTGGGGTTGAGCGGGTCGGTGCCGACGTCGCCGTTGATGTCCAAGCCAAGCCAGTTCCCGACAATGATGTTGTTGTCCGACCCGTCGATGTGGATGGCGCCGTCGGGGAAGGAGTTGATGATGAAGCCGCGGATCAGGTTGTTCGACGAGGTCGGGCCGAGGGTGAAGCCGGTGTCGCTGGTGAACCCGGGGTTGCGAAAAGCGCCGGTCAGCTCGATCACCGGGCGGTTGCCCAGCTGGGCGAAGCCGGGCTGGGAGGTGGCGTCGATGACCAACCCGGCCGGGTCGGTCAGGGCCGGCAGTTCGGTGGCCAGGCGGATGGAAAAGATCTGCGGTTGTGACGGGTTCGTCGGGATGTCGAACAGGATGCGGTCGAATCCCGGGGTGGCGTTGGCGTCACGAATCGCCTGACGCAGCGAGGGACCACCGTTGGCGTCAAAGCCGTTGTCGAGGATGTTGGTGACCACGAAAGTCGCCGGGGCGGTGCGGTCTTCGAGCAGGTCCAGGGTGGGCCGCACTCGTCGGGCCGAAGACTTCGGGGAGCGCTTCGAGCCCAGAGTATGTTTGAACCAGCGAGGCCAACGGGAAGAGGCCATGGGATCTTTCCTTCCGAAAAACCTGATGGAGCACAGAACACCAAACGGAAGCGAAGCCGGCCAGGGGGTCGTCCATTACCGCCGCTACCTCGCGTCGGGTCGATCCATCCATGGCCTGGGACCGACGGTGAGTTGGTCATTCGTCCCTATTATGACCGACGATCCGATTGACCCGGTGACGGGAACAGGAAAAAAGAGCAATGACTTTAGGAGATCGCGCTTGTTGTTTCGGTCCTACGAGTGACACCGAAGGCCAGCCCAGATTGCGGCAAGCGCCCACACTCCCTAACCGGTGTGAATCATACGCCGCATCGGAAAACCAGGATACCGAATACGGGCACTTCCAATCTTCACCATCAACCGAATATGCCGAACGTCTTCGCGAATCGGACACTCAGCTGCCGATTTCAGTATTTTTTCTGTCTTGAAGTGCGTGTGCAAAATGCACAACGGACGCGAAGAAGTTTGCATCTTCGCGTCCGCTGGCTTAATTCGCTACCGAAGCAAAAAGAAGTGGCTTCTAGCTAGAAGAGGCCGCCTTGCTTCCGAAACTCCCCTCAGCTACAGCCCGAGGTTGCCCCACAGGTGTCACATTTGCAGCACGCACCACTGCGTACCAGAGTCAATTGCCCACATTCCGGGCATGGATCCCCCTCATAACCTTTTCGCCTCGCCTGCTTAATCAGCTCTTCGGATAACTGCGTCCGTGTGCTCAACGCCTCCGATGAAGCGACGTTGGCTTGCGTGGTCACGGAATGCCCATTCCGATCACCACCACCGCCATTGCTTCCGGTGGGTTTGAGATGCTCGCTCCGGGGCGCCAATGGCTGCGTTCGGAGGAGGCGAGGATCGACAAAATGCTCAGCAACCACTTCTTCGTCTTCGTACTCAATCTCGCTGTCACTGTTGGGTGCGGCATGCAGAGCATCCATGCGGAGATCTTCCACATCCACATGAGCCAGGTCATGCCGGCCTAGATAGGTGATCGCTAGCTCCCGAAAGATATAGTCAATGATCGAGGTAGCCATCTTGATGTGCGGATTCCCTTGAACCACCCCGTTCGGCTCAAAACGGGTGAACACAAAGGCATCGACAAATTCTTCGAGCGGTACACCATGCTGCAGCCCTAACGAAACCGCGATGGCAAAGGCATTGGTCATGCTACGGAAGGCCGCCCCTTCCTTATGCATATCGAGGAAGATCTCCCCAAGGGTACCGTCTTCATATTCACCGGTCCGCAAGTAGATCTTGTGATTGCCGATGCGAGCCTTCTGCGTATAGCCGGCACGACGATCCGGCAAGCGCCGCCGACGGGCAATATAGCGGTGCACAATCCGCTCCGCGATCCGAACCGGTTCCGCCTTGGTCGGGGTCGGACTCGCTTCTTCCTGGGCCGCCTCGAGCACTGCCAGTTCGCTGGCATCGCTCACCGTGTTCAGCGGTTGGCTCAACTTGGAGCCGTCCCGGTAAAGCGCGTTGGCCTTGACCATCAATCGCCAGCTCATCAAATAAGCATTTTTGACATCGTCAACGGTCGCCCCGTGTGGCATGTTGATGGTCTTGGAGATCGCCCCAGAAATATACGGCTGAGCCGCGGCCATCATACGAATATGCGATTCTGCTGATAGGTAACGCTGGCCTTGCTTGCCACAGCGGTTGGCACAATCGAAAATCGGATAATGCTCCGGTCGTAAGTGCGGAGCCCCTTCGATGGTCATGGTACCGCAGACATGGATGCTCGCCTCCTCGATCTGAGCCCGAGTGAAGCCGAGATGACGGAGCAAATCAAAGTCAGCCCGCTGATAGGTTTGCTCGGGGATTTTCAGATGGTCACGTAAAAAGTCATCACCAACGGTCCAGCGGTTGAGCACAAAGCCAAGTTCGAAGGCCGCGGGCAACTGGGCTTCAATCCGTTCGATCGTCGCATCCGTAAAACCCCGTGCTTTAAGCGCACTGGAATTGATGTGCGGACAGCCGACCAGGGTTCCCGTGCCCAAACTGTAGCGGACAATATCGTCGATTTGTTGCTGCGAATAACCCAGTCGAGCGAGGGCCGGCGGTAACGAGGCATTAATGATCTTGAAGTAACCGCCGCTGGCGAGCTTCTTGAACTTCACCAGGGCAAAGTCCGGCTCGATGCCCGTGGTATCGCAATCGAGGACGAGGCCGATAGTACCGGTGGGTGCCAGCACCGTCACCTGGGCATTGCGGAAGCCATACTGTTCGCCCAATTGCAGCATCCGGTCCGCTTCCTGTTGGGCAGCCCGGAGCAGATCACGTGGGGCATGCTTGGGCTCCAGACCCACCGGCGGAATGCTAAGTCCCTCATACTCGGTGGCCGGAGTGTTATACACCGCCCGACGATGATTGCGGATGACCCGTAACATCGACACACGGTTCGCTTCATACCGCGGGAAAGGTCCGTGCTCGGCAGCCAGTTCCGCCGAGGTGGCATAGGCAGTGAAATGCATTAGCGCCGTCCAGGCTGCACACTGGGCACGCCCCTCAGGCGAGTCATAGGGGATCCCCTGCACCATTAACAGGGCTCCCAGGTTGGCATAGCCCAAGCCCAAGGTCCGAAAATCATACGATTTCTGGGCCACTTCATGCGAAGGGAACTGGGCCATATGCACCGAAATCTCGAGGATCACCGTCCATAGCCGCGCGGCATGACGGAACGAGTCCATCTGAAAACGGCCACTGCCTTGATCAAAAAACTTGATCAGATTCAGAGATGCCAGATTGCATGCGGTATCGTCGAGAAACAGATATTCCGAGCAAGGATTACTGGCATTGATGCGGCCATCCTTGGGGCAGGTATGCCACTCATTGATCGTGGTATCAAACTGAATCCCGGGATCAGCACACGACCAAGCCGCATAACTGATTTGATCCCACAGCTCGCGTGCCTGCAGAGTTTTACACGGCTGCGCAGGACGCCCCTCTTGCTCGGCCTGTTCGCGTTCGGTCCGCCAAACCAGATGCCATGGACCGTCCGCGGTCACCGCGTGCATAAAATCATTGCTGACCCGCACTGAGTTATTACTGTTCTGGCCAGAAACTGTGTAGTAAGCCTTCGAGGTCCAGTCCGTGTCATACTCCTCAACCTCGAGATGCTTGAAACCCTGCCAGGCCAGCTGGATTACCCGAGCGATGTAGTTCTCGGGTATCAGATCCTTGCGAGCCTCAAGAATGGCCTGACGCAGGTGAGTGTTCTTCTTCGGATCAAACCGCTCCTCGACCTTATTCCAGCCGTGACAAGCCTTGAGAATGGCATTCAGATGAGAATTCAGGAGCTTCGAGCCGATCACCAAAGAAGCAACCTTCTGCTCCTCGATCACCTTCCAGTTCACAAACTCTTCAATGTCGGGATGATCCAGGTCCAGCACCACCATCTTCGCCGCGCGGCGGGTGGTTCCGCCGGACTTGATCGAGCCGGCAGCCCGATCGCCGATCTTCAAAAAACTCATCAGGCCGCTGGATTTGCCTCCTCCTGAAAGCGGCTCGCCCTCGCCGCGCAGGTTTGAGAAGTTACTACCGGTCCCGGAGCCATACTTAAAGATCCTCGCCTCCTTGACCCACAAGTCCATGATGCCGCCTTCATTGACCAGATCATCGGCCACTGATTGAATGAAGCAGGCATGCGGGGCAGGCCGTTCATACGCCGAGGTCGACTGGCTGACCAACCCTGTGCTCGGGTCGACGTAATAATGTCCTTGGGATGGCCCCGCAATGCCATAGGCCCAATAAAGCCCCGTGTTAAACCATTGGGGGCTATTGGGGGCGGCCATCTGAGTGGCCAACATATAACAAATCTCATCGAAAAAGGTTCTCGCATCCGCTTCGCTAGCAAAATAGCCCCCACTCCAGCCCCAGTACGTCCAACAGCCGGCGAGACGACGGAATACCTGCCTCGCATCCGTCTCCATCCCATCACACGGATCGCCATCGACCGGGACCTGCCGACACAGCCACTCCGGCACACCTACCTCCCCCACAGGGACGGTTTGCCGCGGTACCCCAGCCTTGCGAAAATACTTCTGAGCCAGGATGTCCACGGCCACTTGCGACCAACCCTCCGGTGCCTGGAGGTTCCTCATCTCGAAAACCACCGAGCCATTCGGGTTTGTCAGTCGCGAGTTGCGTGCGCTGAACGAGAGACCGGCAAAAGGATCCTGGCCTTCGATCGTATAGCGGCGGGTAAATTGCATGATAAGTTCCGCGCTCTGGAAGGACGTTGTGGGTTCCACCCGGCCAAGGAGGGACTCCCCGACCATACCAGCTCGGCAGTATAGTATATAATCCTGTTCAGTTGATGTACAGGTGAGAAGTTGCTTTTCTCGAGGATTCGCCAAGCGGCAATGAACATTATTCCCGCGCTTTATCCCGCTCGGGCAGGACAAAGGGTAATTGCAGGCCCTTTTGATCCTGATATTTGCCCGCCTTGTCCGCATAACTCACACGACAAATTTCCTCGGCACGAATAAACAAAATCTGAGCAATCCCCTCACCCGCATAGACCTTCGCCGGTAATGGCGTGGTATTGGAAATCTCGATCGTCACCCGACCACGCCACTCGGGCTCCAGGGGCGTCACATTCACAATGATCCCACAACGCGCATAAGTGGATTTTCCCACACAAATCCCAATAATGTTGCGAGGAATTTCCAGATATTCCACCGTCTCGGCCAAGGCAAAACTATTCGGTGGAATGAGGCAATAGTCCCCTTCGATGTCGACAAATGAGTTGGAATCAAACTGCTTCGGATCCACCACCGCACAATGTGCATTGGTAAACACCTTAAAGCGACGATCCACCCGGACATCATAGCCGTAACTGGTCACACCATAAGAAATGACACCAAGTTGAACCTGCCGTGGGGCAAACGGCTCAATCTTGATCTGGTCTTCGATTTGCCAGTCGGCCAGAACGCCCATGCGCCCGCTCCTTCCCTGCCCAGAAATTCCCCTGCCATTCCACCGCAGGATTGTGCCAGGATTGCCCCTATTGAGCAATGTGGGCTCAACCGCCTGGATCAACGCCTGTTCAGCGACCCGTCATCGTCCAAATACCGTATCTTGGTCACCAGGTCCTGGCATACTTCTCGCGTCAACTCCACCGGTAGCTAGGAGGCACGCCACACCAGCAAGCCGACTTGCTGGTTCTCAACATCGACTGCAAACCGCTTGGACATTCAGAACTCCAGAGCATGGCTCCCTCATGCCGTCCAACTCTGCCGGTTGGAGTTTGCGAACCGCTCTCGCAGGCAAAGCCGGTAAAAGAACTCTCAGGAACTCAGCAAGTAAATGGAGAAAGCGATGTCGGGTGAACGGATCTCCCTGGTCGGCTGGATCGGCTTGTGTCTGGGGGTCGGCGTTGCCGCCTCCCTCGCCACCGATGTGGGTCTGTGGTACGCCAACCTCGACAAACCTCGCTGGACACCACCCAATTGGTTGTTCGCCCCAGTCTGGACCACTCTCTATATCTTGATGGGCATTGCCGCTTGGCTGGTTTGGCAGAAACGGCAGCAAAAACCCGTCCACCAGGCCCTGGGGCTTTTTTTGCTCCAGCTCGCCCTCAACGGACTCTGGTCGGTGCTCTTCTTTCGTCTGCATTGGGTGGGCTGGGCCGGCTTTGAGCTCTGGATGCTTTGGATCGTACTGATTTTGACCATTATCGCTTTCTTCCGCGTCCGCTTCGTTGCGGGTGGACTCTTACTGCCTTATCTGGCTTGGGTCAGCTATGCGGCAGCACTCAATACGTCGATTTGGACCCGCAATGGGGCTTTTCCGACCTGAGCCCTTGCGAGACGACGGTCGCTATCGCATCATCATCGCCATCGACTCTTCTTTCCTTTCGGAGAAGCCACCATGCGACGAACTGCCATTTGGACCGTCCTGGTCCTGGGGCTGGCCAGCCCACTGACCGCCGCCGAAGTCCGTTCCTTCGGCATGCTCGATGGTCAGGAAGTCCAAGAATTTACCCTGAAAAATCCCAATGGCATGGAGATCAAGCTGATCAGCTACGGAGCCACCTTGACCGAAGTCCATGTCCCCGACAAGAACGGCAAGTTCGCCGATGTCGTGCTTGGCTTCGATACCCTGGCAGGCTACACCTCCGATGCCAACCCATACTTCGGGTGTACCGTCGGCCGGGTGGCTAATCGTACTGCCAAGGGCCAGTTCACCCTGAACGGCAAGACCTATCAGTTGGCTGTCAACAACGGCCCCAACCATCTGCATGGCGGGGTGAAAGAGCCGCTTGCCAAAGTGATTTGGCAAGGGAAGCAAGTCGAGGTCAAGGACGCCCAGGCCGTCCGCTTCACCTACACCAGTCCCGATGGCCAGGAAGGCTATCCCGGTACCCTGAACGTCGCCGTCACCTACACCCTGACCAACGACAACGCGATCCGCATCGACTACCGAGCCACCACCAACCAAGCAACCCCCGTCAACCTCACCAACCACAGCTACTTTAACCTTGCCGGCGCGGGCGCGCCGACGGTGCTCGAGCACATGCTGCAACTCAAGGCCAAGCAATACACCCCCGTCGATGCCACTCTGATTCCTACTGGGAAAATGGCTTCGGTGAAGGGCACGCCGCTAGATTTCCTCGCCCCACACAGTATCGGGGAACGGATCGAGCCGCTGATCGACACCCCGACCAAAGGCTACGACCACAACCTGGTGCTCGAAGGCGAAGCCGGTACCCTGCGGCCCATCGCTAAGCTGTGGCATCCGGCCTCGGGACGGATCATGACCGTCCTGACCGACCAGCCCGGGGTGCAATTCTACAGCGGCAACTTCCTAAACGGAGTGAAAGGCAAAGACGGCAAAACCTACCCACAGCGGAGTGCTGTCTGCCTGGAAACCCAAAAGTTTCCCGACGCTCTCCACCAGCCCAACTTCCCCTCGATCATCCTCAAACCCGGAGAAGAGTACCAGCAAACCTGTGTGTATGCCTTCTCAACCCAGTGATCGCTTGATCGCTATCCTGAGGTCCAGATGGAATGCCAAAACCCGGGGTCTCGGACCCGACCCCGGGACCTCGCGGTCAGGGCTGAGGCTTGGACGCTGCCAGTTCCCGGCCCATGGAGCGGCCCAGTTCGAGCTCATCGATTTGCAACGGCTGCTTTTGCTCGAGCTGCCGTTGCAGCTCCAAGAATTTGTTGCGCTGCACCCATGTCGTCGAGGCAAAATCGTAGTGGCGATTCCTCCGGACATCGTCATTGAGTACCTTGTCAGCATTGATCTTATAGAAACGATATAAGTTCGGCTCATAACGGGCCTTAAACTCATAGCCGCGTCGGGCATAGTACTCGGTCGCGTCTTGGAACTTTCCGGCCGAGTAAAGTGCGCTACCTTGATCAATGGTTTGGGTGATGAACTTCCGGAAGTTCATCCAGGTTTGGTCCTGGTCGGGCTGTTCCATGTCCTCGGGAATCAAACCAGCAATCCCATGCACCACACCGTTGCGGGCCAACAGATCGGTTTCGACGATCTCCACCCCCTGAACCGCCCGCTCTTCGCCAGCGCGGGTCAGGTCTACGCGAGCGTTCAGCCGGCTGTTAAAACGGCGATAGCCGATCGCGTTGGTCATCAGGATCCGCCCGTTGACAATGTGTCGCTGCAACAGGCCACGGAGCCGCTCCCGGGAGCTCGGTCGTTTGAGTTCGCTGAGCGCCACCTTCATGGCATCCGTTTGGAACGCCTCGTCCATCGGGGCAAACACCGTCACCTGCTCACGAAACTGGCCCAGTAGGTCATATAGACCGGCCTCGCGAACCAGACTGAGAAACTGGTTGTAGTTGCCCTGCCGTTCTAACACAGTAATGATGCTATCCCGTTTGGTCGTGAGCGGTCGGTCGACCACATGGAAAAAGCCGTTGCGGGCCACCTGATCCGCTTCGACGATACTGACCCCGTCGATGGTGGGCTGCCCGTCCAGCAAGCGGTAGACCAATTCCTGGCCGTATTCGTTGTACACGTTCAAACCGGGAGTCCCCAGCGGCATTTCTCCAGGAATCTTCTCCACCGTGCGGACCGTGCTGACAATGTGGGCACGGATCACATCCGAAAGCAAATCGAGCTTTTCCGGGGACATCAACATCTCCACCGTCCCCGCGGGCAATTGGGCAAAGGCGTCATCGGTCGGAGCAAAGATGGTATACAGATCGTGACGATTCTGAAACAACTTGGTGAGACCACTGCGCTTAATCAGCTGACATAGCACCGTGAATCGCCCATCCCGCTCCAGCGACTCAAATAAGTCATACTCAACCGGCTCAAGCACCTGATCAATGAAGTGCACCACCCCATTGGAGCAGACCAGATCATATTCACTCACCTTGGCCCCATCGACAGTGACATGCCCATCGCCATCGCGGCGGACCGTCAAGAATTGCCCCTCGCCATTTTTGACCAGCCCCACCTGCGTCAGGATGTAGCGATCGATTCGCTGCTTATGGAGCGCATGATAGGTGAGCACGCGTTCGAGATAGTGCTTGTTGGCCGGGTCCAGCAGCGCGGCGCGCTTCTTGGCATCCAGGCCCTCGAAGGCCTTATTCGTTGGCACAAACACGGTCGTGGTCGCATTGGTAGCAAACAGCAAATTCTTGGTTTGGTCGGTGTTTTTGAGCAGCTCAATAAAGGTCGAGGCCTGGTCAATCGCACCCAGACGACGGCCGATCGTGTTGGCTTGCTCGGGCGTCTCCGCGTGCGCGAGTGGCGTCACCAGGGAGGTCCATGACCACAGCGTTAGCGCCACCAAGGACGCCCAGTTGCGTACTCGCATGTCCGTTCTCCAAAGGATGGAAGCATTTCCAGGATTCGTCCCGGGATCTTCCCCATCATTCGGAGCTCACGGCCAGATGGATTCATCCATGTCACTGGATTAGCCACCCAGCTGGGCCCAAGTTTCCGCCAGATGGGTCAGTGTCGGCTCCGTCCAGGCCAGCAGCAACGGTGTCGGCAACACACCCAAGGCGATGGCCAAGAGCACAAAGGGGACCAGCGTCAAGATCTCCGGCAGACGCAGGTCGGGATAGTCGGCGGTGGTCGGATTGGTGCCCAGATAGACTCTCTGAAACGTCCATAGCAGATAGGCCGCGGTGATCACCGTGGTGAGGATGGCCACCAGAGCCAGCCGCCAGTCATAATGCCAGGCCCCCATCATGACAAAGAACTCACCGACAAAGCCACACAGCCCCGGTAAGCCGAGTGACGCCAGGATGAGGATCGCACTGAGGCCACTATAAAACGGCATCGGTTCCATTAAGCCACCGAGCCGATTTAGATCGCGATGATGCGCCCGTTCATAAACCACGCCCACCACATAAAACATCCCCGCAGAGGTGATGCCATGTGCCACCATCTGAAACAGCGCGCCATTTAAACCCCAGGCCCAGTACTGGGCTCCTCCGCTGCCCGACCACAGAGCAATGCCGAGAATGACATAGCCCATGTGGCTCACCGAGCTATAAGCCAGGAGCTTCTTAAAATCCCGCTGGCCCATGGCGACCAAGGCCCCGTACAGGATGGCCACACTGCCGAACAGGGCCACCCACCAGGACAATTGTTCCGCCGCCCACGGATAAATGCCAAAGGCAAAGCGGATGATGCCATAGCCCCCGAGCTTGAGCAGGATGCCGGCCAAAATCATACTGATCGGTGTCGGCGCTTCGACGTGGGCATCGGGCAACCACGAATGCAGGGGCACCAGCGGAACCTTGATCGCAAAGCCCACCATTAGCAGCAGAAACATGGTGAACTGAAAGGCCTTGGTAAAAAACGGCTGGTCAAAACGACCACTGGCTGCTTCGACATCCCCACCTGCTGGCAATAACGCCACCCCATCGCCTTCCCCGATCGGCTGGCCCGGTGACTTGGCCTTGATCCGCTCAGGCTGGTCGTTGAGCACCAAAGCCGCCGCCTGGCCCACCTTCTGCAGCGTTACCACGTCAAAAGTGTGTACCACCACCTGGTCGCGTGCCTCTGCCTCGGTCAGCGCCGGATTATCTCGGCGTAGCCCCTCCGCAGCCACCGCCACTCGGTTCGGATCCACAAAGTCCTGGACATCGGTCAGCGCTGAGCCAATGATGCCGATCAAGATGAACACGCTGCCCAGTAGTGTGTAGACGACAAATTTGTAGGCGGCGAACTTGCGCCGGGCCCCGCCCCAGATGCCAATCAGGAAATACATCGGGATCAGCATCAATTCAAAGAAGACATAAAACAGAAACAGGTCCAGGGCCATAAACGCCCCGAGCACCCCGGTCTCCAGGATCAGTAGAAGCGCCAGATAGCCGCGGACATGATGGTTGATCGACCACGAGGCCATCACCGCTAGGAACATGATCAGCGCCGTCAACAGCACCAGCGGCATGCTCAAGCCATCAAGGCCCAGGGCATACTGGATATTGAATTCGGGAATCCATGCTCGCCGCGCCACCCAGTCATTACTCAAACGTGGACGCGGCACTGAGGCATAATTGGCGGCTTCGTTGGCATCGGCCCGAGGTATAAGCATGCCCGCCTCGCCGTGTAACGGTCGACCGTTGCGGTCGAGGTGCATGTCGAGCATGTCATAAAAGTCAATCAACACACAAAGGCTGAGGATCAGAGTGGCCGTGGCACCGATCAAAGTCCACCAGCGCATCCACTCCGCACTGCCGCGCGGAAAGGTCAGCAAGCCGACGGCGAACAGGCTGGGCAGGAAGATGACCAGCGTCATCATCAGAAAATCGGTTTCGGGCATCGAGGGTCCACTCCCTGGAGTGTCAGCCGCCGGATCGTCCCACGCCAAGGATCGACAGGATCGCGAACAGGAACAGCGTCGTCAAGACCAGCACCACCACGTAGCCACGGATCCGGCCCGCCTGCACAGCATGCAGGGAAATCCCCAGCCGGTACAGCAACCAGGCCGGCAAACTAAGTACCCCATCCAGACTCCGCGGCATCTGCTCATCCTCGGTCTTGTCAAAGCGCCGGCTTCCCTCGGCGGCGCTCAACGTCGGCCGTACCGCCACCGTGTCATACGCCTCGTCGAAGTACCATTTCCGCTGGAGAAAGTGGGCCAAGCCCGCAAAGCGTGCATGAATGGCCGCCACATCGATGCGACGGGTGTAAAACATCAGATAAGCCAGCGTAAAACCTGCCACCCCGGCCAACAACGCCAGGGCCTCCGCGACCAAGTGTGCCTCCTCAGCCCGTGCATGCTCCGCGGCAAAGGTGGCCGAGACCGCGGTCGGCTCGGCTTCGTGAATCTTCTTGCCCAAATAGCTCGACTCGGCATCCCAAAACGGCATCCCCCAGGCGATGCCGATGCTACCCACCGCCAACAGGATCAGGGGCAAGGTCATCACCCACGGCGACTCATGCGCCTGCTCATAAACCTTCTCATCACGAGGAGTCCCGCTGAAAGCCAAAAACCACAGGCGAAACATGTAGAACGCCGTCAGCCCCGCAGTCAACAGCGGCACCACAAACAACAGAAAGTGCTCGCCATGTTCCAGCGTGAAGCCCATGGTGTCGGCCAAGATGCGATCCTTGCTGTACCAGCCGCTCAAAAACGGCAGCCCGGTGATCGCCAACACCCCGACCAACATGGTCAGCGCCGTGATCCGCATCTTGCGGTACAGTCCACCCATCTTGTGTAGATCCTGCTCATGATGCAGCACATGGATAACACTCCCTGCGCCCAGGAACAAAAGCGCTTTGAAAAACGCGTGCGTCACCAGATGCAGTAAACCACCCACCCAGCCACCTACCCCCAAGGCCAGCATCATGTAGCCCAGCTGACTCACCGTGGAGTAGGCGAGCACACGCTTAATATCGGTGAGTACCACGGCAATGCTGGCCGCCAAAAACAGGGTGAACATCCCCACATAGGCAATCAGCAACAGGACCTCGGGCGTGAACAGCGGATAGACTCGACCGACCAGGTATACCCCCGCCGCCACCATGGTCGCCGCGTGAATCAGGGCACTGACCGGTGTCGGCCCCTCCATGGCATCCGGCAGCCAAGTGTGCAGCGGAAACTGGGCCGATTTCCCGACACAACCCAGAAAGATGCCCACCCCCGCGAGCGACAATAGCCAGTAGGGCATCACGCCATAATCATTGCGGCTTGGATTGGCCGGTGGCTCGATCTGTTGCAGCTCGTTGGGACCCTCGCCCAACGCACGAAACCCGAGACTCCGCTGAGCGATCGGAAACAGCGCTACCTCATCGCCCGTGGGGTCCAGGATCCGTGTACCCGTATCGCTCGCCCGGAGCCGGATCAGCTCGCCGACACTGGCCACCATGTTGCCCCGGCCATCTTCGGCAGGAGAGCGTAGGCGGGTGAAGATCTCCTCGAAGTTAAAGGTGCCAATCTGCGTCCAGATGATCGCCAGCCCAACCAGAAACCCGGCGTCACCGATGCGGTTGACGATAAACGCTTTGTTGGCGGCGTAACTGGCCGACGGACGTTCATAGTAGAAGCCGATCAGGAAGAACGAGCAGACCCCCACCAGCTCCCAGCTGACAAACACCTGAAACAGGTTATCCGCGATCAGCAAGTTCAGCATCGAAAAGGCGAACAGCGACAGGTACAGGTAGAATCGGCCAAACCGGCCGCGTCGCTGGACATGCTCGACATGGTCGATCACTTCTCGATCACCCTCTTCGCGCATGTAGCCCAGGGCGAACACGAAGATACAGCTGGCAATCACCGTCACCATGGCGAACAACACGGCCGTCAGGTGGTCGATGCGATAGCCCAGCTCGAGACTCAACGCCGGTCGGTCATCGACCAATGCCGCCCCAAGCCGCACCCACTCGACCCGCTCCGCCCAGCGCATCTCCATCACTTCCGGGACATCGGCGTTGAGCTTGGTCTCGTAGAGGTACTGCCCAAGGCCAAACACGCCTAGCCCGGCTGAGGCCAACATCCCGGCAACCGCGAGATAACCGCCACTCCGTAGCGGCTTATCCCCGCCGAGGCACCAATACAGAAGCCGCGCCAACGCGCTCGACTGCCGGTTCGCGCGCAGGGCAAAGCGCACGCCCCCGGCAATGAGCATGGCCGTGGCCACCCCCAACGGAATCAGCGTGGCGATGACGTAGATCCTTCCCGGATGTTCGTAAAACCAGGTCACCGCTTAGCCCTTCAGATCCTCGGCACGATCGACGTCAATCGTGGCATGGTTGTTGTAAAAATTCAGGAAGATGGCCAGGGCGATCGCCGCCTCCGCTGCGGCCAGGACGATCACCATCAGGGCAAAGACCTGCCCCTCAATCTGAAAGTTCGGATGGTACCGGGCATTGGCGACAAAGTTCAGATTCGCGGCATTGAGCACTAGCTCGACACCAATTAGCACCCCAATGGCATTCCGCTTGGTTGCGATGCAAACCACGCCACAGACAAACACCAACGCGCTCAGGGTCACATAAGCGGTCAACCCAATCATGGCAGGTTCTCCGACGGCGGCCGGCGTTTGGCCCGAGCGAGGTAGGCGGCCCCGATCAGGACCACCAACAAGTGCACTGAGATAATCTCAAAGGGCAGCAGGTAGCGCAAGCTAGTCTCTCCGGCCTCATCCTGGTTCGGCACTCCCAAAAATGCCAGCCCCAGCGGCCCCACTCCTGGCAACTCACCGTTGGGTTGCGCTGAGGGCTGGCCGAGCTGCAAACTGGCATAGACCAGAATGCCAAACATGCCGCCGGCCAAAAACAACGCCAGCAGCCACTCCCTTCGGCGCGCGGCAAAGCGCAAAAACGGCTCCTGTGCCGTCAACATTACGCCAAAAATCACCAATACCATGGTGCCGCCGACATAGACAATCAGCTGCGCAGCCCCCAAAAACGCCGCGCCAAGCAGAAAATACAGAAACGAGATCCCCACCAAGGTCGCCAGCAGCCACACCGCGGCATGCACAATGTGCCTGGTAAACACAATTGCCAGTGCCGAGACCGCCACCACAGTGGCCAGGATCAGAAACAAAATGTCCGAAAGCGTCATCGCCAGTTCACCAGCAAAGGTGCCAGGTTCGTTAGGTAGGCGTTATTGTGCAGAAGAAGGGGGCCGATGGCGAGGTGCCAGCCAACCGATGGCGCGAAGCCAGCGCGCCCGCTCGTGCCCCGTTCTCGATGCGAACAATCCGCCCAATTTCCACGAAAAACGTCCGGTTTTGTACCGGAAACGTCTGGTTTTGTACCGGAAACGTCTGGCAGAGTCTGGAATCTGTCGGCCACTCACAGGGCCGCTATGACCGGCTTACGCCGCCTCCTCATTCGGAACTTTCTTTTTCTTCGGCTTGGCGGGGCGCGAACAGATCACTGTGCCCGGTTGGTCCCAACGCAACGCACAGGGGATCCACGGCCCTTGGAGACGGCCGCCGGGGAGGTGGGCACGCAGGATGAACACGTCTGCCAGATAGACCTTCTTGCCCCGGGAAAAGCGGTTGGGCAGCTCCCGTCGCTGGCCGTGGACGTACGTCTCATCCGACATCCACGCGGCGATGATCGCGTCATCCTCGTCTTCACATTCCTCGGGGTCGACGCCCTTGAGCTCCATGATCCGCTTGGCAAGCCCGGTCATCAAGGCTTCGTTCCTCTCGGTCGCCGGGTCCGGAGAGATCAGCACCAGGGCGGGATCGTCTTCGTCCCCCTTCTCAAACAGGGCCACGTTCGCCTGCACCAGCCAGCCGATGGCCCGATCGCCTTCCTTGATCATCTTGTTCATAGTTCGCTCGAGACGAAGGCCGAGGACGACAAGGATGCCGAAGCACACGGCGGCAATACCGCCCAGGATGGCAATGATGATCCACATGTTGCAATGAGCTCCTCGCGTGGGAAATCGGGCCCAACGATCGCCTGGAAGGATAGATCCCCCAATGAACAAGCAATCGCACTCTTTCTGGGTTGGACTACCGTCAACCCAAATAAGTTCGCGCGGAGAAATAACAAAGCAGACGGAGAAGCCCTGGACCAGTGCCGGTTTGAGGTCCGAATCGCCCTAACACCTGAATCAACCAGGCAATGCCGCTCGCGGAGCCAGAATACTGTCTATAAGTATATATGCGGGCTGCCCACCGTACTCGCGTGAATATTTTTTTCGCACGCCATGACCGTTCATCGCGAGAGATGTGAGCCCTGGGCGTTGCTTGCGAACATGGTATACGAAGCGGTTGCGGTAAGAAGCGGCAGAGGCGGTTGCGGGCTTGCGGTAAGAAGCGGCAGAGGCGGTTGCGGTGCGGCGGAGGCAGAGGCAGAGGCAGTTGCGGTGCGGCGGAGGCAGAAGCGTTTGCGGTGCGAAG
>CAYPIE010000055.1:0-39997 GCA_964410665.1 uncultured Alcaligenaceae bacterium
TGTTCGGCAAGGCCATTCGCACGGGACCCCGGTTCAATGGTCCCCTGGAATGGTGGCTGGCGTCGGAGACCCGTGCGATCGGCGTTCCAATGACAGTTCACGCAAGGTCATTCGCACTGGATCCCGGTGCTTCGGTTCCGTGGAATAGTGGCAGTCTCGTGGACTGGTGCGACCGGTGTCCAGTACACGGTTCCTTTGCTTGCTTATCAACCGACGTGATCCGCCCGGTGGTTTCATTCTAGCGACGTGAACATGAACTCGTCTGCCATTGAGCTTTCAAGAAGTCCCATGATTCACTCCTCTCTCTTAAGTTGCGGGGGCGGAGGATACTCGGCCCGCAGTTTACGATACTTCTTGACCTCGGCGGGCTTCCCAAGGGCATTGTACAAGGCGATGAGCCGGTCAAGGCTTTCGGAGATGCGGTCACGACCCCCGGGCGGGATAGATTCCTCGCGGACTTTCATCCCTTCGTAGCCTGCGAGGAGATGGGGCTCGGCGTCGGCGTACTTCTCCTGACCGAGTAACGCCCCGCCGAGCAGGGACTGGGCGTTGAACGTGCTCCACACGTCCGGCTGAACCTTCCCACGGATCTGTAGACACTCGCGCACCAATGGCTCGGCCTCGGCGTAGCTCCCGATCTCCACAAGGGTTTGACCTAGTGAGGCCAAACGTCCGGCCAATTGTGGGCTCCCCGCGGGCAGGGACTTGCGGGCCGCGGCCAGCAGCTCCGGCACCAATTCCGTCGCCTCCTCTCGCCTGCCGGCTTTGATGTACCCGTTGAATAGTGGGCTCCCAACCCAGCTCAGGGCTGGCATCTCACGGCTCGCCTGATAGGCTTCTTCCAGAAACGGGATGGCTTCCTCGATGCGTCCGGCATCCTTGTAGTTCACCCCGAGGTTTGCGAGCGCCAGGAGGGTATCCGGATGGCCCTCGCCGCTGGTCTCTCGTCTCGACCTCAGTAACCGTTCGAACAACGGGACCGATTTATCGAACCTCGCTGCCCGCCAGCACGCCACCCCGAGGGTGTTGAGGGTGTTCAGGGTGGTTGGGTGAGTCTCGCCAAGGGATTTCACCCGCGCAGCCAGCACCTGCTCGAGCAAGGTGATGCGCTCGGTCTGCTGACCGGCGGCTCGGTAGGCCGATGCTAAATCGGTCATGGCGGCCATAGTCTCCGGGGCGTCGGGACCGAATTGCTCGATGCAGGCTTGTAACCAGTTTCTTTGCAACTTGATGGCGCTGGAGTGATCTCCCTTGCGTCCGTAAAAACCAGCCAGGTATCGTCGAGCGATTGCGGTGCGGCGGTCGGCATCGCCACCGACACGGCGACGAGTCTCGAAAGCCTCACGGAACAATTCCTCAGCCCGTTCTGTCTTCCCTAGCCCTTCCAAGACCCGGGCGAAACCTTCCATTGACTCCCATGTCTGCGTGTGGTCGTTTCCAAGTACGCGGCGGCGACCCTCCAGTGCTCGCTGGGCAAGCGGCTCCGCTAAGTCGTATTTGCCTTGGAGCGAGTACAGCTTCGCCAAGTTCCGCAGCACGGTGAAGGTTTCCTTGTGGTCCGGCCCGTAGACGCGGGTAACATCTTCGACGGTTTGCGTCAGCAAAGGCTCCGCCTGATCGTACTTTTTCCTACCCAAGTAGTGCCAGCCGAGCATGCTGGTGCTGTGAAGCGTCAGTGAGTGGTCTGGACCGAATGTTGCTCCGGCTACTTCTCGCACCCTGAGGAGCAACTGCTCCGCCTCTTGGTGCTTGTTTAACGCTCTATACAAATACCCTAATTCTTGCATTGCTCCGAGCGTGTCGGCATCCCGCCCCCCGAGGATGCGCTTGCGGACTGCCACGACTCGGGTGAGGTACGGCTCGGCGAGTTCGTATTGGTACTGATCGAGATGCCACGAGCCGAGGGCATGCATCGAGTCGATGGTGTCCAGGTCATCCGCGCCGAGAATCCGCCGGCGCGCGGCCAAGATCCGGTCGTAGAGCGGCTTGGACTGCTTGAACTGGTCCTGGAGTTGGTGCAGATCCGCCCGGCTGTGCAGGGCCCGCAGGGTGTCTGGGTGGTCTTCCCCCCGCTCCTGGCGGTAGACCACGATGGCGCGGTCGAGGTGCTTTTCGGCGGCCTGGTATTCACTCATCGCGGCGTAGGTATCGCCGATCGTTCGCCGGATCGCCGCCTCGACGAGGGGCTGGTCTGGGAAGCGGTTCGGGATCTTCTCGGCCGCCCGGTCCAAGACGGTCCGCAACTTGATGTCGCGGTCGGGTTCCTCGTACGGGTCTGCCCGACCAAGTAAGTCTTCGTTGAGGAACTCATTGATTGCCTTAGCGACAGCCGCCTCGACGGAGGCGATTTTGCCTGCGGCGTTCGCATCGGCCTCGGCCCGGGTCGCCCGGTCACGCTGGTCTTCCGCTTCCTTGCGCTGGCGGGTCTCAGCTTCTCGCGCTGTCTCCGCCTTTTGACGCTGTTGCTCAGATCGGATCATCCCCCAGGTGGTTCCGGCGATCCCCAGGAGCAAGATTGCGGCGACTGCCCCGCCGGCCCATTGCACCGCTCGCCGACGCTTCGCCTGTTCGGCCGCCTTTACCTCTGCCGACAGCTTCTCCCGTTCTGCTTCCTTGGCCCGATTGTCGGCGGCGTGGCGCAACTCGGCCACTGCCTTCGCCACCTCGTTCCCCGTCGCCGGCCGGTCGACCGGCTCGAACGCCAAGCACCGCTTACACAGATCGATCACGTCTGGGTCAGCGTCGCAGGTCTCGAACCGGGCGAGGGCCTCTTCGGTTTTGCCCCGCATGGCGGCGATTCGGACCGCGTCCGCGTCCTTGCCGGTGAACGGGGGCTGGCCGGTGAGCAACACGCACAGCAGTGCCCCAAGGCCGAATACGTCCGACCTGGTATCGACTTTGTCAAGTTCGCCGGCAGCCTGTTCGGGAGCCATGTAGGCGGGAGTTCCCAGAACACTGCCGTACTGCGTGAACGGAGTTTCGGAGTCGCGCTGGGTGCGAATCTCGGTGTGGGCGGTGGTGGCCTCGGGGTCATCCCCCGGCCGCACAGCCTCGCGACTCCCCAGCACTTTGGCGAGTCCCCAGTCCATGACCTGAACTTCACCAAATCTGCCAACCATGACATTCGCTGGCTTCAGGTCGCGGTGAATGACGCCGTGCGCGTGGGCGTACCCGACCGCCTGACTGATCGCTTCGAATATGGCTAGGTGGTCGATTGAGGCGTTTTCCTTGAGCAGGTCGTCGAGCGTTTGGCCCTTGATGAGCTTCATGGCCAGGAACGGGCGGCTGTCGGGGAGGCTTCCAACCTGATAGACAGCTGGGATGCCGGGGTGCTGGAGTTGACCCGTGATTCGGGCTTCTTCGACAAACCTCTCGGCGGTGGGCGACTCAGCCGCGTAGCGATCCTGTAGCACCTTCACCGCGACTTCGCGATCGAGCGCGAGATCGCGAGCACTGTACACGACACCCATCCCGCCTTGGCCGATTTCTTCGAGAAGTCGGTAACCGCCGAACTCGGTCGATTCAAGACGGACGCCGCCGGTATAGGATCCCGGACCCGTCGTGCGGACCGAGTCGGCTTCAGATGCGCTGGGGGTTGGGTCGGGGACGTTCGTACGATTTGGTTTAGTCATGTGCAGAGCTTACTTCAAGAAAGATCGGGAGAAGTCGGAGCCCAAGGGAAGGATTGGTTTGACTGAGTAAGGAAGCAATATATTGATCTCCAAACAGATTGAGCTGAGACTGGTCGAGGTCGAATCAAAGAAGCCGGTACGCCTGTCTATTTGACGATAACCGGTTGCAACCGTCGTTTCAACTGAAGACAGGCATCTCGCCTCGACGCACAACAGTGGTGCCAATCACCGCCCTATTCCTGAAAGCTCCGGAAGACGCCGAGGATGACCAATCCAAGCGCAAAACCGCAGCCTGACAACTTGCAGACATGCAACAGACCGATTCAGTTTGGGCGAAATGCGAAGTCTCCTCGGCTTCATCGGTCGACACAGTCTTCGGTGTCCTCTTCTTTGCTGGCGGTGGCCATCACTTCCTGCAGTTTGCGTCAAAGCTAACCCTGCCGAAGATGGACCAACCTAAGTGGCTTGGCGATCAGGCGAAAACGCAGCGGTTTTGCCCGAGACTTGACACCGATGCTCCTTGGGAAGTTCTCTTGGAGTGGGCGGGTGATGCTCCCTCGATTGCATCGGTGTAACGTAACCGTCTAGAGGACACCGAGCACACGGCTCAACGACATCAGTCACCATTGTTAGGTGGCTGCCGAACTGGGATCAAATGCGGATTGCCGCACCGAACAGGTTCGTCAACGAGCAAGCTTACAACGGGTGTTTGGATTGCGGTGCGTGCCCATTCGTCGGGTCATGGCGTAGTTTCTCGCACTGACCGTCGGTCTGCTCGAGAGGTCTCACGCCCCGCAGGGTGGGCTTCGTTAGACGCATACGATTGTATGCAGGGCCAAGAAAACCGCCTCTGTCGCCGTTCGCTTCCCCGCCTAAAGACGACACGAAGGGCAGCACACCAGCTTGTTGGTCGGCGAGCAACCTAGCGACGGTCGATCCCATCGAAGGCCCGCCGAAGTGAATTCCCTTTGCGTTCCGCTGGTTGTAGCCAGTCATGACGTTGATGCCATTGTGCTGAGCACGCCTTCCAACTAGTGAACGAATGAGGGTGAACTTGTCGGTCAGCTTCGCCATGCGAGCCAGCTTGTTGCAAATCTCCAGGCCCAGTCTTCTGCTTGGAAAAAAACCGCGGCGCGTTTGAACGCGCCCTACAGGCGACGATCGCTTGGGTGAACAGTTAATATTCAAATACATTATTTTGTTATACAAAACGAACCTTCCGCGATTCCAAGCGTGCACAACGTCGAGGTATCCAGTCGCGGCTATTGGTCACGCCGACGGATGCCGTGTTGACCCGAAACCGTTGTGCCTTGCGCCGCAGCCCATTGAATGGCGCGAACGACCAAATCACGCACGCCGGCGTCCTTTAAGTCCTTTGGATCATAGCGCGTGTAGAACACACGCTGATTGTCGCGATCCTTGACGATGCGGGTCCAGCACTGCGGCATGGGTTCCTCGTCTGAGGGGCCGCCGATCATCAAAGACTCGACGTTTTTCTCTGGGTCGACGTGTTTGTACAGTCCGCCCTCGGGCAAGAATGCATGGACGTTCCTCATCAGTGGGTGCTGGGCATGTTTGTCGACGATTCTTATCGTCACGTTGTTGCCATAATAATGCCCCTTATAGCTGACGCCGAAAACCTCACGGTCAGCACCAAGCCAGTTTTGAAACGCATGATGTGCTTTGCGCAGGCCCACCACGGGTTTGGATTTGAAATGTTGCTTGATTTGTTTGAGTTGGTCCGGCGGTGCCCATGTTCGGTAGAGGTTCGACACGATCACATCGGCGTCAGCAAATGCTTGAATGTTTGAAAACGGCGTGGGCTCGTACGTATTCGTTTCCTTTCGTGCATTTTTGGTCTTTTTCGCCTTGGCCGCTTCCACCAAGCTTACTTTCATGCCGTACGTTTTTTTCAAGTGACGAGCAAACTCGGTCAATTCCCCCTTGCCCGGTCCAAATGCAATGACGACATGGATGGGCTTGTTGTTCGCCTTACTCTTTTCGCGATCATCGATTGATTCGTTGGCCGCTCCATCGACTGACGTGACACGCACTACGAACGACACGAGTACCAGCAAAAGGTGCCAGCCGGTGATGCCGCGGCGCGACTCCGTGAAGTGCTTCAAACTGTTCATCTTAGACCGTCTCTTTCGGATTGGGGGATGGGGTGATGGTTGTTACTCGGCCGGCAGTGAGTTGATCGTGGCGTAGACCGACTGGTCGATTTCGCTGCCGTCCGCGGCCTTGACCTGAACCGTGATCCGCAGCGGGGCGAGGATGTCAATCAAGGTCCTACCGGTTTTCTCGTCGTTGCGCGACCGCTCGCCTACCGTTTCCTTTTCGATCTCCGGCAGGGCGATCTGGATGGTCCGGCTGTCGATGGATACCACTTCGCCAATCTTGACGACCGGTTTCGCCTTCTTGCCGTCGCGAACCACTTCAATACTCGACTTCGAGACCGTCTTCGGATCGAGGTCGCAGGAGAACAACAGGCGGATACCCTGCTTTGTTGCTTCGACTGCCGTAATCAGGTGAGTCGGTCCTCCGACGTAGCGGATGCGATACAGGCAGCCATCCGCTTTCGCCTGTGTGTCCCATCCCTTCTGCCCGACGAGGTACACCTGCTTGTTGACGGGATGGACGCGGCATCGCATGACGCCGGACTTGAACGCAAACGGCATGCGGATGGCGAAGCCGTTGGGATGCGGCTTGAGGTTCTGCGTCAGGACGTAGAACATGGCGTTGCGGCTGTACGAAGTGTGGATCAACTGGCCGCTCAGTGGTCCCCAGTGCTTGTCATCGGTCCAGCACTGCCCGCCGCTGGAGCTGTCGACCGAGGCGGGCAGAACTGCGAGCATTGGCACGGTCCGTGGCGACTGGTGCCCGTAGTAGCCCCCTTCGCGGACGATCGCAACCCCGTTGTAGATGGCTTTACCGTCGGGATTGTCGCTGATCGTCAACCAGTTGTGAGGGCCACCGAATCCCATTCCATTGGGATGCCGGAAGTCGTGACAGACCATGTTGAAGTGTTTTCCGTCGGGGCTAACGCGGACAACTCCTCCTTTGTGCGGCGTCTTGCGGCCGCTCTTGGCGTAGTAAAAATGACCGGCGCGATCGGTTTGCAAGTCGAACAGGAATGCGTGATAGTTTGATCCGATTTCGCCTTCCTGGTGGAAGTTTTCGTAGTAATCGGCCTCGCCGTCACGGTTGAGGTCGTGGAGCCGCGTGATCCGATCGCGACCGCGAACGTAAACCAGGTCGTTGACGATCCTCAGACCGAGCGGCTCGTACATTCCCGTGGCGAAACGGCGCCAGGTGATGTCGCTGAGCTCTGAGTCGCTGAAGCGGACGATCCACACATCGCCACTGAGGGTGGACACAGCCGCGCTACCATCGCTGAAAAAGTCGATTGCGGTGGTCCGCATCCAGCTCCCCCAAGGGTTGGCGAAGGGAATGGTGATCTCGTCCGCTGCGTAACCCTCGATCGGCTCGCCCAGCACTCCGGCCGTGCGAACCACTTGCGGCCAGTGCCGCGGGCCGCCGGACTTGAGTGCCTCGAAGTCGGGCACGGCCAAGTCTTGCGGGATCCGCATCCTCTTTAGCCCCGTTGCCTTGTCGCCTGCGGAGAACCAGAGGCTCAGCACTTGTTCGCTAGCTTTCGCCGGAATGGTCAGCCAAAGCGCTCCGTTGTCGTCGGCAGAGAGCTTGAGGTGGTCGGCGCCGCCGGTGACGCTGGCGGATAGGCTGACGTCTTTTCCGACGAGCATCCCGTGGCGGCCGTCGATTCCGGCTGTACTATTCGGGATCCGGCCAACCAGGCAGAGTAGGTCCTTGTCGCCGGCACCAACTCGCAAGGTGCGGGAAAAAAGAACCGGTTTGCCAGGTATCGCCCCGGGCAGCTCCTCGACAAGCCGTCCCGCTACGTTGTACTCAAGTAACACCTGCCCGCTGTGCAGGTAATGTCCCTTAAAGGTGAACACGCTATCGTCGACAGCACCCGTCTCGATCGCCCAGCCACGGTGGTCGGTGTTCCGGTATACGACCTCGCCCTTCGGTGTGAGGCACATGCTGCCTTTATACCGCTGGTGGTGTGACTTGGCGGTGGTGACGAACCCGCCGGACCAGATCCCGGTCACCGAGCCTCGCTCGGTGTCGTAACAGACACTGTTGTCTCCTGGCAGCCTTACGACGAGGGCTCGCTCGGTCGTGTTGGGAAAGCGTTTGGCGTTATGGTCTCGCGGGGTCTCAAAGGCTACACTGTGGGCAACGTAGGGGCCGTACTCCATCTGGCGTCCTCTCGACCCATCGATCATCCCTTTCGCAATGACAGGATTGACCGGGCCGTACTGCTTGGCGTCGGACCTCGCCCGCTCGTTCACGGCGGCCAGAAAGGCATCGTCCGGCTTGTGATACTGACTCGGGTTGGCATCGCGGATGAACGTCTCGCGGAGGTAGTTTACCAGCACGTACCGCTCTTCGCCGGAAAGCACTCCCGCTTGCGGGAGCATCAACCCATTGCCGTAGCTGATCGTCTTCCACATCGAATAGGGATCGGCGCCGAACTTTAGCTTGTCCTTTCCGAACCGCCGGGCCAGTGGGTTCAAGGTCTTGTTGCCATCCTTGCCGTGGCAATTCAGGCAGTAGTGGGCGTAGAGCTCTTTGCCGAGGTTGAGATCCAGCGACCGGAGATGCGCGATCTGCTGGGCATGGTCGATGGGCCCTTTCGTGACCAGATTCAACGGTGAGGGGTCGGGCTGAAGCTCCCGGGCGGCCTTTGGACCACGGATCGCGATCTCCAGCACATAACGGGAGAGGTCCAGGAATTGCCCTCGATCGGCCAGTAGGTTCACCTGGCCTCCCGGCATCAAAGAGACACGCGACAGCACGACTTCATCGATGTCGTCCTTGCGAATCACGACCTGCTTGCCAGTCTCCAGCGGCAAGAGCAAGGTCCAAGCGTCCTTTGCATTGTTCTGCAAAATCCCGGTCACGATGCGGCCGTCTTTCTTGAACACTTGCACGGCCTGAAAGTCCTTGTGGATGACCTTCGAGGGGATGAGGATCGACTCCACGACGTGGGCGGCAGTGATCTTCGGATTTGACTTCGCCAAATCTGGCCCTAACAGTGACTTCCCGCTGCCGGTGGTGTGACAGCGATTGCAGGCCATGTGCCTCTGGTGGAAAAGCACAGCGCCCCGACGCGCGTCGCCGTGCTTCTGAACGGCGTCGGAGAGCTTGGCCACGCCCTCGCGCAGCAGCAATGCTTCCAACGACGGGACCGGTTCAGCCAGGCCTACGTTCGGCGTGGCCGACAACGCCAGGACGACTACAACCAGTCCACAGCTCCACGATCGCATGCAAGATTTCTCCAGACAGGATGTGTTCTTTGAGTTTCAGGCATTGGGAAGGGGGCTGGCCAGGTCGCCGCAGTGGACCAGCGCCTCAGCCCCAGCGTCCCGCAACACTTGGACCGCGGGCCACGTCCGGGCCAGCTTGTCGTGTGTGTCGAAGAGGATGCCGCAACGCATGGTAACCGTCTTTGAACGCCGATCGCACGGGCCTCCGCCATCAGCCACCATTCCAAGTGACCGCCGAACCGGGGTCAAGTGAAAATGGCCCTGCGGAATATATTTATCAGAAAGCAAGCATGCGTTGCGTGGTTGGATGTACCGTAAACGATGTGTCGGGTAGCAACTCGCCAAGGTGATCTCTCGGGTGGGTCGGCAGCGGCACCAGGACATCCTTCAAGTCGGCGAACGGGTCGGTCCCGAGGCGTTTGCAGCGGCCGACGAAGCGGTACCGTGTCGTCGCCGTCCGGCCACCTCGGTCACTGCCGATGAACAAATCGTTCTTTCGGCCCAAGGCCTGAGCCCGCAGGCTTCGTTCGGCCAGGCTCGTTCTTAACCGGATCGCAGTGCTTGGCTCGTCGTCGGGCCATGGGGTCGTTCCTTGGACAGACTGTGGCTCTGCCCGAGAGGTACCCATGCTGTGCAAGATGGGCTTCGCTTAACGCTTACGCTTAAAGTGGCTACTGCGATCGCCAAGCCGCGTCCATTGATGTATTGTCCATCGAAAACTGCAGGGGACCTTTGGAGGACGACAACCATGCTGCGGACCGAAACGATCGAAGTTCAAAACGTCAACCATCCAAGCCACGTGGAGCGGGTGAACCGCGAGAAGTATCTGGCAATGCGTGAAGTACTTCTGCGTATTCTGCCCGCGCACACGCCTGGTCTTACGCAGAAAGAGATGACCGAGTCAGCCACGGCCGAAGCACCCGCGGCATTGTGGCCGGGCGGCGCCAAGGTCGCCTGGTGGGTGAAGACGGTTCAGCTTGACCTGGAGGCAAAAGGTTTGGTCGTCCGCGACAACAATGCCAAGCCACTGCGTTGGCGCAAGGCTTAGTCCTACACCCGTAGTTGCTCGGGATCGCCTGGATTGCTATCCCTTCTGGATCCGGCCCGATCAGCGGATCTCTATATTACCTGGACACTGCCCGTGCGAAACATTCGTACTGCGGCTGGAGAATGAAGATCACGACCACCTTCACGCTGGTCGGCCCTCCCGCCACATCTGAATCCGATTTCGTTTAACTAAATTAAACTCGCCTCGGCGATCAACACCAACGGGGTTGTCCACACCTTCGGGTTGAACGCCAGTGGCGTGGCGAACGTCCGTTGCGCCACGCTCGGCGAGACAACCTGATGATCACTGAAGGACGTCTGCACGAGGTTGATGCCAAAAGGGTTGGGATTTGGCAGGGGCTGTTGGAGTGAGCCAGACTCCTTCAGGGGCATCCGGGCAACGATCATCCCGTGGTGGTCTGTTCAGGCATCGGGGTGCCGTCCCAAGCGATATCCTCCAGGTAAGCTCGTACGATGCTGATGTGCTCCTTATGGGCGACGGCATTCCAGTATCGATACGATAGGAACGAGTACAACGCAGGCAGGAGGTCATCGGGTTTGAGATAGACATCCGGCGTGGTGAACAATTCCTGGAGTAACTGGCGTGCCGACAGCTTGCCAAAATGCGGGTTTAAAAGACGGAGATCATACTGTCGTCGCGTCCCGGGCTCGACCATGCGGACCTCGCCGGGCGCTTCGAAGACCGCGGAGCCGATCCAAGCCTCGGGTGTGAGAAAGGCCCCAGCGCAGGCGCGCGGGTTACATTCGATCATGACAAATCCATCGGGACTCTGCTGGGTGCGGCGGTAGTCAAAGCTGAGAAAGCCGGTGTAGTTGAAGTGTTCAGCAATCTTGACTGCCTTCTCGAATGTTCCGAAATCGTTGATCGATATAAACTGCATCGCCGAACCGCCCTGCGTGGCGATGGTGGGTTCATAGAGGCAGTGAAGGACAATCTTACCCTGGTGAACGACACTGAACGAGCAGGCATCTTTCCCATCAATGAACTCCTGGACCAGCCAGGGATTTTCGCTGGTCGGGTCGCAATCGTCGATGGACGTTTCCCCCGCACGGGGCCCATGATTGGTCAAGAACACAAACCCTCCGCGCGAATAAGCCGGCCGGGCGACGAAGTCATCGAACTGTTTCACCGTTTCTCTTAACTCATCACGGCTGGCGACCGTCGCAGTCTTCGGGGCGGGCAGCCCCAGTTGGGAACAGAGGTTCGTGAAGTGGGCCTTGCTGTGCAACTGGGCAATGGTCTCAAAGGAAGGTGCGAACAGGGGCACCGGGAGCCGGTCGGCGTAGCGGGCCAGATAAAAGCCTTCTTCAAAGGTTGGTATGACCATATCGAGATGGTGATCGCGGACGATTTGCGCGACGGTGTCGGTGAACCGAATCGGTTGATGGGCAGGCGAGGGGACCACATGTGCCGTGGTTGCGTGGATGTGCGAGTGGAGCGCTGGAGCCATTTTAAAGCTGTCAGCGACGTGGACGGTGGCACCGTACTTATATAAGCCGCGGACGATAGCCGTAGTGGGATCAAACCGGGCACCGGTCACCAGGACTTTGGGTTTGGCTGTCATGGGGGACTCCGATCGGCAAGGTTGTCGTCCGAGATGGCTCGAACGATCGGAAGAATCATCACTTTCCTAGGCACCACGGTCGATAGTGACCAGTCGAGTTGTGCCGTCAACAGGCTTTCGTCGCCCCCACGACCGTCCGTGGCAGATCAACAGTGGTGACAAGAGGGTCGGGTGAAGCGCCCCAACCATCCAGGATGGCCAACAAACGAAGAACCAATGGAGGATAGAATCCGCCGTCATCTGTGTGCGGAGGATGATGCTGCCCTTGCATTCTCGTGAGGAACGGGCGGTAACCTATCGCAGATTTCCTCATCCCCGATCACGGCCCTGGTACCACGCCAACGCCCTGGCCTCCTGCTCCTTGACGTAGCGGTCCTTGCCGGCCATGTAGCCGTCGATGTCTTCGGGGAAGTCCTGGGCGAGCTGTTGTTTGAGCTGGCCGTAGCGGGCGGCCTCTTCAGGATGGGCCCGCATATAGTCCCGGAAGGCCAGGTGACGGACGACATTTGGGCTGTCGAGCTCGAAGGCGTGCACGTTGTGCGTGCGCTCGCCGGTTGGACCGTCCTTGCGGAAGTAGCGACGGCCGGGGATGCCGCACTCGCCCATGGCTTCGTAGCCGAGCGCTTCGATTGCAGGGGTGATGGCGTCGAGGCGGGGCAGGTGATCGACTTCGAGGAGGATGTCGATCACCGGCTTGGCGTGAATTCCCGGGATGGCGGTGCTGCCGATGTGATGCATCCGGACCAGCACCGGCCCCAAGGCCGCGGCGATCCGGCCAGACTCGCGTTCGTACGCAGAATCCCACGCGGGGTCATACGGCACCACGAAGATACGCATGATGCTCAGGCTCCAAGAGTGAGTGACGATTCCGATGAGGAGATGGGTGGTCGTACCGACGTCAACAGACATCCAGTCGGTCAGTCGGGTCGAACTTCTGTTCACCTGTTCAAAGTGGCAATCCCCACTCCCGAATCGCGGCAATTTCGAGTAACCTCAACAAGAACACCGATTTGGCCGAGGGAGTGCGGATGCCGATCTCAGACAGCGATCATGAACTGGTGCGGCGAATCCGCGCCAACGACCAGCAAGCCTGGCAGCAGCTGATCGACCGCTATAACGGCCGGCTGCTAGCCTTCGTCCAGCGACGGATCGCCCAGTGGCATATCTGTGAGGAGATTGTCCAGGACACCTTCATTGGTTTCTATAACAGCCTGCCCAACTACGACGAGAAACGCGGGCTGCAGACCTACTTGTTTACCATCGCCTCGCACAAGGTGATCGACCACTTACGCAAGGTCGGCAACCAGCTCGATCGCCAGATCGTCGGAGACGCCAAGGAAGAGCTACTCGACCAGCAGCTCGATGACCACCAGCGCAAAGCTTCCAGCATTGCCCGCGATCACGAAAAGCAGCAGCTTGAGGAGGATGCCCTGATCCGGGGCTTACGCAACTTACTGCAGAGCATGCGTGAGAAGGGGGAATATGCACGAATCCAAGTGCTTGAGTTGCTTTTTGTGCGTGGCTGGGCGAACCGGGATGTGGCTCGTTTTTTGGACATCAACGAGCAGCAGGTGGCGAACTATCGCTTTGCCGCGGTTCGTAAGCTGGCCGAGCAGATGCGCAACGCCAACCTGTCGCCCGAAGTATTCCCGGAATTGGCCGATACCGGGGATTAACACAACCATACCATGCTCGACCAGAGGACGCTTGCCGCACTACGCTCAGGGCTGGGCGAACTGGCGCTCAAACAGGCGACGCGCCGACTCCAAGCCGGGCAGGAATTACTGCCGATCCTACAAGCCTTGCGCCGCGACTTTTCGCCCGAGCTCGCGGGGGCGGTCCTGGAGCAGATCGAGCTACGCAAGCGGGCTCGCGGCAAGTTTACCCAAGCAGAGCAGCTGTTTTTCACCCGCACAGCTTTGGAGCAGGCCAGCGGCGAAGTGATCGCTCGCTACCGAGCCGAACGCTACTGCAACTTCCCCGACGTGGTCGACCTTTGCTGCGGCATCGGTGGTGATGCCCTGGCCTTGGCCCAGGTCTCCCAAGTCAAGGCGGTCGACGTTGATCCGGTACGCCTGGCCGTGGCCGAGGCGAATGCGGCCGTGCTCGGGCTGAGCGAGCGGATCCGCTTCCGCGAACTCGACCTGGAACGCGAGGCTTGGCCCGAAGCCGCGGCCGCCTTCTTTGACCCAGACCGTCGCGTGGAGGGGCATCGCGGCATTGCCTTCGCCGATTACCGGCCGCGTCTGGAGTACCTGCGTCAGGCATTGCCGCAATACCGCGGGCTGGGCATGAAGGTTGCCCCTGGGGCGAACTGGCGCGACCTGGAGGCCTGGGACGCGAGCGTCGAGTTTATTTCGGTGCAAGGCGAGCTTAAGGAGGCGGTGCTCTGGTTCGGCGAACTTCGCCAGGCCAACCGGGTGGCGACCGTGTTACCCGCAGGCAATTCGTTTGCCGCCAGCACTCCTCTGACCGACATTCCCCGCGGCGAACCGGGTGCGTACCTCTATGACCCCGACCCATCGATCACCCGGGCCGGGTTGGTGGGTAATCTGGCCGAACGGCTGGACGCCTGGCAGCTCGATCCCGAGATTGGCTATCTCAGCAGTGCTGCGGGGCAGGCCACACCGTTTGCCCGTCGGTATTCCATTGAAGACTGGTTCGGCTTTCACGAAAAACGGCTCCGCGAGTGGCTGCGGACCCGGCAAGTCGGCCGCATCACCGTGCTCAAGCGAGGGTCGCCAATCAAGCCGGAGGACTTACAACGCCGCATGCGGCTTTCGGGGCCGGAGCACCGGGTGGTCGTGCTGACGCGTTGGCACGGGCGGCCCGTGGTGCTCGTCGGGAGTGTGGCCTGAGGGATGGGTTGGATAAAGATTTCTGGAGGTCGGCATGCCCTGGACGCAAGAGACGGTGGCCGGTAAGGCCGTGGACTTTTATACGCCGGAGGCGGGGCCAGCCCGCTTCGCCGTGCTGCACCTGCATGGTGTGGGGCGAACCACCCTGGCCAACAACCCGAGCTACACGGCCGTGCTCGAGGAACTAGGTCTGGCCTGCGCCTGCCCGCACGGGCAACGCTCGTGGTGGAGCGACCGTATTTGCCCCGAGTTTGACGCGGCAATGACCGCTGAGCGGTTTCTGCTCGACCAGGTCGTGCCGTTCATGCGCGATCGCTGGGCGCTCGGGGCCGACGCCTTGGGCATCAGCGGCATCAGCATGGGCGGGCAGGGGGCCCTACGCTTGGCCTTCAAGCACCCGCAGCAGTTCCCGGTGGTCGCTGCCGTCTCCTCCGCGATCGACTATCACCAGTGGTACGGCGAGGGGGCTGGCCTGGACGACATGTACCAGTCGTCCGAGGATTGTCGCCAGGATTCAGTCGTCCTACACATCCATCCCAGCAAGCACCCCAGCCACATCCTTTTCGTCATCGACCCCGACGACCTCGACTGGACGCGGGGCAACGACCGCCTGCACGAAAAACTCGCGGCGATCGGCATCCCCCACGAAATCGACTTCACCACCCGTGCCGGCGGGCATTCCTGGGACTATTTCAACTTTATGGCCGGCCCGACCTTGCGGTTCATCCATACCGGACTCTCGGAACGGGCACGACAGTTGATCTGATGATATTTTGATCGTTCACGCGGATGTTGTGGTGTTCCAGCCCGCCCATGTCTGCGGGCTTGTGTCGATTCAACGTCTCTTGCCATTGGTTCCTGCATGGTTCACCCCCATCTTGGTGAGGAGACGCCCTCGGCGGGGCCGGTGCTCCGTTCCTCTTCGACGGTCGCCACGTGGATGTTGTTGGCGACCACATTTCTTTGGGGGATGTCCTTCTCGCTGACCAAGACCTGGCAAGATGAGGTGGCGGAGCATCCTCTGGGGGAAAGTTTGCTCACCCGGGTGTTGCTGGGCAGCATGACCTTAATTGTGCTGCGGGCGCTACTGGCGGTCTTGTTGGTGTTGGTGTTTATGCCGCGGATGGCACGGCGGCCGAGTGCCCGGGCGCATCGGTTGGGGATGGTCATCGGTCTGGTGTTTTTTGGCGGGTTTGCCCTGCAGATCATGGGGCTCGCGTTCGTCTCCCCCGCCCGGTCCGGGTTTTACATTAGCCTAAGTAGCCTATGGGTGCCCGTGTTCGCGGCGCTGTGGCTAGGGCAACGGGTCGCACTCTGGATCTGGGCGGGGATGTTGCCCGCGTTCTTTGGCGTGTTCTTGCTAGCGGGGGAAAACCCGGGCAATGCGCTGGGCCGCTTTGGCACAGGGGATATTATCAGCCTGGGGTCGACGCTGTTTTATGGCGTGCAACTTATGCTGATCGATCACTATGCTCGACGTGTTCCTTCACATCATCTCACGTTTGGTTTTTTAACCGCCACCGGACTGGCGGGGCTGGTGGTGCTGATCGTGGTGGTGTTGTGCGGCCCCGGTTTTTTCACCTGGTGGCTGTGGGTTGGATTGATCCTGCGTCAACCCATGGTGCCGGCGGCCTTGGCTGGGCTCGTGCTGATCACCGTGCTGTCATTTCACTGGATGAGCGCCTATCAACCTCGGGTGGGTGCAAGTCGAGCCGCGATTATTTATTTATGCGAGTCCGCTTTTGCCGCGCTGGTGTCGGTGCTTTTGGGCTATGACCCGTTGAGCTGGCGGCTGGTGGTGAGTGGGACCTTCATCGTGCTGGGTAATGCTCTCGCGGAGATGCCCAATTTCCTTGCCCGCTGGCGGCTGGCACGGCAGAGGCGGCGGACGGCCGGGGAGAGGTGACGGCCGTCTTCGCACCGCCACCCGCTCAGGCCGCCGCGGAGAGCGGTTGGGCGTTGCGCACCGCGGCCTGGACAAAGCATTCAAACAATTGCATGTCTAATGCCGAAGCGGTGTCGGCTTCGGGGTGCCACTGCACACCCATGCAGAACCATTCGGCCGACTCGGCCTCGATGGCTTCGATGACGCCGTCGGGGGCCTTGGCGGCAATGCGCATCTTGGGGCCGACGCTGTCGACCGCCTGGTGGTGCTCGCTGT
Source organism: uncultured Alcaligenaceae bacterium (assembly GCA_964410665.1). GTDB lineage: Bacteria > Planctomycetota > Planctomycetia > Gemmatales > Gemmataceae > CAYPIE01. The sequence continues at coordinate 16,642 of CAYPIE010000055.1, forward strand.
TGACGCGCAGCTCGTTGGTGCCGTAGATCTCCTCGAGCCGGGTGTTGGGCTCGATCATGGCCATATGCCGGTGCGGGCCGCCGGAGGTGTCAAAGTGGGGCATGGCCCGCGGGCAGTCGTGCGGGATGTGCAAGAACAGCGTGCCGCCAGTTGCGGCGTTTAGCTGCTGCATGCCCAGGCCGATCGCCAACACCGGAATCCGCCGCTCGATCACTCGGCGAACCAACACGCGGTCGTGATTCTCGCGGCGTTCGGGCATCGGTTGCACCGAGGCGTGGGTTGGCAGGCCCAGCCGGCGTGGGTCCATGTCCAGCCCGCCCGTCAGTACAATGCCGTCGATCCGGTCGAGCAGGGCGTCGATCTCCGCTTCCTTACCCACCGTTGGTAGGATGAGCGGCAGGGCACCGGCAGTGCTCATGGCGTCAAAGTAGCCCGCATGAACGCGGACCAGCGCCGGGTTGGATTTGCTAGGGTTGACATAGTCGCAATTGATTCCGATCAGCGGACGGGTACGCACGCTCATAGCCAAACTTCCTTGTCTGGTGGGGCCATCCTGGCAGCCCTGCGGATCGAGGTTCGCATTGCGACTGTACCGGATCGAGACATCGCCAAGCAAGGGCAAGATTTCCGGACGGTGGGCAGCTCACTGGGCTGCCACCGGCTCCACCTCGGGCTGCGGTGGGGCCTGCAGCAGCCGCAGTGACAGCAGGCAGCTCAGAAAGATCACCCCTGCTGACAGGAAAAAGGTGGCACCGTTGAGCGCTTCGAACAGGAAGCCGCCGAGGATCAGCCCGATGATACTCGATAGGCTGCCCACGCTGCCCGCCAGCCCTTGTACCATTCCCTGGTAACGCGCCGTCGTCGATCGCGACAGCACCGACAAAAACGACGGCCACATCAGCCCGTTGCCGACCGCAAAGCAGACCGCGGCCATGTAGACCCAGAACGTCTGGCCCGTCGTCAATAACACGAAGTTGCTGCCGAGAATGAGTCCGCCAACCAGCACCAGTACCTCATCGGCCACCCGCTTCGACAGCCGGGCCAGGACGGGGCCCTGGACGATGACCATCATGCCGCTGAGTAGCGAGAAAAACATGCCGGTGTCGCGGACTTGCCAGTTGAGTGTTTGCACGGCAAAGACTGGGAAGGAGGTGTAAAAAAGATTAAAACCTAAAAAAATTAGAAAATATAGAATCAATAAAAACGTAACGCGTGGCAGCTTGAGGACGCCTCGCCAGCCAAGCTTGCTTGCCTCATCGGATTCGAAGCAATCCTGCTCCTCGTGGCCGAGAATTTTGCCGACGCCGTGCACTTCCTCGGTCTCGGTAAACAGACATGGTTTGGATTCAGGCAAGCGAAACGCAATAATCCAGGTGGCAACTGCGGAAATGCCCACGGCCGCCAGTACTGGCAGCAGTTCCTTGAGCGATGTGGAGCCGAGCACCCCAGCGAGGGCCGGGCCCAGGACAAAGCCCAGGTTGGACGCGACGGCCATCTTGCCAAAGTTCTTGCCCCGCTCCGCTTCGGGGGTGACATCGGCGACGTAGGCATTGGCCACGGCAATATTGCCGCCCGTCAGCCCATCCATGGCGCGGCTAAAAAACAGCACGACCATTGGCAAGGTGATGATCAGAGCCAGTCCGGCCGAGCGTTCGATGGTCAACACGGTCTGGTTGGGCAGGAACAGGGCAACGAGAAACACACACCAGGCCAACAGCGTACCTGCCTGGCTCACCAGGAGGATTTTGCGGCGTCCGTGGGTATCGGACCAGCGGCCCAAAATCGGGGCACCGATAAACTGAAAGGTGGGGTAGGTGGCGACCAGCAACCCGTACACCACGGCGTTCCCCCCCCATCCGGTGACCAGAAAGACCAGGAACGGTATCACCAGGCTGAAGCCAAGCGCGCCGATGAAGTTCACCAGAAGCACAGGGAACAATGAGATGCGGGTTCCTGCCGGAGCAGCCTCGGGGACGGGGTTGTTCGTTGCGCTCATGGCAGCAACCGCCTGAGGAAGGCGACCCCGTTGGCAATGCTCGCGGCATTGGCCCCGGACTCCTGCTCGACGACGATCCAGCCGGGGTAGTCCAGCGTGTGCAGGGTGGCCAGGTAGGTCATCCAGTCAATGTCGCCCGCCCCCAACGGGACCTCGGCAGCAATGCGCGAGGCGCTGGCTTTGCGGGCATCGTGGGCGTGACTGTGCAGGACGTGAGAGATCAACGGAAAAATACTCATGATCGGGTCAAAGCCGTTGAGCAACAGGTTGGCCGGGTCGTAGTTCAGGCCCAGGCTACCGGTGTCAAAGCTGTCCAGGAACGTTTTCGTCGTCTCCGCATCGTCCAAGCCGATTTCCAGGGCCAGGCGTGTGCCGCTGCGATCCCCATGTTGGCTCAGGTCGATCAGTGCCTGGCGCATTGCCAGGGCGGCGGGGGTTGTTGGGTCGCTGGGAATCTTGCCGGGTTGCAGGATGACGAGGGCCGGGCCTAGCTCGTAGGCAAGGCTCATGACTTGGCGGATGTACTCCACCCGGGGGTCGAGGTTGTCCGGGACGTCCAGGCCATGCCGCAGCGGGCAATTGAGGGCGGTCAGCTGCAGGTTGTAGCCACGCAGCAGGTTGCGAAACTCACGGCGACCGGTGTCGCTGAGCCGGTCCGGGGCGAGGTCGCCGCGGGCATCGACCTGCAGCCCGGCCACCTCAAGTTCGGCCGCCTGTTGCATGGCTTTGCGGATGGATCCGCCGAGGGATTCGGCCCGAATACCGAGTTTCATACGGTCTCCAACTCCCAAGGGTCCCAGCTGTCTTCGGTCAGGCTAGGTGTCAAGAAATCGCGAAACGGGCGGACGACCTCTTGGTAATCCGCCCCAGCCAGGTCCACGGTCCGCCAGCGGGGACTCCGCTGGCGCATTAGGGTGCGATAAACCTCCACAGGCACCGCCCGCACCAAGTACTCCCGATCGCCCCAGGCGAAGTGATCCGGGGTGAGAGCCGGCAGGGTGTAGCCCGGTTGGAATTGATAGACAAAGACCAGCAGGCCGATGCCATGTGGGTGCAGGTTGGCTTCCCAGCGGATCAGTCCGTCGACGTCGTCCAAGGTCGACCAGTTTTCCCAGACGCGGCGTGGACGTTGCCGGGTGCCGCCGGGAAAGCGGCGGCCTTTGACATCGACCAGGAGCCGCCGCTTGCCGCCGGGCATGACCATAAAGTCCGGACTTTTCACAGTGGTAGCGTCGAGCTCGGAGCGTCGCGACTCATCGATTGGCAGGAAGTCCAGCTGGTGTTGCCGCAGATAGCCGGCAAAGGCGGTTTCGTACGGGTTGCTACGATCCATGAAGCGACTCGCAAAAGAAGTTGGCAGCATTCTTGATGGCTAGGTTACCGGAGGCTCACGCTGCTGGCTCGCTGGCCAGTAGACGCTGGACCGCAGCCGTGAGTTCGCCTTCGGCGACCGTCGATTCGGTCCGAGCCGCCAGGTGCTTGACCTTCCATACGCCTTGATCAAACTCTTCGGGGCCGGCGATGAGAGCGACTTGGAAGCCGCGTTTTTCAGCGTACTGAAGTTGTGGTCCGATCTTCTTGGCATCGGGAAACACCTCCACGCCGAAGCCCGCTTGCCGCAGCTGTCGGGCCACCCGCTGGTAATCACCCAGACGGTCGGCGGCAAACTGGACGATGAGCACCGGGGCCGGAGTGCTGGTCTTGGGCAATAGGCTGAGTTCCTCCATGGCCGCCAGCAGACGGTCGAGGCCTAGCGAAGCACCGACGCCTGGGAGGGCTTGCTTGGTGTAGAGCCCGGCCAGGTTGTCGTAGCGACCTCCCGAGCAGACACTGCCGATATCCGGCTTGTCGGTCAGGAAGGTCTCATAAATGGTACCCGTATAGTAGTCGAGGCCACGGGAAATGGTCAGATCCAGCCGCAAGCGATCCTCCGGGATGCCAGCCGTGCGGGCAACATCCAGCAGTTCGCGAAGTCGAGCAATGCCGTCGGCGGTTTGGACATTGTCGCCGTGCTGGGTTTGCAGTTGTTCGAGCAGGCTGCGGTTGTCTCCCTGGATGCTGACCAGGTGAAGCACGGCATCGGCCTGTTCGGGGCGAATGCCGGCGCGGCCGGCCTCGGTGTCCATCATCTCGGCTTTCACCCCTTCAGCACCGATCTTGAGCAGCTTATCTAAGGCTCGCAATAAAGGCACGGCCTGGTCCGCGAGGCCCAGGGCTTGTAGCAGGCCGTTGAGCACCAGGCGGTTGTTGATGCGAACCTGAAATCGCTCAAAGCCCAGGGCAAGCATGAGGTCATGGATGACCAGCACGGTCTCGATGTCGGCGGCATTGCTGGTGGTGCCGATGGTGTCAAAGTCACACTGCCAGAATTCGCGATAGCGGCCGTGGGCGGTATTTTCGCCGCGCCACACGGGGCCCATGGCATAGCGTTTAAAGGGGGTGCCGAGCTTGCCGATGTGTTGCGCGGCAAAGCGGGCAAAGGGCACGGTCAGGTCAAAGCGAAGGGCGACGTCGCGGTCGCCATGATCGCGGAAGCGATAGACCAAACGATCGGATTCTTCGCCCCCTTTGCCGAGCAGGATCTCAGCATACTCCAGGGCGGGGGTGTCGATGGGGGCAAAGCCATAGGCACGATAGACTTGACGTGCTTGCTGCAGGAGATATTCCCGAGGCAACATCAGTTCGGGCGGGTAATCACGAAACCCCTTGAGCGTCCGGGGTTCAATCAAGTTCGACAAACGGCATCCTCCAGCATGGGCCTAGCGGTTGGTGTCAGGTGCAACAGGTCCCAGCTTATGATTGGTTATTGCGATAACGGGCGCTAACTCGGTCGAGAAAGCGCTTTTCCTCCTCGGTGAGCGAGTCGCGGCCGTGGTTAGCGATCTTGGCCAACAACTCGTCGGTGCGCTGTTCCTCGGCCACACGGATCTCGTGTTCACGCTGCAAGCGGCGGGCGGCGCGGCGTTGTAACCAGCGACGAATCAAATTGGGTCGGCGTTTCCGCTGGCGTTCCTCAGCCTGGTGCTCGCGCTCAAGGCTGGTATAACCTTGCGAGAAATCGCCATACGGCGATTCCTCCAGGCCATTTTCTAAGAGGAACTGCATTTGCCGACAGGTGACATAGATAAACAAAGCCAGGGCAAAGACCAGCACGCCTCCGCCGATAAAGGCGATCAACGCCATAAGCACCGCACAGGCATAGCCAGCATAAATGGCCACCGTGGTTCCCTGGCGGTAATCGGTCCGCCCCCAGATGAGGGCTTGCAAAATGCGGCCACCATCGAGCGGAAAACTCGGCAGGAGATTAAACAGGAACAGCACCCAGTTCAGCCAAAAAAACCGGGTCAGCCACATCACCCCGGCGGGCATCACTTCGGCCTTTTGGTCAACGAAGACCTGGGTCGGCTCTTTGTCTTCTTCGGTGAGTACATAGCGGCGATCCTGGAACGGGAAACGCGGACCGTCGACGGGGTTGCCCTTCTCGTCCACCCACCGGGTCATCCCAGGCGACAACGCGTCGTTGCCCGTCTGATAGTTGTGTAGCTCAGGGTAATAGGGGTTGGTGAGTGGGTTGAACGGCGGGATGTACGAACAGATGACGATGATCAGTCCGCAACCCAGGGCCAAGCCCAGGTTCACCGCGGGTCCACTGGCGGCCACAATCAGATTAGAGCGTGGATTCGGCGGCACATCACAGTATGCCAGTCCACCCAGTGGCCAGATCAGGATCTCTTCAGCATCCCCACCCACGGCCCGGGCCGCAAAGCAGTGGCCAAATTCGTGCAATACCACAGCCACAAACAGCATCCCGACAAACATGGCGATCACGTCGAACCACGCATCGGGATTGATGTATAGAATACGCCAAACCAATGCCAAAGTGATCAGAATGTAGAGCAGATGCAGGCGGACGGTGATGCCGAAGGCGCGGAACAACGGGATCGACCAGGTCATGGGTTCGCGCATCGATACTATCCCGCCAAGACTCCGAATGAAGTTGTCCAAACGACCGGGCCATTTTAGCATTGGCTCAAATCGGGGGCAATTCGCCCCCGGCCTGGCTCAACAGGAAAGGGTTCGATCGTGCCACGTAAACTGGTCCATCAGGGCCGTAAAATCCAGGTCTACCTTGATATCTCGCAGCTTGAAGATGGCACGGAGATCCGCCGCGATCTGATCGTGCACCCCGGGGCGGTGGTGATTCTCCCCCTGATCGATCGCGATCATGTCTGCTTGCTACGCAACTATCGCTTTGTCGTGGAACAAACCCTGTGGGAGTTGCCTGCCGGAACGCTGGAACCCGGCGAGGCCTTGCAGGTGGCCGCGGCCCGAGAACTTCTCGAGGAGACTGGCTATCAAGCCAATACCTGGCGGGACCTGGGCTATCTGTATGCATCACCCGGCGTCCTGGATGAGAAGCTGCATTTGTTCGTGGCTCAGAACCTGATTCCGGGGCCGCCCCAACCCGAAGCCTGCGAACAACTGGAGCCCACCGTGCTTGCCTGGGATGAGGCCGTGCGCATGTCGCTGAGTGGTGAGATTCGCGATGCCAAGACCATTACGGCGTTATTGTGGTGGGATCGGCTACGTGACACCGTATAACTCTACCGAGAGCCAAACCTTCCTGTCGGACGCTGAACTTCATGGACCATCCGAGATTTTTGTTCAGTGCTTGATTGTTACCAAAATTGCCTATATTCACTAGACACCCGAAGCAATGGGTTGGGTGAAGCCGATTATTCCAGTGAGGGTACAATTATGCGTCGGTTACCCGGAGGGCGAGATTCTGTCCTGGTTAACATCGAGCCTCTGGAGTCGCGCGTCAACCCTGACGCCAACTTTTTTGCCATCGCCGGCAACCTCTTCACGCAGGATTGGAGCGATCCAGGGTTGATCACGGCCGACGCAGATTGGAGTGGGGTCTCCAGTCTGATCGGCTTTCGGGGTGCTGAGTTAACCACGATGGCGGGGGTCGATCCTGCCACGGTACTGGCCGATCCTGGACCGACGGCGACGCCCGATGTCACCGCCAACCAGAGCGATCCCAGCCTGTTCAGCAGCGGCGGTTTGGTCGAGCTGGACGGCCTGAGTGATCCGGTGGTGGCCTTCCGCGCTTCCGAAGCAGCCGATGCCCCATATCTGTTACTCCATTTGGATACCAGCGGAGTCACCGAGGCGAAGATCTCTTACCAGCTGCGCGACCTGGACGCCAGTGGCGATGCGGTGCAGCCGGTCGCTTTGCAGTATCGCATCGGCACCAGTGGGGCGTTCACGAATGTGGCCGAAGGCTTTGTCGCCGATGCCACCAATGCCGGGAGCGACCTGGTGACCGATGTGTCCGCGCTGTTGCCGGAGGAAGCCCTCGATCAGTCCCAGGTGCAAGTGCGGATCCTGACCAGCAATGCCGTCGGTGAGGATGAGTTGGTGGGGATCGATAATCTCCAGGTCGAAGCGCTGGCAACATTGCCCAGCATCAGCGATATTCTGGACCAGACGATCACGCGGGATATGAGTAGCGGTCCGATCGCCTTCACGGTGGACGATCTGGAGACTCCAGCCGGCGACCTGATCCTTGGTGTCACGGTTGACAACACCATCTTGTTCCCGGGCGGGAGTATCGTGTTCGGCGGCTCAGGGAGTGACCGCACGATTACGCTGACGCCGGCGGCGGTTCAGATTGGTACGGCCACGGTGAATGTTACGGTGACCGACTCGGATGGCGATCAGCAGACCGACAGCTTCATGGTCGAGGTCAGCAGTCTGCCCAACGCACGGTTGGAAATTCTTGATATCCCCAGTGTGGAGGTCGGGCAGACGCTGACCGTGCCGGTGGAGCTCGCGGCGACGGGGAGCGATACCATTTCGCTGGAGGGTTTTCAGGTCGGTCTGACCTGGGACCCGGCGGTGTTCACCTTTGTTGAAGGGTCTGGCACCCCCGAAGTACTCAACGTGGCGACTTTTAACGGTGATGTCGCCGGGCAACTGTTCGTCGTCGCCGCGGGCTTGGATGCGCAGGTCATCACCGCAGGTAGCCGGGAGACGTTGTTTACCTTCGAGCTGCAGGTGGCAGGGGATGCCCCGACGGGAGCTCAAGTGCTGAACCTGGTACCATCAGTCCCCGGGAATCCCAATGAGCTGGTCCTACTGACGATGGATGGCACGCCACCGGTGGTGTTGGATCCTGAGCCGACGGATGCACCGACCGATGAAGTGGATGGGGTGGTCACGATCCTCGGCGGGAACAATCCCCCAGTGGCGAGTCCCGATAACTTTACCGTGGGCGAAGATAGCGTATTGACTGTGGCGGCTCCGGGGGTGCTCGCCAATGACCTTGATGCCGATGATGATACCCTCACGGTGGAGCTAGTCACTGAGCCGGGGCAGGGGATCCTGGATCTGGAGGCCGACGGCTCGTTTGTTTACGTGCCAGGTGGTAATTTTAACGGGACTGACCAGTTTACCTACCGACTCAATGATGGCATGACCACTTCGGGGACGACCACCGTCACCATCACGGTCACCCCGGTCAATGATCCCCCGGTCAATACCCTCCCGGCTGATCCGAGTATCCTCGAAGATGGCGAAGTGGTGTTTGCTTCGAGCAACGGCAACGTCATTGCTGTGTCCGATCCGGATGGCGACCCTGCTGTGCTGGAACTCGAGGTGAGTTTGACAGTTGCCCAAGGAGACCTGACGCTAGCGACTACCACCGGCTTGACCTTCCTGGAGGGTAGTGGAACTGATGATGGCGCGATGCGTTTCACCGGAACCATCAATGCCATCAACACGGCCTTGGATGGCTTAGTCTATCGCCCGATCCCGGATGGGAGTGGTGAGTTCCCGCTTCGGATCACCAGCATCGACCGATCGGATGAAGCGTTTCCGCTGATGGATAGTGACTTGGTGCGGATCACGGTGGGGGCGGTCAATGATGCCCCAGTGCTGTTACTGCCCGCCGAAGTGATGACGCTGGTGGATACCCCGTTGGAGTTTTCCGACTCGGATACCGTCTCGTTTACCGACGTCGATGCAGGCACCAGCCCGGTGGCCATGACCCTATCGGTCAGTGCGGGTAGCTTGACCATGGAGACGACGAGTGGCCTGAGCTTTGTCGAGGGAGACGGGGATCAGGACGTGAGCATGCAGTTCACCGGAACGGTGGCCAACATCAATGTGGCTTTGGGGACCCTGCGTTACACACCACCGGCGGGCTTCACGGATGAGGCCGATTTGACCATCAGCGTTGATGATCAGGGGAACCGCGGTAGTGGGGGCCCTCAGACGGATTCTGGGACTGTTTCCATCCAGGTCAATGAAACTGGGGATGTAAATCGACCACCGATTGCGAATCCAGATACGTTTAATGTCGATAATGACCCGATCCAAAATCTCTTGCCGGGGGTACTGGCCAATGACCGGGATCCGGATGGCGATCCGTTAACGATTGTTAGTGTGACTCAGCCAAGCTCTGGGATGGTGATGGTGAACCCGTTTGACCCATCCTTGATCTACATCCCTGAGCAGGGCTTTATCGGAACGGTCACGTTTACCTACACCATCAGTGACGGCCGAGGCGGAAGCGCAGATGGCACGGTAACCGTCGGAGTGAGTGACCCGGGGAACAACCCCCCGAATGCGGCCAACGATACCCTGGAAGTACGCGTGAACAGTGGTGCCATCCTGATCCCGGTCCTGCAAAATGACACGGATCCGGATCCCGGAGACACCATCAGCATTGCTGAATTTACCCAACCCACGAACGGCTCGACTTCGTTGGGGGTGGACAACCAGACGCTTCGCTATGCCCCCGACCCAGGTTTCCGCGGCACCGATAGCTTCCGCTACACCATCACCGATGGTCGCGGGGGGGTGGATACCGCCTCGGTGACGGTGACGATTACAAACGCTGTGGATCAAAACACAGTGGACCGTTATGGCATAGCGGCTGGGACCGGGGGCAGCTCGACGGTGACCCTCCGGAATGCGGACCGGCAGAACAGCACTCAGCCAGCATTTGATTCTCCCGTGCCGGGGGGGGTACGAATTGCCGTCGCCGATGTCAATAACGATGGCACGCCGGATACCATCGTGGGGACTGGGGCTGGGGTGCCAACTCAGGTACGCGTACTCGACGGGAGGGATGGCTCGGAGCTTTTATCCCCCATCGCGCCTTTCGAACCCACCTTCACGGGTGGGGTCTATGTGGCGGCGGGCGACTTTGATGGCGATGGAACGGCCGATATTGTGATTTCTCCGGATCAGGGAGGTGGGCCGCGCGTGCGGGTGTTCCGGGGCTCCGATCAGTCGGTGTTGGCAGATTTCTTTGGCATCGAAGATCCTGCCTTCCGGGGCGGAGCGCGTCCTGCGGTTGGCGACCTGAATGGGGATGGAACCACCGATCTGATTGTTGCGGCCGGGTTCTTGGGTGGCCCGCGCATGTCGCTCTGGGATGGAGCCAGCCTTACGAGTGGATCCCCGCAAAAACTGATTGGCGACTTCTTTGTCTTCGAGCAGAGCCTGCGCAACGGCGCGTTTGTCACGGCGGGGGATGTGGATGGCGATGGTCAGGCTGACCTGATTGTGGGGGGTGGGCCAGGTGGCGGTCCGCGGGTCCGCATTTTCAGTGGCGATGTGCTCATGAGTGGCAATTTTGACAGTGCCGATCCGAATGCCGCGCAGATTGGTAATTTCTTTGCGGGGGATCCGAGCAATCGGGGTGGGATTCGCTTGGCGGCCAAGGATCTGGACGGCGATGAGCAAGCCGATCTCGTCACCGCGGCGGGTACCGGAGCGAGTCCGGAGGTGGTGGTCTACCGGGGTTCGGGAATCTCTGCGGAGGGAATCCCGGAGGAATTGGACCGTTTCACGGCTTTTGCTGCGGACTTCACCGGGGGTGTGTTCGTCGGTTAAACATAATCTAATATACAACTATTTATGTTTTGTAGGTCGGGACTCTGCTCACCAGAAACAAGGTGAGCAGGCCCGCTCCGATCAACCCGGGGCCCTCGATGGCGATCCAGTAGCTGGGCAAGCCGGCGTGAATATCGATGGCGAGCAGCATGCCGCCGAACAGGATGTGAAACCAGCCCCAAGCCACGATCAAGGGACGATAGCGGACTAGATCGCTGGTCAACATCCAGGTCAGCACCCCAAAGAAGCCATAAAACCCAGCCAACGATCGGGTCAGATAGCCCATGATCGGGGCCTCAGGTAGGCTACCCAGGCCGAGCCAACGGTGCGTCGCATCCATCCAGCTCTCCGGCAGCAACATGCAGGGGAAAGCCAGGAACAGGATCGACGCACTCACGCGCAGCAGCCAAAATAGCAGTTGCTCGGCGGACATCTTGAAGGATCCTCAAAGTGTCGTCCCGGAAGTACGCCTCGACGAGGAAGTCATGGGAAGGTCGACCAGGGCTTTCTCACTTTCCGGTAATCCGCTCCTTGCCAACCCAAGGACGTAGCACCTCGGGGATCAGCACCGAGCCATCGGCTAGCTGATAGTTCTCGAGGATGGCGACGATGGCTCGGGTCACGGCTACGGCCGTGCCGTTGAGGGTGTGCACAAAACGAGTACCCTTCTGCCCGGCGGTCTTGCAACGGATGTCCAACCGCCGCGCTTGGTAGTCGGTGCAGTTGGAGGTGCTGGTGACTTCACCGTAGGCGCCACCGTCACCGCGGCCGGGCATCCAGGCTTCCAGGTCGTACTTGCGGTAGGCCGGCCCGCCTAGGTCGCCGGTACAGGTGTCGATGACGTGATAGGGCAGCCCGAGTCCCTGAAAAATCTTTTCTTCCAGGTCGAGCAATTCCTGGTGGATGGCCTCGCTCTGGTCGGGCAGGCAGAAGGCGAACATCTCGACCTTGGTGAACTGGTGCACCCGGTAGAGCCCACGGGTGTCCCGGCCGGGTGCGCCGGCCTCGGTGCGGAAGCAGTGTGACAGCCCGGCGTATCGTTTGGGCAGTTCGGCTTCGTCGAGGATGCTCTTGCGGTGCATGCCGCCGAGGGTGATCTCGGCGGTGGCGACCAGGCACAGGTCGCTGTCGGCGATGGTGTAGACCTGCCGGGTCTCGGGGTTGGGGTCGCGGGGGATGAAGCCGATGCCCTCGAGCACCTCGACCCGGGCCAGGTCCGGGGTGACGATCGGGGTGAAGCCTGCGGCGACTAAGGTGGTCATGGCGTACTGCACCAGGGCCAACTCGAGCAAGGCCGCCTCGTTTTTCAGGTAGTAGAACTTCTGCCCAGCGACCGAGGCGCCGGCCTCGAAATCCACCAGGTCGAGGGCTTCACACAGGTCGACGTGGTCTTTGGCGGTGAAGTCGAAGCGAGTCGGTTCGCCCCAAGTGCGGATGACCTTGTTGTCGGCATCGGTCGTACCGACTGGGGCGTCGGGGTGGGTCAGGTTGGGGATGCCCAGGAGCAAGGTGTCACGCTCGGCTTCGATCTGGGTCAGCTGCTGTTGCCGCTGCGCGACCTGGGCGCGGATCTCCTTGCCTTCGGCAATCAGCTTCTGGCGTTCCTCGGCATCCTTGGCCTTGGCGGTCGACTTGGATACCTCGTTGGAGCGTTGCTGGAAGGTCTGCACTTCGCCGGTGAGGCGTTTACGCTCATCGTCGAGGGTGACGACTCGATCGACGTCGACATTGACCAGCCGGTTTTTACAGTTGGATTTGACCTCGTCGAGGTGGTCCCGCAGGTATGCGATATCCAGCATGAGCCGCTTGCATCTCCACGCTTGAGGAATACGGGGGTCACCACATCGGGGCTTGGCCGAGAAGACGCCGCAACAAGCCGATTTGGCCGGCATGGAGCATCTCATGGGCCCCGGACCAGCATAGACACTCGAGTTTGGTTTGGCAGAGCGGGTGCGACTTCAACGGCGCCTGGGCCAGCTCTGCCTCGCTGAGCTTGGGCAGTTCCACCAGACACTGGGCATAGACACGGTCGAAGGTAGCCCGGATCTCGCTGATCGGAAGATTTTGCTCAGGGTCGGCCTGAGCGACTGAGTTACGGCCAAACCGTGTGAGAAAGTCACTCGAGATCCAGGTCTCGTCCGCCGCATCGACACCGCGAATGCGTTCCAGGGTGAGGCGATACTGGGCCATGGCCAGGTGGCCGACCTGCCAGGCGACATGGGTGACGCCCTGAGGCATGACGAACCAGTTGGACTCGGGGATGGTGTCGAGCAGTTGTTGGGTATAGTCGCGTGCGAAGCGTATCTGGGTGATCGCGGCCTGCAGTGGCGACATAGGTGATTCCTTGCGGGCTCTTCAGGCGAAGGCCGTTGGTCCTGCGCCGGTGATCTTTCGACTTTCCACTCTCGACTCTCTAGCCGCCTAAAGGGCAGCTTCTCAAGCGCGTTTTTCCAGGGGGACATACTCCAGGTCGTTGGCGCCCACGTAGATCTGCTTGGGCCGGTAGATCCGGTTGTGGATCAGCTGTTCGTTCCAGTGGGCCAGCCAGCCGGCGGCACGGGCGATGGCGAAGATGGGGGTGAACAAGTCGGTGGGGATGCCCAAGGACTCGTAGACGACTCCCGAGAAGAAATCGACGTTGGGGAAGATCCCTTTGGAACCGAGGGGTTCCAGAGCCGCTTTCTCCAGGGCCAGGGCGATATCATAGGCGTACGGTCGGGAGCCCTCGGCAAAGACCTGCTCGGCCAGCTCTTGTAAGACGATGGCGCGGGGGTCTTTGACTTTGTAGACACGGTGGCCCATACCCATAATCTTGGCCTTGGTGGCTAGGGCCTGATCGAGCCAGGCAGGCACGTTCTCGACGCTGCCGATCTGCCTGAGGGTCATCAGCGATTCTTCATTGGCACCGCCATGCAGCGGGCCGGCCAGCGTACCGATGGCCGCGGTAATGACGCAGTAGGGATCGGCCAGGGTCGAGCCGGTCACCCGCGCCGAGAAGGTCGAGGCGTTCATGGTATGCTCGGCATGGAGGATCAAGCAGGCGTCGAGGACCTTGCGGATCGCCGGGGTCGGCTCGCGGTGGAAGAGCATATAGTAAAAGTTGCCGGCATGATCGAGATCCTCACGTGGCTCGATGGCCTCTTCACCCTTGCGTAAGCGGGCGAACGCGGCGACGATGGTCGGCATGCTACCCAGGATTCGCAAGGTAGCGTCCCAGTTGGCCTGGAGGTTGGTGACATCCCGGGCGGGATGGAACATGCCTAGGGCGCTGACACCGGCCTGCAGTGCGTTCATGGGGTGGCCGGTTTCGGGCAGGCATTTGAGCATGTCACGCAGCTTATAATTGATCTTGCGGCGTTGACGAAGCTCGTGGGAAAACTCGGCCAGTTCGCGCTGGCTGGGCAAGTTGCCCTTGAGGAGCAAAAAGGCGGTTTCTTCGAAGGAGGATTGCTTGGCCAGGGTCTCCGCGGCGATGCCGCGATACTCCAAGCGGGCGCGCTGGCCGTCAATAAAGCTGATCGTCGACTCCGCCACGGGGACGCCGGCCAGACCAGGCTCGATTTTCACTGCACTCTCATTCATGATGGGATCCCGATCGACTGGAAGAGGTCAGGTTGGCTGATCCGCGGTTTCCTGAGCCTGTTCGTGGCGGTTTGAACTCTTTCGTTTTATCTGGCTGTCTCCGGCCTGGCCAGTTGCAGAACCTGTGTACTGATTGTACCACTGGCATGCGTCTGATTCCTGTGTTGGATATTCGCAACCGGCAAGTTGTTCATGCGGTTGCCGGGCAACGGGCTCAGTATCAACCGCTGGTCTCGCGGTTGGTGGCCTCGACCGATCCGCTCCAAGTCGCTCGGGCGGTATGCGACGTCGTTCAGAGTGATACCATGTATATGGCCGACCTGGATGCGATTGCCCAGGCCCCCGTCGATTATGGTCTCATCGACCGGCTGCAGGCGGAAATCCCACATCTCTGGCTCGACGCCGGGATTCGTACACTGGTCGATGCCTATGCGATTGCCGCTCATGGTGTATCCGGTCTGGTGGTGGGCCTCGAGACGGTAGTCAGCGCGGCGGAATTACAGCAGATTGGAGAGCACTTCCCCAGGGAGCGGTTGCTGTTTTCGTTGGATATGCTGGCGGGGAGGTGTCGTCGTGGAGCGGGTTTTCCAGCGGATCTCCATCCTGAGGCCGCGGTCGAGATGGCGATGGCGGCAGGCTTTCGTCAGATGATTGTCCTTGATCTGGCGAATGTCGGTAGACTTGGGGGGATTGCCGGAAGGGAAAGACTGCGACGTCTGTGCGCACGCTGGCCGGAGTGTACTTGGATAGTCGGTGGCGGTATTCGCGACCAGGCTGACCTCGCCGAATTAGCGGGCTGGGGGATTCGCGCTGCCCTGGTCGCGACCGCGTTGCATACCGGTCAGTTGCCCTGAGGGGCGTAGATGCCTGGTGGTGCGATGGGCTCGGCGAGCTGACGGCGACGCTTAGCCCAGGAGCGTGGTCGAGCCGGTGGTTGAAGCCCGTCTGGTTCGTGACAGACCAGGGTGTAAGCTCCGCAGCACGGGCAGGGCCGATGCTCAATTGCTTCTTGCAAATACAGGGAAAAGCCAGCTTCCATGATCCAGGAGCTGCGGCAGCTCTCACACGAAATCTTCATATTCACCATAACACGCATCCTGTAGGTCGATGCTTCGCGGTGGTGGTCATCCATTCACGCCGGTGCTGCAAACGCAGAAAAAACGGTCATCCGCAAGGGGTGGCATCAGTAGCCGAGGGGTACGGTGATGCCGGGGATGGTTGGGAAGCCACGGTAGTTGTAGCCAACCCAGAAGGCCCATTGACCCATGCGGAAATTTTGCTCCGTGTAGGTCACAATCCGGCCGAGTTCGACCCGGTCAAAGGCCAGTCGGAAGACCTCCAGGATGGGTCCGGAGGTGGGGCCAATGAACACAAAGGTTTGGCCCTGAAACTGGCTTGGTTCGCTGACCGGATTGGGATGCCAGAAGTCATACTGGCTGTGCCGATCGCCAAGCCGCGGCCCGAGAGAATACACGGTGGGCTGATCGGCGCAATAGAACGCAACAACCCCCGGCATATTCCATGGCGTCGTGGCCAACACTGGATTCGCAATCCCTTGCTGGGCGAGTTCGCCCCGAAAACGATCAAGTTCCTGGCCCAAGTATGCCCAGCCCCGTAGGCGTGTGGTGGGGTCAACCTTTCGGATGGGGCACGGGTGAACCAGACTTTGCGGCGGTGCAAAACGTGCAAGCAGTGGACGAATCGGACTTAGGTCATGCATGAGCAAGGTGGCCGTGGCACTGAAGCCACAGGCGAGAATGACCAGCATCCGCCAAACCCATCGGGTTGTACCGGTGGAATGCGTTATTCTGTCCCACAGCACTGCCACGGTCAAGATAAATCCACTCAAATAAGCCGTGACCGGCCAGTTCATCTGCACCTTGGTTTTCAGACTAAACAGCGCAAAAATCACAAAGGTCGGCACCGACAGCCACCAAAGGTAGCGAATGCCCAACCGGGGCTCCTGGTTGGGTCGTGGGCGGAAGACCCAGATGGCGCTGACCCAAGCGACAAACCAGCCGCCGAGGAGCATGGCCAGCTGACCGCCCAAATATTCCAGTGGACCATGCCAGCGCACCAGGCTTTGACTTGAGGATCGCATCAGTCCAGCCTGGTTGCCGACATGGGCGAACGTCACCCATTGATGCTGGGCGTTCCACCATACGATCGGGAGCCAGGCCAGGTTGCTGATGAGCACCATGCTCCAGAAACCTGGCCGAAACAACTGGCCACGCAGCGAAGGGGTGGCCAGCAAGAACAATCCCACCGAGCCCAGCCAGAACAACATCGTGTATTTGGCCAGTATTCCCAGCGCTACCAACACCCCGGTGACTGGCCAGGCCCAGGCACGCTGGCCGATGATGGCGTAATGGCCAAACACACTGGCCCAAACCCATAAACAGGTAAACGGTGCATCGATGGTGATTAATAAGCCACCCAACGAAAATAACGGAATCAAGGTGGCAAAAAAGACCACCAGAAAGGCCAGGCGCTCGCAATGAAAGACCTGAACGGTGAGCAGATACAGCCCGACCAGCAGGAGTAGCCCGGACAAAATGGCCGGCATCCGGACCGCGATCATGTGGTTGCCGATGAGCGCCTGCGACCAAGGCCCCAACAACTCACAACTGCCGCGGATCAGGTAGGCGACCAAGGGGCCCTTGCTGTAATAGCTCCAGTCGAGGTGGCGGGACCAGTCCCAATAATGCGCCTCGTCATGAGCCAAATCGGGAGCGGCATCACTAGTCAGATAGGCAATCCGGCCCACACCAAGTACGACCAGCAGCAGCGCAGTCAGGATGCGCCAGCGTCGCGGTGAGGGAGTTTCCAAAGCGCAAAGGGCGTCTGCCTGGCTCATCCGTGGCCTCGTGCAGTTCGAATCCAATCGCGAGAGACGGTTTTTAGTGGGAATAGGAATCGCAGTCAAGACGGAGCGTAGATGGTGCCTCAGCCTGAGGAAGCACGAAGCTGCCCAAGCAGATCGCTGAGGCGATCGTAGGTGGCATAAGAGATCACCAGCAACAGCGCCAAGCCAAAGCCGCCGAGGAGGTTGAGTACCAGCCCATTGGCATAGCGACCCATGACCTGACGGTCGTTCACCAAGATCATCAAGCCAATGCTAATCGCAGGGACTACCAGCAAGGTGGCCGATTGGGCCAGGATGACCGCCTGGAGGGGATTTTTCTGCAGCAGACTGGCCACCACCATGCCCAGCAGCACGATGCCCAGGGCGAAACGGCGGGGCCAAGGTCCTTCCATCGAGGAGCCTAGCCCCAGGCTATCGGCCAGCAAGCCGCCGCCAATAATCGCGTTGATCGACAGGGAACTAAAAGCCGCGGCAAACAGCCCGAGGCAGAACACGATCCGCGACGCGGGCCCGAACAGGGCATCCAGTTGACTGGCCATGTCGGCGGCCGACTGGATGACCACCCCGCGGGGATGCAAAGCAGCAGCGGAGGTCAACAGGATCAGCAGCGTGATAAGTCCGACCAGGGCAATCCCCACCACGGCATCGCGTAGGCTAATGGGTAACTCCTCGATGGTCCACCCTTTGCGTTGCACCAGATAGCTCTGATATAACGCGGCGTGCATGACCACAGTGGTGCCAATCAGGGCCGCGACCGTACCGATGGCGCCCTGGGGTAGTGACGGGATGAGTCCGGAAGCAGCGGCCGGCAAGTTGGGACGTACTACCAACAGGTTGGCGAGGAACGCGGCAATCATGACTAGGACCAGGCCGGTCATCAATTTCTCCACGGCCTGATAGAGATTGGGCACCAGCAGAACCAAACTCAGCGCCACGACACTACAGACAAACGGCCAAGGCCAGGTAGGACCATCGGTAAGGGAGCTCAGGGCCGTGGCAGCGCCCAGGTTGTTGCCAATTTGGTAACTGCACGACATCAAGAACGCGGAGATGCCGATGAGCAACGCGAACCAGCGACCGATGCGTCGGGTGATGATGGTCAGAAACGAATCGGTCTGAACCGCACCAAAGCGGCCACTCATGACCGTGAAGCCCATCATCGCCACACTGGCGGCCAGCACAACCCAGATGAAAGAGTAGCCAAATTTAGATCCAAGTGCCGAAGCGGTGGTCACACTGCCCGGACCAATACATACCGCCGCCACAATCAGGCCGGGTCCCAACACGACAAACAGACCCCGTAACCCACGCCAGATTGCTTGCATCGATCCGATTCCTTGCGACTGGTGGAGAACTATAGCGGCGATCCGCCGGCTTCGCGGTTTACCCTGCACCTGCTTGCGCCACCGGGGTGGGCAAGTGACGGTCCATCGCGGCGAGACGATAGCCAAACCCAGGGCCAGCCAGGGAGGTGCGGTCAATCATCCCATGCCGGCGCTGATAAAGTCCAGGGTGGACCGCGGCTTCGGCCCGAGAAGCATCGGGGTAAAACTGCATGGCGTTGGTTTCCACCCCTTGGATGGTCGCGGCATGAGCGGCCAGTTGCACATGGGAGATCTGAGCGAGCATGGGGTTGGTCAGGTCTTGGACCATCACCGGCATCTGATGCGCCTTGGCCCAACACAACGCCAGCAGTGCACCCGTCTGTGTTTTGCAGGTCTTGAGAGCAACCCCGGACCAGCCGAGCGAACGACCCAGCTGCACTTGCCGCCAGTCGTGGGCGCTCTCATCCAGAAACACCGGTTTGCGGGCTCCCACCGGACGCGCATCGATCTGATAGGTGTCAAGCTCATACGGGAAGGGCTGTTCGACGTACAGGAGCCGGGCATAGATGGCCGGGTGGTCGGCCAGCAGTCGGTCGAGAATGTCGGTGACATAGGTCGGATCGGTCACCGTGCAATTGAAATCCGCCGACAGCCAGCGAACATCATGTTCTAATGCCAGTTGACCGACGCGGAGCAGACGCTGGAAGTCCCAATCAGTGGCGTTGCCGCGGAGTTTGATCTTGAGACACTGCAGGCCATCGCTTTGGATCCACTGGCGTAGCGTCACGGGGTAACCATCGCGTGGCTCGGTGCCAAGGAGGTCGGCGTTCTCCAGTGGATCCGCGCCGCCAACCAGGTGCCAGGCGGTCAATTGCGGTGGGGCGGGTTGATGCAGAAAATCGCCGAGCTGGCGGCCGGCAAAGCGGTCGGCTGGCTGCAGGATGGAGGCGAGGTCCAGGTCAAGCCAAGGACGCGCATACAGCTGGTAGATGGGCTGGCCGTGGAGTTGGCCATAGGCATCATGGAGAGCTAGATCAAAGGCCGAGCAACAGACCAAAGCGGCCAGCCAAGGAACCGGTTCGTTTGCATGGGCCGTGCGGATAGCATTGAAGGTGGCTAGTTCGCGTGTCAACACTTCCTCGAGGATCTGATGCCCGACCAGCAGCGGGTGGCCGAAGCGGTCGATCTCGCTGCCCCAGACGGTCACCAGACGCTCACACAAGGCCAGCAATGCGGTCAGTCGCGCGTGGTAGGGAAGGGGGGAGGGCCAAACCCACTGCACATTGAGGGGCGTCTCGCCCCAGCCCTCGGCCACCTGCCCGGCAGGGTTCCGCACCGTTATGCAGACCCGGGCACAGGTGACTTCGGTCAGGGTCTCGCTGCCGAATTTGAGCGGCATCCGGGTAGCGACGGGCAGGAGATACAACCGGGCGGCCACCGGTCGAGCATCCATGGCATGCATTGGCAGTATTTCCTTGGCAGGGAAAACACAGCATTCGCGAGAAAGTGCAGATCATTCTGGTAACTGCCAGGGGACGCGACAATTGGATTCGACTTTTTCGGGACCCCAACGTAGAATCTGAGCAGGAAATCTTTTCCTAACACGATCGGATCGAATGTGAGTCCTCCAACGGTGCGATGCTGGGAGGTGGTCGATCCGCGGGATCCAGCCTTATGCCTGGCCCAGCATCTTTATGAAACCACACAGGCCATCGATGAACAGATTCCTTGGGAGTGGATTGCACGTGTTCCCGAACGGCGACAAGCCTGGTCGCCCGGCAAATCCCGCCCGCATCTCTTGCTTGCGACGGCACGGGATGATCCCGCTGCCCTCCCGTTAGGCTTCAGCCTCGGAACCTATCTTCCTCAGTTTGGTGGCTACATTTCCTACCTCGGCGTGGATCAGCAGGCGCGGCGTCATGGCATCGCCACGAGTCTGTTCACCGAGATGTTTCGCCTGTTGGCCGACGACGCTCGCCTGGAAGGAGCTACGCTCCCGTTTGTGGTTTGGGAAAGTCGACCGCCCGAAGCCAATAGTTCGCTGGCCACTCGGAAAAACTGGGAGGCCCGGTTGCGGCTATTCGAACGCGTCGGTGGCTGGTGGGTGGACGGGCTGACCTTTTGGGCGCCGACCTATGTCCCTGGGGGCGACAACGCCATTGGGTTGCAACTGTTCGTGCGGCCCTGGGATCTCCTCGCCCACGTCTTCGATGCCCAGCAACTGTGTTGCCTGGCGCAAGGCCTCTACGAACGCATCTATCGCCGCGGTCCAGGAGATCCGCTGTACGAGCAAACCTTGTCGGCAGCGGTAAGCCCCAGCTTGCGGCCAATCTCGTTGCCCACACGCCCAGTCGAGGTCGAACGGGAGCCACCAGTGAAACGCTAGGGCGACTTGCAGCCTGTGGGTTTTCCGAACCAGGGTTCCTTCCCTGGCCCGGCTATCGGCACCCGGCCTGACGCACGGTCGCGGCTACCTGGGCGACCTGCTCAGGGGTGAGTACGGGGATCGCGCCAGCCACCGACAGCGGCTGACGCAGTTCGACCCAGGTTTTACAGCCCTCGTATGCCGGTTCCAGCGCGATACGATGCGGCTCAGGCATCCGCCACACCCGCACAACCAGTACATACAACCCGGGTTGCCGATAGTGAAACCGCGAGGTCACGGTTTGCTCGGACCAGATATGAAGATGTTGGAGTGCCTGAAGCTGGTCGAGGCTGGTTGCCTGAGCGATATGCTCCACCTCGGCGAACAGCTCGATGGCCAACTCCTCGCCGGGGAGACTGGTGGTTGCCTGAATCGGATGCCAGAGCTGGGCTGCTTCGGGACGAATGCCGGTTTGCTGTTGATGGACATAGGTCGGATAAATCCAGAAGCGTGCATGATCCGGGGTGAATTGCCCCCTCTCCTCGGCAATTCCTCCTTTGCGTAGGATCACGGCCTGTCGCCCACCGACCAGGGCGGCGGCAACCACCGCCCATTCCTTAAATGCAAATTGCAACACTTCACTCATAAAGCTCAGTACCCATCGTGTTCGTGGCGTAATTCACGTTGCATCAGGGCATTGACGGCGTCTCGGGGTGCCACCCCCTCAAACAACACCGCATGGACCGCGCAAGTAATGGGCAAGTCTATCTGCAGAGCCTGGGCACGCATATGCACTGCGCGGCAAGTGCCGACCCCTTCGGCGACCTTCGGCGTGCCCGCTTGGATGGCAGCGAGCGTCTGCCCCTGAGAAAGTTGTTCGCCCAGGCGACGATTGCGGCTATGTCGGCTAAAGCAGGTGGTCACCAGATCGCCCATCCCGGCCATGCCCGAAAAGGTGTGCGCTTCGGCCCCGAGTTGGATGCCGAAGCGGGTCATCTCGGCCAAACTCCGGGTTAACAGAGCCGACTTCGCATTATCGCCAAACCCCAGGCCATCGCATACCCCGGCGGCGATGGCAATCACATTCTTTAGTGCGCCGGCCAATTCCACCCCGATGACGTCCGTGGAGGAATAGACCCGAAAGCGAATGGAGTTGAACATCCGTTGCAACTCTCCGACCAGGTTCTGGTCCTGGCCCGCAATGACGACTGAGGTGGGCAGCCCCCGGCTGACTTCTTCGGCATGGCTGGGACCGCTCAGGACAGTGACCTGGGTCGTCCCGAGGCATTCGGTGACGATTTCGCTGGGGCGTTGGAATGAACGAATCTCAATTCCTTTGGTTAAACTGAGGACAGGAACCTGGACAGGGGTCAGGGCGCGGAAACGTTCCAGTGTCGCGCGGAGATAGACACAAGGAATGGCGATCACCCAGTAATCGGCCTCCGCCACTGCTTCGTCCACAGACTCGGTCAAGTGCACTTGGGGGGGGATGCGAATGCCGGGGAGTAAGCGAACGTTCTCACGATGGGTACGCAACAGGGCGGCATTGGCCGCAAACGCACTCCAAAGCCGGATGCGCTGGCTGCTCTGCTGGCTGAGCATCACTGCTATGGCCGTGCCCCAAGCCCCATCCCCGAGGATCGCAATGGTTTTGCTCATCGGGATTGTCTCCGTAGCCCATCCGGTTTGCCCGACTGATGTGGGCGGGTCGGCTCACACCTTTTGCCAGGCGAGCTGCTCAGAACGAAGCGCTTGCAGCAGTTTCGCTTTGCTTTCAACGGACGCTTTGCCGATGAAAAGTCGTGTTCGTCGCACTTCGGGTGCGATATGGGATGCACCAGTCGTGGGCTATCTTGACATTCTCTTCTGGGCGTGCCCACCGCTGCTGCGATCCGATCGATCGATGCTCGCACCGGGTGTTTGCATCGTATTCGAAGTTCCGACACGTCGGCCCGCAAGGAGGTTTTCGGAATGTCGGTCCCTTTGCGTCTATATACGCTTCCAGAAGATTATGATGAGGCACCGCCGCAGGAACCGGCGGTGCGGATCCGACTCGGCGACTTATTACCGCTGGTCGCGCTCGCCCAGCGGAATCACTATATCTGGCTTGAGGATTTTCTCGATGATGAGGTGATGGTCACCAATGACCTTTATGACATTTTGCAGGCGTTTCGCAGCATTCGTAGCATCGCTTGACGTCCGTCTCTTCTTGACTCGCAGTCTTGGCATCAAAGCCTAGCATTTACGAACAAGTCCCGCGGACCGCGGGGGCTTTTTTTGGGGGGCGGGGGGGGGGGTGTAATGGATGTTTC
>CAYPIE010000056.1:0-39211 GCA_964410665.1 uncultured Alcaligenaceae bacterium
TCTGCTTCTGCCGCAGCGCAAACGCATCTGTCGCTTGTTACCGCAATCGCCTCTGCCTTCCTTATCACGGAGAACGATCGGTCATGTTTGCCAGATTCACCATACTAACCGTGCTGTACACGGTGCTATTGACCGGACCATTGGCGGCCCAGCTAAGTGAGCAAGAAGTGGCGGATGGCTGGCTTTCGCTGCTGGATTTGCCGAGCACCACTGGCTGGGAACTGCAGAGCGGTACGGTAAAAGAGTCCGATCAGGGTCTCACGCTCAAAGCAGCGGAAGGGCCCGTGGTGCTGATCAGTGCCGCGCGATTTGGCGCTGGGGAGGTAGTGATCGACTATCGTGGCAGCTTTGAGTTGGATTTCCACGGCCGCCACGAATTGCCGGTGGAGTGTCAGCGTGGCCGCATCGTGGTAGAGCCCGTCGATGGGCGTTTGCGCATCTTTTCGGAATTTCGCCAGCCTGGTAGTGTGGTCCGCGAAGAAACCCAGATCTACCGCCCCCTTACTGGTCTGCGTCGTCAGGCGATCAAGCTCCGAGTACCCAAGGGTGGCACCGCGATCGTGCGGTCGCTGAAGTTCCGGCCAATCGGCATGAAGTCGTTGTTCAATGGCCGCGATCTGACTGGCTGGCGAATCCACCCGGGCGAGCGGTACACCTCGCGATTCGAAGTCAGCCCACGGAAGACCCTGCGCGTGCTGGACGGCCCAGGCGACTTGCAGACCAAGAACCAATTTCAGGACTTTCTGTTTCAAGCAACCTGTCGTACGAATGGCAAGCACCTCAACAGCGGCATCTTCTTCCGCTGCTTACCCGAGCAGTATCAGCAGGGGTATGAAGCCCAAATTCGCAATCAGTGGCAGGGAGATAATCGCTCCCGTCCGGTCGACTTTGGCACCGGTGGTATCTATCGTCGACAGCCTGCGCGTAAAGTCGTCAGTAATGATCAGGAATGGTTCACACTGACCATTCTTGCTGATGGCAACCATTTGCTGACCTGGGTCAACGGTGTTTTGACCGCAGACTTCATCGACAACCGGCCAAAAGCCGACAACGCACGCAAGGGCACCAAGCTGGGCCCTGGATGTATCAGCATTCAGGGGCATGACCCGACGACCGATCTGGAGTTTCGTCAGCTGCGGGTGCAGGAATTGCCTCCCAAGGGAGACAAGTGAGTTCAGCGGGAATGGGTCAAGGTATACGGCGTGGGATCGGGCACGCCGGCCTCGGCGAAGCCTTTTTGACGCAGTAGGCAAGCATCACAGCAGGCACAGGCCAGCCCTTCTGCGGTGGGATCGTAGCAGCTGGTGGTCATGGCGTAGTCGACGCCCAGTTGCACGCCCACACGGATAATCTCGGCCTTGGTGAGTTGGATCAGGGGAGCGTGGACACGGAAAGGGCTGGCGCCACTGACGCCGGCTTTGGTGCCCAGATTGGCCACCCGAGCAAATGCGTCTAGGAACTCTGGGCGGCAATCCGGATAACCCGAGTAATCCAAGATGTTGGCCCCGATAAACAGATCAAAAGCCTGCACTGTCTCGGCATAACCCAGAGCCAGAGCGAGAAGAATCGTGTTGCGGGCGGGCACATAGGTAACGGGGATCCCTTGCCCCATCGCCTCAGCGTCCCGCTCCTTGGGCACGGCAATACTGTCCGTGAGTGCCGAGCCACCAATGGTGCGTAGATCCAGAGTCACCAGTTTATGCTCAACACAGCCCAAGTGCTGGGCGACTCGGCGGGCGGACTCCAGTTCGATGCGGTGGCGCTGGCCATAATCCACACTCAGGGCATACACGGCAAAGCCTTGTTGGCGGGCCATGGCCCCGCTGGTGACACTATCGAGCCCACCACTCAGCAACAATACTGCCCGCGGTGCGGGGGTGGCGTCTCGGCTCATAGCGGGCTTCCAGCGATCAAACGAGCATAGATAATGATGGCACCGCCAATGATGCTCAAGGTGCCAAGGATAATCGCAAACATGCCATAGCCCGCTCCAGTCAAGCGGTCCCCGGAATCTTCGATGATCTCGACGCCTCGCGAGCCGAGCCAGATCGCTAGCGCCCCAAGCCCAATGGGCACAAAGTAGGTCAGGCTGATAAACACCGGACGCAACCAGGTTCTCCCATCCGCGTTGGCGTATTGATTGGCCGTACCGGTGAAATAGGCGCCGATGATCGAGAGGGTCACGGCCAACACAGCGACCCAAAAGGAGACGACCGCCATGGTGCCAGCTGGGCGGGGGGGTTGCGGATCAAGCATGATGCCTCACTCACAGGCCAGATCAGGAAGCGTTCTTAAGGTCAGTGTAGCGGCGTACCGGGACTTACACCATCTCGACCAACATGGCGACGGCGTTGCCGCCACCTAGGCACAGCGCAGCGACGCCCCGCTTGCCACCGCGTTGCTTCAGAGCATGCAGCAGGGTCACCAGCACCCGAGCCCCCGAACAGCCAATCGGATGGCCCATGGCAATCGCACCGCCGTGAACATTGATGCGCGTTTCATCGAGCTCAAGTTCCTTGGCACAGCCCAGCATCTGGGCGGCAAAGGCTTCGTTGAGCTCAAACAAGTCGATGTCCGCCAGACGAAGACGCGTTTGCTCCAACAGCTTCCGAATGGCTGGCACCGGAGCCAGAAAGATCTCCTTGGGGGCTACGCCACTGGTGGTATAGCTGACCACCCGGGCAAGTGGTCGCAATCCATGCTCTTGGACGGCTCGTTGCGAGGCGAGCAACAAGGCGGCAGCGCCGTCGCTCAGCTGAGACGCGTTGCCGGGGGTCACCGTGCCATCGGCCTGAAAGACCGGCTTGAGACGCGCGAGGCTGTCCTGACTCGCCTCCGAACGAATCCCCTGATCCCGCTCAATCGTGCGGGCCTTGGCTCCCTCGCCTACGGAGACCGGGACGACTTCCCCGTCAAAATGACCCGCCTGCCAAGCGGCTGCGGCTCGTTGATGACTTTGCGCGGCAAAACGGTCCTGGTCGGCCCGGGACACCTGGCATCGCTTGGCCACATGTTCGGCGGCATCCCCCATCATCCATTGTTCCATGGCACACCACAGCCCATCCTGGATGATCGAATCGATCACCTGGCCATGGCCATACCGCAAACCCGTGCGGGCTTTGGGCAGCAGATAAGGGGCATGACTCATGCTCTCCATCCCGCCAGCGATCACGATCTGATTGTCCCCAGCGATAATCGCCTGGGCGGCCAGCATGGCCGCCTTCAACCCTGAGCCACACACCTTGTTGACGGTGAATGCAGCGATGGAATCGGGCAAGCCGGCATGCAGTGCGGCTTGCCGAGCGGGGTTCTGCCCCACACCGGCCTGGAGAACATTCCCCACAATGACCTCGTCGATTTGCCCGGAAGAGACGGCCGTCCGTTGCAGCAGAGCCTCGATCACCACCGCTCCAAGGCGCGGGGCATTGAGCTCGGCCAGGTCGCCTTGGAACTTGCCGATGGGAGTGCGCACTCCGTCAATGAGGAAGGCATCCATGAATGGCTCCTGTGCAGATCTTGCGGAGAAGGCAGTCGCTACCGGGATGAAGAGGAGCACCAGCGGGCGAGGCATCATCCGTTCTGCGCCGCTCCGGGTGATCAGCTATATTGTAGATTCTAGCGGAACCTGCGTACAGCACGATCGCCGGTTTCACCGGCAGCAAGGAAGTCGCAGATGGCGGTTCAGGAAGGGGTTTGGACGACGTTTCCCTGCACGGCCTGAACCATCGACTGCAGCGAAAGTCGTGCAAAGCGTCGCTGTTGCCACCGGGTGAGGGGATAGGCCAAGCGGGTCAGCCAGTAGTGTGGCCGAGAGAAAGCATCGAGCCGATACCACACCGAGCCATCCGCGCATTGTTCAATGAGGAAACGTTCTTCCCCCTGCTCCACATGGGCCGGCAAGGTGCCATAGGCAAAGCCAAAGCGTGGCCACGGGCTGGTGGTGTGAATGGTGTAGACGATTCTGCAAGCATTCAGCCACCACACACCAAAGACGTGAGCAACCAGGACAACCGTGGTTCCTGCAGTAATCGGGGCATCGGCGGGATCAATACGTGTCCACGGACGCGGGAACATGGACCACTGCCGCATGGCCATTGCCGCGGCGGTAAAGCAGGCATTCCCTTGGCCCAGGCAAATGGCATTCGCATCTACATCAAAATGCTCAGGGGGGGCATCCTGGGTTGCCCCGACAGCGAGATACGAAAAGGGCAGTTTTGCCTGTTGCTGACGAAACTTCTCAAGTTGGACGGCTGTCGGAGGAGAAAACTGCCACATGAGCGAAGCTGAAGCTCCCAAGCGGAATACCGGAGGCTAGCCACCGCTTCTCCTGGAAGAGACTCGCTCCGGTGGGGGAGCGGTGTGGATGGATGAGCGGTGGATCGTCCAGGTCTGAAAAAAACTCAGTTGAGACTGAAATCGGGAGGGAAAGGACGCGTGGTCCTGGGCTTGAGGATCTCAATCAGCTGACGCGTTCGTTCTTCCACATGCGGCGTTTCCAGCAGGGCCTGCTTGCGCTCGAGAGGCAGCGGAAGCATGAAACTCAGAACGTCGCACAAATCCCCTAGACAAATGGAACTGTCAAACATTTCAGCAATGTGAGTATGTACGTCGGGGAGATGTTCCAAGCGTGGCAAGACCGCGCTGGCCAGCTGGTTTTGCAGATGACGCTGCATGGCTAAGTTGCAACTGATGTGATTGTCGAGAACCTCGGCACGTGCTTGACGGTAGAGTTTGTCCGTAGAAAGTTCTTCCAAGACCCGGATCCGTTTGAGCCCCTTCAGCAGCAAGTTGTAGCGGCCGTCCGGAAGCTCCTGATAGTCCGTAATCCGGCCCAAACAAGCGACTGGTTCAATGGCTGGAGCTCCATCATAGTCTTGGTCCCAGCCAGGCTTGAGTAAGACCAACGATAGCAGCAGATCATCCTCGATAGCATCGGCCATCATGTCCCGATAACGCTGCTCAAAGACGTGCAGCGGTTGCAAGGCGTTTGGGAAAAACACCAAACTGGGCAGGGGAAACAGCCGTGTGGTTCCCTGAAAACGCATCAGCGCGTTCTGATCTTCATTCATCGATATTACGCTCTGGAACCATTGGGTACGGTTGCTCCAAGGGCCACTGTTCCGGCGATGGCTGCAAGGTAATTTGGGGAAGAGCCGGTCGTGCAGGGATTGACTTGGGAGTCTGCGAATGATCAGGCTCCACGAGTATTTCATACAGCCAAGCTTCAATGGATTGCCAAAAGCGGGGAACATCTAGACCTAGGTGAGTGGGAGCATACGACTCCATGTACGCACGTCCCGAATAAAATAAACGGCGAGCCCCGCGTGCGTTGGATCTATTCCATTGGTAGATCGCCACCGCAGCCTGAATCAACCCTTGGTAAAACCGACGCTCTTGGGATGGACAGTCGCGCCACACTTCTTCCCAGACCTCATGCGCGGCAAAATAATCGGCACGGTTGAACAGGACCACCCCTTGCAGGTAGCGTGGATCATACATCGCCATCTCCTCAAGCGATTGGGTTGTTGACCATACCAGTCCTCAATGCTGGCCAGGCCATCGGTTCGAGGCAGAGCTCCGGGAGCGGATCGTATGTTATTTCGGACTCAACACTCCCTAACATCCCTGGTCGCTTGGTGCCGTTCACTACGCGTCATGTTGGATGCGGGTTTATCGTTGCAACAGACCTTTGCCCAACAAGGGAGCAAAGGACCCGTGGAGCTTCGCCCGGTTGCGAGCCGAGTGGCCGAACGCCTGGCTCAAGGCGAAAGCCTCGAGGATGCCTTGGAACCTGAACGCGAGGGCTTTCCAGAACTGTTCCTGGATCTGGTGGCCATCGGCGAGCAAACCGGTCATCTCGCCGAGATTTTCCAAGAACTAGAACATTACTATGAGTATCAAGTCCGCATCCGCAAACAGTTTTTTGCGGAGATCGCCTGGCCGGTGTTTCAGCTGGTCGCGGCGATTTTCGTGATTGCCTTGCTCATTTTTATCCTCGGCTATATTGCCCAGGTTAACAATACCGAGCCGATGGATGCCACGGGTCTGGGTCTCGCCGGAGCCGAGGGAGCGATCACTTTTTTACTCGGGGTGGGGTTCATTTTCGCGGCCGTCTTCTTGCTATATCGTTTTTTAAGCCGCAAAGTCCGCTACTGGGCGGAGGTTGAGGCCTTCTTGCTCAAGTTACCGGCGATTGGACCGTGTTTGGATGCACTCGCGATGCAGCGTTTCTGCGTAGCCTTGCAGATGACCATGGAGGTAGGGGTGTCGACCCCTGCGGCGGCACGGCGCAGCCTGCACGCGACCGGAAATGCGGCGTTTACCCGGAATACCTCGAAGGCTGTCGCGGCGTTACGAAAGGGCAATGATCTGCACACCGCCTTGAAACGTTGTGGAGTGTTTACCGAGGAATTTCTGCAGACTTTGGAAGTCGCCGAGGAAACCGGCCAAGTTCCCGAGGTGATGGCCCGCAAGGCGGGGCATTATCGGGAAGAGGCGTCGCGACGACTGTCCGCACTAAGTCGGGTCGCCAGCTTTGGCGTCTGGCTGATCGTCGCCATTTTGATCATCATCCAAATTTTCCGTCTGTGGAGTGTCTACTTCGGAGCCCTAGGTCAGTTTGCCGGCTAGGTTGTCACTCGGCTTACGTTGTTCCGAGCGTAAACTTGGGTACAATCAATTATTGAGAATTTTCCTGACACCCGTTCTTTGCATATGGCCGGGTGTACACTTATCGTCTCGCGATTCGAGGCGAATGGCATTCCCATTGATGCATCCGTTTGAGGCCTCACCCATGGCAGGCATTTTCTCCGCGTTGATTGACTATATGGAAGCCGAGAGCTGGCGTTACGAAATCATCGAGGGGGAGACGGTCCTGCGTTTTCATGTAAAGACCCATGCCGGCCGCTTGCTGTGCTATGCCGAGGTTCAGGAAGACAAGGATTGGTTATTGTTCTACTCCTATCTTCCGGTCAACACACCCGAGGCCAAACTAACTGAGGTTGCGGAGTTCATTACCCGAGCGAACCGTGGCATGCGGATTGGGAATTTTGAGCTGGATTTTGATGATGGCGAGGTCCGCTACAAAACCAGTATTGATGTGGAGGGGGGGGAGCTTACGTCCAAGATGATTGATAATTTGCTGCAGTCCAATCTGTCGACGATGGATCGCTATTTTAATGGACTCATGGAATTGATCTACGGCGACAAGTCTCCCGCTGAGTTGGTCAATAGCATTGAACGACCCGGGGCAGACTCAGAAATGATGGACCTCGATGACATCGATGATGATGACGATGACGATGATATCGATCCTTCCTCAGGCGTCCATGACGATGAGGATGAAGACTATCACGGTGGTCCTCGCTTTTCGTGACGGTCTTTCGGCGGAGGCGAATCTGCGTTCCCTCTGCAGCCGTTTCCGTTTCGCAATTCAACTCGATGGCCGCGTTGGTACGCTCAGCTCCTGGAGCTGAGCGTTCACCATGATTGTTTGTGAGCGAGACGGCGAGGTACCAGCGAGTGTTTAAGTCTTAAGTGCTTTCACGATGAATCCCGGAAAGATGTTCGAGGGCCAACATCAACGCCTGAGTCCCTTTGCGACCGTATCCTTGAGCTCGAACCGCTTCATAGAGTTGTTTGGCAAGACCCAGCCCAGGGAGGCACAAGTTCATCCGTTCGGCTTCGGCCAGAGCGATGCCCATATCCTTGATAAAATGCTCGACAAAAAACCCCGGCTCAAAGTTGCCTGCAATAATCCGTGGTCCTAGGTTGGAAAGCGACCAGCTACCGGCCGCCCCCCCGGAGACGGATTGTAACACCGTCTCCAGGTTTAAGCCTGCTTTATACCCATAGAGGAGTGCCTCACACACTCCGATCATATTCGTGGCGATCAGGATCTGATTGACCATCTTGGTGTGTTGACCTGCGCCTGCAGGTCCTTGATGCACAATCGTCTTGCCCATGAGGTCAAGCAGCGGCCGAACGGCCGCGACGACCTCCGCTTCGCCCCCGATCATGATCGACAATCGAGCCTCGCGTGCTCCCACATCTCCACCGGAAACCGGGGCATCTAGGGCATGACATCCCTTGGCCTGGGCCGCCGTCGCAATCTCTTGGGCCAGGGTGGGGTCGCTCGTGGTCATGTCGATCAGTACATTGCCCGCTTTGCTGCCCGCTAGCGCTCCGTCTTCGCCGAGAAACACCGCTCGCACATCGTGCGGATAACCGACAATGGCAAAGATGACATCGCTGGCCGCGGCCACGTCCTTGGGGGACTCGGCAAAGGTGGCGCCTGCTTCAAGCAACGGCTGCGCCTTGTCCCGCGTGCGCGTCGACACCGTCGCCGCATAACCTTGGCGGATGAGATGTTGGCACATCCACCGACCCATGACACCCGTACCGATCCAACCGATGCGTGTCTTGCCGGGTTCCACAACCGGGATGGACATCAGAGAACCTCCAATTCGCTGGAATTCGCCGTGTCATCGTACCAAGCAAACCGGCTAGCGGCCACGATCGTCCTTGTTACAGAGCCGTTACACCCGACTCGCCGCACCTCAAGTAAAATGCGTACAGAATGCGGTCGACTGGTCCGGTTCCAGCTCTCCGTTCCCGTTAGGAGGATAAACATGTTCATGCGTCAAGCTGCCCGTCTACTCGCGACCGTGGCGATCACGCTCGGCCTGGCTGCCCCAGCAGCGGCAGCTCCCAACCCGAACAACGACCGGCCGATTGATCTGGTCATCTGCCTGGACGTGTCGGGAAGTATGAGTGGCCTGATCGACTCGGCCAAACGGAAAATCTGGGACATCGTCAACACCCTGGGCAAGGCCAGGCCAACCCCAGTGCTGCGGGTCGCCCTGCTGACCTACGGCCACAGCAGCTACGACCAAGACGCCGGCTGGGTCCGCGTCGACCGGAACCTGTCGACCGACCTGGACGGCTTCTACAAGCAGCTATTCGAGCTGGGCACCAAGGGGGGTACCGAGTACGTCGGGCGGGTCAGTCACGAGGCCTTGAAAACCCTGGCTTGGTCCCCACAGCGCAGTGCGCTAAAGATCATGTTCGTCTGTGGCAACGAGTCGGTGGCTCAGGACCCGGTGATCGACCTGGGTTTGGTCGCCAAGCTCGCCAAACAACAAGACGTGTTGATTAATACTATCTATTGCGGACCCAAGCTGGATCGCATCGCCCCGGGGTGGAAGGCGTTTGCCGAGTCCGCCGGCGGTGAGGGGACCTGCATTGATCAGAATGCTGCCGGCCGCGAAGTCGTCATCGCCACCCCTTTTGACAAGGAACTCTTGGTGCTCAATGGCAAGCTAAATCGCACCTATCTATGTTATGGACTGGATGGTCTGAAGATGGTCGAGCGTCAGCGTGTTCAGGACACCAACGCGGCCAACCTGTCTCCGTCGGTGGCTCTGGCCCGGACAGCGAGCAAGGCGACTGCACAATACCGCAACTCGACCTGGGATCTGATTGACCGGATGAAGAACGATTCGAAGTTTAAGCTCGAAGATCTGAAGACTGAACAGCTGCCCGAAGAGTTACGTAAGCTCAAGCTCGAAGAACGCACGGCCCTGCTCAAGAAGAAGGCAGCCGAGCGCGAAGTCGTCCAGAAGAAGATACAGGAGCTGAGCAAAAAACGCGCGCAATACATCCGCGAGCACAAGGCCAAACAGCCCAAGCCCAAGGACAAGGAACTGGCTTTTGACGAGGCGGTGCAAAACGTTCTGATTCAGCAGTGCCAGCAAAAGGGACTGGAGATCAGGGAGTGAGCAAGGGGATCATCGTCGTCATCGAGGATGACCCGGCCATCCGGCGTGGAGTGGTCGATGCCCTTCGGCTCACGGGCTACATCGTCTTCGAGGCGGCCGATGGGCGGGCGGGACTGGAGTCAGCGCTTTCGCCGGGCGTGGACTTGGTCCTGCTTGACCTGTTGCTCCCCGACCAGGACGGGCTGGACCTCTTGGCAGCGATCCGGCGGGATGAGCCCACCCGTCCCGTCATTATCTTGACCGCCCGGGGCACTGAGGAAGACCGGGTGCGTGGGCTGAATCAGGGGGCCGATGACTATGTGGTCAAACCATTCTCGGCCCGGGAATTACTCGCCCGCGTCGAAGCGGTGCTGCGGCGTGCTAGCCCTCCTGCCGTACCGCTACAGCAGGTCTGTTTCGGGGCCGCTTGCATTCAGCTGGCTCGACGCGAAATCGTCTGGCATGGCCGCGAGCGGATCGAACTTTCCGAAACCGAGGCCATCCTGCTGCAATACCTCCTGGAGCAACGTCAGCGCGTCGTGCCCCGCGAGGAACTCTTAACTCGGCTTTGGGGCATCGCCAGCACGACACTGGAGACGCGAACCATTGACATGCACATTGCCCGGCTGCGGGCCAAGCTCCGCGACCCGGCAGGCAGGTCCGGCCCCGAAGCCATTCTGACCGTCCGTGGTCGCGGTTATATGGCCGGCCCGGAGTTTTTCATCAACGAGTCCGCATGATGGCTCAGCAGCGGCATCGACGCTTATTCAGCCTTCTCGGCTACCTCGGGGTGTTTGGCCTGGTCTTGGGCGGGTTGACCTGGGTTACCCTGGCAGCCCTCCAGGTCGAGGCCAACCATCGTCAGGTCGAGCAGCTGGCTCGCCGCGGCGATGAGATCCGGCTGGCTTTGTGGCGGCTAGACGGTCGACTAGCTCCGGCCCTGGCCCGCGAGGACAGCCGCCCTTCCACCCACTATACCCCGCTGTACCCGGCGGTCACCGCCTTTAACCCCCAAGGAATGACCTGTGCCGTGGGCTCGGTCTGGCTCCCTTCGCCGCTGCTGTCAGCCCAACTGCCCGACTGGATGCGACTTCACTTCCAAGTCGATCGGGAGAACGGCTGGCAATCCCCGCAAGTACTTGCCCCAGAGGATGAACAGCAACTTCAACGTGCCCCCCAGGAGCCGTTGAGCAATTCCACCGATGAGCGCACCCGACTGCTGGCCGCATTGCGTCGTGAGCATCCGGTCGAGCGTTTCTTCGAGCAGATGCAGGCGCTCGGCTTACATCAAGACCTGCCCGAAGCCGGACTGCCATTGAAGGTCCTCTTGGAGCAGCAGCCTGACAGCCAGTCGGACGGCCTGCAAGTGACGGTGCCGGAGTTTGCCATTCGCAAACAACTTCAGGAATTTGGCCGCGAGGAGACGAAGCAGGCCTATCAGAATTCCATGCTGAATGCACCGTTGCCGACCCAACGGACCGCACGACCGAAGGCGCTTCCTGCGGTCCGCTTTGTCGAGGTGCATTTCGGTTCGATGCAGCCGGTCTGGTTGGCGAGTGCAAAGGATGCCCCAGCCCGTTTATTGTTCGTCCGCCAGGTCCTAGCGGGGTCGCAAACCCTGATCCAGGGAGTCCTGCTCGACTGGGAACAGATCCAGGTCGATCTGCTCGCCAGTATTCGAGATTTGTTCCCCGACGGACGCCTGATCCCGCTCGTGACAGACCAAGCCCAAGTTCCCGAGCAAACCATGACCGTCCTGCCGGTCATGCTTGATCCGGGTCCGCTGCCAGAACTTCCGCCGTCCGGTTGGACGCCGTTACGCATTGGCCTGGCCACTGCCTGGGCGGCAGTGTTGGTGGCCCTGGTCGCCGTCGCGATCGGCGGTTGGTCGCTGTTGAGCTTCTCCGAGCGGCGGATGACCTTTGTCTCGGCAGTGACGCATGAACTTCGTACCCCGCTCACAACACTACGCCTCTACTTGGACATGTTGACCAGCGGCATGGTCCGCGATGAGGCGAATCGGACCGAGTATCTGCAGACGTTGCACGCTGAGTCCGATCGCCTGCACCGATTGATCGGCAATGTGCTCGACTTTGCTCGTCTGGAGAAGCAATCCCCCCGCCTCGACCCACAGCCAGTACGGCTGGTCGACCTCTTGAACCAGATCCGCCAAGATTGGCAGGACCGTTGCGCTGCCTGCGACAAGCAACTGCTGCTGACCCACACGTTACCGACGGACTTCATTTGGATCATCGATACCCAGCTGTTGACACAAATCCTGGGCAACCTGATCGATAACGCCTGCAAACATACCCGGGAAGCCAAGGACCCACGGATCCACTTCCGCGCGAGCGCCCCCGAAGCCCATCGACTGATTCTGGAGATCGCCGACCATGGCCCGGGCATCCCCGCTACGGACCAGCATGGCGTCTTCCGCCCTTTCCAGCGCGGCCAAAAAACGCACGCTTCGGTTGGCGGCGTTGGTCTGGGGCTGGCCCTAGCCCGCCGCTGGACTCGCCTCCTAGGCGGACGGCTGACCATTGCCCGGCGAGGAAATGACTCCGGGGCCTGTTTTCGGCTTGAGTTTGTCTGCCGCAACTCAGGCTAATTTCAGAAGCAAACAACCCTTGATGCTCACCAACGCACTCGCTACCATCCAGGCGCTGCGGGGCGTGGTGGGATCCATTCGCCTATCCAGTTCCAGTCATGTCGATGGAGCCAATCCCATGCTCAAAACCTCCATGGGCAAGACCCTCTGGCTCGTGCAGCAACCGGACCACGCCCGGGTTTCGGGGTATTTGGCTGCCCACTGGGGGGGCGTCAACGGCTTTGTCCGGCCGGGCTACTTTGCTCCTTCGGCCCAACCCGAGCGGTTACGGCAAGCAGTGATCCAAGCGATTGCCGAACATGACAACGGCTGGTGGGAGTGGGAGGCATCGCCGCCGCTAGACCCGAATGATCAGTTGCCCCTGGGACTGGGCCAGGTCGTACGCCAGCAGAGCCCGCAGCAAAGTCTGCAACGCTGGCGGCTCGGAGTGCCCCGATTTGCCGATCAGCATCCATATGTAGCACTCTTGATTAGCTTGCATGGCTCACTATTATATACGTTTCTCTACGACGAACCCCAGGACCGAATCACAGGATTGCCCCATCCGCTCTTTGGCAACGCTGCCCCGGAAGCACGTCCTGCAAATGCGGTCGAAGAATATCGTCGCTTTTTGGCCGAGCAACGCGCGATCCAAGTAAACTTGTGTGCACGGCTGCGTCAGGATCCGGTTTGGGCCCAGGCAGTGGAGCCGGCTCATCGGGAGCCACATACCCGGCTGTTGCAGCTGATGGATGCCCTGTCGTTGCTGCTGGGTTTCGGCGGTGAGCAGGAGAAAACCCTGGCCGAGATTCCCCGGCGACATTGGGACGATCGTGTCACCCTGACCTGGCGTCCAGGGCGTGATCGCCGCATCATTTGTGAGCCATATCCATTTGATGCGGATCCGTTGCCAGTGTTCTTGCCAGTGCGGATCTTGCCTGGCGGGGTCGCGGCCGCTGCCGAGGCACATGCATCGCTACCGCTGACCCGTATCCATGCAGCACCCCTGCAAACCATCCGCTTTGAGTTGGTTTCGCAAGACAGCTAACCAGCCATTGGCACGTTTTTCTGCAAACGCAACCCAGGGGGGATCGTCTCGTCCCAGGGAAATGCTTGTCGCGAGGTCTCCCGTGCCCAACGATGCTTGCACCCGAACGTTCTGGTAGATGAACCCATCTTGGTCAAGGAGTTCTGCTCATGTGCAAACACTCATCTGTGATTCTGCTGATGAGTATGCTGCTGGTCACGCCGCTGGCGGCTGTGGTTCCCAATCCAGACAATGACCAACCGATTGATCTAGTGCTGTGTCTGGATACCTCCAATAGCATGGATGGCTTGATTGAATCAGCGAAGCGCAAGCTATGGGACATCGTCAACACCTTGGGCGAGGCCAGCCCAACACCCATGCTCCGCGTCGCTCTGCTGAGCTATGGCAACAAGGACTATGACCCTCGCAACGGCTGGGTCCGTCTCGAGCAGAACCTCACCACCAACTTGGATGATATTTCCACCAAGCTGTTTGCCCTGCGCACTCACGGTGGCACCGAATACGTGGGCCGCGTGAGTCGTGATGCGCTGGCTCGACTCCACTGGTCGGAGAACCCCCGGGCCCTGAAGCTGATGTTTGTCTGCGGCAACGAATCGGTGGTTCAGGATCCAGACGTGAATTTAGAGAAACTGGCAAAACGGGCCAAGAAGGCTCGGGTGGTAATCAACACGATCTACTGTGGCTCGAAGGTAGACAACATCGCCCCGGGCTGGAACGTGTTCGCTCAGCAAGCGGGTGGTAAAGGACTGTGCATCGATCAGGATGCCGCGGTCCGAGAAAAGGGGATCTTCACACCACAGGATGACAAGCTATTAGGCCTCAACCGCAAGCTCAACGAAACCTACCTCGACTACGGCGGGATGCGGCCGAGTCGCCTGATTCGCTCGGCTGCCGTGCAGCAACGAGTGGTCGATGAATACGCCATCAAAGCCAACGTCCAGACGGCCATCGCTCGCATTCGTACTAAGGCTTCGGCCCACTATCGAAACGCCGAGTGGGACCTGGTCGACCGGATGGCCAAAGACCCCGAGTTCAAGCTCGAACAACTCAAGGGGAACCAGATCCCCAAAGTCCTTCGCGAGCTGCCCAAAGAAAAGTGGGGCGACTACGTGCAGAACAAGGCCAAGGAACGCGAAAAGATCAAGAAACAGATCGTCGAGCTGAGTAAAGAACGGGCCGAGTACCTGCGTAAGCAAGGCCGCAAACAACCCAATCAGCAAACCGACCCCGAGCAAGCCTTCGACGTAGCCATCCGTGAGGTGCTGATCGAGCAGTGTAAGGCCGGTGGATTCAAGCTGAAGGACTGAGCATGGGCGTAAGTGATCCCTCTTCAACTACCCACAATCACCAACGAACACACGCTCGCACGCAAACCCATGCAGTGTATGAGCGACAAGCAACGCGCTGGGATCAGCATCGTTCCCGCTCCCTGACGGAGCGGTCGTGGCTGGATCGCTTGTTTGCACGGGTTCGGCCGGGGGGTAAGTTGCTGGATCTCGGCTGTGGCTCTGGGGAACCGATCAGCGCTTATGCGTTATCCTGTGGGTTCCAACTAACGGGCTTGGACTTTTCGGAGGCCATGATCGCCTTAGCCCGTCAGCGTCACCCTGAGGCTCGCTGGCTTATCCAAGACATGCGGTCGATCCAGCTGGCCGAACGCTTTGACGGCATTTACAGCTGGGACGGGTCGTTTCATCTGACGATGGATGAGCAGCGGGACTTGCTCGGGCGGGTTACCGATCTCCTTCATCCCGGCGGCTCCTTCATGTTGACCATCGGGACGGCAGAAGGCGAGGTGCTTGGGACGGTCGAAGGAGAGCGGGTCTATCATGCGAGCTTAGCGCCTGAGGAATACCGCCAACGGTTGCACGAGCTTGGTTTCGAGAAGATTGAGCTTGTGACAGAGGACCCGGACTGTAGCCGGCACTCCGTGTTGCTCGCGACGCGCGTAGTGTGAGGCCAAGGGCACTTGGTGATTGAAGTCAAGTGCCTTCAGCAAACTCTTTGGCAACGCAGGCGCAGCACCCTACTGCTTATTGCCATTCAGGTGATGATCGCAGAAATCCATAAACCTCTCCCAGTCATAGGGTTCCACGGAGTGAGCGCCTTCACGGATGTGATAGCCGACGTCGCTTTGGATGATCGGCTTGCCGGGTGGGGGTAGTTCGCCCGAGGTGAGGCCCTTTTTGCCGAGCAGGCGATAAACCGCGCTAGCATGGTAGGCCGAAGTGAATTCGCCGCGGGGATCGGCCCAGGTATCCTCGACGCCGCTGGCGACGTAGACCGGTCGCGGGGCAATGAGGGCAAGCAGCATGTGTTGGTCGACCGGCAGATCGTCCTCCTGGTTGACGAACTTCCAGGCGTTGCGGCACAGCCAGTAGGGGAAGCGAGTGACCATCTTCTGCAGGGTTTCGCCGTAGCGACGCCGCCACAATGCAGCGCCAGCACAACCCGATTGTGCCGAGATCACCAGAGCAAACCGCTCGTCCTGGGCCGCCGTCCACAGCGCGGCTTTGCCGTTCTTCGAGTGCCCCATGATCGCCACCCGGCTCGCATCGACATCCTCATCCGTTTGCAGGTAATCCAAGACGCGGCTATGCCCCCAGGCAATGGCCGCGAGCACCCCCCATTCGCGGGCCTTGGGGAAGCTCTGACCCTTGTTGAAGAAAAGGCGGTGGATAGAGTTCTCGAAGCGGATTTCGTTGTGAGCAACGAAGTCACCCTGGTCGACGCCGATGGCTGCATATCCGCGTGCGAGCCATTTTTCGATCGAGCCTACCCTGCCGATCTTCATGATGGCCGGGACTGGCTTTTGGGCATGGTTGGGTGTGATGATGGTCACGGTGATCGAGGCATCGCCGTTCTGGTTGCGGAAGGTGAGCAGGACCTTCTTGGCAGTCGCCTTGCCATCCATGAACTTGTGATCTACGCTGACGACTTTGTGCTCCGTGGTCACCGGGAACTGGGGCTTGGGCACGCGTCCATAAATGAGATTGCTAAACGAAGCCATGATCTGCGGCCGGCGGACATTCCGCCACTGTGTGGGCGTAGTGATCTCGACGCCCTCTGCGCTGACCAGCAACGGCGGTAAATCGTAGTGGGGAACCTTGCTCTCATCGTAGTTGATATCGTTGTCGTATTCCTTGAGCTGCCGATCTGCGCGGACGACCGAGGTGACGCCCAAGGCCAACACCAAACCACCTACCATGAGGGGCTTGCTTCCTGCGAGTCGCATGCTTTCACCTGTTCTTGCGAGGATTTCGCGGCACCACTGGGGATGCCATGCGGTATGGAATGGTTCGCCGCTTGTATGAAGCGGCACGGCCGCCAGCCGTGCCGCTTCGCGACCACGATTCTACGCGGAGCGATGGCGGCTGCAAGGGGCCGCTGCGTTTGGCTCGCCGTGGGGTCGGACGGGTTTTACAATAACCTTGCATTCCAGTGTTGATTTTCGCGGGTCTTTGGATTGTTCGTATGCCCACCGTCCCTGAACCACTGCGTGGGGTGCTCTTCGACATGGATGGCACCCTGGCGGACAGCTATCACGCGATCACTGCCAGCGTCAATCATGTGTGTCAGCTTTACGACTTGCCGACCTGGACCGAGCCAGCGATCCGTGCCCGGGTCGGGTTTGGCATGCAACAACTCATGGAGGAGCTGTTCCCTGGGGTCGATGTGGCGGAGGTGATCCGGCACTACCGCGACCACCACAACACCGTGTTGCGCTCACATACCCAACTCTTGCCTGGGACCCGCGCGTTGCTGCAAATGTTGCAGGACTGGGGCATTCACATGGCAGTCTGCAGCAACAAAGCAGTCGAGTTTACGCGCGAACTGGTGTCGATCCTGGAAATCGATCACTACTTCGCCGCGGTGTTAGGCCCCGAAGATGTGCCCGAAGCCAAGCCAGCCCCGGACATGCTCTTCGAGGCGGCGCGCCGGCTTGGCGTGGATCCCAGAGAAACCCTGTATATCGGCGACATGGTGGTCGACATCCAAACCGGCCAGGCCGCGGGCATTCCCGTCTGGGTGGTGACGACCGGTTCGCATGACCATGACACACTGACCTCGGCTCAACCGGCGGCGGTGTTCCGTGACATGTGGCAAGTCATGCGGACACTGGAGGGGAGTCGCTAAACGAGCCTTGGTCCAACCCACCTACCTCCGGCCGAAAGTTTCTTTCTGTACGGTACCATTTTCCGCCGGTTCGCCCTCGGACTGAATTCTCTACATCAGTTGCAGCTTTGCCATTGGGCAACTCGACGACCACCCTTGGTTGGTCCCTACCGACATTTGTTTCCTGCCAGAGCGTGTTGCATGATGTTGGTGCACTCGCCTGACTCGCTGGTTTTGTGGACGTGGAACCATGACCACTGTTGCCGAGTTTGACAACATCACCAAGGTCTATAAGGATCCTTTTCCTTACGCGCGGTCGATCCATGCGGTGGAACAGGTGAGCTTCTGCATCCAGGCCGGTGAGGTGTTCGGCCTAGTTGGGCCCAACCGCGCTGGCAAAACCACCCTGATCAAAATGCTCCTGACCCTGTGTCGGCCGACCGCCGGCCAGGCGACCCGCCTGGGACGGCCACTGAGCGATCGCTCAACGCTGACCCGAGTCGGCTATATGCATGAGAACCAAGCCTTCCCGCGTTACTGGACGGCCCGAGGGTTACTGCATTATTACGCAGCGCTCAGCTTTGTGCCTGAGGCGCAAACCCGCGAACGGGTTCCCGAACTTCTGGATCGGGTAGGCATCGCCGATCGGGCCGATGAGGCAATTACTCGGTTTAGCAAAGGGATGGTACAGCGGCTGGCCCTAGCCCAGGCACTGCTCAACGACCCGGAGCTCTTGGTGCTGGACGAGCCGACCGAGGGACTCGACTTGGAAGGCCGGCAACTGGTGCACACCATTGTACGGCAGCAACGGGAGCAGGGCCGCACGGTGCTGCTGGTGTCACACCTCGCCAACGACGTGGAACAACTCTGCGACCGGGTGGCGGTGATCGCCAAAGGGCGGTTGCAACAACTCGATACCGTGGCGGCGCTTTGTCAGCCGAGTGACCGCCCAGCTCGGCCACTCGAAGCGGCACTCCGCGAACTCTACGCACAGGGTCGACCATGAATCTGCCACTGTTCCTGCGTGCTTTTCGCTGGCTGATCTGGGATACGGTGCGGCAAGCGGTTGCCAGCGGTCTGTTCTGGGTCATGCTGGCGGTCACCTGCATTACCACCCTATTCTGTCTGAGTATCGGCTTTCAAGGTGGGGACCTCCCCGCCAACCCTCCCGGCCAGCCCACCTTGTTGTTGCCATCCGAACTCCCAGAAAGTGTAGTTCTACCCACAGATCGCGCGACGCTGGCCAAGAAGTTTGATGTATCCACGGCGGAGGGCCAAATCTCGATCGGTTTTGGCTTGCTTGAGATTGAGATGAATCGCGACCGCGCCACCTATGTTCGCTACATCCAGTTGCTGATGGCGGGGTTTGTGGCGGATGCGGCAGGATTGCTGCTCGCTCTGGTCTGGACAGCCGGGTTTTTACCGGGCTTTCTGGATCGCTTCAGCGCCCCGGTACTCCTGGCCAAGCCGATGCCGCGCTGGAGTCTGCTGCTGGGCAAGTATCTGGGCGTACTGAGCTTTGTCCTGTTCCAGGCCTCGCTGTTTGTTGGGGCGACCTGGCTCGCTTTGGGAGTGGTGTCAGGGGTGTGGAACGGAGTGTACCTTTTGACCATCCCACTTCTGCTCGTTCACTTTGCGGTGTTTTTCGGGGTCTCGGCATTCATCGCCGTGAGTACCCGGAGTACCATCGCTTGTATTGTTGGCTCGATTCTGTTCTGGATGCTGTGTTGGGGCATGAACTATGGCCGGCATGTATTCTTCTTGAATGAACAAGCGGCCGAGATCGGCTCAGCGACCCAGTTTCTGGTCGATTTGGGTTATTGGATTATGCCCAAGCCGGCCGATTTCAACCTGATCCTTTTTCAAGCGCTGGGAGCCGAAGAATCCTTTGAACGGGTGCTCGACTTGCAAGCGATGAACGAAAAGCATCTATTCGATCCTGATCTATCCGTGCTAAGTTCGCTTGGGTTTTTGCTGGTGATTCTGGTGCTTTCGGTCTATGAGTTTCGCAAGACAGACTACTGACGGGGTGTGTACGGATGACCGACCCAAGTGCCCCTCCGATCCAGGCGATCCTGGACAGGATTGCCACCGGCTATGCGAATCCCCAGTACGCCTTGCACTGGCGGAACCCCGTTCAGCTGTTGCTTGCCACCATTTTAGCGGCTCAGTGTACCGATGAACGTGTGAATCAGGTGACGCCGGGGTTATTCGAACGCTTCCCGGATGCCGCGACCTTTGCCACCTCCTCGACCGAGGCCATCGCTGCAGCGATCGCCCGGATCAGTTTTCCAAACAAGAAGGCCGTGGCCATCCAGGAGGTCTGTCAGATCCTCGTCCGCGACTTTGGCGGCGAAGTGCCCCGTGATCTGGACACGCTGGTCCGTCTGCCACGGGTTGGTCGTAAGACGGCCCATGTGCTGTTGAATGTGGCGTTTGGCGAGGCTTCGGGGATTATGGTCGATACCCACGTCGAGCGGGTCGTCCGCCGCCTTGGACTCACGGTCGCTACCAAGCCCGAACAGATTGAAGCCGAGTTGGTTCGGCAGATCCCACAACCACGCTGGATCCCGTTTGGCTTGGCCATGGTGCTGCATGGGCGGCACGTGTGTACTAGTAAAGCACCGAGCTGTCGTGGGTGTCTGTTCAACAACATCTGCCCGAAGGTCGGCGTTTAGTCCTTGGGCAGGCCGACCCCCATCTTGATGGCGACCCCGTCCACCCGTTGCCCACCACTTCTCCCTGGAACTCGGAGGATCCCTTGGACTGCTCCACCTTACCCCCCTCC
This sequence comes from uncultured Alcaligenaceae bacterium, assembly GCA_964410665.1. Taxonomy (GTDB): domain Bacteria; phylum Planctomycetota; class Planctomycetia; order Gemmatales; family Gemmataceae; genus CAYPIE01. Next base: position 20,298 of record CAYPIE010000056.1, read on the forward strand.
TGGCAAACCGTGCTAGGACCCGAACTGGCGAAACCCTATTTCCGCACCTTGCAGGCGTTTGTCGCTGAAGAGCGTGCTCAACACGAGGTCTTCCCTCCGGAGCAAGATGTCTATACCGCTTTCCATCTTGCTCCCTTCGAGGCCGTCAAGGTACTCCTGCTGGGCCAAGACCCATACCACGACAACCACCAAGCGCACGGGCTGTGCTTCTCGGTACGCCCCGGCGTCGCCATTCCGCCGTCGCTCAAGAACATCTACAAAGAGTTGCACAGCGACCAGGGGTTTTCCCCCGTCGGGCACGGCTACCTCTCTGCCTGGGCAAGCCAGGGGATATTAATGCTCAACACAGTCCTGACCGTACGGGCCCACCAGGCCAACTCGCACAAGAACAAGGGCTGGGAAGGCTTCACCGATGCGGCCATCCAAGCCGTGAACGCGAAGTCGGAGTCGGTGGTCTTTGTTCTCTGGGGGGCCTATGCTCAGAAGAAGACCGCTCTAATCGACACCTCGCGACATACCATCGTCCAGTCTCCGCACCCTTCCCCGTTGTCGGCGAAAAATGGCTTTTTTGGCTCAAAACCGTTTTCGCAAATCAACCACCATCTGCGAAACGCTGGTCATAGCGAGATCAACTGGCAACTGCCAGCTAGTGTGGTGGAGTAATCGCCTGGAGAGACGCATTGAGCAAAAGGTGACCACTGCCGAGGCAAGTGCTTGGGGGATCGATCGTGGACGTTCCCAACGGTTTGACCGGTACGTTCTCGCCGTCATATCATCAGAGGTTGGTGATCTTGGACCAAGCCGAAGGAGGGTGTGTCATGCGTGGATTGCTTGGTGGTGTGGCCCTGGTTGCCATGTACGTGGTGCTGCCACTCGCGGCCCAGGAGTCTCAAGAGACCGTTACGGTTCTGGGCAAGACGGCCACCGAATGGGCCACCATCCTGCGTGAGGACCGATCGCCGCGCAAACGACAAGGGGCCGTGGTGGCCTTGGGAGTGATTGGCACCCGTTCAGCCAAGACGATTCCAACGCTGTTGGATGCGCTTCGCGATGATCCAGAAGCGGTAGTACGCCGACGGATCATCGATACCTTGGGGCAACTGCCGCAAGAGGATCCCAGCGAGACGATTCGTAGCCTCGCCCGCACGCTGACCAAGGACAAGCAAGACGCTTTGCGCGCAGCAGCCGGGACCGCGCTCGGCCGTTTTGGGGCGCGATCGGCGCTTGTGCTGGAGGAATTGGAGCAAGCCCTAGCCGATGCGCATCCACCCACCCGCGCGGCGGCGGCAGACACGATCGGTCGCTTTGGCATCGAGGGCAGCCCAGCCATTCCCGAATTGATTCCATTACTTGAGGATTCCGATAAGGGCGTACGCCTATCGGCAGCCTTTGCCCTTGGCCGCGTGGGCCCGGAGGGCGCGCAAGCCGCGGGCCAGCTGGCGAAGTTGCTGACTGAGGATCCCGATGCCGAGATTCGTCGCACCGCAGCCAAATCGCTCGGACTGTTGGGAGCAAAGGCAGCGACGGGGGTTGGCGCGCTCGCCAAAGCTCTGGAGAACGACAGCAATCCGGTGGTGCGTCGAGCCGCGGTGGTAGGGCTGACGCGCATGAAAACTGCGGCAAGTGCGGTCGGGCCAACTCTGGTCAAGGCGCTGCAGGAAGATGACGACAAATCAGTACGTGCCTTTTCCGCGCATGCGTTGGTGGAGTGTTTGGGTGAACAAGCGGAACAAAGTGTCCCGGCGCTGGCCAAGCAGTTAAGCCAGGAAAAGGTGGGTGAAGTGCGTCTGGCCATCATTCAGGAGCTGGCAGCGTTGGGTCCCAAGGCCCAAGCAGCGATTCCGGTTCTGGAGGAGGCCCGCCGCGATGTGCAGCTCGCCGTGCGTGAGGCAGCACGCCAAGCCCTGAAGAAGATTCAGTAAGCCTCGGCAAAGTTTGCGAGACAGCAAACGGCGAGCTAGGATTGCAAAGAAAAATTTGCTGCTGCAGCCCACTCCGCCCATTTTTCCTGGTGGCCGCAGGATCGGGGAAACGGATTGATGTCGTTTCGGATCGAACCCTACGCCGAGCTGCTCCCCGGGTACCGCCTGATTGAACGGCTGGGCGGCGGCGGGTTTGGCGAGGTTTGGAAAGCCGAGGCACCGGGCGGACTGTACAAGGCCGTGAAGATCATCCACGGCAGCCTCCAGGCAGACACCTCCGACGAAACCTATCACGCTCAGCAGGAACTGCTTGCGCTCAAGCGGGTTCAGGCAATTCGGCATCCCTATCTGCTGTCCCTAGAACGCTATGATATTGTTCAGGGCCGTCTGCTCATTGTCACCGAGCTGGCCGACTGTAGTTTGTGGGATCGCTTTGAAGAGTACCGCCATCGGGGGGCGGTGGGAATTCCACGCTCGGAGCTGCTCCGCTATTTGGAAGAAGCCGCTGAAGTGCTCGATACCATGAATATCGAGCACCAGTTGCAACACCTCGACATCAAACCGCAAAACCTCTTTTTGGTGCATAATCACGTTAAAGTCGCCGACTTTGGCTTGGTGAAGGATCTTGAAGCGGTTTCGCAGACGGCGGTGGCGTTTGGCATGACCGCGGTCTATGCAGCGCCAGAAACGTTTGATGGGGGGGTATCGCGGTACTGTGACCAGTATAGCCTGGCGATTGTGTACAGCGAGCTGTTAACCGGACAACGCCCATTTATGGGCGAGAATATGAAGGATCTGGTGGTCCAGCATTTAGAAGCGGTCCCCGATCTCTCCGCACTTCCCGAAATGGATCGGCCGGCCGTCGCACGTGCCCTCTCCAAACGCCCCGAAGATCGCTTTCCGACCTGTTTGCAGTTCATTCGGGCACTGCTGCAAGTGGGCCGCAGCGATCACGGTCGCCATCCGTCCCTGGACGGCTACCGCATGAGCATGGACACCCCCGCCCCAGCGGCTGGAAGAACGCCAACGCCTTCAAGCCGAACCCGTCGAGATACCCCGCCTGCCAATCTGGTGTTCCGCGAGAGCGATTCAGGACTACTGAGCGAATTCCGTCTACCTCCAGTCGAGACCGGCAATGGGGTGCTGATGCCCGCCATCATCATTGGGCTCGGTCAGACCGGTCTGGAGGTGCTGCGCGAGTTTCATCTACGCATGAATGAACGTTATGGAAATCTGAGCCGGCTGCCCAACCTGAAACTGCTCTATGTCGATACCGATCCCGAAACGATTGAGCAGGCAAGACAAGCCCATCATGGGGTTGCTTTGGATGAGAACGAGATACTCGAAGCCCGCCTCAACCGGGCCAGTCATTATTTACAGATGCGTCGGAATGGGCGGAGCGTGATCGAGGGCTGGTTCGAACCGCAAATGCTGTATCGCATCCGCCGCACACCGCTCACCATGGGCGTTCGCTCGCTCGGACGACTGTCGTTTTGTGACCACTATCGCGCATTTGTGAGCCGGGTGCTCAGCCTGGTCCAAGATGCCACCAGTGCCCAGGCGTTGGCGGAGGCCACCCAAAACACGCACTTGGAGCTGCGCACCAATCGGCCGCGGATCTATATCATTGCCAATCTGGGCGGCGGCACCGGGGGAGGGATGTTCCTCGACGCCGCCTACGCCATCCGTCAACAACTGCAGCGGGTTGGCTTTGAAGAGCCCGAGATCATTGGCATGTTGGTACTGCCTGCGGAAGACCGCACTGCACAGCGACAGCGCACTCTCAGTAATACGCACGCCGCCTTACGCGAGCTGTACCATTTTAGCCTGGCCGATACGGAGTTTACCGCCAACTACGATACCATTGATGGTGCGGTCTGCGAGTCCCGCTCGCCGTTTCATTGTAGTGTCTTGTTTCCGTCGTTGCCGGTGGCCGAGCACGCAGCCATGCTTGGGACGGTGGGACGCAGATCGCGGCAAATCACCGGCCAGGCCGTCCTGCCGACGGCAACCCTCGATCCAACCGCCGAAGTCACGGCGACGGTTGCCAACTACTTGCGGCGGGATCTGACCAGTATGTTGGGGCGGCGTGCAGACGTGTTACGTGAAAAACTCCTTGATGAACGTCACGAGGGACCAATTCTACGGGTCTGTCATACGGCTGGGTATAGTTGGCCACACGAGAAAGTGATCTCGTTGGCGACCCGTTTTCTCAGCCATGCCTTGGTACGTCGCTGGATTGCCGAGGAGAACCCTCCGGAACCCACTTTGCTGCGTGGCTGGATTGCCGAACAGTGGACCGCACTGCAACTGGCTCCCGAGGCGATGGTGGCTCGCTTTCAGCAAGCCGCCGAAAAGATCCTGGATGAGTCGCCCGAAGCATTATTTCGCTCGGCAGGGGAGCCTTTCCGCCCAACGCGCCGCTGGCACGCCAAACCGGTCGACGCGCAGCAGCTCAAAGACACGGTCGATCTGCTGCGTCAGCTGGTGGGGTTGGCCGAGGGAATTGGCAGATCCGGCCAAACCGGTCGTCTCGAACAACTGTTAACCCGTACTTCCGAGGAACTCGCGGCGTCTTTGGAAGAAGATCTGGCCCAAAAGGTAACCAATCTACTGGAACACCCGCAGTTTCGCCTGGTCGGGGCCGAGCAGGCCAGTCTGCATCTGCACAATATGATTGAGCAGGTGGTGATCCACTATGAGCCGCTTGCCCAAGAACTGTCGCGGAAGTCACTCGACGCGTATGCGGCCATCCAAACTGTCCTGGCCAACCTGCCACAAACAAAAGGGTCGGCGGCCGAGTTGGCGGATAACCTGCTCCGCTTTCCCGACTATCGTTGGCAGAGCCTGGTCTTGCGCGAAGCCTGTCGCATCTATAATTGGCTGCGCGCCGACTTAAATGATCGTGCCCGCGAATTTGAGTTCTGCCGACGGCGCCTCAAGGATCTGTTGCGGAGCCTCGAACAAATGGCCAGCGACTTGACCTTGCTGCCCGGTGAATTGCTGCCCAGCGGCTGTGCTTCGCTGGAACAGGCGGCTTACTCGTTTATTCGGCAATTGCGTGATCAGGACTGGCAGATCCTGGAGCAGCGACTGTCCAAGAAGATCGAGCAGGACTACGGCTCCTTATTTGCGGCGTTTAGTAACTCGGATAACTTGCTGGATCAGTTTCGCGATTTGCTCTTGAGCGAGACCCGTTCGTTCCTCGATCAACGGATGCAAGACGTCGACATTGTCGAAATGTTCTTTGCCCGATATGCCCAGCAAGATCAAGCTGTGGCGATGATTCAGCGGGCCTACCACAATGCCACACCACCGCTCACTCCATACGCGCCGGGGAAGGCCGAGGAGGTTTGTATCCTGGGCTTACCGGCGGGCGAGCAAGGCGAACCATTCCAGTTTCTGGTGCATCGTGCTTTAGGCTATGTCGACATCCATCCCGTTGCCCATCCCGATGAGATTCTGTTTTATCGGGAATATTTCCAGTTTCCGCTGGAATCGGTGCCGCAAATGGGTCGGATGGCACAGGAGGCCTACGGGGAGGTCATCGGCATGGATCGCTTCAGCCCACATACACGCATTGATATTTTGGATTGGCGACCCTTACCCCCCTCATCTTCGCTGCCGAGTTAATCCACCCGGCCGCCTGCGGAAGCAGACCTTGAGCCGATCCCTCCAGGATGGAGCCACCATGGCGTATCAGATCCAATTAGAAACCTTTCATGGCCCCTTGGATCTGCTGCTATATCTGGTCAAGCAGCAGGAAATCGATCTGCGTGAGATTCCTATTGCGAGCATTACCGAGCAATTCTTGGGCTATATCTCGGTGATGACCTTGCTCGATGTGGAACTGGCCGGCGAGTTTATTGTCATGGCCTCGACCTTGATGGAGATCAAAAGCAAGTTGCTCTTGCCCAGTCCGGTAGCGAGTCAGGTTCCCGCGGCTGAGGCCGATCCACGCCGGGAATTGGTCCGCCAGCTCGTCGAGTATCGTCGCTTCAAGGATGCAGCGGCTTGGCTGGAAGCCCGAGCCGATGCCCATGCCGAGCGCATGGAACGCCGGCCGCCCATCGAAGCACGGGGTACGCCAGGTCCACAGCCGGTTCGGGCCGTCGAGCTATGGGATCTGGTCAGTGCCTTTGCCCGACTATTGAGCGAGAGTGAGAGCCTGGCCCCAACGCCGATTGTCGTCGACGATACGCCGCAACATGTTTACGAAAGCTGGCTCCGCGACCGCCTGCGGGATGCTCCGCGGCTTCGCTTTGAAGAATTGTTTGAGCCCCCCTACCGTCGAGACAAGCTAATCGGGGTGTTTCTGGCCCTTCTCGAGCTAATCAAAAATCGTGAGGTGTGGCTTGAGCAGGAGGCGCCTTTTCAGCCGATCTGGCTTTGCTTGGTCGTCGAGGCTGCCCAAGAAGACCAAGCGAGTCCAGCCGAAACCGCGGTGGAGTCCGAGATCGAGCCCGAGGTGGTTTCGACGACCGCGCCGGTCGAAGGAAGTGGCCAAGCGCGCTAAGGCGACGCGAATTATGCCAGAAAGCCGGCAAAGGCGCTTGTGGCCCGGCGGCTGATATGATAGAAGAAAAATCATCTTTATGCGATGAGAACTATCTAGTTGCCGGTTGATGGTTCATGCGACGGGGGTCGACCAGTGGACCGCTCACCCACGATCTTGCTCATGGATGATGATCCGGAAGTCCGGATGGTGCTCCATGATTGTCTGCACAGCGCGGGGTATCAGGTCATGATGGTTCCCGACGGTGAGCTGGGCCTGGATCTTGCGTTGCGTGAGCGGCCTGACCTGTTGGTCGTGGACATGATGATGCCTCGGTTAAATGGTTTTCGGGTGCTTGAGAGCTTCCGCAATCGATGTGGACGCCACACCCCGTTTTTGATGATTTCTGCGAACGCAGAATTGCAACATTCGGCTTATGCTCGCAACCTTGGAGCCGATGCCTTTCTTGGCAAGCCGTTTACCATCGATCAGTTTATGGACTGCGTGGCCCGCTTGTGCCCCGTGGCAGCCCCGTCGTATTGGTTTCACGAAGGCCTTGAAACGCCGATCCGCTAGCCTTTGGGTCCACCAAGCCCCACTTCGGGCGGATCTACTACCCTTCAGGCGCTTCCCGCGATGCTCTTGGTGAGATCGCTCGGACACGCCAGCAGGATTCCTCGGAACAACGCGACGCAAGGATGAATTGCTTCTCGAGGAGCGAGCCATTTCCTGACCTGAGCCTTCCGCGAGATGAACGTCGATGCCGGCACCCGCGACGGTCTCTGAGTTCCTAGACTTGCTCCGCAAGAGCGATCTGGTCACGGCCGACCGACTCGAACCGGTCCTGCGCGAGGTCCCCAGCGCGACCAAGGCCGCCAAACCTGAACAGCTTGCCCAGCACTTAATTCGCCAGGGCGCCCTCACCCAATTCCAGGCGCGACAACTGCTCCAAGGGCGCTGGCGACGCTTTCTGATCGGTGGCAAGTACAAGCTCCTCGAGCTGTTAGGGACCGGTGGCATGGGGGCCGTCTACCTCTGCGAACACATCTTCATGCGACGTCTAGTTGCCCTCAAAGTCCTGCCTCGCGATAAGCTTGAGGATGTCGCCATGCGCGAACGCTTTTATCGCGAAGCCCGCGCGGGGGCCGCCTTGAACCATCAGAACATTGTCCGCGCCTATGACATTGATCAGTTTGAACAAATGCATTTTCTGGTGATGGAGCACGTGGACGGCACGAGCTTGCAGGAGATTGTCGACCGCTTTGGCCCACTGGCGATTCCTCGGGCGGTTGATTATATGTTGCAGGCCAGTGCGGGCTTGCAGCATGCCCACGAGGCCGGCATGGTGCACCGCGACATTAAACCCGGGAACTTGCTCTTAAGCCGGGTGGGGGTGATCAAAATCCTCGATATGGGCTTGGCCCGCTTCTTTGATCAGCAGGATGATAAGATCACCGAGAAGTATGATGAACGGACGGTGCTCGGGACGGCTGATTATCTTTCCCCCGAACAGGGGCTGCAATCGAAGGTGGATATTCGTGCCGATTTGTACAGCCTGGGTGCCACTTTCTATTTTGTCCTCACCGGTCGCACCCTGTTCCCTCAGGGGAGTATCGCCGAGAAACTGCTGCACCACCAGCATACCGAACCGACACCGATTCGCGAGCTGCGTCCGGAGCTCAGCAAAGGACTGGCCCAGATCTTGCACACCTTGCTGGCGAAAAATCCTGATCTTCGCTACCCCACTCCCGCATCCTTGATGGAGGCGCTGAGCCGCTGGGCCAGCCCCAATGTACCACCTCCCCCCGAAAACGAGATGCCGCGCTGGAGCCCGGCCATCCAACGCGCCGCACGACAGCTCAATCCCGGCACCGGGGATACGCTCAAGTATTCGCCCGGCACCCAAACCCAAGCCAGTGGGCGTCCGACCCGATCGCTGGTCAAATCGGAGCCATCGAGCCGCTTTGCTTCGCTTTGCTCCGCCCTGCGACGCTCGCGAACCTGGTGGTGGTTATTGGTCTTCGCAAGCCTCCTCGCCCTTGCGATCTTCGGATGCTTGTACCTGACGTGAACTTCTAGTGGGCTGGCCCGCTCGGTGATCCGACCGAGCCACCAGCACGTCCCAGAACCGTGAGGCCGCGGCATCCCTTCACCAGGACCGGAACGATTCCGTCGATACGGGATTTATGGCACCCGACTAGTCAATTCGTGCCAGAGTAAACTTTCCGTTTTTTTCATGCCGTTGCTTGCCAACCCCCCATTTGCCTGCCACACTTTAACCGGAAAGTAGAAATTCATGATTGGGGCGAGGCCTTTGGCTTCGCATGAAGCGCCGTGGGCAAAGGAAACCCCTTTGCCCGGGATTCCTTTCCCAAGGATCCCGCACCCCCGTGCGTGAACTATACTTTCACACCCAGAGATTGCACGACACTCTGGGAAGGTCAATCATGCCTGCTGCGAGATGGGTAGTCACCAGAAAGGTGGGCCGATGCCTGCGCCGACGTCCGTCGATGACTTCCTGGACCTGCTCCGGAAAAGTGCGGTGGTGGAGGAGAAACGCCTCAGTACCTATCTCGATCAACTCTCCGGTCAAGGTCCTTTCCCCAGCGAACCGCAAAAGTTCGCGGGCCTCATGATCCGCGATGGAATGCTGACCTATTTCCAGGCCGAACAACTGCTGCAGGGCCGCTGGAAACGCTTTAATATCGGCCGCTATCGGGTGTTGGAACGGTTGGGCTCAGGCGGAATGGGCCAGGTCTTTCTCTGCGAACATGTGATGATGCGTCGGCGGGTCGCCATTAAGGTGCTTCCGACGGCCAAAGCGGAGGATCCCTCCGCCCTCGAACGCTTCCAACGCGAATCTCGAGCGGTCGCTGCTCTGGACCATCCCAATATTGTTCGCGCCTATGATATCGACCAGGATGACAATCTTCACTTCCTGGTAATGGAATATGTCGATGGTGCTAGTCTGCAGGACATTGTTCGCAAGCATGGCCCGATCGATTTGCCCCGGGCCCTCCACTTCCTGTATCAGACCGCCATTGGCTTGCAGCACGCCTATGAGGCCGGATTGGTCCATCGCGACATTAAACCAGGTAACATCCTGATTGATCGCCAAGGGACCGTGAAAATTCTTGACATGGGACTGGCGCGGTTCTTCAATGACGATGAAGATATTATCACTCGTCGCTACGATGAGACCGTCCTAGGCACCGCCGACTACCTCGCCCCTGAGCAGGCGATTGATAGTCACACCGTTGATGTGCGGGCCGATATTTACTCCTTGGGCGCGACTTTTTATTATGTGTTGACCGGCAGTCCTCCGTTTAAGGAAGGGACGGTCGCACAAAAGCTCATCTGGCATCAAACCCGCGAGCCGATTCCCATTACCCAGTTTCGCCCCGAGGTCCCCGCGGACTTGATCGCGATCCTGGAACATATGACCCGAAAAAGCCCTGGGGAACGCTATCAAATCCCCGAGGAGGTAGCCGCCAGCCTCGAACCTTGGGTCCGCCAGATCCCCTTTGAGGCTCCGCCGTTAACTTGGATGCCGCAATTATGTGTGGCGGCGATGGGTCGGGAGGGCAATCCTGCTTCGATCTCGGGCTCGCGCTCCATGGTCACTCACCGAACTCCGAGCCCATCCACGACGCGACGCGCCACGACACCCAGTACAGCCGGAGCTTTGGTCACGCCTCGTGAACCGATGCCCGCGGCCAGTTATGCTCCCTCAGCTGCCCCACCGGTCATGACCTCTCGGAACCGTCCGGTAGCGACTTCCCATCCACCGTTTCCTTCCCAGAGTGCGAAGAGCACGACTGGGGCCCCAACGGTGTTACCTCAGGATCCCTATACCCCACGTTGGGAACCGCCCCCGCCACCTGCGTATCCGCCACCAAGTGGACCGGCAATGCCGCATTTTGCTCCCCAGACCGCACCATTCCAACTCAGTCGACCTGCTGGCAATGGAATCTCCATTGGCCTGGCCATTCTGGCTTTGGCCTTGTTGCTCGCCGGAGCCGTCGCCTTAGCCTGGTTCTTGGGAGAAGATGCCCAAGGGGAGTCCGCAACGCCGATCGAGATGCCTTCGTCGCAGACAACTTTCAACTGAGACAGGTCGCCGACGGCAGCGTGCGAAGGATCGCTTCTTCCACGACCGGTCGGCGGCATCGAATCGCCTTAGGCTGCTCCCGTTCAGCTGAGCTGCCAACGTAACATCTTGAGACTATCGCCCAGTTTGGCATTGACCCCCAAGGCGGCCGCGACCTCATAACCACTGTGCATCATACAGTGCTCGCATCGTGGGTCATTGCCATATCCGTACTTCTCCCAGTCCGTATTGTGAATCAGTCCGGCGAAACTTGCGTGGTGCTGATCGGTGATCAGATAGCAAGGCCCCTTCCACCCGCGAACATTCCGGGTCGGACTCGCCCACGCAGCACATTGCAGCTCACGCTGACCTTGAAGAAACTCGAGATAGATCGGCGAGGTGTTCATCTTGTGCTTGCGAAACAAACGATCGGCCTCGCGGAACTTCTCCTGAATTTGGTCGCGGGTCAGAAAGATCTCTGCCGCCCCCGTCGGATTCGTCGCTTGCACCGCTGCGTAACCATACGCTGGTGAGAGCATAAAGCCATCCACCCCCAATGCTGACAAGAAAGTGAACAGCTCATCGATCTCGTCCATGTCGGTTTCGCGATAGACGGTGGTGTTGGTGCATACCAGAAAGCCAGCCGCTTTGGCCGCTTTGATACCAGCGACTGCCGCCTGGAACACCCCCTGCCGCTCCACGGCAAGGTCGTGCGTTTCCTCCAAGCCATCCAGATGGACATTGAAAAAGAACCGCGAGGTCGGCCGAAACTGGTGCAGCTTGCGCTCGATAAACATCCCGTTGGTACATAGATAGATGTGCTTGCGCTTACGCAGAATTCCGCGAACCAATTCGCCAATGTGGGGATAGATCAACGGTTCACCGCCACAAATGCTTACAATCGGGGCATTGGCCTCATCGACTGCCGCCAAGCATTCAGCCACGCTGAGCTTTTCCTTGATGGTGTCCTCGTATTCACGAATGCGGCCACAGCCGGTGCAAGTCAGGTTACAGGCGTGCAACGGTTCGAGCATCAACACCAGGGGAAAGCGTTGTTGTCGGGCCAGCTTCTTCTTGAGCATGTATCCGGTCATGTCGACCGTCAAACTCAGGGGAAAACGCATGCAGAAGCCTCCGTGACTATTGCGTCCGCAAATAGCGGCCCAGGGCCATGAGTGGAAAGTAGACAGGATACATGTGATAGCGTAGATAAAAAACTTTGGGGAAGCCCGTCCCCGTGAAGGACTCTTCTTGCCAACTTCCATCGGCTTGCTGGGTACGAACTAGGTAATCCACTCCAGCCCGAACTTCTTCCGCATCGGCCTCCCCAGCGGCCAACAGACCCATCAGCGCCCAAGCTGTTTGCGAGGGCGTCGAGGGGCCCTCCCCTTTCCAGGCAGGCTCATCATAACTTCGACAGGTTTCACCCCAGCCACCGTCGGCCTGTTGCACTTGCTTGAGCCAGGCGACCGACCGGCGCACGGGTAAGGCGGTCATGTCATAGCCTACGCGTTCCAAACCCACGAGCACCTGCCAGGTACCGTAGAGATAGTTCACCCCCCAGCGACCAAACCAAGAGCCATCGGCCTCCTGATGCTCGAGGATGAAGCGAATCGCGCGGTCGACAGGCTTCTGACCCACCCGATAGCCAAATTCGGCCAAGGCCTCTAGGACGCGGGCAGTAATGTCGGGGCAACTCGGATCAAGCATCGCGTTGTGATCGGCGAAGGGGACCTTTTCCAGGAACTGTTTGTTGATATTCCGGTCGAAGGCGGCCCAGCCGCCATCGGTATTCTGCATCCCGACGAGCCATTGTAGGGCTCGATGCACCGCCGGTTGTGCCTCGGTGCTTGTGGTCTGCCCTAAACGGGCCAGCGCAAGCAGGACCATCGCGGTATCATCGGTATCCGGATAGAAAGCGTTGTGATACTCAAAACACCAGCCACCTGGCTCCAAGCGCGGCGCGGTGTACTTCCAGTCGCCGGCCTGGCGAATCTCTCGTTCCAGCAGCCAGTGGACGGCCCGACGAACCTCAGGGGCATCGGTACGTTGGTCGGTCTCGGCAAGTCCGACCAGGCTCAAGGCGGTGTCCCAGACGGGCGACAGACAGGGCTGTAGCCGTAGCGTATCCCCCTCGGTGATCATCAAATCGTCGATTTGTTGCATCGCCCAGACCATCTCGGGGTGTTCAGCAGGAATGCCCAGAGCATGCAGCACAATGCAGTGATAGACCATCGGTGGAAAGATCGCGCCGATGCCATCACTTTCCTGCGTGTGTTCACGCATCCAAGCCAGCGACTGGCGAATGGCCCGTTGCCGCAGTGGCATCAGGCCCCAGCGTTCTAGCCGCTTGAGCAATCCATCGATGGTGAGAAAACAGTTAGTCCAGCTCAGCCAGCTTGGCGTCCGTGCTGCGGGCCGCCTGAGAGTTTCTGGGGGTTCGAGAAAAAGCTCGCGAATATGCATCGACGTCGGCAGCTGCCGCACCGGTCGCAGGGCCGAGACTATGCTCAGGGGCACAAAAATCGTCCGTGACCAGGCTGACAACGCATAGATATGCATTGGAAACCAGCGTGGTAACAAGATCAATTCCGGAGGTACCGTGGGACAACTGTCGTAAGGAAATTGCCCGAGCAATGCGAGATAGAAGCGTGTAAAGCTGTTGCTGTTTTCGGCCCCGCCCAAATCACGGATGACGCGTGCTGCCCGCTGCATGGCCGGAGCTTCGGACGATTCGCCGGCAATCTTGAGCGCGAAATACGCTTTGACCGACACGGTCAGATCTGCCGGCCCGCCGGTGTAAGTGGTCCAGCCACCATCCGGAAGTTGCTGTTGCTTTAAATAGTTGGCCGCCTGATGGATTCGCGGGTCGGTCTCCCGACCGAGAAAGGCCATGAGCAGAATATATTCCGACTCAAGAATCGTATCGCCTTGAAGTTCGCCGACCCAGTGGCCATCGGCCTTCTGACCAGCGAGCAAGCCGAGCCGAGCCCGTTCCACCGTCTCCACCGTACGAGCATGTAAAGCGGGCCCGATCCGCGGCAAGGCCGTCCGCGGCGCTAGAAGGGGACTATCCAATCCAGGCACGAGAAATCCCTTTCGCTGGACCGACCACCAGATCGCCGGCACGGTTAAGTAGAGTCTCTAGGCTGGGATGATCGTACCGCCGGTATCCGTCCGGCTGCAAGGTCACTTGCTGAAAGGAGTAAGTACGATCCGGCCGCCGCGGCAACGATGAATCTGCATTCGGACCGTAACAGTGGTATCATGTGTCCAGCCGGTCGGGTGAGAACGGCCAGGAGAGCCCCGGTGAGCAATCCCTTCGACGCCATTCTCAAGACCCTCTTCGAAACCGCTCCCCGCCCATGGATCGATCTGGCCGGCATACAGGCGACCCAGGTGCGCATCATCGATGCCGATGTGTCGACCATCTCCGCAGCCAGCGACAAGGTGCTCCAGACCGACGAGTGCATCGTCCACTTCGACTTCCAGGCCGGCCCGGACGCCTCGCTCCCGCGACGCCTGTACGGATATAATGCCTTATTGCAACATCGCCATGAGTTGCCGGTCCTCAGCGCCGCGGTGCTTCTAAGGCCTAGGGCCCAGCTCAAGGTGATCGACGGCCGGTACCTGCGACACCTTCCCGGCCAAGCAACGCCGTATCTAAGCTTCGCCTACGAAGTGATCCGGGTGTGGCAGTTGCACGTCGAGCGACTCCTGAATGGCGGGATCAGCCTGTTGCCGCTGGCCCCCCTTGCCGACGTCAAGCGGCTGTCTTTGCCTCGGGTCATCGAGCAGATTGACCAGCGGCTCAGAGAAGTCTCCAATGCAGCGACGGTGGCCGAGCTGTGGACCGCGACCCGGATTTTGCTCGGACTGCGTTATGAAGAAGCGTTCGTCAGTCAGTTACTGCAGGGGGTGCATGGGATGGAAGAGTCGACCACCTATCAAGCGATCCTGGCCAAAGGAAAACAGTCCGGCTTGGAACAAGGCTTAGAGCAGGGCCTCGAGCAGGGCCTCGAGCAGGGCCGTCTGGAGCAGACCCAGCAACTGCTGTTGCGGCTGGGCGAGGACCGGTTCGCTTCGCCTGCCTCGCCCGAGCAGGTCACGGCCATCCGCGGGCTGACCGACCTCCCCCGTCTGGAGGAACTGGTGTTGCGCGTCGGGCATGTCCACTCCTGGACAGAACTCTTGCCAACACCCGAGAAACCCAAGCGACCGCGAAAGCGTTAGCTTGCCTCGACCGCAAGCGCGCCCAAGTACCCCACTTCTGGGTGCAATAACTGCAGTCGCCAGCGGGTTGTCTCGATCAGCTGGCGGGGAACGTGGAGGCTCACATTCTCCGCGGTGTCAAACCAAACCTGAAAGCTGGTCGGCGGCGTCGCAAAGCCGGTGCCCAGCGCCTTCATGTAGGCTTCCTTGCATACCCAGGCGCGGAAAAACGCCCTGGTTAACTCCTTAGCCGGGACTGCCCGGAGCACCGCCACTTCTTCTGGAGTATGCACATGCTTTGCCAGGCCCAGGAAGTCCTCCAGTGGGCGAAGCTGTTCAATATCCACCCCCAACGCTCGATGGCTCACGCCGATCAAGGCCCGCCCTTGGCTATGCGATAAGTTAAAGTGGAGCGAGCCGCTTCCTTGGAGCCGTGGCTTGCCATACGGACCGTAGTCAAATAATACGTTCGCCGGGTCGCAGCCCAGTCGCTCTGCAAGCACGCAACGAAGGGCGGCCCGAGCCAGCACGAAACGCTGGTGATCCCGTGCAAACACCAAGCGAGCAGCACGAGCATCCTCTGCGATTGATAACAGCGTACGGGCCCAACGCAGCACTTTGTTCGCCGGTTCAGGGTCGAGCTGGACCAAATAAAGCTGTACGTCCGTGGCGACGTGATGAAGTGGCTCGACTAGGTCCCATACCGCACCACGCAATCGCTCACTGCTCCCATTGGAGACGGGAAAGGATTTCCTGTTCCAAGGCAATCTCCCGACCACGCGGAATCCAAGTGGTATCCTGAACCACCGGATCAATCACATCAAACTGCCGTTCCACGGTGTTCGCCGACAAAAACGAGGCATTCCCCGCCACGGCTCGAATCGGCCGCGGACGCAGGTCTTCAAGTTCCTTGAACACCTGAACGTTGACGAGATATCCTCCCGACGGTGCGGCTTGGATCTGGACCTGGGCCCGATAGCGAATCGTTTGCCAGCTTGCGAGCAGACGTTCATAGAGATCCGGTGAGCCACGCCGCCAGAACTGAACAATGCCGGGAGCAGTGGTCGGGAAGGTCTCGATCCTTCCATCATAGCGATTAGAGTAGGCGATGTTGAAGTAGTCATCCAAGACGTCGAGGGTGGTCTCGAATATCTCCGCATAGGTGACCGGGCTCGGATCGCTGGGAGCCAGTAAGACGGGATTCTCCACCCCCGTTGCCGCGCCCGGAAACAATACCGGATTGGCCAGACGGGGACCGGAAGCACAGCCAGCGCTTAGCAGTAACAACATCGCCAGCCAGCGCATCATATCCCATCCCTCGCCGGTCGAACCTGCGATTCCCCCGAGACTTGCTATGCAAATGCCGGTTTTCCACAAATCTGTCAACCCCGAGAACGGACCCGACGGGCTGGTCGTGACTGCCACAGCTCCGCAAAACTCAGGGTCAATCGCTTGCCCGGTTGCTGCGCGGCATACTCCTCGAGCAACGGGTAAAGATGATGTTCCCAGATGGCCTGAAGCCGCGCTTCATCGAGATCGGGCACCATCAGGAAGCTATGGCCCACTTGGAAGTTTGGGCCAAGTTCCTGTTTGAGCCGCTCATTGAGCCGTTCCAGAAAAGCAACGATGCGCGGGCCAAACTCGGGCGTGTCGCTGGTGAGGTGGGTCTCGAGCCAGCCAGCCAGCACCCTCGGATCGGGCCGCATCTCCAGAAACGAGAAACGGCGACGCAGAGCCTGGTCGAGCCCGCTGATCGAACGGTCTGCCCGGTTCATGGTGCCGATGATGGTCAGATTCGCTGGCAACTGAAACGACTGCTTGGAATAAGGTAAGGCGATGGCCTGGTCGCGATACTCGAGCAGGTAGAGCAACTCGCCGAAGATCCGCGGCAGGTTCCCTCGGTTGATCTCATCAATAATCAATACAAACAATTCGCTGGGCGACTGCGCCGCTTGCGCGGCAAAGGCCAACAGCAGGCCATCCTCCACCGGATAAGTGACTTGGGTGCGGCCATCGATCTCGATGGTCCGTGCGCGGATGCCTTCGACAAATTCCTCGTAGCAATAGCTTGGGTGAAACTGCACCAGCCGGATCGCATCGGGCCGATCCTGCGTTAACAACCGGGCCAGGCTGCGGGCCACATGAGTTTTGCCAGTCCCAGGCACCCCCTGGAGAATGAGTTGCCGTTTGAGATGCAGCAGTTCCATGGCCTGATGCAACCAGCTGGCTGACAAATAAGTGTCACGGAGGAACGCCGCCTCATCATACATCGCGTCCGGGTCCGAGCCAGTCCGTTGCCGCAACCGTGGCAAGGGGTCGCTCTGCACCGCACAAACATATGCGGGTAGTAGACAGTCGAAGGTCAACAGGATCTCTCCTACCAGGTCATCCGAACGGAGCCGTGGGTCCTCCGGCGACAGGCTGCGGCGAGCAACCATAGCCTTGCCCATGACCCAGCTCCGCAGGTCCCCGGGTGACTGGATGGACAGTGGCGGCTCATCATCACCCATGCTGAACTGCAAATGCCGCAACGCACCACTGTGCTGCAGAGATAAAAATAATGAATCTGAATATTCTTGAGCATTCTGTCTTAGCAACTTGCTAGCCGCGTGGGCGGTGCGACCCAGACGTAGACCAAAGTGAACCCCATGGGCATCGAGTTGCACGAAAAACTGCACATCCTCGCGCTTCCCACCCGGTTGTTGTCGATAAAAGGTCAGCCACAGAGCGGTTTGGTACGGTGCCGAACGGCCATAATCATTTTTGCAGATGCTTGAGATCGCTTTGCCGATACGCGGTTCGGTTTCCAAGCGATACCCATACTGCTGGCACAAGACCGGACGGACATAGCGATCGGTCAGCGCCTGACAAAGTTCCACCAGCGGATCGCGCACCGCAAAGCGATAGCGTTCACGCTGCTGCTCCATCCAGTCCCGCCGGTTGTGCTCGCCGAGCTCGCGTAGAAACGCGAAGGTGTCACTGCAAAAGCCATGAAAGGCGATCCGCGTCAATCGTGGTCGATTGGGAAAACTTGCTTGGCGGAGGCCCGTCTGAGGGGCAACGGCGTGCAACAGAGCCGGCAGTTCCACCAGATGCAACCGATACTGTTCCTGCAAAAACGCCGCGCCCGCGGCAAACAACGGCTCGGCGTCGGCTCCGGGAGACACTTCGGCCAAAGCGTCGTCGAGCCGCAGGTAACCGCGTTGGCTGGTCCGATCCAACGCACCCCAGCAAGTGGGAATCGTTGCATCCACGTCTGCCTCACCCATTTGACACAGCCGCTGACGCAAAGGCGTCTCACTACGGAGCTGACGGATCCAGGCCGGCAACGTTTCAACGACACTTACCGGCGGCAAGCTCGCCGGTTCGCTTGGCAATGGCAACTCACGCCGTTGCATGCTGGCAACCAAAATCAGAAAGTGATCGATGTCCTGCGTTTTGAGTTCCGGATATTCCTTGCGCAGCCGCTGGTATGCACTGACCGCCTGGGTCAGACTATCGATCGAGCGGTGGCTCAACAGCCCCAGTCGGCGTAATCCACGCTCGATAATCGGCAGCCAATCCGGAGTCTCTGGCTGCACTCCCCGCGCCACCGCGGCCCAGAACGAGCGGCCCACCCCCAGAACAAAGTAGGGGCCATCGCGCTGGGCACAGCGTTGCCACTTGACCCCCAGCGGAGCAGTACCGCGTAGCCAGTGCTGGAGTCCATGCCGCAACAGACGCAGGCGTTTACGTAGGTTGGCCTCATGACAAGGCAGTGCACACACCTGACCATAAAAAGCGAGCAGCGCATCCCCCAGCTCGGTGTCGCGTGCGCGATCGAGAAACGCTTGGTGAAGCCAGCCTTCTGGAGCCGTCGCAATCGCCCGCTGCCGTGGCCCCCAGATCGGGTGGCTCGCAAACGCCGCGGCCACCTGCCCACGAGCAGGATAGAACGCTCGCAACAGCGGCATTAAGGGAAGAGACAGCACATCGCCGGGCATAATGCTATTCGCGGGTCTAGCGGTGCAAGTAGGTTCAGCAAAACCACTTAGGGCAAGGTTTGCTACGCAGGGTCGAGTAGGTTGCAGGGTAACACCCAAAGACGCTTGCAGGGAGGGGAAAATGCCGTCTCGGCCAACCAGCAAGAGACAGAGGCGGTTGCGGTGCGGGGAAAGAGGCAGAGGCGATTGCGGTGCGGGGAAAGAGGCAGAGG
>CAYPIE010000057.1:0-14444 GCA_964410665.1 uncultured Alcaligenaceae bacterium
AGAGCTCCGGAACTTACGTTCCTACGCAGTGCACAGTCTCTTCTCTAGCGAAGGACGTCAGTCCGGAGCTCTGCCCAGACAGACGCTTGCCATCAAGATCGTTGCTCTCAAGCACTTCCGCCGTCGCAACCGCCTCCGAAAGGCGAGCCCCGGACGTCAGTCCGGGGGTTCCGACTTACCGCAAGCGCCTCTGCCTCTTTCCCCGCACCGCAAACGCTTCTGCCTCTTTCCCCGCATCGCAAGCGCTTCTGCCTCTGCTGCACCGCAATCGCCTCTGCCTCTGCTGCACCGCAATCGCCTCTGCCTCTTCTCATCGCAGACGCTTCTGCCTCTTCAGGCGAGCCCCATCCTGTCAGTCCGGGGCTCGCCTGAAGAGGCAGAAGCGTGAGCGGAAGTGCTTGACGGCAAAAGGGTTGCTGCGAATCGATCGTGTAGGCAGAGCTCAGGACTGACGTCCTTCGCCCGAAGAAAACGTCCGAAAACAGCCCGGTTTTGTCCCCAAAAACACCCAATGAATCCCGGAAAACAGCGGAAAGATCCGCTCCGCTGTCGCAATGTCATGACCGTGCGGAACAGACCGCCTCTATACATATATATACTGAGGCTTCGCAAAACAGAGAATTTTTCTCGACCTGCGATCACCGGCGCGGTGTTGCTCGACTGATTGTACAATATGGAGATTGACGAATAGAGCTGGCCCCACAGCCAGCTCTCAGACAGGCGTTCACGTGGAACCCGGTTGGAGGCTGGACATGTGCTGGCGTGCTTGGTTGCTCAGTTTTGGTCTGTTGCTCATGTTGGGCTTGCCGCCAATGGTCAAAGCCCAGGCTGACCCTGAAAAAAAGGAACGGCTTGACAAGGTCCGCGACCAAAACATCCCCGGCTACACGGTCAGCGCGATCAAGGGCTTTACCACCGTGATCAGCGATGAAGCCATGAAGATGCATCGAGCGTCCAAGTTGGCACGCAAGCCCCTGAAGGCCCTGGAACTGGAGCTGAGCCGAATTGAGAACCTGCTCCCTGAGAAAACGGTCGACGCACTCCGTACCGTGCCGATCTGGGTGGAATGGGACGACCAGTTGCAGGCAACCAACGGACGCCGCGGCTGGGTGATGGCAGTCTATTATGGCGGCCATCAGTTGTCGATGCTGCGGCAGGGGCAACACCCGCTCAAGGCCAAGTGTGTCACGCTGCTCCGCCTGCGCAGGTTGACCGCCGAGCATCAGCCGGAACGGGACTCCGGGCGGTGTGTGCTCTTGCACGAGCTGGCCCACGCTGTGCACAGTGAGGTCCTCGGCCGGAGTAACCCCAGCGTCAAGCTGGCCTACCAGCAGGCCATGGAGCGTAAGCTGTATGATCCGAAAATGTACGCAACTACCAACGAAATGGAGTTCTTTGCCGAGTTCACCTGCTCCTATTTCAACCAGCTGAATTACTTCCCGCGGACTCGATCGCAACTGGCCAAACACGATCCCAGTACTTACCAGCTGATGCGTCGGATTTGGGGGAACAACCCCTTGCCTGAGTCGCTTGTTAAGACCGCCGACCTGGACGTCCGCTTGGGTGATATCCGCCTAGGCACCCCGATCGATGGGTCCGAACTTGGCCTGGCTGACTTGGAAGGGAAGCCGCTACTGGTCGTGTTGTGGAACGCCAACAGCACCTCGAGCCTGGTCGCCTTTCCGCAACTGAAGCGTTACCACCAAGAGCTCGGGTTGTTCGGCCTCCAGATTGTCGCGGTGCACCGTCAAAGCTCCGGAACCAGCAGCAGCAGCAGCGCCGAAGAAGTGGCGAGGGGGCGGCAGCTGCCATTCTTGGTCACCCAGTCAAACTGGCTCCGTGGCGGTCTGGTCGAGGATTTCAACGACTTTCCTCTGGGCCTGGTGTTCGACCCCGAGGGCAACTGCCGATTCCGCGGCAGCCCCATGGAGGCGGAGCGTGCCGTGCTCAAAGCGGTGGGCGTGCACCTGCGAAAGCCTCTCGGCGAGCAGGAGCCGACCGAGAAGATGGCTGACCTCATCGACATGCTGCAAGCAGGCCAGCGCCCCACGCTGATGTTGCAGAGCCTGGTGCCGCTGAGCAAGTCAGCCGACCACGAAACCAAGCAGCAAGCCACCGCGATATTACAAGCCGCACTCGAACCCGGCAAACAAGCTCTCCATGACGCGGCGTTACTGTCGCGGACGGACCCGGTTGCCGCGTACCGGGCCTTGAAGCCGCTGCTGGTCCTGTTCCAGGGGACGAGCGTCGCGGCCACGGCCAATGCATATCGCAACCAACTGGAAACCGCGAGCCCGGCAGTACGCAAGGAACTCCTAGCAATCAAGTTATTTGAAAATGTGGATAAAATTGAACGC
Organism: uncultured Alcaligenaceae bacterium; assembly: GCA_964410665.1. Lineage (GTDB taxonomy): Bacteria > Planctomycetota > Planctomycetia > Gemmatales > Gemmataceae > CAYPIE01. Next base: position 2,358 of record CAYPIE010000057.1, read on the forward strand.
AAGCTCGCGGGCCGGCCCGGCAGTTTCGACCCAACTCAGCCGAAGTTTCAGATCGAGAATCAGGCGATGCTGGCGGCTCTAGCCCAGGCCATCGAACGACTTCGCAAGCGATTTCCCGACTCGCAGTCCGCTGCCGAGGCAGTGGAAATCGGCCGGAAGTACCGGGTCGTCGCCGGGAAGTGATCGCTCGAGGGATCGCTGGATGGCAGGCATGGCGTCTTCCGAGCGGTGGGCTGTGCCCAAAGGTGTTCGGCACGATGATTGCTGGTGGAGATTCTCCGCGCTTTTCAACGGCCACGCAGGATGGCTGGCTGGGTGGCACGCCCGTCGCAGACTCCGGGCGTGCCACCCAGCCCAGGGCAACGATGGTGCCGAACACCATTGGGTTCCCACCCGCGGCTCGGAAAAGGCAGGCGAGCGATGGCTGACCTCGCATGCATGGATCTGATGATACCGTGTCGCGTTTCGACTTAGTCGTCGCGAAGGCCGGCGAACAGCGGGGTCGAGAGGTAGCGTTCTGACAGGCTGCACATGATCGTGACGATCCGCTTGCCGCGGAATTCCGGCCGGGCGGCGATCTTGGCGGCGGCGCAGACGTTCGCGCCGCTGGAGATGCCGGCGGCGATTCCTTCCTCCTTCGACAGTCGGCGGGCCCAGTCGAACGCCTCGTCGTTGGTCACCGTGATCACCTCGTCCACGATGGACACATCGAGGTTTTTCGGCACGAACCCAGCACCAATGCCCTGGATCGGGTGGGGGGAGGGGTTGCCGCCGCTGATCACCGGCGATGCACTCGGCTCGACCGCAATCGACCGGAAATCCGGCTTCCTCGGCTTGATGTACCGGGAGACTCCAGTGATCGTGCCTCCAGTGCCTACCCCGGCGACGATCGCGTCGACCTCGCCTCCGGTCGCCTCCCACAGCTCAGGGCCGGTCGTCTGTTCGTGGACCATCGGGTTGGCCGGGTTGTCGAATTGGCCCGGGATCCACGCCCGTGCGTCCACCTCGGCAAGTTGATGGGCCTTCTCAATCGCGCCGGTCATGCCCTTCTCCCGTGGCGTCAGCACCAAGGAAGCCCCGAGTGAGCGTAACAGAACCCGCCTTTCCACGGACATGGAATCGGGCATGGTGAGCGTCAGCTTGTAACCCTTCGCGGCACAAACGAACGCCAGGGCAATCCCGGTGTTGCCACTGGTCGGCTCGATGATGTGAATCTCGGGGCCTACGGACCCGTTCTGCTCGGCAATCTCGATCATGGCCCGGCCGATGCGGTCTTTAACGCTGCCGAGCGGGTTGAAAAACTCGCACTTGGCGAGCACGGTCGCGTGCTCCGCCGGAATGACCCGGTTGAGGCGAACCAAAGGTGTGTTGCCGATGGTTTCGATCATGCTGCCAGAAACGACACGCTGAGCCATTTTTTTCCTCCATGCAGTGTAATCTCCGGCTCCATCTTACCGATCGTCGCTTCGCCAGGCACGGTCCAAAACCCTGCCCCGTGCAAAAACCTCGCCGCGTTAATCCGTTCCACCGCCTGCGGTGTCTCCAATGATTGCCTTTTGCCGCGATCGATGGGTGTTTCGCGGCACAGGACCTGATGGCCCCCTGGTGCTTCCCCCCATGACTGAGCAACCGCGACGAACCTACGCGAGAGCACGTCTTTACCTGGGTATCAGCTACGTGGGCACGCTGGTGCTGGCCTGTAGCGTCTCCCTATGGCTGGGGCTTCCCAACGGGATCTACGCGGCTTCAACGCCCGGTCCAGGGTCGGCCAGCGAACTCATCACTCTCGGGCTCTTTGTTCTGCTCTACGTTGCGCTCGGGTTCCCTTTCGACATGCTCGGTGGCCACATTCTTCCACGTTGGTACGGGCGAACTCGGGAGACGTTTTCTCATTACGTCACAGGCTGGTTCCCGGCCGCTGTAGGCCACGGCGTCCTTCTCATGCTCAGTGCCACCGTTCTGCTTTACGCCGCTCGTTACAGCGGAGAAGTCGGGTTTTATGGCATGGCAGTGACGCTGATGCTCATTCTGGTCGCAGCCCAGTTGCCCTTGGCCCAGTTCATCGCGGGCCTTACGACCGCATCGACTCCCGCCTGGCTGCACCCGCTTGACCCCCAAGGACGGCTTCTGAACAATCAGGATCGCGGTTTCACGGGCGGGGTCGTTGGACTTCCTGGTTTCGAAAGGTCGGTTCTCCCTGCCACCTGGCTGGAAGACCTCCCCCGGGACCAACTGGAAGCGGCGGTCATTCGGAGACGTCACGTACGTCTCGACGGTCCGCGCGCCGTCGGGTTGTTCGTGGGCCTGGCCTGGAACCTGGTCGGTTTACTCGTTTGTGTCCGTGTGATCGGGATTGTCCCTGACTCGGTTCCGGGTTTGCTAACCCTGAGTTGTGCAATCACTCTCTGGTCGTTCGCCGGTCTGCTGATCCTACCGAGTCTGAGCCGACCGGGCGTCTTCCGCGTTGACGCCGCGGCTGTAGCATCCGGCGTCCAGCCAGACCTCCTGGCCCAAACGATCGTTACGCTCGACTCCCTTCAAGACGATGAGCCAAACCGACCGCGGCTGGTCGAGACCATCTTTCACCCGATTCCGGCGGCATCCACTCGCATCGACCGTTTACGTGCACTCGGGGAACGGGAGGCTACCGGTGTGGCCGCTTGGCACGCGGCACGCATGTCCCTGTACCTGAGCATTCCCTGCTTTGGATTGTTGTCACGGGCCGTGCACTGTAACGCCGGTCGGCCCGAACTGTGGGCGATGCTGCCCTGCGATTGATGGGCGTGGTGAGCACCACGCCCATCGCTGACTCCGGCCTGGCACCCGCGCACCGGTGGATGGTTGCCTCGGCTGGTGTGCCTTTTCCGCACGGCGGGTGGCAGCCCCATGGTGTTCGGCACTAGCGTTGCTGCGGTCCGGGTGGCACGCTCGGAGTCGGCGACGGGCGTGGGAAACGCTTGGTGCGTGGGGGTCATGGCAATGCCCGAGTTGGGGAGCCTGCACCGCATCGCTCCCGCGCGGAGTCCGGGGGTAGCCTGTCCTACGTTCGCTGGTGCAGGGGAAACATCCGAGGGTGGCGAAGGCCTGGGCGTTTCCCACGCCCGTCGCCGACTCCGAGCGTGCCACCCAGCCGGCAACCCGGCGAGGCCGCTCCGATGCGGGGAGAAGACCCACCAGCAATCATCGTGCCGAACACCATGGGGCTGCCACCCGCCGTGCGGAAAGACCTTTCGCGGAGCGGCAAGCACACTGCAGACCGACCACTTACCCCAAACTTCCCCAAAGCTCGACCGATCCCCCTTCACCAGCACCCAGAGTGTTACGGCACTACCAATGTCACTCCCTGCCAGCCGGGGATCTTGATTGGCATCTCGGCGTTCTCCGCCACCTTGCCCCGCGGCTTGCCAGCGACGATGTCGATCACCGGCTGACCGACCAGTTTGGCGGCTTCGATCTTCGGTAGCTCGGACAGGTCCAACACCACCTCGGTGGGTTCCTCAGAGAAGTTCAGGGCCGTGACTGCTAAACGGCTGCCAGGGACTTGCATCACCAAGACGCACGCGCCGATAGGTCCAACCTTTGGCACAGCGATCAGCCGACCTTCGGGCAGACGATATTCCTTGCGCGCGGCGAGCATCGGCTGCAATTGCCGGGCAAAAGAATCGGGGCGTTGCAACTGGCTGGTCAGGGAGCCGTATAGCGCCTTAGCCTTCGGTAAGCCGAAGGCCGATACCTTGGCTTCGGGGTGCTTGCCCAGAAGGTCAACGCCGCCGCGGTTGATCCAGCGGTAGTCACCGTCCTCGACCCGGTCCTTGACACTCTCGACCGGCAAGGGTAGCGCTCCCACCAGGTCCCAGCTGGACAGAGCAAAGACGCCGGGCTGCATGGCGTTGGCGTGAGCCAGCAAAAGGTGGCCGCGGCGAATCTTGGCGATCTGCTCAGGGGTGGCGTTGGTGGGGTTGCGGATGTCTAAGGCCGCGGCAATGAAGCCGGCGAAGGTGGTGGCGACGCCATCCTGGGTCGGGCGGTAGAGGCGGTTGTAAGGGGCGGCCTTGCCGGCGACTTTCGTACGCATTTGTCGCAGGATGCGTTCTTTGAGCTGACGACCTAGAATTTCCAATCCTTTGATGAAGAATGTGTCATCGCCGCGGTAGTCGAGTTCTACCAGTTGGTAGGTAATCTCATCGTGATTTTGCAGGTCGTGCACCAGCGTGTTCAGGGGCACGCCGGCGTCGAGTAGAAAACCGTATGCTTGGCGTAGCAGCGTCGCATCGCGCATTAACAGGGCGTGCACACACTGGGTCCGAGTGAAGAAGTCATACGACAGATCTGGGCCGTAGTGGGTGAACTGCTTGAGTTCGACCAAGGGTACGTTGAGCTCCTGGAAGGTCCAGCCGCCGAGCTTCCGCGTGAGCTGAGCCAGTTCCTGAGTGCGGATGATCGACGTGGGGTGCTGATAGTGCAGGGTCAATGGGGCCTGGCCCGGTTCGGTTTCCAGGGCCAAGAAGGGAATGGCATCGAGCCGCATGACCCGGGCGCCTAGCGAGTGCACCGTCTTGGTCAGGTCGCCGTAGATCGCCCGGGGAGCCGCTGCCGATGGGTCCAGCCAATCGAGTGTCGGCTGGCCGGGCTTGAAGTAGTGCAGAAACACCCAACGCCGGGTCTCGCCGTCCACGCCCACGATCGGACCGCTCGCACTCCAACCACTCCACTCGCGTGCTTCGGGTGCTGCGTCATTTGAATTAATGATACCGGGAATGTAGCCTTTTTCGGTTAACTTGGTGGCGACCTGTTTGGAGACCAGGGTACTGCCCCAGGGTTGTTTGACCGCGGGTAACAGGCCCCAGTCCTGCTCGTCGATGCTCACCATGGTGTACATACCGGGATAGTCCTTATAGGCCAGCTGGGCCAGGCGGAAATCATAGCCCGTGCCGGTGTGTAAGGGTACTAAGTCGCCGGCAATCCAGCCATCATGGGCCCGCGCCACCCGGACCAGACGGAGGTACTCCGCCTCGGTCCCCAGTTGCGGGTCGATGTCCAACGAGATGCGATCAAACCAGCCGTCGATGGTAGGGGTGTGGTTTTTGCCGCGGATCCCGCCAGAAAGCTTGACCGGGCCGGTGTGCAGGAGTTGAATGCCGAGTTGCTCGAAGGTGTCCCAGCGATCGGGGTTGGCCCAGGTCGCGATGACCGACTGGCCAGGGTTGGGAATGACCGAACCGGGGTAGTCTAGAAACCAGACCGAAGCCCGTTGAATGACTGCTTCGGGCTGGGGCTCGGCATAGGGCCGCCGCCACTGCACGCCGGAGCCTGAGATCTTAGTTGCCTGGGCGCGGGCCTGGTACAGCATCGACCGCTGTTCCAACCACCGGATGTAGGCGGTTGCCGGCTTCGCCTGGGGGGCGAGAGGTTGCTGGGCCGGCAGAGGGCTGGCTAGTCCGAGTAGCAGAAACAGTCGAGTCACTACGCGAATGGTCAACCATGCCATAAAGCTGGCTCCGGTGGGAATCGCAGGGGTTTGGTCGAAGCTTGTTCTAGGTAACAAGCCCGGTGCCAGCGAACTTCCGGGTGCTTCACAGGCGAGTAGCCTGGTCGTTTCCTAGGGCCCGGTCCAGTTCCTCGGCCAGCTCATCAACGGAGCGGACACATAGGGCAATGCCCCCCTGTTCGGCCACCTGGTCGAGGAACCACTGCTGAGCGGGCTGCGTCTTGCCGCCAGGGCGTTTGACCTCGACGGCCAAGAAAAGGCCCGGCCGAGCCGCGGCACCGTCAGCCGCACAAGCCCGCGGCAAGATGCCGAGGATATCCGAGACGCCCTTCAGCCCGCGGAAGCCACGATAACGCTTGCGGACGGGATCGTACACGCCGGCGTTGTTGTTCCGCCAGCAAAAAATGCCACGCATGTGCAAATACTGTAGGCACGCCGTGAGCACATCCGCCTCGCGGTTTGAGAGCTGCATGAACCGGCCTCCACAAGTGAACATATGCTCGGTAAGATCGGCAGATTCCCCGGCAGGATTGAGGGAATTTCGCCCGGTGGAGGTCCGAGCTGATACACTGAACCAAAGCTCATTGACAACCCCAGGGTCCCGGTAGTCCATGCATTCCGACGAAGAAGGTTTACTCCGGGCGATTTGTCAGACCCCACACGACGACCTGGCCCGGCTGATTTATGCCGACTGGCTGGAAGAACATGACCAGCCGGAGCGGGCAGAGTTTATCCGACTGCAGTGTGAGCTGGACCGCTTGCCAGCCCGCGATCGGGCCGACTCCCCGCTGGCCGAGCGCGAAGGGCGCATCTTGCAGCGGCACCGCAAGGCCTGGCGAAACAGTGTCCCGGGTCTGTGGAAGAATGTGGAGTTTCGCCGCGGCTTCCTCTATCCCAAGGTGAAGATGACCTGGCCGCGCTTCCGCGACGCCTGGGAGACCAGCCGCTTCCACGTGCCCCTGTGGCACGTCTGGGTGATGACGGCTCGGCAAGGCCTCGGGGTCATGCTCGAGGATCCGCTGTTGCGGCAAGTCGATCAACTTAGCCTGGTCGGCAACACACTGGAGAGCAGCCAGCTCGAAGCCCTGCTCGCCCGCCCAGTGGTGGAGAACCTAACCCTGTTGAACTTGAGTGGTAACGTCGGCATCCGAGACCAGGGCATGCAAGTACTGGCCAAAACGCCCTACTTGCCTCGGCTCAGCGGTCTGGATCTGGCCAGCGTCGGCCTCACCACCGAGGGTCTGGCCGCCTTGGGCGAACCACCGCTGGGCACACAGCTCCAGGAACTGCGGCTCGACGGACAGCAGCTCGGCCAGCCCGGGGTGGCGACCTTGCTAGGCCGCACTCGTCTGCCGCATCTGCGCCGACTCAGCTTGAGCCAGTGTGCCCTGCATGACGTGGGAGCGCAACACCTGTTGAACTGGGAGCATTTACCGCGGCTGGAAAGCCTGATGCTAAACTGGAATGGGCTGAGCGATGACTTCGTCATGTCCTTCGTGCTGCAGCCCGCGGCCACGGGCCTGCGTGAACTGCACCTAAGCCACAACGACATCGGCCCTCGAGGCGCGCAAGCGTTATGTGATTCTCCATATCTTCACCAGTTGGCGCTTTTACGCCTTGAGGGAAACCCGCAGCTAACTCCGTTGTGGACGCGGCAAATGCTCAACGAGCGGTTTCACTGGCGGGTGGAGCTGTGACGGTCATGGCCGCTTGGCTTCGCCGATGAGCCTCGCCCCAGGGTCGCGCACCACCTTGCCCAGAACGGTGGTGTCGGTGAGCTCGACCCGGGACTGCCCGACCACATTCAGATTGTCCTTCAGCGTGCTGTCCTTGACAATGAGCCGGGCCCGCTGATCGACCACCACATTACAGTCAATGGTCGAATCGATGATGCGCAAGGTGGTCTGCCCTTGGGCGCGGACGTTGCCGCCCAGGCCATCGCAATGGGCATTCCGCAGAGTTAGTTCCGCCTGACCGGCCAGTCCCCAGGCCTCGCCGACCGTACATTCATCCAGGATCAGCTTGGCTTGCCCGAGCACATAAAAGTTCCAGGCGACCACTTTGCAGTCACGAAATTCCAACCGCCGATCTCCCGTATCTAGCACCCCATCCGGAGGCAGTTGCCGGTTATGGATGCCCCGCAAGGTCACCTCGTAGCTGCCAGCGAAGACGGTGGCGACGGCACGCAGGTCGGAGTCCTCGATGACGCCGCGGGCGCCCGGAGCAGAGATAAACGACCAAAGCACGTCCCGGCAATCCTTCAGCTTGACATCTTGAAACGGCTTCGCCGACCAGTTGTCGACCTGGTTGCCATCGGGAAAGCGGAGGGTGCCACGAAAACTGGGTCCCAGCACCAGCCAGACCAGAAAGCCGCGGGTGCGTTCGGCCCGGAACTGACAGTCGGGGTTGATGATAAACTCGCCAGGCGTCCGCATGTTACGCAAAGTGACGCGGCTCCGGTCGTTGAGGGTATGGGTGATGATCCCCTTGACCGTGCTGTTTTCCATGGACAGCGTGGCGTCATCGCGTAACTGCACGTCGAGGTGGATTGGTGCGTCAATGATGGCATCGCGGACGCTCAGGCGGGACCCCTTCTGAACTTCGACGATGCGCTCGTGGTTGAACCGGGCCGGGATGGCCAGGGTGCCGCCGACGATGTCCACGCTGCCAGATTCGATCGTCAGATTACCGTGGAGTTCAAAGCGTGGCGCCTTGATGGTCAGCTTGGCTGCGTTGCGGACCCGAATATCGCCCCGGTGGATGCGAGACTGGTCGATGCGGGTGTCTTGCTCAATGGTCAGGATGTTTTGTGTCAGCGTGCCGGTGGGCTTGGCTTCGGCTGGTTGAAACTGGACCTGCAACTGGTTGCCGCCCTTGGCGCCGGTGAGGGCGCCGACGTCGAACAGGATATAGCCGCTCTGGCAGCGCTTGGGCGCGAGCACCTCTTTTTTGACGGGGGAGTCATCGGTCCGTTTAAAGTCTGCAGGGGTAAGCTTCAGTTCTTTCCAGGCCCCAGCCGGCAACGGCTTGAGGGCAATAAAGCGTGCCTTGTCAGCGTCCTCGATGACGATGCCCAGGAGGATGGCCTGCTGCGAACGAAGCCGCAAGGTGAAGACCTTGAAGCCGGCCAGAGACGCCTGATGGTGAGCCAGCAGGGCCATTTCATCCCGCTGGTAGTCCAGCTGCACCCCCTGCTTTGCCGGACTTAGGCGGGCCGAGTCGATCGGCTGGCCATCCTTGCCGAGCACCACCCAGCCGGATGGTGGATCCGCGGCCTGGAGGTGCGTGACCGCCAACACAAAAACAAGTATAGCTGCAAGAACACGCAAGGATGGGAACATGGTGGAAGCCCACATGCGAGTAGCCAACTCGTGATGAAGCAACACCGCTGCACGATCTACCCCGCGGACGATCAAGCGGTTTCAGCGCTCAGAGCAACTTCAGACTTTTCCAGGCAACGGCGTTGTTCGGCAGCGCATGCCTGCTGGCCTGCTGGAGCGTGAGCCAGACGTGGTGCTTGTGTGGGTTGAGCTCTGCCCCGCAAGAGGGATGCGGCCTAAAGATCGTTCTTTGGTGAGCTTTCGCTCTGGAAGCGAAAAAATGCATAGTCGCTCGCCCGGGTCAGTCTCTACAATACCGTTTCGCGTAGGACCCGTCCTCACGATATTCTGCCTAGGAGCGACTCCATGTCCGAAGAACAAACAACCGCCAGTGCCGCCGAGGCCAAAGCTCCCGGTCAAGGGGGTCAGACTATCCAGGTGCCGATCGATTCGACCGAATTGGCCAGCACCTACTGCAACTTCTTCCGGGTGACCGGCACCTTTGAAGAACTGGTGCTCGACCTGGGGTTACACACCCAGATGATGACCCCTTCGGGTCCGGAAGCGGTGCATCTGACCAATCGGATTGTCATGAGCTTCTACACCGCCAAGCGGCTGCTGAATGCCTTGTCTTGGGCCATTAGCCGTCATGAAAACAACTTCGGCGCGTTGGAAACGGATCCGCAGAAACGGCTGCGTACGCCGATGAAGCCAGCGGGCGGCCAGCAGTGACCATCCCGTTCCAGGGCGGCCGAGCCTCTGTCTCCCTGGATTCTACTGGTACTGAATATTGAGCCATTCCCAGCAAACCGGTGGAAGCAACCGGCATCACACCAGCGGCAAGGTACGCCGCGGTGGGGTGACTTCCAGGGTGGTCACTTCCAGAATGGACACTTCGGCCAGTCCCACCAGCCAAAGATGCTGCCCCAGCCCGCGGAGCGGGCCCCCATGCGGTTGCCACCAATCGGTCGCTCGTCCCAGCCGCAGCTGAGCACTGCGGCGGCGATAGGTGTCATAATAGACTACCGGAGTATGACCGGTATGGCAGCTGCCATCGCTCAGTTGCAGCGTGACCGGACGATAGAGCAGATCGCGTGGACTTTCGGGAGGTGCCAAATCGAGCCGCCGGATGCTCTCCCAGGGGACCCAAACATAAGTCCCTTGCACCAACAATTCTAGAACCAATGCTAGCAATTCATCGGTATCGCGAAGGCCCACAAACTCCTGACCATCCAGGTGGCCGTGGATCAGCGGCGCCGCCGCCTGAGCCTTCTCGAGTAAGTGCACGGCCCGTTCGGTTTGACCGCGACGAAGCCAGCGTAACGCCTTGTCCGCGGCGTAAAGATGCTTGGCTTGGCTGGGAGGCAACCGTTGCGGGGTTTGCCGGCCGCGGAGGACGCGACGACGACTCTGCTCACCCACGACCAATTCGGCATAGCTGCGGGCTTCGGTTTCGGGCAATTCAGCCAGGCGGAGGGTGAGCTCGGCCAAGGCACCGCGATAGAGCAGCAAGTCCAACCGAAGTAACTGCTCGGCCAGATCGCCCGGGCAACTGGCCAGGTAGCGTTCCTGGGCCTGCCAAGCCGCATCGAGGCGACCGGCTTGCAGCAATTCGCGGGGAGTCATGGCTTAGTAACGAATGGCAGCAAACGGCCGTCCCTTGGTGGTCACCTTGAAGATGATCTCGCCCTCTCGATTGTACTCGACCACCTCCTGTTGGTTGCCGCCGGCGACCAAGGTGTTGCCGTTGCGTAGCCGTTGCACACGGGTGGGCGATGAAGCCTGCAGTTGCCAGACTTCTTTGCCATGGGCATCGTACTCGACCACGCTATTCTCAGACGTATACTTGGCAATGAGGATGTGACCATTGGGCAACAAGGCAAAGCCGCCCCAGCCGCTCAGCCGGTTCACGGGCAAGGTGCGTACCTGCTTGCCCGTGTGATCGAACTCCTGGAGTTTGCCGTCGGAGAGAATAAAGGTGTGCCCGTAGCGGTCCCGGCGTGCTTGAAAAATCGAGCCGTTGACCGGATACTTCGGTCCCACCGGTTTGCCCTCGACATTGAGTTCCGTCACTTCACGCATCGTGGCAATCAAGGTATGACCATTGGCTAGACGCTGACAACTCACTGGGTTCGTGCCCAGCTTGTCCGATTGCCAGATGATCTCACCCTTCCGATTCCGCTCGGTCACGATCGAGGTATAGTACTCGGCGATGAGAATATTGCCATTGGGCAAGCGCTGCACATCCACAGGACCACCGAGCTGGGTCATTTCCCAGGTCTGTGAGCCCTGACGATCACATTCCCAAATCCGGGCGGTAGGCCCTCCATCCACCTCGGCAATCAGGGTCAGACCGCGCAACGCGGGTGCAGAATTCAAACGGGTCAGATCCACGTTCGGCTGGTTTACCTGCCACCAGCGATCCCAAGCCGCGCGGCAAGCCGCGCGATCTTTGCTTGTCCCCGCACCGAGGGTGCGTTCGGGATAGCCCTGCTCCAACAGGCGACAGAGCAAATCCTCAGCGCCGAAGGCATACTCAATGGGGCCCTGATCGAGAAAGTTTAACAGCACAGGCATTCCCGCCTGCTCCCCGCGGCGAAGGAGCTGTTCGGCCACCAAAAAGCGGACCTCGTGATCCGGGTCGCTCACCAGGCCACGCACCCGCTCGATCTGGCCGGGCAGAGCACTTAGCAACCGGACCGCGATCAGCCGGTGAGTAGGCTTCGTGGAAGTGATTTGCTCAAGCAGATCCGTAGGTACCTGCTTGCTCCGAGCCAGCGTGTCATGCATCGCCTGCAGAGTACCCTCGAAGACCGCCTGATCGTTGTGGTAGACGTTGAGATAGTCAATGAGGGTGGGCCAAGCCTGGTCGGGAGCAGTACGTAAAAAATGGCGTGCGGCCGCCAGCAACCGGTCAATCGATTCTTCTTTGGCAATCTGTTCTAAAGCACGTTCGGCACGACGAACCACCTCGACGTCGTTCGCTTCGCGAGCCTGCCGCAACAACGGTCGCGCTGCCAGGCCCGCGGCCACCAGCTCGGCCGAGGCCGACTGACGAACATCAAAGGAGTCCGCAGCAAGCTGCTCGATGGCCCGCTGCAAATGTTCGCGTTGGGCATCGTTCAGAATGCGCTGAGCGAAGAATGCCTGGAGTCCAGGTCCATCCGTAGGCAAGCCTGCGGTTCGCAAATGGGCCAGATCATTCTGCACCGGGTTCGTAGGCGGTATCTCTGGAGTCGTAGTGGTCTCTGGGTGGTTGGACGAGGCCGCCTCTTGGGC
>CAYPIE010000057.1:14544-39158 GCA_964410665.1 uncultured Alcaligenaceae bacterium
AGAAGGGCGAGGCGTTGCCTCTTGGGCAGAAGGGCGAGGCGTTGCCTCTTGGGCAGAAGGGCGAGGCGTTGCCTCTTGGGCAACTCCAGAGCAGCACCAGGGAAACCCCCCGAGCAGGAAGCCAGCAAGCAACCAGCGTGACAACATGACGGCATTCCTCATCGAAGCGGAGTCATCTCTGGCAGCCGGGTTGCATACCCCGACCTCAGACGACCGCTGCGGCCAAGGCCCAGTGCATTTACGGAGCATGGGAACCGTTTATTCGGTGAATTGGAGCCGTTCGCCAGGCTCGGGGATGGCGACATCAGGGTAGCCGAGTTCCCGCAGCAGACCGGCCAAGGCCTCGGCCTGCTCTCGTTCACCGTGGATCAAGCGAACTTTGTCGATCTGGCCCTCGCGATGACCCAGATAGGCCCGAAAGTCCTCACGATCCGCATGACCGGAAAAGCCATCCAGATGCACCACATCGATCCACTTATTCCAGTCTTTGCCCTGGAAACGCACCGTGGGCTTGGCCTCCAGCAGACGCCGGCCCACCGTTCCCGGCGCTTGAAAGCTGACCAGGATCACCGTCGAGCGTGGATCATCCACATTCATCTTTAAATGTTGTTGGATTCGCCCCGCATCGCACATGCCGCTGGAGGCCACCACGATATGGTTGCCCTGGGTGCGACTCAGGGCAATGCTATCCTCGTTGGAACGGATATAGCGAATATATTCGCTATGCAGAAAGCCTCGTTCACCCAGGAGCTCAGCCTGAAGGTCATCGGTGAGGCACTCGGGGTTCTTGCGATAAACCTTGACGATTTCCGCGGCGAGGGGGCTATCGACATAGACTGGCTTGTGCGGGATGCGGCCATCACGGATGCCATTGTGCAAGTAATACAAGATCATCTGCGTCCGACCCAGGCTGAAGGCCGGGATCATGACTTTACCACCGCGATCAAAGGTCTGATTGATCGTGTCGTACAGCTTGCCGACGGTACGTTCGATCGGCTCGTGCACGCGGTTGCCGTAAGTACTCTCGGAGACGAGCACATGACACGGCGGGATTGGTGCGGTCGGCTTGAGGATGGCCATCCCACGACGACCCAAGTCGCCGGTAAAGCAGACACTGCGTTCGCCATGGCGAGTGCGGAAGGTGAGATGGACCATGGCCGAACCGATGACATGGCCGGCGTTGAGAAATTGAAACCGCGTGCCCGGGAGGATCTCGCATTCCTCACCGTATCGCACCACCACGCACTGTCGTAAGGTCTGGGTGACATCGTACTGCGTGTACAACGGCTCTACGGTCGGTTCGGCATATTGCCGCTGCAGATTGAGATAGGCCGCATCCTCTTCCTGAATGCGTGCGGAGTCGGCCAACATGACCTCTAAAAGGTCGCGGGTTGCCCGGGTGCAGTAGATTTGTCCGCGAAACCCTTGCCGCATTAACGTGGGGAGATTCCCGCAGTGATCAATGTGTGAGTGACTGATCAGGACGGCGTCGATCTCGGTCGGGGCGAATGGGAACTGCTCGTTGCGAAAGCGGCTCTCCTCGCGTTTGCCCTGGTGAAGCCCACAGTCGAGCAACACACGACGGTTGCCGACCTCCACCACATGCATGGAGCCGGTCACCACCTGGGCAGCGCCCCAGAAGGTAATAATCGGCTCTGCGCTTGAGTCAAAAGGGGGCTGATGCATCGTCATTCCGCAATTGTAGCGGCTCGCCTGGTAATCCGCGAGAGCGAAATATTGCCGACCATGGCAGGCACATTGTCCAGGGGCCCTACGCGAGGGACGAAAACTAGGCGGTTCAGAAGTCGCTTTCTCCGACCATTTGACCATCGTTGGCGGCCACCAGCCAGGCCAAGGTCACCGGGCTGAGGGTCTGGCGGAGAAAGCGCACATGGCCGTCGCAGAAGCTGGCCAGGACACCGCCGGGGTGGAACGAATCGATATTTCCATCATTGCTACAATTAACAGAACATCTACACAAACGATCGATCGCAAAGCTGCCCATCGGATCGGCCCAGCCCCCCTTGGCCTGCGACAACTCGGTTTGCCGACGTCTCTCAACCCAGAGGGTGGGCCCCGACGGTGGGCTGGCCGTTGACAACGACCTTCAGCGGAACCGGTGTTACGTCACTGCCTGCACAGCCAGTCAGCCCGGTCAGGCTGACCAACCAGCAGAAGCTCGCCGACTTGTACGCCCTGACTGCGATCATCATAGCCTTGATTTGCCGGATCTTTTTGAACATCGCCGCTTAGACACCCATCACATGGTAGCCGCAGTCGACATAGAGAATCTGTCCGGTCACGGCCGAGGCCAGGGGACTACACAGAAACAACGTAGCATTGGCCACCTCCTCGGCCTCGATCGGCCGCTGCAACGGCGAACGCTGAGCAGCATAGTCAATCATCTGCTGAATGTCGCCAATCGCCTCGGCCGCGCGCGAGGCATATGGGCCCGCCGACACCAGATTCACCCGGATCTTCTCGCGGCCCAAGTTACTGGCCAATTGCTGCGCATCAATCTGCAGGGCAGCCTTGGCCGAGGACATGCCACCACCGTAGTGCGGCACCACCCGATCGCCACCGATGTAGGTCAGGCCCACCACCGAAGCGCCATCCGGTCGGTTGGCCAGCAAGGGACGAGCATGATGTAACAATGCCGTCAATGAGTAGGCACTGACACTCAACGCGGTCAGATAGGCGGCACGACTGGTGTCGACGGCAATCTTCTGGATCTCCGGACTGAAGGCGACCGCGTGCAAAAGCATATCGATGCCGCCAAAGTCTTGTTGGACCACCTTGAGCATGCCTTGGATAGAATAATCGTCGTAGCGTTGATAGCGGCGATCGTTGCGTGTCTTGTCATCGACATCGTCCATGGTGTCAAAGCTGACATCGCAGGGCAGCACCCGTTCGACCTGAAGCTGGCCCAAGCCGTGGGGCAACTGGCGTGACGGGGCATCTTGCTCACGATTCAGGATGGTTTCGACAATATTGACCACCCGTGGATGACAGGCAAAGATGAGGCGTGCCCCGGCTGCTTGCAAAGTCTTGGCAATGTGCCAGGCGAAGCCTCGATCATCCGAGACGCCGGTGATCACCGCGACCTTGCCACTGAGATCGATGGGAATCATACAAACCTCCTGTTTTGGCCATGGAATGGACGGTGACAGCACAGGCTCAACCAAACCACATCGGCATGGCACCAGCCTTGGGCAAGCGGACCACACTGACTTGAAAAATCTCCGGATGCGTCTGGATCTCGGCCAGGGCGTCCGCAGGTGGATCGCTATCCAGATTCAAAATGGCGACCGCCTCGCCTCCCGGCTCGGCCAGCTTGCGGCCCAGCGACATCGAGGCAATATTGACTTGATGCTTGCCCAGAATGTTCCCCATAAAGCCAATCAGCCCCGGGGCATCGCGATGGGTAAACAACATCAGCGTCCCATCCAGGAAGCTCTCGAGGCGAAAGTCATCGAGCTGGACCAGGCGAACATACTGATTGCCGAACAAGGTACCGGCGGCCAGTCGCCCCGCCTGCTCGGAGCTGTGCACAATGGTCTGCACCAGATTGGCGAAGTCGCCTTCCTTGGGATTGACCGTTTCACTGATCTCGATTCCCCGTTCCCGGGCGAGGAGTTCGGCATTGACGATGTTGACCTGTTCACTGAGATGGGCTTCGAGCAATCCGGCGGTAAAGGCGGCGGTCAACAAACGGTATTTGCGATGCGACAGGGCACCGCGATAGTGCAACTCCGCCCGACTGATAGGGCCATGTGCCAACTGCGCCTGGAGCAGCCCAAGGCGGTGGGCGAGATCGATATATTGACGCAATTCATCCAGCTCAGTGCGATCGACCGCGGCCATGTTAATGGCAAAGGTGACGATGCCGCGTTGCAGAAAATCGGTGAGCAGCTGGGCAGCCTCACGGGCGACGGCATCTTGGGCTTCGATGGTCGAGGCTCCCAGATGGGGTGTGAGCACCAAGTTGGGCGCTTGCAACAGCGGTGAGTCTGCCGGAAGTGGTTCCTGGGCATAGACATCCAGGGCCGCACCCGCGATGTGGCCATCGCGGAGGGCTTGAACCAGGGCCGCCTCATCGACAATGCCGCCGCGCGCCACATTGAGCAGACATGCCGAGTTCGGCAATCGTTTCAGCTCGCGTTCGCCAATCAGCCCGTGGGTTTCGTCGGTCAAGGGCGTATGAAACGACAAGACGTCGCAGCGAGGCAACAGTGGATCTAAATCGTTGACCGCCTCGATGCCCAACTGAGCAGCCCGTTCGGAGGTCAGGAACGGATCAAAGCCAATCACCTTCATATCCAGGCCCAACGCGCGGCGGGCCACCTCACGGCCAATCCGACCCAGGCCGATCAGCCCCAGCGTCTTGCCGGCTAGTTGCATGCCAAGAAACTTGCCGCGTTCCCACTTGCCTGAACGCATGCTCGCATCGGCTTTCGGAATTTGTCGTACCAAGGCAAATAACAAGGCGATGGTATGCTCGGCCGCCGAGATCGTATTGCCACCCGGTGTGTTCATGACCACCACGCCCTTCCGGGTCGCGGCGGCAACATCAATGTTGTCGACCCCCACCCCGGCACGCACAATGGCCCGACAACGGCCCGGTTCCTCGAGCACTTCGGCGGTCATCTTGGTGGCGCTGCGGACAATGACCCCATCGGCCGCACGTACCGCTTCGAGTAAGTCCTTGCCAGCTAACCCCGTTCGATGATCGACTTCTAGGCCGGCCTGACGAAGCAGATCGCTACCGGAAGCCTCAAGCTTATCAGCGATAAACACGCGCGGCATAAACAGCATTCCCTGCGACCAAGAATCCAGGAGCAACGATGGCGTTGATTACCATACACGCTTCACCGAAGCGCGTGAACTCCATTGAGCCTGGCCATGTCAGCGTGAAGCCGAGAAACCGTTTGGCAATCCCAGTGCGACATGGTCCCAATCCACCTGAACCGCTGCCCCATCGACAGCTGGAGAAGTGAGTTGCATCGAAAACGTCGACCGAGTTGGCTTCGCCAACTCGGTCGACTTGGGCTGCTTGGCAATAAACCGCGTTGCGACATCGTTGGCGGGTTAGTCCGCCAGCAGACAGGCAAAATCAAGCTGATAGCAGGTGGTGTTGGCATTGGCGACAAACAGCGACTTGCCATCGCTGCTAAAGGCCAGCGCCTGGATGGCCGACTCCAGTTCGCGGCCCCGGCGCTGCCGACCATCCAAAGTACTCCAGACCCGCAGGGTATGATCGGCTCCACCAGACACTAGCCAGTTGCCATCCGGACTAAAAGCGACCGCATGGACCGGTTCATGATCGCGGCCCAGTTCAAAGGCTAACTCTTGCGTCTGCAGATCCCAGACGAGGATGGAACGACGTAAGGCAGCCCCTGCCAGCAGCCGTCCGGTCGGGTCCATCGCTAGATCAACGACCCCTCCTTCAAACTCGACAATCTTCTCACGCGTGTCGATGTCCCAGAGGCAGATCGCCCCATCCGCGCCACTGGTCATCAACCAGTCGAGCCCGCCTACGGCGAGCCAGCGATTATTCGGATGCCAAGCCAGCGCCTCGAGCGTACAAGAAGCCGCCGCCTCGGGGATCACCAGAATCGCCTCCGTCTGACCCAGCTCCCAGAGCCAGACCAGCCCATCGCTAGCACTGGCGCTGGCCAGACGACGCGAATCCGGACTGAAGCACAGTCGTGGCAACGGGCCCCGGGTGTGTTCAAAAGTGACGTGCGGCTGATACGTGAGGGCATCCCAAACCCGGATCTGCGGGCTGGTCCCCGAGGTAGCCAGCCAGCGACCGTCGGGACTGGCAGCGGCCGCTAACACATCTTGCGACCGGGGTGCCTCAACGCAGGGTTTCCCACTGGCGATCTCCCAGAGCTGCACACTGCCGTTGACCCCACAACCAAGCCGAGCAGGTTGGGCCGGACCATGGTCGCGTTGAACTTCGGGTAGGTAAAGCAACGGAGGCTTATCATTGGAATCGAGCCCCGCCACCAGATGGCCGGTAGCCGGCTGCCACAGGTGGATCACCGCGTCAGCCCCACCGCTGGCCAAATAGGTCCCATCGGCCGAGAAGGCCAGGGCTCGGATTTCATCGCGGTGCCCTGGTAAAACATGAAGCACCCGGCCATCCCGAGGCGCGGTCCAGATGTGCAAGACGTCTTCGGAATCGGCACAGACCAGAAACTGGCCGTCTGGACTAAAGGCTAGCTGTAACACCTGCTCCGAGTGGCTATTGAGCAGCATCAATGGCTCGCGGTGCGGAGGCTGCCAGATGCGTGCCGTGGTGTCCCAGCCCGCACTCACCAAATAGTGTTCGGTGGGATGCCAGGCTAACGCGGGGATGCGATCGGTATGTCCCGGCAAGGTATACAAGCACTTCAACGAGTCCAAATCCCAGATGCGGATCAAGCGATCCTCCCCCGCGGTGGCCAGCTGTTGGCCATTGGGATGCCAGGCCAGCGCAGAAATCGGCGAGCCATGGGCAACCACATTGTGCCGCGTGGCAAACGGCTCGACATGGTACACCCGCAGGGTCCCATCATCATGACCGGTGGCCAGCCATTTGGAATCCTTGGAGAAGGCCAGTGCGGTCAGCCACTGCGGCTGATCCATACGCTGGAGAATACTCGCAGTGCGAAGATCCCATAGAATAAGCTCATCGGTGCCGGAAGCTAGGTAACCGGCATCGGGGGAGAAGCACCACAAGGTTTCTAAATCGCTGAGAAAATGTCGCTGATGCAGACGTCCTTGTAGATCCCACAGACATAAAGCCCCCGTCTCATCCACAGACCACAAGTGTCCATCGGGAGTGAAACCTAACGCAGCCACCTCGCCTTCGGTGTGGAAGAGGGGTTCGCCGAAGGTTCGTCGGATCAGGCTGGCCGGCGGATCTTGCACAGTCGCCACCAGTTCTTGAAAGAGAAATTCTCCCGAGGTCATCGTGTTCACCTTCCACAACTACATGGAGGTCGCGGCATTAAAGGGACGGGAAACGCATCCTCGATGGTACGCACCCGCCAAACCGATGCGAGCCGAGCGATCGAGTTCCCCAATTTTAGGATACTGTTCGCCAAATGCGAGAAATTTCTCTCGATCAGGCCTGAAATCTCCCGCGACCTGCAAAGTAGGCCTGATGAGATCGGTATAAATTGCCTAAACTGCGCAAGAACTTCATCCCACCGCGCGGAACGGGCCGCGATGGCCGTAAAGCTCGGAACGCTGGCGAATCTGGGCAAAGACCTGAACAATCTGCTCATGCCCCTGACGCAGCCAGAACGCTCCCCCTGGTTCCTGGCTTTTGGCTCCGAGCACGTAGTAGCCCGGCTCCGCCGTCTCCACTTGACCCGGGTCGCGGTTCCCCAGCATCAGCTCCTCGGCCAGTCGAAAGTCGGCCCGATAGCCGACATTGGCAATCAGACGTTCGACCTCCCAGGTACGCGGTTGACCAGCGACCAAGACCCGGACCCGAAACCCGGCATCCGCTTCAAGCGGTTCGATTGCCTCGACCCAGGTACGCGGGTGAAATTCTAGGTTCCCTTCACCGCGGGTCGCCAGGGCATTGGCCCGCGCGGCCAAGCGATCACGTTCGCGGAATGGATCGTTGGCAATGCGTGGAATCGGCTGGCTCCGTTCGCCGCGAGTGGCCCAGATTATCCAGGTAGCCGGCTCACGCTCGGCGAGATCGGCCAAGGCCACCACCGTGGTCGCGGCGGACAAGCCAGCGCCAACCACAAAAACCGTGCGATTGGCATACTCGGCTTGACGGCTGCCGGCGACATCCTCGGGCGTGTAGACCAACCGTTCACACAGATCCAGCTCGCCCAACGCGGGAACACCTCCGAGCCCCAGCCAGCGGGGCGTGCCCAAGGTGCCGGTACAATCCAGAATCACATCAGCTTGTTCATAGCGTTCTTTGCCCGTACCATCGCGCAGCAGTAAGACAAAGGGGGTCTGCACCGGGCCTGGATCTCCACACAATCGGCCCATCCGTCCCACCTGCACCACCTCGGTTTCGCTGAGAATCGCCGCGCGAAGCAGACGGCTTTCACTCAGAGGCACCAGGTAGTGCAGCAGGAAATCTTCGCCGGTCAGGATGGCATCGTCGGCAGGTAGGTCGCGATCGCGGTGTTCCTGGGCCAGGAGTTCTCGCCCCAACCGGGTGGTGTTGGCGGCAAACGGCGTGAACATGCGCAGGTGAGCCCACTGGTGCACATGCTCACCCACCGCAGCCCGCTCGTACAGCGTCGCGGGGAAATCCAAGCGGCGGGCCGCCAGCAGACTCTCTACCCCCATGGGGCCACCGCCTAGGATGGCAATACAGGGGCGATGGGACTTGCCCATGGACGATCTCCAATATCACGACAGATTGAACGGCTTGATTGTCCGGATTCCCCAACAATCAGCAAGGGGAACCCACCGCCCAGAAGCAATGTCGCGATTGACCTCAGCAAGAGAAGTCCTAGGCTGACCTGGCCAACCGGCCCCTTTCGAGGCGGTGCCCAGGAACCGACGCCCGCGGAGTCGAAACCATGACCAAGACGATTCTGGCCATCCTGGCTCATCCGGATGATGTGGAATTTCTCTGCGCTGGCACCCTGATTCGACTAGCCCAAGCGCAACAGTGGGCGGTGCATATTGCCAGTATGACGCCCGGAGACTGTGGTTCGATGGAATTACCGCCGCTGGCCATCGCCCAACAGCGTCGCCAGGAAGGTACCGCCGCTGCAGCGGTCATGGGGGCCCAGTTTCATTGTGTGGAAGAGCGGGATCTGCGGGTGGTCTATGGCGAGCTGGCCCTGGAACGGGTGGTGTATCTGGTCAATGCCGTGCGGCCTCAGATTTTGTTAACGCATAGCCCGGATGATTATCATCTAGATCACGAGCAGACCAGCAAGCTGGTGCGGGCTGCGGCTTTTGCCGCGCCGGTGCCCAATTTCCTGTATGGTCGGCATGTGCATCCGCCGTTGGAACATATTCCCCATCTTTATTACTGTGATCCGGTGGAGGGAAAGGACGCTTTCGGCCAGCCGATCTATCCCGGATTCCACATTGATGTCACCTCGGTCATCGATACCAAAGAAAAAATGCTCGCCTGTCATCAGTCACAGCGTGATTGGCTGATGCGTCATCATGGCGTGGACAACTACTTGACGTCGATGCGTGACTGGGCGGCCACACAGGGCCAAGCTGCGGGAGTGGCCTACGCCGAGGGCTTTCGCCAGCATCTCGGGCACGGTTTTCCTCAGACCAATCTGCTTGCCGAACTCCTCGGCGCGGTGGGGCCGGCTGCGTGACCCAGGCTCGGTTGACGCGGCGGTGGCCTACCGAGCTTGCCTGGTCCGACCTTTTGCCCAGCTTGACTTGAGTCCAGGAAATTCTTCAGATTCCGCTACGAGGTGTTCGATACTTGCTGGCAAAGAGAAACTGCGATCACCCTGGGTGGGATGGCCCATGCGCAACTTTTTGTCGCACTTGCTTCTTGGCGGTTGTCAACTTGGTGCAATGCTCTGCTTGCCTTGGCCGGTCACCGGACAGTCGGCCGAGCTGCCACCCGCTGCTCCGGCGGATCTGGGCGGCATGCTCCGGTGGCTGCCGGCCGAAGTCCGTCGTACGGTCGAGCCAATTGTCAAGCAACCGACGTTGAGTGTTCGGTCCGAGCGCGAAACCTTTCCGTGCACGCCGGACTTGTATCGCTGGCTGCTCGATCATCCAGACCGAGTCGCCCTGGCCTGGAAACGCTTAGAGATTCCCTGTTTGACCATTGAGCGGCTCAGCCCGACGCAATTTCGTTGGCATGACGATGCGGGGACGGCGATCTCTTGGCGAATGGTCTTTGAGAACGGCTACGGTCGGATCTGGGTTGCCAGCGGCCGGGTCAAGCAAGGTATGCTTCCCTCGGTGCCGGTGTCGGCGGTGGCCGTGCTCCGTCACCGTGTGGATCCGAGTATCGACAGTCAGCCGATGATCCATCAGCAACTTGACCTGTATCTACAAACTGATAGTCGCGCCGCAGCCCTGGCTACACGATTGTTAGGGGCGACCGCACCGCGACTGGCCCGACGGGGTGCGAATCAACTGTTATATTTCTTTTCAGGGGTAGGCCGCTATTTGGATGCACATCCCGATGAGACGATGGCTCTCCTCGCTCCGCTTACGGCCGTTCCTTTTCTGGGCCACTAACCGCCGCGGTTCACTCATCCGGGCTGTCGGGTTCCAGAAAAGGGCGTTTCGGCGGGCAATGCATCCTCTCGGAAGGAACCGTGACCAGATCGAGTTCGGGATAGCGTAAGGCTGTCAGCCCGCCGCCGTAGACGCAGCCCGTATCAATACAGATGGTATTGTGCCACCAGTTCGGTGCGGTTACGGGAGTATGGCCATAAACCACCTTGGCCCGGCCACGATAGTTGTCGGCCCAGTTCAGGCGTACGGGCAGTCCGTTATTGTCCAGCTCGCCGGTCGTCTCGCCATAGAGGGCAAAGTCGCGAACACGTTTGGAGATTCGCCCCTGTAATCCCTGTTTGAGTCCGGCATGGGCAACCACCAATCTGCCCTGATCGAGGACATAGTGACTTTCGAGCCCTTCCAGAAAGCAGCGGACGCGTTCCACAAAATCTGGCGACTCTTCTTCAAGCTGTTTCAGCGATTCGGCTAGAGCCGCGGAGATCACCACATCGCGGCCAATTAGCTTTTTCCACAGTTTGGCGTCATGATTGCCCGAGACACATAGCGCGTGTCCCGCCTCCACCATGTGCATCGCCAGACGTAATACTCCTGGCGTATCGGGCCCGCGATCGACCAGATCGCCCAGAAAGATGGCTTTGCGTCCTGGCGGCGGCGTGACTTCATAATCGGTGTGCCCATTGGGCTGGGGAATCTCGGTGACGGTGTAGCCCAACTCCAAGAGCAGCGTGCGTAGCTCATTACCGCAGCCGTGCACATCGCCAATGATGTCAAACGGTCCGGAGTCCCACTTGCGGTTCACACTCAGTGGCTCGCGTAAGACCATGACCGCGTCGGCTTCCTGGGGCGTCTGCAGCCGAAAAATGGTGTGAAAGCCCTCATTGGGCAAGCGATCGAGGAAGCGGTGCAGTTGTTCGACATGCGAGCGGACCACCCGCGGCGGGACCTGCCGGTCGGGGCGGACTTGGTTGCGAGCCTGGCAGATGTCTTCGGGAAGATCAAAGATAATGGCAACGGGAAAGACATGAAAACGATAGGCCAGCCGCATCAAGGGGCGACGCGCATCGAGCTGAATATTGGTGGCGTCGATCACCGTAAAACGGCCATTGGCCAGCCGCTTGGAGGCGACCAGATGTAAGAGCTCGAACGCATCCCCGCTGGCAGCCTGGTTGGTCTCGTCATCGGAGACCAACGCCCGAAAAAAATCCGAGGAAAGGATCTCGGTGGAGCGGAAATGCTTGCGGGCAAAAGTCGATTTGCCTGACCCTGAGGGGCCGATCAGTAAGACCAATGCCAGTTCGGGCAGGGTCAGCTTCATTCGCCCAGGTTCCAGTAGATGCGGCCGTTGCCGGTCTGCCGGCCCACCGCCACGATGTCCACTCTACCATCGCCATTCAGATCCGCCGCGGCCAGATCCTCCACGGCCACGCCCCCCTGATCCACCAGGGTTCGCCGCCACTTCCGCGGATCCGCATCGGTGGCTTGATAGATGCGTACGCCCCGCCGCAGACCCGGTTGCTTGGCCCGATCGTCGCGGACGCCAACAATGAGCTCATCGCCCCCGTCCCCATCCAAATCCGCACACCAGACAGCATGGCCCCACTTCAGTTGATCATCCACGACAAAGCGATTCCACAAGCCTCTGGTGTCCGTGGGTGGGGTATAGACCACCACCTGATGCCCATGCCAAGGTTCGATGGTCGCCAGAAAAAGCGTCCCATCCTGGTGCTGGCCTTGTTTGATCTCACTGGCGCCCCGCGATCGCTTGGGATTGTCCTGGTTGCCCCGCCCAATACGTTGGGTGTGCCACTGACCCTGCTTTTGTGTGATGCGGTGGACGCCTTCGTAGCTGACCACCAGAAGATCCATGCCCTTGCGGTTCGGCGCCGGCACGTGCCAGAAGTTATGCGTGACATGCAAGCTCTGGCTAAGCACCTTGGGGTGCCAAGGACCTCGGACGGGGTCGGCGGGAATCGGGTAGGCAAGAATCCGTACGGGTCGGCCATCGAGCCAGTTGGCTTGCCGCGAACTGTCACGGCCCATTAGGGGCACGGCCACGATTTCTGGCTTCTGATCCCCTTCCAAGTCGACAGCGCGAATGCGATGCAGGGTCGGCTCGCCGCCGATGCGATGTAAGGACCATGTTTGGGTTGGGTCGCTGGGTCGTTCCAGCCAGTGCAGGCTGCCACCGCTCTTGGTGTTTAGTCCACCCCAGTCGGCCCCGAGTACCAGATCTTGATGGCCATCCCGGTTGATATCCAGCGTGGTAATGCAGACATTATCCCGTGTCGTTTGCCCCGCCAAGATCGTATGGCGTCGCCAGGTAGGATTTTCGTACCAGACCACCCGGCGTGCATCGACCACCACGATATCCGGTTTGGTATCTTCGTTGATATCCGTCAACAAGACCGCGTAGCCGACCCGGAATCCGGTCTCGAATTCCTGGATGCGAAAGCGAGGCCCCTCTTCGCAACGGCCCCATCCGCCGACCAGACTCAGGATCATCAAGCAGGCCAACCAGTCGATTCGCAACCTGGACATGATGACCTCCGCGCAACACTGTGTCGGCACAACCGATTAAGAGTGTCAGCTTAGCATTTGCCCGCCGGGGGGAGCAAGGTGAGCCCCCGCCTGCGAGAAGGGCTTGACAGACTCGGGCAAGCCGTCTATGGCCAAGGCTTGCCGTCGGATGCCTGGGGGGGAAGTTTATGAAACGCTGGCAATACTGTATGGGGGTGCTCCTGGCCAGCACCCTTGCCGGATGTCTGTTGCCTGAGGCCACCCCAACGAGCTCCTGGTGGCGTCAGGTCCAGTCGCAAACGCGGGTCGCTGGCCCAGATGTCGTCTACCTGGAGTATGCCACCATCGAGCAACCTCTGGCGACGCCCTACCTCAATGAAGGCGTGTGGCAAACGACGGATGAACAGATTCTGCCGCTGAGAACGCGCAGTCTGTTGAATGAACATGGTTTTCGCGTCGGCCTGGTGGGGATCGTGCCCAGCCCCCTCCAAGCCTTATTGACCTCGGAAGGGACTTGCCGACATCCACGTGCGATTCAACAGCGAGCGGGTTATCCCACGGCCATCCCCTTGAACGGAGAGATTTCCCGCTGCACCCTGCGCTTACCCAAACTGCCGGGCAGCGGTCCGGAG
This sequence comes from uncultured Alcaligenaceae bacterium, assembly GCA_964410665.1. Classification (GTDB taxonomy): domain Bacteria; phylum Planctomycetota; class Planctomycetia; order Gemmatales; family Gemmataceae; genus CAYPIE01. The sequence goes on from CAYPIE010000057.1 coordinate 27,897, forward strand.
CCGGCTCGTGAGTTGCAGGCGGCCGATTTTGCGTTCCATATCGTGCCCGAACAGGAAGCCGAGCAACGAATTCGTTTGAGTATTACGCCGCAGGTGCGTCATGGCCAGCCCGAGCACTGGGTGGTGGACGCCTCCGGGGAACGCCGCTGGTCGCCGGTGGGTGAACGTCCCATTGAACGCTTTGAGCGGCTGAGTTTCAGCGTTTCTGTGGCTCCGCATGAATACCTTCTGATTGGAACTGAGGTGGGACGTCGCAATACTCTGGGTCATCATAGTCTGATCGCTCTGCACGGGGACAATCCCCAGCAGCGACTGCTGGTCGTGCGTGCCTGGTCGGCCCATTCGCTGCCTGCTACGCATCAAGGAAGTCACTCCTCCGGGATGGAGGGCGCCCCGCTGGCACAACAAGCCGGCCGCGCAGTGGTTCGCGGTGCCAGTCCTCAACGCTAGTCCGGTCGTTTTCCCAGTCTTGACCACTGCCGGGCTTCCACATTTTCCGGCAGTATTTTCCCGATCACCAGCATATAATTCAACAATGTGTAGGATTGACCAAACAGGTCAATGCGTGTTTTTTTGTTCTTTCTTGGAGGAGCTCTGTGGCAAAGGAAGAAACCATGGAAGTTGAAGGCCGGGTGATCGAAGCCCTGGCCAATACCCAGTTTCGCGTCGAACTCGATATTGGCGGAGAAATCATCGCGCATGTGGCCGGCAAAATGCGCAAAAACTTTATCCGGATTATTCCCGGTGATCGGGTCAAGGTCGAAATCACCCCCTATGATTTGACCCGGGGCCGGATCGTTTATCGGGCGCGGTAGACCCACCGATCTACGCCGCGTTCCCTTGACAACCTTCCTGGAACTTGTCAACCTAGATTCACTTCAATTCCCAGGGCTGGCCATGGAGGGGCCGACAATGTTTCACCAAATAGAAGCCAAAGCACAGGGATGGCGTGCGATCGCCTTGTTTAACGATCTCGTGGAAGGTCCGACCGAAGGGTTGATTGTGCTGGGTCGTTCGTCCACACAAATTCGGGCGACCTATGTCGATGCCTTCCTTGAGCTTTACGATGACGAGCAACGCGAGCATACCCAAAGTATTCTGTTGCAACGCTGGACTGGTGCCGCGGATGCTGGCCGCTGGTTGAACCAAAGCACGCTTCGCTTACCCCTGCCCGAGAAGCTCGCCAAATCTGCCTAAGCACTCCCCTGTCTCTCCCACCCGCTGCGATCAGCAACCTCGTCTTAGAACGGCGAGGTTGCCTGGTTTGCCAGCCATCCGGGGAAAGCCCGCCTGCCAAACCACCCACCAACCTTGCATTTACAGGCCCTCGGGCGAAGAATATTAGCAATCAATCTCCGCTCTTCACTTGCGGGAGGCTCTGCGCATGAATCCGTTTCACGCCATCAGCGACGATTTTGCGGTTTATGTCTATATCAATACGAAAATGGAGTTGCCCGGAAACCGCGAAACTGTATTGCATTTCTTTGATTCGTTGCGCAAGACCTTTCCCGAAATGACCGAGTTTGAACAGCGACCCACCGGGGAATATGTTCTAGAAGAGGACCGCGAACTGGGCAGTTATCGCTGGGTCGCCCTCGAGCCGCACCGACTGTGCATCGGCTTTGTCAATCCCCCCACCCTGGACGAAGTCGATGCTCTCAATGAACGTATCCTAGAAATTGCCCCGTTTTATTTGGGTTTGAATGCTTTAGACTGTGAATCACTCGATGTGCTGTTCTCATTTGATTTCTTCTATGCAGGGAATCACGATGAGGTGGTTGCCGATGCTTTCGGTGCGCACTCGCCTCTAGACTCGTTGATTCACCTGCCCGGCAGTCAATTGCTCCAGTTTGAACCCTCGGTCACCCTCGCGCTGGATGAATCGTGTCGACTCCAAGGCCGGCTCCATGTCGAGACTCGTACCAATGCCTACCAGATCCGTACCCGACAATACTCTGAAATCCCCATCTCGGTCTACTTCACCGTACGGCAATATTGGAACCGACAACCCTATGCCAGCTTTGGCGAGTCGTATCAGCAACAACGCCGCATCGCCGCGGAATTGCTAGAATCGATCGTGGTCCCGCAAATCCTGCGGCCGCTCGCGCAAACGATCGAGACCCGCCAGTAGGAGGGATGCCATCATGGCCGCCGTGTCGCTATCGCCCAGTCGCTTTGCCGCGAGTCTCACCACCGAGACAGCCTTTGATGTACTGGCCGTGGCGCGGCGGCTACAGCAGCAGGGTAAGGATGTCATCGCCTTACAAATCGGCGACTCCCCGTTCCCCTCGACCAGGCACGCCCGTGAAGCTGGGATCGCGGCCATCGAACAAGGCCTGACCCGCTACTGTCCTTCCCAGGGCTTGCTCGAGTTCCGCGCCGCCATTGCCGCCAATTACCAACACGAATTCGGCATCCCGATCACCGCCGAGCATGTGGTGGTCGGCCCCGGTGCCAAAGTCTTTGAGCAGTTCTTCTGCGAGCTCTTTGTCGAACCCGGCGATGCGGTGCTCCTGTTCGATCCCTGCTTTCCCACCTTTGCTCCTAATCTTGAACGCCGCGGTGGCCGCATCGTCACCTCGCCGTTGCGGCAAGAGCAGGAGTTTCGCCCCAACCTGGCCGATGTCGAGCAGTTTCTGACCCGCGAGCGCTCGCCGCGAGCCATCTTCCTCAACTCGCCCCACAATCCAACCGGCGGCGTAGCTCTCGAAGCGGACCTGCAAGGCATTGCCGAGCTGATTCGTGGCAAAAACATCGCCGTGTTCAGCGATGAGCCGTATTGCCATATGGTCTGGACCGGTCAGCATCGCAGCATCCTGAGCCAGCCGGGGATGCTGGAACAGTGCGTCGCAGCCTATACCTTCAGCAAGTCGTACAGCATGTCCGGCTGGCGGATCGGCTATGCGATTACCAGCCCGCCGCTGGCCAGCATGATCACCAAGATGATTAACACGGCACTGTCCTGCGTACCGCCCTTGTGCCAGATGGCAGCCAAGGCGGCCTTAGAGCATGATGCCGCTGAGCGGGATGCAACGATGAAACTGTTTGAGCAAAAAGTGCGGCTGCTGGTCGACGCCTTACGTCAGGTTCCTCAGGTATCGGTGCTGATGCCGGCGGGCACCTTTTATGTCTTCCCGAACGTCGCCCCGATTTGTGCTCGGCTGGGCATCACTTCGCATGGTCTGGCCATGTACCTGCTGGAAGCCGCCGATGACCAGCGGGGCGTCGCCTGCTTGGGGGGGGAATGTTTCGGTCCGGCCGGGCAGGGCTTTCTACGCTTCAGTTGCGCGGAGCCCGATGAGCGTTTGCTCCAAGCCGTGGACTTCTTTGCCGAGGCAATCACCCGCACGGACCGGGTCGCCGCTTATCTGCAGGCCAACCCAAAGTATCGTCCGACCCCGGCCTAACGCCGCTCAAGTTTCCGCCAGGTCGGCAAGCAGGCGTAGGACCAGTTCCATGGCCTGGTGCGGCGTCTGCACTTGTTGGTCGAGCTGCGCTTCCCGAACCCGTTGCAGTAGGTGCTTAAACTGGGGCCCAGGGCGTAGCCCATGCCGCAACAGATCGTTGCCCGTCAGCAGCGGCGGTGGCTCCAGCTCCGCTCGCGATTTGCTTCGAAGCAATTTTTCGACATATTCAAATTCATGATAGCCAAGATTGATGATTGCTGCTCGAGCTCGGCTAAGGGCCAAGAGTTCGCCGATTCCAGGATGTACTAGCAGCGGATAAAGCTGGCTGGCCGGCAGCTGCTCGGCGCTCAACAGGCGGTCCGCCTCGGTCAAGAGCCAGTAAGTGCGGTCCTTCTCAGCGTTGGCCAAGCGCAGATGGTCCAACAGCGGCTCGATCTGCGGCTGCTCCAGCGATCCTAGCAGGGCCGCCAGAGCCATGGGGACGGTGACCGGCCCCGGCTGAGGCCAGGTGACTCCCTCCAGCTGCGCCAGCTTGCTCAGTGTGGCTTCAAAACTGGTGGGTACTCGATCTGCCTGATCAGCCAAGGGGGGCAGAATATGCGCCAAGAGTCCCGAGGTATAGAGCAACTCAACGGCCCGCCGACGCCGCGAATGCACGAGCATCTTGCGTAGCTCTTCGGCGATTCGCTCGGCACTGACCACCAGAATCCCCGCGGCATGCCATTGCACCGCCGCCCAGGTCTTGGGGTCGATGGCCAGCTCAAACCGGGCCGCCATTCGCACCGCGCGGAGCATCCGCAGCTTGTCTTCCTCAATGCGAGCCTCCGGCTCGCCAATGGCCCGCAGGATCCCCTGTTTCAGATCGGCCTGGCCTCCGACAAAGTCCAGGACCTGGTCGGTCAGCGGATCGAGGAACATGCCATTGATCGTGAAGTCACGCCGCTGTGCATCCGCCTCAGCCGAGGCATAGGTGACCTGATCGGGGCGGCGGCCATCGGTATAGACACCATCGGAGCGAAACGTGGCAACCTGCGTCTTAACATAGGAGCCATCGGCCTGACGTGGACCAAGTACCTCGACCACGCCAAAGCTGGCCCCAACCTGGATGGTGCGGCGAAACAATCGCGTCACCTGTTCCGGCCGCGCGGCCGTGGCGACGTCATAGTCCGCCGGCACTTGCCCGAGCAGCTCATCGCGGACACAGCCACCGGCGAAATAGGCTTCATAGCCAGCTTCGCGAAGCCGCCGGATAATCTGCAAGGCAAAATCACGTTCGGTCATGGCAAACCAACGGGGCACCCCCAAGAAATTATGCCGAACCCTCGGTAGCCACGCGGGCCTCGGCCGAGGGCTCCTTGACCCAAATCAATAACAAGTTGCGACCATACTTGCGACAGTCCCACGCGCGGGCATTCGGCAAGCGTCGGGTTGGGAAGGGTTCTTCGGCCTGGATGACCACCACGGAGGCTTCGGGCAGCTTGTCACACAGCGTCTCGACCAGCTCCAGAAAATCCTCGGGCCGCTCATGCAGGTCCAAAAACGGTGGACTCAGAAAGACGTTGATCGGCTCACGGGTCGGTAGGATCCAGCGTTCGGCCCAGCGGTAGGCATCGGTCTTGAACACCTGAGCGCGGGGGGCAATCCCAAAACGTTGTAGATATTGTTCAATCGTTGCACTAGAACGCGGATCCTTCTCGACAAAGACGGTCTGGCGGGCACCTCGGCTAATCGCCTCCATGCCCACCACCCCGGTGCCACTGAACACATCGACAAATAAACGGTCTGGGATCGCATTGCCGAGAATGCTAAAGCAGGCTTCGCGGACCATCTGGGGCGTCGGTCGCAAGCCGGAGTGCACCGCACAGGCCAGTTTGCGTCCGCGTAAGCTTCCCGCGACGATGCGAACTTCGGTGCGTTGCATGAGGACCTCCCGGATCAGCGTTTCGATATCGGGGCCGCGGAACCGCCTATTTGCTTTATCATAGGCAATGAGGCCGCGGTGCGCACGAAGCCGGGTCGCTGAACCAAGGACAGCTGGTCCGGCCCAACGTTCGCCATCAGCTGCGTTTCTCTGGGTTGCCAGCCACGTCCAGGGGTTTGGCCAGAAAATAGCGTTCTTGACCCGAAGGATAGTCCGGTAAGACGCCGAAAATGCGATAGCCGAGCTTCTCGTAGAACGGACGCGCCTGAAAACTAAAGGTATCCACCCAGACATGATGGCAGCCGTGCTGGCAGGCATAGGCCTCGGCCTGAGCCATCAACTGCCGGCCCAGGCCCTGGCCACGCAACCCCTCATCGACTGCCAAGATACGGATATGCAGCCATTCCCAGTTCAGTTCGGCGATCAGCCCACCAAGGATGGCACCATCGGTCTGGTGGAGAGCCAGGACCAGCAGTTCTGGTTGCCAGACAAAGCCTTTGGCCACACTGAATCGAAACAGCGGCGCCTTGATCGCCTCCAGGTCATCTGGGCTGGGGTCGACCAGTCGCTCGATGCACACCATGGGTCGGTCCTTTAGCGTTGGACACCCCAGAGTTGGGCCAGTAATGCCGCCATCTCGGGATCGTGTGTCTGTAACTCCGAACGCACAAAGGGATAAAAATCATTGGTACCAAACAAGGCCTCGCTACATTCGGCAAAGTACTCCTGGGTATTGGTCAGGGCATAAGCCGGTTCGCGGCGGCCACGGATATGCTCGACCAGACTGTACTTGCCCGAGGCAACCGCCTTTTGGTATTGCATTCGTAGCTTGGTATTGTCAAAACCAAGCTCGCGGTGATGATACGCATGAGCCAGCTCATGGAGTACCATCCAGGGCTGCTCGCGGGTCCACTGGACAAAGTTGCGCACGTTGGATAGCTCAACGCCTCGGGCCTTGGCCGGGTTCATGCCATGATCCCGTAACCAGCGTCGCGAAACGTGATAGCACATGCACGGGTGCTGAGGATGGGCGACTTCGATCCAGATCGGCACCGCCCGGAGCTTGCTCAGGGCCGGCTCGGGCACGGCCCGGGTAATGCGATAGAGCTGATTGCTGAGTTCCTTGAACATCTGCTTGCGAGCTTCGCGGTGTTGATCGCGAAAGACCTCGGCATGGATCCGCAGTTGCCAACCTTCCAAAACTTGGGTCTGATACTTGCTCACCGGATCATACAGCGGCACCCCCACCTGTTCGCACAAGCTTGGCAGCAAGGGCAGCAGGATCCAGACCAGACCAGGCATGGATGTTCGCTCCTGAATCCGAGAAATTTCGCTTCGCAGACTTTGCGTCACAGCGTACAATAATGCTGTTGTTTGCTCAACCTACCTGCTTTGACTCCCGCCAACTGCCCTGCCGCAACCTCGACACGACGAGGATGACCCGCCGTGAAACCGATCTCCCTGGCCAGCTGTTTGGCGTTCTGCCTGTGGCTCCCCCAGTCGCTCGTGGCCGCTCCCCCTGCCCACACGCAACACCACTGGGCCTTCGCCCCGGTCGCCAACCCGGCCCCGCCCGCGGTGCAGCAGGCCAAACAGGTACAAACGCCGATCGACGCGTTCGTCCTGGCCCGGCTGGAGGCCAACGGCCTTGCCATGGCACCTAAAGCGGCGAGGCGTACCCTGATCCGCCGCGCCTATTACGACCTGATCGGCCTGCCACCTAGCCCCGAGCAAGTCGAGGCCTTTGTCAACGACCCCGCGCCGACCGCTTTTGATCGCGTCATCGAGCAACTGCTAGCCTCGCCACACTATGGCGAACGCTGGGGCCGTTACTGGTTGGACGTTGCCCGCTACGCCGACACCAAAGGCTATGTCTTTCAGGAAGATCGCAATTACCCCTACGCCTACACCTATCGCGACTATGTGATCCAATCGCTCAATGAGGATCTCCCGTTCGACCAATTTATCCGGCATCAACTCGCTGCCGATCAGATGCCGCTGGGCGAGGATCAGACGCCGCTGGCCGCCATGGGCTTTCTCACCCTGGGCCGACGCTTCCTCAATAATCGACACGATATCATTGATGATCGAATTGATGTGGTCACACGAGGGCTTCTGGGACTGACCGTCACCTGTGCCCGCTGCCATGATCATAAGTACGATCCAATCCCGACCGCCGATTACTACTCGCTTTATGGCGTGTTCGCCAGTTCGAGTGAGCCCAAGGAGCTGCCGCTGCTTGCCAAGCCCAGAAAAACGCCGGCCTATGTGCGATTTGAGCAAGAACTGCACAAACGTCAGCAGGCAGTCGAGGCCTATATCACCGAACAACATCAGAAGCTGCTCGATGAATTCCGCCAAGCCAAGGTGATCGCCCGCTACTTCACTCTACTGCACGATGCCCAGGGCAAACCGGACAACGCCGTTCGCGACCTCGCCCGGCGTCGCGATCTGCGGATAGGCATGGTACAGCGCTGGCAGAATTTTCTCAGTAAGACGGCCAAGCCAAAGGACCCACTGTTTGGCTTGCTGGCTCGCCTGATGTCCGTGAAGGAAGCGGACTGGGCTCAACAAGCCCCGCTGCGAACGCGAGCCTTTTTCCGGATGGTCACCAACGCCCATCCGCAGCTCCATCGACAGTTTCGCGACCAGCCACCGGTCTCGTTTGCCCAGTTGGCCGAAGCCTACGGAGACATCCTGAGTCAGGAAGACCAAGCCAAACGCCCGGTCTTCGTCCTTCCTCGGTCGGACACCACCCGCCTGTTCAACCGTGCCGAACGCAACCGCCTTCGCGATCTACAACGCAAGGTGGATGCCTATCGCGCCAAGGCTCCGGGAGCTCCCCCACGAGCCATGGTCCTGACCGATGACCAAACCCCGTTTGAGCCGTATATCTTTGAGCGGGGCAACCCAGGCCGCCGTGGTCCCAAGGTGCCACGCCAATTCCTCGAGGTGATCGCCGGCCCCGAACGCCAACCCTTTACCGAAGGCAGTGGTCGACGTGAACTCGCGGAGGCCATCGCCTGTCCCGACAATCCCCTTACCGCCCGCGTCCTCGTCAACCGGGTATGGCTGCACCACTTCGGCTCCGGCTTGGTCCGCACTCCAAGTGACTTTGGCGTGCGTAGCGAGCCACCAACCCACCCGCAATTACTCGATTACCTGGCCCGCCGCTTTATCGCCTCGGGCTGGTCACTCAAGGAACTACATCGCTTGATCATGCGTTCCTGGGTTTATCAACAATCCAGCGACTTACGGCCTGAACTGCAGGAACTCGATCCAGACAACCGGCGGTTAGGACGCATGAATCGACGCCGGCTGGACTGGGAAGCTCTGCGCGATGCATTCCTGGTCACCTCGGGGCAACTGGATCAACGCATGGGCGGCAAATCAGCGCCTCTGTTCGATGCTCCATTTCCAACCCGGCGTACCATCTACGGCTTTATCGATCGCCAGAATCTACCAGGAACCCTGCGGGCATTCGACTTTGCTGGCCCCGACCAGCATTGCCCGCAACGCTTTGTCACCACGGTTCCGCAGCAGGCGCTGTACCTGATGAACAACCCGTTTATGGTCAACCAGGCCCGCCAGCTGCTCGCTCGAACCGAGGTCGCCCCAGGAAACCAGCCCGACGTGCGGATCCGGTCGCTGTATCACCTGGTCTATCATCGCGAGCCGACGGCACGCGAACTGGCCTTGGCGCTCGCGTTTACTTCGCTACCCAGCGAAAGCACTACGGGCCCGGAAGGCGCCGCGGCGGCCTGGCAGTATGGCGTGGGCCGCTATGATGCAGCGCGTGACCAGGTGGTGAACTTCCAGTCTTTGCCGCACTTCACCGGCACGGCCTGGCAGGGCGGTGCCAAACTACCCGATGCCAAGTTTGGCTGGGCGATGCTCAAGCAAACCGGCGGACACGCTGGCAACGACCGGCAAAATGCCGTTGTTCGCCGCTGGGTCGCTCCACGCGATGCCATCGTCCGGATCGAAGGAACCCTGACTCATGGCGCGGCCAAGGGCGATGGGGTGCGTGGCCGCATCGTGTCGCGGCACCAAGGCAAGCTCGGCGAATGGAGCGTGCACAACCGCCAGGTGGCCACCAACATCGCCGCCGTGGTGGTGCAAGCAGGCGACACCATCGACTTCATCGTCGACTGTCAAAACGAGCCGAGCTTTGACTCGTTTGGCTGGGCACCCATCCTAACCCTGATGGGTGTCGATCAACAGCGTTATGTCGCCGCGGATGATTTTCAGGGGCCGACCTTTGCTCGCCCGTTGAGCCGCTGGGAACAATATGCCCAGGCCCTATTACTATCGAATGAATTTGCATTTATTGATTAACTGTTCTTCTTGCCGGATGGTTGCTTATGACGCTCGAACCCACCCCCATCACCCGGCGTGAATTGCTCATCCGCTCTGGCATGGGCTTTGGCATGCTGGGCCTGTCGTCGCTGTTGGCCGAAACCGGTCTGGGCGAATCCACCGCCCAGGCTGGTCCGCTCAACCCGCTGGCCCCCAAGGGGGGCCACTTTCCGGCCAAGGCCAAGCATGTCATTCATCTGTTTATGAATGGCGGACCCTCGCACGTCGACACCTTCGATCCCAAACCGCTGCTCGAAAAGTACGCCGGCCAGGAACTGCCCAACGGCAACCTGCGTACTGAACGCAAAACCGGCGCGGCCTTCCCCTCACCGTACAAGTTCCGCAAGTACGGCCAGTCAGGCATCGAGGTCAGCGAGATCTTCGCCAACGTCGCCGAGTGCATCGATGACATCTGCGTCATCCGCTCCACCCACGCCGACGTGCCCAACCACGAACCGTCGTTGATGCTCATGAACTGCGGCGAAGCCCGCCTCGTCCGCCCGAGTATGGGTTCTTGGCTGACCTACGGTCTGGGCAGCGAGAACCAGAACCTGCCCGGCTTCATCGCCATGTGCCCAGGCGGCTACCCGATCCAGGAATCGCAGAACTGGCAGGCCGGCTTCTTGCCTGGAGTCTATCAGGGTACCTACATCGATACCCAGCACACCGACATCGAGAAACTGATCGAAAACATCCGCCACCGTTACGCTCCTCGTGCTGAGCAACGGCAACAACTGACCCTGTTGCGTCAGCTCAACGAGCAACACAAAGCCCAGCGGCAAAATGACCCGCAGCTCGAAGCGCGGATTCAGTCGTTCGAACTGGCTTACCGCATGCAGATGGAGGCAGCCGACGCCTTTGACGTCACCCAGGAACCCAAGCACATCCTGGACATGTACGGCCCGGGCACCCAGGCCCGCCAAATCCTGATCGCACGCCGGCTGATCGAGCGGGGCGTCCGCTTTGTCCAAGTCTGGCATGGCAAAGGCCAGCCCTGGGACAACCACGACGACCTGGAGGTCAATCACCGTCGCTTAGCCCGCCAGTGCGACCAGGCTATCGCCGCCTTGATCAAGGATCTCAAACAACGCGGCTTGTTCGAAGAGACACTGATCATCTGGGGCGGCGAGTTTGGCCGCACACCAACGGTCGAGCTGCCCACCGCCGGGGCCAACGCCGGCAAGATCAACGGACGCGACCACAACCACTACGGCTTCACTACCTGGTTGGCTGGCGGCGGCGTCCAGGGTGGCACCGTCGTCGGTGCCACCGACGAGGTCGGCTTCCAGGCAGTCGAAAACAAGGTGCATATCCACGACCTGCACGCGACGATCCTGCACCTGTTGGGCTTTGACCACGAGCAGTTTACATTTCGCTATGCGGGCCGAGATTTCCGGCTCACCGATGTGCACGGGCGGGTTGTGCCCGAAGTGTTGGCATAAGTTTGCCTTTGTTGGGGCTCGCCGGCAGAGGCAGAGGCGCTTGCGGTGCGGAAGAGGCAGAGGCGGTTGCGGTGCGGGAAGAGTCAGAGGCGGTTGCGGTGCGGAAGCGGCAGAGGCGGTTGCGGTGCGGAAG
>CAYPIE010000058.1:0-38600 GCA_964410665.1 uncultured Alcaligenaceae bacterium
GGGGGAACGTCCCGGCATTCGCCACCCGCGGATGTTTCCCTGCACCGGCGCAGGCGGTCCCGCCCCCACCCGGACTCTCCGCGTGGGCGATGCGAGGCATGCTCCGCAAACCGGGCATTGGCATGCCCCCCACACACCGGGCGTTTCCCACGCCCGTCGCGGACTCCGAGCGGGCCACCCAGCTTGGAGCAACCCTGCGAGGCCGCTTAGGTGAGGGAAGCAGCCCCACTAACAATCATCGTGCCGAACGCCACTGGGATCACACCCGCCGCTCGGGAACACAGACGTCTGCTCTGGGTTGACTGGACCGCGTAGGTGGCGACGAGGTCTGGCAGTTCGTCTCGCCCTTCACCGACGTTAGGACCTGAATACATTGCTCAAACGACAGGTTTCTCACGCAGCATTTCCTGGATGCGTGGCAGTCGCCAGCCGATCATAAGGACGTTCGGGATGCGGATTTCGCGATTGGTGCCTCCTTCGCGGACGTGCACCGTCAAATCGCCGGAGAGTAGTCCCAGCACCCAGTGCCGGAACAGGTCGTCGCGATGTTTCTCGGCCGAGACGCCGACCGTGTCATACATCTTCTCGCCGCCGATGATCTCTTCACGCACGCGGATTTGTCCAGGCCGAAAGGCAATGTAGGTACGCCGATCCAGAAAGAAGAAGGCGACTGCCCAAGCGACAAATAGAACTGAGCTAATAAATAGATAACCAGACATATTGATGTAAACATGCAGGTTGCCGACGGTCCGAAAGATATCGTCCCACCAACCGAGCAGGGCGAAAATTAAGGCAAGCATGGCGATGGTGATGATGACAATGACCGACCACAGCCCGCGCAAGGGCACGTTGGTGATCAGAATGACCAGGAGCATCAACAGAAAGTACGACGGCGCAAGCCAGGGCTTGATCGACGCCCGGGGGTTCAGCTTGGCCTCGGCACCGCCATCTTCTTCGGTGACATCGCGGAAGTAGTTCTTGGAGCGTTCTTGTTTCGCTTCGAGGGTATCGACACCATAGTTGATGTCAATGCGATCCAAGATCCCGTCGGCGCCGCGGATGGCGCGAGATTCCGGCGGAACGATCACCATCCGATTATCCTCGAAGTAGGTGATCGCAAAGCAAACAAACCCGGCAAACCATAATGGCCACCAGTAGAACAGATTACTGTGGCTGTAGATGCGAATTTCGCGTTTATCATCGTTTTCTTTTGCCTGAGTGATGACATCGTTGCTGGCCATGACACCTTGCCTCGTTTGTGTGGGGTAGGATGGGTAGCAAATCGCCTTCGCCGGGCAGAACGTCCCTTGAACGTAGATTCGTGACCGGCAACGATTTCTTGTGGGAAACGCAGAAAAGCTATCCGCCCCAAGAGGAATCGTCAAGCAATTCACCTCGGTCGGTTTGTGGAATTGTGGCTGCCAAGCTGTTTAGGGAGTGAATGGGGTCACTTGAACGGCAATGCGGAAGGTGCGATGACAACGATTACAGCTATTGGCCACTTGTGCCAGTGCAGCACGACTCTGCACATAGTCCTGAGCGGCCAAGCGACGAGCCAGTTCGGTGGCACATTCACGCAAGTCAACCGCCTGTTTAAGCCAGTCCGCTTCCCCCTGGTTCCGCGGCGGCCGGAGCAAGAGTAGATTCCCCAGTTCCGCCAGCAGTAATGCCTGTCCTCGTGCAAACTTCCACGCCTCAAGCTCGGTCGGGGATTGCCCCAATTGCTCGCCCAGGGCACGAAAGTTGGGCTGAGCCAGGGCCTCCATCAGGAGTTTGGTCTCGGCCTTGGCCTGGAGTTGCGGTCGTGCCACTGGAGCGGTCGCTTGCGACCCAAGTAGACGCGGCAACAGCAGCCCAATACTCAGAAGGAACCCCAGAAACACCAGCGGGGTACGCATGTTGACCTCTCCTGAGATGCTTACGCGGGGTGGGCCGGTGGGTCGGGCAACTCCACCTGGATGGTATCGCCGTCCACATGGACTGGATAGGCGCCGGTTTTGATGCGCGGATTATCCGCCCAGGTCCCATCACTCAGGCGAAAGCGCCAAGCATGCAATGGGCAGGTGACGATCCCTTCCTCGACAACACCACCGCTCAACGAAGCGCCCATATGCGGGCACAGGTCATCGATGGCGTAATACTGCCCTTCGATATGAAACAAGGCAATGGTGCGATGACCCACCTGGACGCAGCGGCTCGCTCCCTCAGCAAGCTCGCCGACCTGTGCAACCGCGTGCCGTGTCGGCATGCTGTGGCTTCCTTTTCATAGCAACAACGTTCCCAGGCCTGGCCAAACGGACTGCAAGACCTGCCATCAATGGTAACAAGAAATCGTCATCAGGGGCAGCCAGGGGAACTCTTTGTGGGTGCCTGAGGCTTGCACCGTTTCACGAATCGGCTTCGGTGCGCTTGTGGACACATCGCGGGCGGTTCGCAGGCCCTATGGCTTCGAAGGGCGAGCGGAGCAAGTGGGTGGCAGGCCCAATGGCTTCAAAGGGCGTGGTTGACACCTAGGCGGACCGAGTTACTGGTAGAGTATGCCGATGAAGCAGGACGTGCGCGCTCATCGCAGACTCCGGGACGTGCGACTCGGTCGACACTTGGATCGAGGGGCTCGACTAGGGGAGTGGGACAGCCATGTAGTCGGGGTAACGTTTGCGTAAGTACTGCCAGGTCGCATACCACTCGGCACTGCTCAGTGGAACGGGTTCGAGTGGGCGGTGGAGTCGTTGGCCAGCAATCATCTCGCCCAGTGCCGGTAGGTCCTCGGTCGCGATCGGTTGATCATCCTGCGAAGCGGGCCCGCTTCGCAGTAAAGCGAGGTCTGATGCTGCATCGCTGAGTAAAAGGCGTTGCGGGTTACCGGTGGGAGAGAGGCGGCCTCCGGTCTTCGCGATTGGGAACGGGGGGCTCAGCGGCAGCCCCGTTTCGGTCTCCCATAGCTGCGCTTGCCCTTGACGGTCGAGAGTCAGAATGGTTTCGCCTGCATGCAGCCAGTAGGCATCGCTCATCCCGGCCGGGCCGCGGATGCAGGTCCGAATTTGTTGCGACTCCCGCCAGGTCCAGATCCGCACGGTGTCATCCTTGCAGACGGTCAACAGCGCATCCGTGTCGGGACTGAAATGCAACGCTGTGATCGGCGCGGGATGGGGGAGTTGGCCGACAATCGCTCCACTGGAACGGTCGTACAGAGTGATTCGTTTCTCGACCTCGACCACGGCCACCGTGGTATCGTCGGGGCTGAGCTGGCTGCACACGGCAGACACTGCGGCGAGAGGGGAAGGGCGGACCGGCTCAAGGGCGAGTCCCTGGTACGCGGCGATCGTCTGGTTAGCATAATGGACCAACAGGGTTTTCCCGTCGGCGCTCCAGCAGGTGTTGGCTGGCGAAACCATCGCTTGGGTGTGTGGGGGTTGTCGGACCAGGACCGTCCCCGTCAGGGGATCCAGCCCCCAGACGGCCCCGTTGGCGAAGGCTAGGGTGAGCTGTTTGCCGCTGGGGTGGTAGGCTAACCGTGCTGTGGCGTTGGGTAGTTTACGGGCGACCACCCGTTCAACGCCTGCTTGCCAGTCCCAGATGCGTAGGCGTCCGGAGGCCTGAGAGAAGGACGGCTTGCCTTCTGCCAAGACTTCTAGCGTGGCCAGAGACTGTCCGTCTGGGGAGAAAGCAGCCGAGCATAACCAACCCTGCAAAGGTAACACGGGGCCGACCGGCTGGCCATCGGCGATGGCAAACACCTGGGTCTGCCGTAGGTGGCTGGGTTGCTGCGACTGACCGGCAAACGCGAGCCGCTGTCCGTCGGGACTCAACACCACCGCGGACCGAGCGCCCTTGGGGAGAGGTAGTGGGATGGTCGGGCGAATGCCAGCGACGGTTTCGCGGATCGGCTTTGGCAACCAGCAGCGGATGAGCCCGTTGTCCCAGCCCACGGCGAACATCTTCCCCGAGGCATCGGCGACGACTCGAACCGCGGAGCCAACATGCCCCAACCCCTGCCATACCTGGCGGCCTTCGGGTAGCTTCCAGACACACGGCTGGTGGCTGCCTCCAACTGTCAACAGGTGATTATCCCGACCAAAGGCAAGATCGTGGACGGGCTGATCTGGTTGCAGACGAGGTCCCAGGGGTTGCCCGGTCTGCGTGTGCACAACTTGCACTCCATGCTGGGTCGCCAGCCCCAGCCAAGGCTGGGAGGGATGCTTGCGGATCGCCTGGATGGGTTGTGGCTGTCCCGCGTGGCGGAGTTGCGTGGTCCGCGATTTTTTGCCTGTGGCCAACTCCCACCAGGCCAGCTGATCGCGCGTTTCCAGAGCAACCAGGGTTTGCTCGTCAAGGAATTGGGGGAGGCAACGTCGATCGTAGGGCAACCGACAGGGGAACTCATGGATGGTTTGCAACTCGGGGAACGAAAGCACAAGGATATCACCAGACCGAGCCCAGACCAGCACAAACTGTCCACCGGGGGAAAACGCCGCGTACTGGACCGAGCGATCGTTCAATCGGAGCCTTGGAGCGCGGTCGGAGTCGCGTAGGTCCCAAACGGAAATGCCATGGGACCCGGTGAGTAAATCGTTGCCGTTGGGGTGGAAGGCAAGGATCCGTGGTCCACATGGGATCTGGCGGTGGAGCAGCCGACGGCCGCTGGCAAAGTCCAGGACCACGAACTCGCCCTGGCGGGGACCGCCTTCCCTCCCCTGAGCCAACCAGCGGCCGTCGGGGCTAAATGCCTGATAAGGAGCTTGGTCAAGGCCCTCGGGCCAGGGCACCGCTTTTTGGCTGGACAGATCCCAGATCGTGCTCTGTTGCTGCCCGGGAAGGCTACTCGAGGTCGTGCTGAGCAGGTGTCGGCTGTCTGGATGGAAGGCGAGCTCGATGATGGGCTGGTCCTGGCCCAGAAAGGCGGCAACCGGCTGGCTCAAGCGCTTGAGCCAGTTTTGCAGGCGTAAACGTTGATAGCATTCGCGGCGTGGATCACAGCGTGCCCTGGCAGCGGCATGGCTAAACCAGAGCACCGCCTCGGCGGGATCCCCCCGTGCGTCGCTGGCGAGTCCGGCGATGGTTTGAGAATCGATCACTGCGAGCTCGGCGGCGTGACGTGCCGCCTCGGTCGCCGCTTGGGCGCTTTCCAGTTTGGCTCGTGCCTGCCGGATCACATGATGTTCCTGTTCGGCAATCTGTTGATGGGTCTGGGCACGCGTGTATTCCCGTTGCAGGTCCAGGTTGGACTGGACCATCACTCCCAGCAAAAGTCCGAGCATGCCTGTGGCCAAGCCGACCATTCCGCTCAGAGCAGGATGGCGTCGAATGCTGCGGCCAAGGCGCTGCAGCGTCGTCGGAGGACGGGCTTCGATCGGGGCACCGCTCAGATAACGCCTTAGATCATCGCGTAAGGCGGCCGCTGTGGGGTAGCGTTTGTGCGAATCCTTCGCCAGGCAAGTCAAGCAGATCGTCTCCAGGTCGCGGGAGATGTCCGGGTGCAGGCGACGTGGTGGGACCGGTTCCATGCCCAAGACTTGATGCAAGATCGCCAGTTGGTTGCCGGCGTTGAAGGGAGGACCTCCGGTCAGAAGCTCATAGAGGATCACGCCCAAGCTGTACACATCGCTGGCCGGGGTGAGATGACCCCGGTGGGGGTCGGCTTGTTCGGGTGCCATATACTGCGCAGTGCCGACCAACAGGCCAGTTTCGGTGAGATCCGTCTGGGCTTGTAAAAATTTGGCGATACCAAAGTCGCTAATCCGTGGCTGGCCGCGTTCATCAAATAACACATTCCCGGGTTTGAGGTCGCGATGAATGATACCGCGCTGGTGAACGACATCGATGGCATCGGCGAGCTGAGCGACCAGCATGGCCGCGGCGGTTGCCGGCCAGGGCGTGCCATCGAGCCGGGCAGCGAGGCTACCTCCAGGACAAAACTCCATGGCAAAGAATGGCAAGCCTTGATGGGTGCCGAAGTCATAAATCTGAATCAAGCCGGGATGGGTCACGGCGGCCAGAGCGCGGGCCTCGCTCAGGAAGCGGTGGATATCCTCGACGGAGGTGTGATTGCCGGCGACCACCATCTTCAGAGCGACCAGGCGATCCAAGGCCAGTTGTCGGGCTTTGTAGATCATGCCCATGCCACCCCGAGCCAGCACATCTTCGATGCGGTAGCCGGGGATGCGGGGCGGTTCGGGCCCCTGGATGGGCAGGTCCAGGAGAATTTCTTCGTGAGGGGTAAGCCGCGTGGAGTGAAGCAAACGCGCTGGGGGTGACTGCATGGGCCATCAATTCCTGCCGAACCCCCGCAAGACTCAACTTGTCGGGGTGAGGTTTGGAGCGGTGCCATCGGCAGATGTGCCGGTCTCTTGGCCAAGCGGTTATCGATTCGGTACGCGGCGAGGCCGACCCGGGCCATTCCTGCTAGCAAAATGCGGCAGACTGGGTTGGGCCTCGGGCTGGACCACCTGCTGACAAATCCGTGCAGCCACGGCGACTTTGAGCAGATGTAGCCCGCCACGGAACAGCAGAAAACCAATAAATACCGTGGGCCCTGCCTCGAAAATCCGCCCGGCTTGTAGGAAAGCATAGCACAAGCCGAACACCACCAGCCCCAGGGCCATGAGTGCCCAACCAGCCAGTTCACGCGTCCAAAACATTGGAATCTCTCCTTGCATTCCGGGGACGAGGCTTCTGACGTTGGCGGAACCAGTTTCGCCACAGGTGAATGCGCCGCTGCTCCCGCATCGTCTCTTCCCAGGCCACATCTTCCAGATAACGCTGGGCCTCGGCCGGGGAGGCACGACGCAGCCTCAGATAGGAAAAGATGCCTGTTGCCAATAATCCGCCCGTGACAAATAGCCATAAAAACAAGAACAGACGTTGCCATGAAGAGTCGAGTTTCACCGGCAATTCGACCTCGTTGAGCAACCACTGGAGGTTTTGCCCGAGGAAGACCACGCCCAGCAGGCTCAACACCAGGGTAGGGATCTCATTGGGGTTCACCGTCGTGGCCGGTCGAGCCTGTACCGCCTGTTGTTGCCGCGGAACAAACGCCAGCGTATCCGGCGGAAAGCAGTGCTTTAGCAATGCCAGTAAGCGATACTGAGCAGCCAGGCAGACCAGTGCTCCCCATGCCAGAAGGAGATTGCCCAGCTGGAATGGAGCTGGGCTACCCCGAGGCAGGGGCGGCCCAAACGGTCCCAAGGGAGTGAAGCTGTGGAAACAGACCAGCAGGAAAAATACGACGGGGGAGATGGTCCAGAGTCCGAGCAGCCCCGGAATCGCCACAATGAGGGTCAACAAGCTGACGAGAGAGTTATCGGCGGCCTGCATGGTGAGAAACACACTTAGCAAACCTGCCAGCCCCAGGAGCAAATACTCACGAATGCCCGGTTGGAGTCGTGCACGCCAAAATCGTCGGGCTGTTCCTTCGCTTACGGCGGTCTCCGCCGCGGCGGCTTGGAGGTCGGCCTCTGCCGTGCTGGGACCACGATTTCCAGGGTTCATCGCCAGGATACTCCGCGTAGTCGCTCAAGACGGTTGAGGATCCGTTCCACAGCATCCCCCTGGTTGAGGCGGACCACCGTCACACCCAAGCGGCCGAAGGCTTGCCGCACATGTTGATAGGCCTGCAAATAGCGAAGGATGAGTTGCTCATGCAGGACGCTGGGTAAATCCTTGGGCAAGCTGGGCGCGGCCTCAAGCTCTTCGATCGCTACATCCTCAGGCGAAGGCATCCCGGCGAGCCAGGGACAGACCACCAGCACCTGATGATGCCGCGCCAGCGCGGCCCGGACGGCTCCGATGACTGGGGAAAGCGCGTCGTCTAATTCCAGCAGGTCGGCCAGAATGACGAAAAGCTCGTTGTCTTTGGCGCGAGCGACTGCATGTACCAGAGTCCTGGCCAAGATGGCGCTTTTTTGTGGCGAAGCGAAGCGATAGCGCCCTCGGCGGTCGTAAAGACTCAACGAATAGGGTACACGATGAGCGGCTAGGAAGCGTTTGAGCGTTTGCTGATACGCCTGGTCATCCTCCATCAGAAGGGCGATGCCGCCAGCCCCCAGCCCCTGCCATTGACTTAGCACAGCAGCCAGCCGTTTGCGGCGGGCCAGTTCACGTTTCAAAGGAGAGAACAGGCCACGGATGCCGAAGATGCCCCAGAAAAGCGTCGCCAGCAATGCTGGAGCGAGCGACACCAGGATAAAACTGATCAGCAATAGGTTCCGTTCTGGGTTGACTAAACTCGCGATCATGGCCATGAGTTGTCGGTACGGTGGCCAAAGGACCAGTAGAGGAAGGACAAACATGAGCAAAACGATCCAGGCCCAGCGCTTGTCCAGAAGTGGCCGCCAGAACATCTTCCATGGTGTGCGGTTGGCATCGCTGCGGAAGAGCTCCGGGTAAACCGTATCGGCGACCTCCAGGCCCACTCGGGTCAGTAAGCCCAGATTGCCACGGGGATCCTCATCGTCTGGCGGGCTTGGCGGCGGCAGGCCCGCAGCGATGGCCAGTCGACGCATCGCCTCCACGAGATGGCGTGATCCTCGCTCAGGACGCAGGATACTGGCTTGCTGCTCATCGAAAACGCTGATGCCCACCAAGTCCCGATTGGCAATCGCAGCCTGAGCCAAAGCGGCGGCCACGCGAACCATCTCGACGAGGTTGGTCTCACCCGGCGGGCCGAGCCGAACCGATGCCGAAGCATCGACAAACAGCGTGACTCGGACCGGGACCTCATTTTCAAATTCTTTGGTGATCAAACGATCGCGACGAGCCGAGGCTTTCCAGGCAATCATCTTGGGAGGATCTCCCGGCCGATAGTCCCGTAGATCGAGTAACTCACTACCGCTGCCCGGCTTGCGAAGCCGGTGAATCCCGGGAGGCAACAGGAGGTTGTAGCGTTTATCGGCACGCTGATGGCCCGCGGCATCGCTGAGGGGAGGCAAAATGACCAGTTCCAGTGGGTCACGCAGAAACACCCGATGGTAGAAAAACCCCTGCCGATCAGCCAGCTGCACCGCGACTCCTTCAAAGCGGAGCACGCCGGGCTGCGCGCAGACGAGCTGATATTGCAGTTGCACGGGGTGGTCTGCTTTGAGGGCTGCGAATTGTTCCGCCGTACCGCGGATCGAATCGGCAGGACCGCGACAAACGTCGCGCAGGTGGACCAAGGGCAGCGTCGACAGGTCATAGAGCCCAACGAGGACCTGCACCTCAAAGGGGCGTCCGGCCCAGACCATGCTCACGCTACGCTGATCGACGCGGATGCGGCGTCGGGTCTGAAGGGCGGGCACCGCGCGCGCCATCCGCCAGCGGAAGCGGAGCCATTCATAAACAAACCAGCTAATCACGCTCAAGCTGAACAGCGTAATCAGATAGCCACGCATGGGGGCCATCAACAGGCTGATGCCAAGGGCAAACAAGGCTACCGTAAATAGCCACCAGCCGCGCCCGGTCAACATGCCGGTGGCCTCCGTCAGAGGGATTCCATCACCGGGACGGTCTCCAGCAACTCATCGACGATCTGATCGACTTCTTTGCCCTCAATCTCCGCCTCGGGACGCAGGATCAAGCGGTGGCACAGCACACTATGGGCCATGGCCTGCACATCTTCGTGGGTAAAGTAGGCCCGTCCGCGCAGGGCAGCCCGCGCGCGGGCACAACGTAACAAACAAAGCCCGGCTCGTGGGCTTCCACCGAGGGCCACGTCGGGATGTTCGCGGCTCATTTCAACTAGGGCGACTATATAATGGAACAGGGGTTCGGCACCATGGATGTGGCCGAGTTGCTGTTGCATGGCCTGAATCCGTTCGGGCGTAAACAGCGGTGTCGGATCCGCCACGGGCTGCGAATGCAGCTGGAGCATGCGGACCTCGTGATCATGCCCGGGATAGCCCATGCGGACACGTAGCAGAAAGCGGTCCAGCTGCGCTTCGGGGAGGCGGTACACCCCTTCTTGCTCGACGGGGTTTTGCGTGGCCAGCACCAGGAACGGTAGAGGCAGAGTCAGGGTGGCCCCTTCAATGGTGACTTGGTATTCCTGCATAGCCTCCAAAAGCGCGGCCTGCGTTTTGGCCGGGGCGCGATTAATCTCATCGGCAAGCAAGACCTGGGTAAAGATCGGCCCCTTGCGGAGTACAAAGTCATTGGCATTGCGATCGAAAATCGACGTCCCGGTGACATCCGAGGGGAGCAGATCGGGGGTGAATTGGATGCGGTGGTAAGTACATCCAAGGAGCCGGGCAAACACTTTGGACAACGTCGTCTTGGCGACCCCAGGAACCCCTTCGAGCAGCACATGACCGTTGGCCAGCAGGGCGATGAGCAGTTGCTCCGTGACCTCATCCATACCGACGACCACCGCCTGCACTTGTTCGGCAACGCGTTGGCATAATGCTTTTCCCTGGGTGGTCAGATCGCCCACGCCGGCGGCCATCGCGGTGTTGTTCAGCGAAACAGACGTCATGCACGTACCTCGTCGGAAGTGGGGAAACGCCAATGCCCCTGCAGGGCGGCCCGATCAAGGGCTTGCAAGGTGGTTCGCATCCGCTCCCAATCCCGGCTGGAAACTTCCAGGGGGGGATGATCACAAGCGCAGGCAAACTGCCAGTAATGTTCCAGTTGCTTCCGCAACCGGCGGCGCGCCCACCAGGTGCCCTCGATCGTCCAGGTGGGCGGCCGGTCAGCGGCCAAATCGGCCCCGTGCTCACGAAACCACTGCTGGACCTGGCGACGTGCAGCCTCGGTCAGATGCTCCTGATCCATGAAGGCTTGGACGCGTGTATTGTGAACGGGCCGGACCGGGACTTCTGCGGCGGTTTGCCGGGGAAGGATCCAGTCAAATCGTTCCCGGCTGCGGATTAGACGGCGGATGCCGATGACCAGAGCCAGCACCCCAAGCACAACGACAAAGTTGCGTAGCCACTTCCATAACGGCGTGCGTCGCAGAGTCCATTGACGCAGGCGATCTTCCTGCTGCAACGCGGCGATCACTTGATTGCCTTGCTGGGCAGCCGCATTCAGAAGAATATTCAAGGGGATGGGAGGGATGCTTTCCAGGCGAATATTGAAGTCGGTGCGGATTTTATCGTTATCGACAAAAAGGCAATATTGAATTGGATCAGATTCCGAACGGTTGAACCAGTCCAGCACAGTCTGGGTAAATTCAAAATTCTGGATCGTCGGTTCCAGGAGCATCGCGTTGATAAACAGACTGTGATCGGCCAGCATCATGACCTTGGCCTGCTCCCAGCGACCGGCCACGGCGAACGGTCGGGCTTGGTTCAGCGGCTGCCACTTGTCCGGATGACTCGAAGCAGGGAGCTTGGCAAAGGGCCCCAGGCCAGACCCAGGGCCGATGCGTAAGATGCTTGGCTTGTTGGTGGCAATCCGGGTCTGCGGACCGACGAACCCAGTTAGGGCCTGAAGCCGCTCGAACAGCTCGGTGGTGGCTCTGGGCAGCCGCCGGCCGCGCGGGGTGGCCAGTTCGAGAAAGGGGAAGGCTGGTAGTTCTTGAAAACAGTCTTCGGGCACTGAGCTCTGGTAAAACCGGCCATCCACTCCGACATCGACGACGGCTTGCCACCAAAAGGGGAGATCGCGGGGTGGGAGTTGCCGGTCGGTCGCCAGCAGCAGGTTGCCACCGAGCCGCAAATACTGGTAAAACGCGGTTTCATGACGCTTGAGAATCTGCGGTGCGCCCAGGACAATCACCAGCGTCTGCCTCGGGTGTTCCTGAAGCCACTGTGGATCGCTCAGAGGGGCAATTTCCCGTTGATTCAGCAGTCCGCGCAAGGCCTCCGTACCGTTGGCATCAATCGGTGCAGGTTCAGGGGGTTGCGCTGGCAGCGACGGGGCGAGAAGCAAAACCGCCAATCCCAATAGGATTCCCTTCATGCGTCCAGTGCTCCGTGAGCGGGGGCTGCTTGAAGGGTTGCCAGGTGCGAGCGGGCAAGCTGGATGGCGTTCGCACCCAGCGTCGTCTGGGTGGGGGCATAACGCGCCTGGGCATAGAGCTCGGCCAGTTCATCCGCCTCACGCCGACACTGCGGGGCCAGGTCAGTGAAGTGCACCGCCAGCAGGCGATGGTTCCAGACGCGTGCTTCCAGTCCAAGTTTGCTTAAAGCTAAATACTCAAATGCTTGAATAAGATCTTCTTTGCTGTGCACTTGACTGGGATCGATTCGCCAGTCACGCAGGCGGGCTTGTTCGGCTCGTTTGGCTTCGTTCTGCTGTTGCTGCACCCAGTAGCCGATTACCACCAAGGTTCCCAAACCGATGATGACCAGAATGATCCCCAGGAGGGCCGAACTATCCGGAATCATCGTCAGACTGCCGCCGCCCAGCCCGGGGATGTCGACGCTGCCGCCGAGGCTGGGTAGGCCCAAGTTCACGCCCAAGTCATCGAGGCCGACCAGGTCCCAGTCCTCGACCGAGCTCGCTTGCGTGGTGAGCCATTCTTGAAAATGGAATGCCTCTTGCTCCCATTGGCTCCAGTCGCCGATCCACTCCCCCCAGTCCTGGCCGTTCCCAAAGAGCGACTCATCGCTAGTCAGTTGCTCGACCGCGTCGCGCAATTGGGACTTATCCTCAATTTTGCCAAACCAGCGTTCTAATTGGTTTTCGAGTTGTTCCTGGCGCACAGCTGGGTTGATGGGTTGCTGTGGGTCGGTGGTGAGCGTTGTGTCTGGCTCGGATGGTTGCGGAATCACCTCAGGAGGCGTCGGTTCACTGGTTTGGGACGGCTGGGTCGCGGGGGTAGGTCGCGTCTGGGGCGACGCATTCTGGGGTAACTGGGGTGGATTCAGCGGCGTTTCTGGGTTGAGTTGACCGAGTTGCTGTTGCAGTTGCTCCCATGGGAGCGATCCCTGACCTGGAGGCAATGAAGGCAAGCCAGCGCCGCCGAGGCCTTCTACATACTTGCCGAGCAGTTGCTGTAAACGCTTCAGCTGTTCGGGATCACGCAGCTCCGGATGCTCCTGCAGGAGGTCCTGGAGGGTGTTCGGATCGGGCTGGGCTTGCGTGCGCTTCAGGAGCTTATTGAGCAGGTCCTGATCGAAGGTACGTTGCTGGCTCAACTGCAGGCGTTTGGCCAGCCGTGCCGCCAGGCTACCCTGGGTTGCGGCGTTGGGGAGGGGCAGATGGGAGATATCGTCGGAGCTGATTTGCGCGTGCATGGCAGTGGGGAAGCCCCAGAGCGTTGCCGCGAAGCTCAATCGTAGCAATACACGACTCAAGCGTGTCACGGCGAACTTCCTCCGTTCCCAGCCGGGGTCGCAAGGGGACTGACAAGTGGGTCACGCCGATCGACCGATCGACGGCTTGCTGCGAGAATCCGACTCAGAGCATAGCTGGTTTTCCGACGGACTTCGGTGTCACCATCCTGCAGAAGCCCCAGTAAGGATTCGAGGGCAGGTTCCGCTGTGGCGCCCATCTGCCCCAGCGCGTAAGCCGCTGCACCCCGCACGATCGAGCGGGAATCCTTGAGCGCTTCGATGAGCGGGGGAACCGCGTCAGATCCCAATGAGGCCAAAGCCAGGCCCAGATTCTGTCGAACTTCGGAATCGTGATCCGCCAACCCCGCGATTAACCCGGAGATCAAGCGTTTGGCAGGGAGTCGCGGCGTCCGTTGCGGCAGGGTCGTCGGCTCCGGAGGGGGTAAGGGAGGCGGTTGGGCTTGGCCCGATGGCACCAGGAGGATCGCGAGACTCAGCAAGGCAAGGCATCGGTAAGGGAGGGACCGAATGGCAACCAATCCCTGCAAGACGGGAGGCCGAGCGATCGCAGCGGATGGACGTTGGCGGCAGGACATCACGATTCTCGAGGATTCACGTTCATCTTGACTATTACAGGCGATCGGGCAAACCACGTCAAGCATCCCGGGGCTGCGCCGTGGGCCGTACGTTTTCGCTAAGCCGGTTTTTCGCTATGATGCTTGAGAACAGTTTGTTGCCGTCTCTTCGCGATTGTGAAGCCAGCATGCTTCCAACCGATGACCTTCCGTGCAATCTGAGGTCCCCCGAGGCTCAGTATGGGTGAGCAATACATTTTTACGATCGATAGTCTGACGAAAACCTATAACAAACGCGAAATCCTCCAGGATATTCGATTGGCATTTTATCCCGGCGCAAAAATCGGCGTGATTGGCAGTAATGGAGCGGGGAAGAGTACCCTGCTGCGAATCATGGCGGGAGTCGACAAAGACTTTATTGGAACGGCCCGTCCTGCTGATGGAACACAGATTGGCTATCTTCAGCAGGAGCCCCACCTAACGCCAGGGACGGTGCGTGACAATATCGAGGAGGCGGTGCGGCCCGTTCGCGGTCTGCTCGCGCGGCATGAAGAATTGGGCAACCAAATGGCCGAGGCCGATCCGGACCAGTTCGATGCCATCATGGAAGAGATGAATCAGGTACAGGATCAAATCGATGCCACCAACGCTTGGGAACTCGATCGCCAGCTGGAGATGGCGATGGATGCGATGCGGCTTCCGCCTAGCGATGCCGACGTAGATCGACTGTCCGGCGGTGAGCGACGGCGTGTGGCCTTGTGCAAGATGCTGTTGCAACGTCCGGACATGCTGCTGTTGGACGAACCAACCAACCACTTGGATGCCGAATCGGTTGAGTGGATGGAACACCACTTGAAGTCCTTCTCCGGGACGGTGGTCACGGTCACGCACGATCGCTACTTCCTGGATAATGTCGCAGAGTGGATCCTGGAGCTGGATCGTGGCCGGGGTTATCCCTTTGCCGGGAACTACTCATCGTGGCTGGAGCAGAAGCAGGCCCGGTTGGCGTTGGAGGAAAAACAGGAGTCGGCAAAGCGGAAGTCGTTGGCCCGCGAACTGGAATGGGCACGCATGGCGCCAAAGGCTCGGGTGTCCAAAAACAAGGCCCGATTGGCGCGATATGAACAGCTAGCTGCGCAGGAATATGACGAAAAGGAAGACAATCTGGTGATCCAGATTCCTAACGGCAAGCCGCTGGGCGATCTGGTCGTGCGTGCTGAGGGAGTACGCAAAGGGTATGGCGAGCGGCTGCTGATGGAAGCTTTGAACTTCGATCTGCCCCGCGGCGGCATTGTCGGTGTGATTGGTCCGAATGGGGCTGGCAAAACAACCCTGTTCCGCATGATCATCGGCGAAGAGAAGCCGGATGCGGGCGACCTGCGTGTTGGCGAGACGGTGGAGCTGGCCTACGTCGATCAAAGCCGTGATGCCCTCAACGACGCGAACACGGTGTTTGAAGAGATCACTGGAGGTGCGGATCACTTTATCTTCAATGGTCGCAAGGTGGCTTCGCGGGGGTATGTAGCACGGTTCAACTTCAAGGGACCTGATCAGCAACGCAAGGTCGGGGAACTCTCCGGCGGGGAACGCAACCGGGTGCACCTGGCCAAGCTGTTGCGTTCGGGGGGCAACTTACTATTACTTGACGAACCGACCAACGACCTGGATGTTGATACGCTGCGTGCGTTGGAGGAAGCGCTGATCAATTTCGGTGGCTGTGCGGTCGTGATTAGCCACGACCGCTGGTTTTTGGATCGGATCGCGACGCACATTCTTTCCTTCGAGGGTGACTCGCAGGTCGTCTGGTGCGAGGGGAATTACCGGGTGTATGAGGAACAACGCCGGCAGCGGCTCGGGGCCGAGGCCGATCAACCGACCCGGATCCGCTACAAAAAATTGCATCAGTGAACCGTCGACCGTGGTGGGTGGACGAGCTCAGACAACTCACCGTCCCAAGGGGCGGACCACTGTGGGAGCGGGCACCATGATGGAATTGTTGAATGTCACCAAGGTGTACGACCAGGGTCGGCAGCAAGTGCAGGCGGTGCGTGGAGTGAGCCTTCGCGTCGAGGCGGGGGAATTTGTTTCGATCATGGGGCGCAGTGGGTCGGGCAAGTCGACCTTGTTACATTTGCTCGGTGGCTTGGATACGCCGACTACCGGTCAGGCTCGGTTTCATGGCCAAGATTTGCGGGCAATGTCCGATGCAGCGCGGTCCCAGTTGAGACGGCATCGAATTGGGTTTATATTTCAGTTTTTTAATTTGCTGTCGACCTTGACGGCATTAGAGAATGTGGCACTGCCACGGTTGTTGGCGGGGGAACGCCGCAGCAAGGCGACCCAACTGGCTGAAGCAGAGTTGGAACGGATGGGCATGGCGCATCGTTATGCCCATTTTCCTGAGGAGCTTTCTGGCGGGGAGATGCAGCGGGTTGCTATTGCCCGGGCACTCGTTTGTGAACCGGAAGCGGTCCTGTGTGATGAACCGACCGGAAATCTGGACTCGGCCACCGGCCAAGAGATCCTGCAGGTGCTGCGGCAATTACCCGAGGACGGGAATCGTACGGTGGTCATGGTAACCCATGATGCCAGTGCGGCCCAGATCGGTGACCGATTAGTGCACATCAGTGATGGGCGGATTGAACGCGAAGAGCGGCTGCGTCCCGGAGGGAGCGCTGCGAGTATCGTCCTGCCCTTGCCGGCATCATGACCGCTGAGACGTTGCCGGGCTTGCCGCTATCCCTGCCGGCGATGAGGTAGTACCGATGGTGGCACACCTGGATTCTGGAGAGGTCGGCCCGCAACGCGGCGATGCTCGGGGGGAACGCATGACCGACACCTACTGGCTCGGCGTCGATCTCGGCGGGACCAAGATCCTGGCGGGACTCTACGATGGACAACTCGAACTTCAAAAACGCGTTAAGCTGGCCACTCTTGCCGAGCAGGGCCCCGACCTGGTTATGGGACGGGTGCGACAGGCCATCGAGCAGGTCATCGCCGAGGCGGGGGTGGACGTCAGCGCTATCGGTGGGCTTGGCCTGGGTGTGCCCGGTCAAGTACTCCCCACGGCGTTCCGGGTCCGTTTTGCTCCCAACTTAGACTGGCGGGACCTCGATTTGCGCCCCCATTTGCAGCTGCCGTTTCCGGTCTGGCTCGAGAATGATGTGCGACTGGGAACTTATGGTGAGCTAGCCCGGGGCGCTGCCCAAGGAGCCCAGCATGTCCTGGGGATCTTTGTTGGCACCGGCATCGGTGGCGCCCTGATCCTGGACGGCAAGCTGTATCATGGGTTCCGAGGCCATGCCGGTGAAATTGGGCACATGGTCATCCATTGGCGTAAAGGCCATACCCTAGAGGAGGTCGCAGGTCGCCGATCCCTGACCCGGCGGATTCCGCATCTTCTCGAGGATGCTCCCAAACATTCCCGCAAAAACTGGAAACATCTCGATCCCACCTCGCTCAAAAGTTCGCACCTGGCCGAGCTCTATCACAAAGACGATCCCATCATGGCTCAGCTGATCGATGAGGCGGCCCGTGCGGTTGGCAGTACCCTAGGTAGCATGCTGAATCTGTTGAGTCCTGAGGTGATCGTGCTCGGCGGTGGATTGGCCACCGCCTTGGGCAACAGTTTTCGCGAACGCGTCTGGGAATTTGCGGTGAAGTTTAGCCTGCCCGGAGCCAGCGAAGGAGTACGCCTGGTCCCTGCCGCTCTTGGCGATGATGCGGGGATCGTTGGGGCGGCCGCCTATGCTTGGGCGATGAGCGGTACCGCTGGCGATCTGCCGCTGTGAGGTTGCCTGAGCAATGCTCAGCTTCGGCAAAACCACAAATTCCCGCCCTGCTCGCCGCTACATGCCTTGGTTCCTTGGGCCGCCGATCCCGCGGTGAAAGTCCACTGTCTGAGCTCAGGTGAGTTCGGCGACAATGCGATGAACGAGACCACGCAGCTTCTTTTCCGCTTCATTGGCGACCGCGATAATCTCCGCAATGCTGACCGGAACCAGAGCGTCGGGAAGACACATGTCGGTAATCACCGAAAAGCCCAAGACACGTAACTTGGCATGCACCGCGACAATCACCTCGGGCACCGTGGACATGCCCACCACATCGGCTCCAATGGTCCGTAAGAAGCGATACTCGGCCCGGGTCTCCAGGTTTGGCCCAGGCACGCCTACGTACACCCCCTGCTGACAGACAATCCCCTCTTCCAGAGCAATGCGACGGGCTAAGGCGATTAATTCCCGATCGTACGGCTCACTCATGTCGGGAAAACGCTCCCCCAGCCGTTCATCATTGGGACCAATCAAGGGGTTGTCCCCGAGCAAGTTGATATGGTCCTCGATCACCATGATGTCGCCCTTGGCATACTGGGGATTCATGCCGCCACAAGCATTGCTAACCAGCAGATACTGACAGCCCAGCGCCTTCATGATTCGGACCGGGAAGGTCAGCTGCTGCATGGTGTAGCCCTCGTAGGCATGAAAGCGACCTTCCATGGCGACCACGCTTTTGCCGCCCAGCTGACCGCAGACCAAGTTGCCGGCATGGGAGGGGACCGTCGCTTGGGGAAAATGCGGGAGTTCGCTATAGGCGAACTTGGCTTCGTGCTGAATGTCCTTGGCCAGCTCGCCCAGCCCTGTGCCTAGGATGATGCCGACCCGAGGCGTTGGCTGCCAACGGGCCCGAATGGTCGTGCAGGCTTCCTGGATGTGATCATAGAGTGTGCTCATGGTGGGGTCCGCGTTGACGTTGGATTGCGAGAAGTTTATCGTTCGGAGCTAAGCGTTCACGGAGGATTTGAGGGACTAGTCTATGACTCCGGTCTGGATCGCACACCGCCATGGGGAAGGCCGCTCTGAGGTGGCCGCCACACTTCGCCGTCGCCGCCATCTGGAGGCATGTGCCGATCGACCCTCCGTTCGGGCCCTAAGTGTGCACGAGCCGTCGCATACAACCCCTACCCGTTCCGTCGGTCTTTCACCCCAGCAGGCTCAACGACTCCGGGCAGTGCTGCAAGCGCCCGAGGAGGACGGCCCCCGCCTGGCCTATGCCGACTGGTGTGATGCCCAGCGGGATCCGGCCCGAGCTGCCTTGATCCGCGGGCAAGTCGAGTTGGCGCGCGCGACGCAGCCGTCGACCATGGATTGGCTGCGTCGCAGCGCAGAGCTTGAGGACCTCGTGGAGCAGCATGGTCCGCGCTGGCTTGCCGAGCTGGGCGACTGGGAGATCCGTGAACCGTGGTTTTGCCGCGGCTTTATCGAGGCAGGTACTCTTAGTGGGCGCTGCCTGATCGCCCATGGCGAGGCGGTGCTGGCAGCAACACCGCTGCGTGAGGTACGTCTGGTAGCAGTCACGCCCATCATTGATCAGTTGGTGCGGCAAGTGGATCTTCGCCGATTTTCCCGTCTCGATTTGCGCGGCAATCGTCTTGGGGTGAATGGGCTACGTTGGCTGTTGCGCGGCACGGTCTACGCACTTGACGGGCTCAATCTGGCCCAGAATGCTCTGGATGATCCGACGTGGCGTTTTTTCCACCGCGTGGCCTGGCCCGCCTTGAACGAACTCAATCTCGCCGACAACCAGCTCAAAGCGTTTACCCTGCCCGCCGCAGCGCTGCCGAGTCTACAGCGGCTAGACCTGTCGGGCAATCCGCTTGGCGATCAAGGGTTGGCCCAGCTGGCAGCCTCAGGGGATCTCGACTCGCTCGCCGTACTTGGTCTGGCCCGCACGGGCTTGACCACACTTCCCAAGCGACCTTTGCCCAGGCTTGAGCAACTCGATCTGAGCCACAATCGCCTCGCAAACACCCCGGCTGCTCGGCTTCCGGAATCGCTTCAGGAACTGCAACTGGCCGGCTGTCGCAGGACGGCAGCCGACCTTGAGGGGTGGATTGCTGGGTTGCAGCCGCGACGCCTGAATTTGCGGGGCAACCGGTTGGATGCCGAGGGGCTAGGAAAACTGCTCGCCCAGGGTTTTTTGGAAAAATGTGAATATTTAGACTTGTCAAATAATCCCCTTGCCGAAGTCCCGTGCCAGGTATGGCGGCAGCTGGGGCAGCTCGAGCGACTGACCCACTTGCGTCTGGCAGGAGTAGGCTTACGCTGCACGGGTCTACGCTGCTTGCTCGAGGGATTGTGCAGCAGAGCACTTTGGGAGCTGGATCTCTCTTGGCAAGCACTCGGCGATGAGGCGGCAACCTGGCTGGCCCAGTCCGCAGGGGTGAGTGCGTTACGCGTCTTGGGTCTACGTGGTTGGGCGCTGGGGTGGCAAGGGGCCGAACAACTTGCCCAGTCGTCCAAGCTCACGCAATTGCGTGAATTGCGTCTGGAGTCCTGTCCGAGACTGCTCCCAGAGTCCGCGCATCTACTTCAGGCTCGCTTTGGTTCGCGAGTTCGGCTCAGCGCTGCGTGGGGCTCCCCTTGTCAATTCACTTGACCGGATCTAGCCTACCACAGCGGCTGTACAAACGCTGCCGTGGGTCGATGAGATTGGGGCGTGGCCGGTCTCACCCGGTGGCATGGCCGCGGTGTTGCGAGGAGTAAACGATGCAACGATGGCAGTGGCTGAGCCTGGTCGCAATGTTCTTGCTGGTGAATGTCGGCGGGGCCCAAGAGGCAAACAAGGCCAAGGATAAGCTGTCCAAGGACAAGTTGGTAGGCAAGTGGGTCTATGTCTCTGGGGTCAAGGATGGGGAGAAGGTGCCGGGCGAACAGCTCAAAGGGCAAACGGTCGAAATCACCAAGGAATCCTTTACGCTTAATGCGGGGGAAGCCACCTTTGTGATCAAGTATGAGCTGGACACCAACAAAAAGCCTGCACGAATCGACTACGAGATCACCAAGAGCCCGTTCGGCGCGGGGATGACCGCTAAGGGCATCATCGCGCTTGCAGGTGAAGAGCTGAAAATCTGCTATGATCCCAATGGAGGTGAGGCTCCCAAGGACTTTGCGGCCAAGCAAGGCACTCAGCACTTTTCGTTTGTGCTGAAAAAAGCCAAGTAGTCCTGCCTAACGATCGCCCCGCTTGGGTGTGGGTCGCCACCCCCATTGGTCTTATTGGCGTTGGCGACCCGCCCAGTGATGCGGGTTTGTTGGCGGTCTTCGCGAGTCCGGCTTCACCGCCATCGACGACGTACAGATATCCATTGATCCTGTCTCCCTGGTGAGTTGAAGCACAACCATGAGCCGGATCGCTGAAGCTTCTGCTGCCTATCGGATCACCTGTCGGTGTGGTCGCACCCTTCAAGGCCAGCGACAACGGGACTTTCAACGCCTCAGTTGTCCTCAGTGTGGGCATGTCCAGCTGATTTTTCCCGATATCGGTCTCGGTCAATTGTTGTTGCCTCAGACCCCCCAAGCGAATCCACGACCGACCGCGTCGACACTGCCGCGAATCCGCGGTTGGTGGCGGCAGTGGTTGCTGCTCGTGCTTGCGGGCATACTCCTGGGTGGGCTCGGCTGGGGATTGCGCTTCCTGATGTCGCCGCTCACGCCGCAAATAGCGCAAATGGCGCAATCGGGTCCGTCGCTGGCTCAGCTTCGCAAGCAAATCCAGCAGGCTCTTTCACGCCGGGATCTGCGTTTGGCCGGACAAAGGCTTGGGCAACTTGCGGATCAGTTGCATCGCGATCCGAGCCTGCTCTCCGGTCTAGAGCGGTGGAAGGTACTGCAACAGCAAAAAGAGATCGCACTGGCCAACGACCTGCTTTACGAGAGTTTACCGGAGTTATTGCAGACGGGTGTTGAGGTAGCGCCGGAGGTCTGGGAATGGCGTTTTGACCAACGATATCGTGGTCGCAGTGTGATCTTCGATGCACAGATCGGGCGTAATCCCATGGGGGAATATCAGTTCGACTATTTGCTGCGCGTGAATGATCAGGATTGTATCATCGATTGGGAGCGACTTCGACTGTTCGATGCTCTACCTTTCGGCGAACCTCGGCGGCTAATCTTTGGCTTTCGTCTGGAGACAGCCTATGTGGATGCCTTCGGTCGCTGGCATATCGAACCACGCTCAGATAGTGGCGTCCTGATTACCTTACCTGAGTTGTTGGAAGATGGCTTGGTTGCGGTGGATGAAGAACTTCACTCAATCCTCCAAATGCAAGACCGCTGGCTACAGGAAATCCCGGAAAAACCAGGATCGTGATAGAGTTATGTAACTTCTTGCTTTCAGAGAAGTTACGTAGCAGTGCTTGAGGTGTCAACTCGTTCGGAGTGAGGCAAAACCCACAGTAACCGTTGCATTTCGTTGATAAATCGATATCATTTCAGCATCGGTCGGTCTCAACTTGTACTCGCCAATCTATTGAGGAGCCGAGTGACTTTGGAGCGGTTTTCGCGACTCTCTGACTCTTCTTTTCATGCTCACCACCTCGAAGAGCATTAGCCACTTCCCTGTCCACAGTGTTTTTACTTCGGGTCCATTTTGGACCTTGAGGTCGAGTTTCGACTTCAAACCTCGATCATGTCCATGCATGGTGTGCATCGATTTTGACATCGGTATTGCTTTGATCCCTCCTTACGCTTCCTGAAGAGACCACAGGGACGTAAGGCTGCTTGCTACAACTCGTGTGAACCGCTCTGCTTGGTTGAACTGAAAGGAGCCTTGGATGTCGATTGCAAAACGTGAACCTCGTTGGCCAAAGCGACTGGCCCAGATTCCTTCGCGTGTCTCCAGCATCCGTTTTCCGGATCAGAACGATCCCCTGTCGCAGGACGCCGAATGGTGTGAGATCACCGTCAATGGCAAAGAAGTTCGTCTGCGTCTGCACGATTATGACAAAATTTATCGGATTCAGGGGTTGTATGAGAAACTCTTTTATGAGCGTCTTGAATGCACCTCTCCGACCCGTGTAGCGCATCTGTTGGCCGAGGTCCTCGACGAATTTGACGATCCTATGGAAGGATTGCGTGTCCTCGACTTAGGTGCAGGCTCGGGGATGGTCGGCGATGAATTCGTTGCCCTGGGGGTCCGGACGCTGGTCGGAGTCGACATCATTCCCGAGGCGCGCGAGGCAGCCTTGCGCGATCGGAAGGGGTTGTATCACGACTATGTCGTAGCCGACTTTACCGATCTCCCCGAACAAGTCGAAGAACGCCTACGTGAATATCAACTCAATTGCCTGACGACCGTGGCGGCCTTAGGCTTTGGCGACATTCCTTCGACCGCCTTTATTAAAGCCTTGGATCTTATTGATACCCCCGGTTGGTTAGCCTTTAACATCAAAGAAGACTTTCTCTATGATGATGACCACACCGGTTTTTGTGAGTTGGTGCATGCCTTAAAGCGACAGCAGATTATCCGCATCGAAGCGATGCGCCGCTATCAGCATCGCCTGTCGATTAGCGGCGAGCCGCTATATTATGTCGCGGTGGTCGCCCGCAAACTGGATGAAGTGCCGGATAATTGGTTCCGAGGCTGATGCACCTCTGCTTCCAACAAAGAAGCCCCAAGCAAGCTTGGGGCTTCTTTGTTTACCCGCATTGGCTGCACCGATTGGTTTAGCCGACTAATAATGCGTGCCGGGCCAGTCCTTGCAGGCTTGGCTCAATCACTCCTTCCAGGGCAGCGCGGATCTCCTCGCGATCTTTCAATGGCTGGTTGTCGCGCTGAATGGTCAAGCTGCCCTGAACGGTCAGCTCGGTGAGTTTCTCGAGGAGCGCACCTCTGTCGTGGCTGCCGTCCAGCAGAGGAATTAGATGCCGATCCAGATCGTTGAGCCGGACCACTTCATGCCGCCGATTGGTCACCATATTCATACGTGGCGTTTGTAGACGGGCGATCGAGTTGGCCACCGGTCGCTCGGAGATCTCGCGCGTGAACTTCAGGGGTTGGGTACGCAACTCGACCAGATCCGAACCCATATAACAATTGAGTAGCCCAAGTGCAAGAATTTGTTGATCTTGCTCAGCCTGCTCCGTAGTGACCTCGCCATTGCCAAGCAGTTGACGGGCCTGCTGGCGGAGCTCTCCAAACGGGATCGTTCCGGGCCAGACCTGACGGAGCAACTGCATGGCCGCTTTCAACAAGGGTTGATTGGTCGCCATGCTCATACCGGTCGGGGACTTGAAGGAGATATTCTCGTTCCCCGACAACGCAAAGTCTTCCTGCACCGGGGTTGCCCAAGAAGCCACATGCAACTGTGTCAGGACTCCCGGCTGGATCTGCCAGTTGGTTTGTGCCTTGTTGCTGCACAATAGGGTTTCCCGGAACATGCGGTTGCGCAAAAAGTCCATATACTGCTCGACCATGATCTGATCGGTCGCCAGCATGCGCAGCGTCTTTTCGATGTCGGGCCCAAAGTTGGACAGGATCATCGTGCCAACACGGGCTTCACCCAGATAACGCAGTCCTTTGGCCTGGGCACGCTCGGCAAACTCATGAAAATAAAGGGGATCGTTGACTTCCTCAAGATGCTCATGGAACAGGTAGTGATCGGCTTGCTTCTGCAGGTTTTGCAGCTCGTTTTTGAGCATCTGATGATAGGGACCTTCTTGCTTCACCGATTGGGCCAGAAAGTCGAGTAAGGCACGCGCTTGGCGGGTGCGCATGGTGGCCGTGTTAAACCGCTCGGCGTGATACCGCATCATATCCCGGATCATGCCACGCATATGCCAGCCGGGATAGGTGTTGTAGCTAATATAGGCAATTCCCTGGGCAGTAAGTTGATTGGCGCAAATCTCAAAGATTTTTTCCTGAACTGCGGTGGGCACCCAGCTAAACACGCCATGACAGAGGATGTAGTCAAAATTGCCAAAGGTGTGATCGATATCGGCGATGTCGGCGTGGTGGAGTTCGATATTCGACAGCCCTAGCGTCTGAATGATCCCCTTGCCTTCGGTGATCTGTCGCTCCGACAGATCGATGCCCACAAATTGACTGTTGGGAAACTCCTCAGCCATCGGGATCAGATTCCCTCCCGAGGCAACGCCCAATTCAAGGACGCGGCATTGATCGACCGCCGTTGGCCGCATGCCAAACAGGGTGCCAACCGTGGCTAAACGATCGGGATGGGTTTGAGCAAAGGGATGGCTGTCGTAGGGAACCTCATCGTAGCTATTCGAACGGGAAGCCTTGGCGAACTCAGTCATAACGTGATCCTTCCCACAGGCAAGGCCATGGGTCCAAGAGGAATGCATCTGGTGGTGCTCTGAAAGATCCTAGCAAATCTTAACCGGCTTGCACCACACGCTTCTGTTACCCCACCTGGCACGGAAGTTCCTCAAATCACAGCAGGACCTGCAGACCTGGCAACCCGTTGGGGTAGGACGCCCCCAACCGCTTTCCAATAAGCCAAGATCCCAGACGTCCAACAGTAAATCAGACATTGATATAGGAAATATAGGCAATGCTTCGGGAAAACCCACATGATTGCCGTCACGCATTCACGGTGTCGTACCCGGCCCATGAACACGCCCACGCACCAACGGTCGATCGGCAGGTCGTGTGTGGCTAGCCAGCGACAAGATGGAACGGAACGACGATGGGGTCGGCCGGTCCGCGCTTGGCCGGCCTGAAGTCATTTGGTTGGATGGCACAGCTGCTCGAGCGACCAAAGAACTTCGGGCATCCGCAGCGGGTGCCTCCGCCCGAGTTCTTCACGTCACGCTCGTTCGGAGTCCCATGCGGCAAACCCCTCCCCGATCGGTTGCATGGGCTTGGCCGAGTCCGAGGACAACACGACTTGTAGAGCCTGACCCGATTTAGAAAGGAGCGGGCTGTCCAACACTAACATTTCCTGTGACAATCCGGAGTCGTTGGCCGTTTCCCCTTGACTGAGGGATACAAACGGCAATTGCTCGAGGACACGCAAGGTCGGTGACTCCAAGGAAATCAACGCTCGAAGGACATTTTGGACATTTATGCTTGGTTGTGCAGCAGCTCGTGGTCGGGTGTTGTCGAGGAACAAGCTTGGTATTGGCTTTTCGCTCGTCGAGGGAAGGGGATTCGCCAAGCGAACTTCACCCAGGCTGTCGAACCGATCCCCAATTCCTTGGAGTGAGGGAACGCGGCTACCTCGGTAGAACACATTCGCTGAACCAGCATTAGTGCCTGCGCCGCCCGAAGTGGGGAGGCTTCCAAGGGAAAAACCACCAAGATCATCGGAATTGGGACCGTCGAAGAAGAGCCCCGGTTGGTAGATTCCGGAGGTGGTCGTGCCCAACGAGCTCGGTGCAAAGCTAATCATGTCATCATCGCGCTCAGTCACACCGACTCCCGTTACGGAAGGATTCCCGGTGGTGCTCAGCAGGTAATTCCCGAGTGGAGTAATGGCCAACGCGTCAATGTCCTCCGCATTGGCAGTAAGCTCGACATCACTGCCATCGAACAGCAAGCTCCAGCTGCCATTCGTGGCATTTCCCAGGGAGGTAGGTGTGAACAACAGGAGATCTTCGTCCGCTCCCGACGCGTTGGGAACATTGACGTTGCCACGGGTCGACAGGACGATCTGCACGCCGAGGGGAGCCGAGGGATTGTCCACCAGGCTGAAGGCATCGGTGTCCTCACGGTTCGCGGTTAGCCCGACGTCACTGGCATCGAAATACAGTGAGAAGGTTTCAGAACTGCGATCGAAACGGACAATATCCGAGTCGTCAGCAGTAAATCCGTTGAAGGCTTGCGGTGCGACGAGTGAGAACAAGATTTCATTTTCGGCTTCAAGCACTTGTAAGCCATCGATCTCTGCAGCGTCGAGCCCGTACTGCGACCCATCGAAGAACAGGCTGTAGCTGTCATTCTGCGGGTTGTAGGCAACGACATCTTCATCCGTGACCGTTAAACCATCCAGCGTGGTGCCGTTTTTCAAGGAGAAGTAGTAGAGGTCTGTTGCCGCGGCTTGGGGGGTAGCAGAGACTTCCGCCGACTGAGCGGACTGGTTGTTGTTGGTGTCGACGGCGGCGAGCCTGTAGAAGTAAGTAGTGCCGTTGACCACGTCGGTGTCGGTGAACTGCGAAGCGGTAAGCACGCCGGTGCCGAGCTGGGTGTAGGTGCCATTGGCACTGGTGCTTCGGAAGACGATGTAGCGGTCGAAGTCGGGCTCGGTGTTGTCATTCCAATCCAAAGAGACCTGGTCATCTTGGCCGACGGCGACCAGGCCGCTAGGTATCGCCGGGGGCGTGGTGTCCGCCGCGGCTTGGGGGGTAGCAGAGACTTCCGCCGACTGAGCGGACTGGTTGTTGTTGGTGTCGACGGCGGCGAGCCTGTAGAAGTAAGTAGTGCCGTTGACCACGTCGGTGTCGGTGAACTGCGAAGCGGTAAGCACGCCGGTGCCGAGCTGGGTGTAGGTGCCATTGGCACTGGTGCTTCGGAAGACGATGTAGCGGTCGAAGTCGGGCTCGGTGTTGTCATTCCAATCCAAAGAGACCTGGTCATCTTGGCCGACGGCGACCAGGCCGCTAGGTATCGCCGGGGGCGTGGTGTCCGCCGCGGACACGCTGGCCACCGCGGCTTGGGCATCTATCAGGCCAAAGCCTGTGGCAAAGTCAAAACCACTCTGAAAGCCGGCTAAGTCAGGATCATCCATGTCGATGGCGGTACTCTCGAGTACCGAGCCGACCTCGGCCGGGGTAAGCGAACCGGAGCCACCTGCGGCTTCTATCATGAGTGCCGCGACCGCGCCCGCATGCGGGGCGGCGGCCGATGTCCCGAAGAAGTTGGGGAAGGTGTCGGCATCGGCACTGGTATCCGAGCCGAAGAAGGTGGTGTTGGTGCCGTCGGGGGCGACGAAGTCGGGGTTGTTGCGGATCTCCGGTTGGGTCAACCGTTGGCCGCTGGGGGAGAATAGGATCGGGGTGCCCCCTGCGGAGGAGAAGGGTTCAAGTTCGGCGGGGGAGACGCCGAACGCAGGAGTCTCCTGGAAAAAGGCCGCGCCGACCGAGTTGGTACCATTGGCGTTGGAATGGCCGAACACTGTCGAGCTATTGGTCGCAAACTCGCTGATGCTCATATTCCCGAAGTGGATATACTTGAGCACTCCAGCGTCTGGTCCGGAGACCCGGCTGATGGCGAGATTATACTGGGTCTGTGTAAAGCTGCGGTTTTGGAAGCTGAACACCTCGACGGCGTCGCCGTTGAGATTGTCAATGGTGCCGGAAGCGAGAACCTGACCGTTGAGATTGACAAGATAGATGTTGTAGTTGCTGTTCGAGCCAGCCCCGCCAGCCGAGGCGGATGGTTGGTCCCACTGGAACGATAGGGTGACGGTGGTGAATGACGGGACGGTGATCCGCTGGAGGATATCCACCCCTGGGCCCGGATCGAAATCATGCAGATCGCCGATGCCGTTGATGAACGTGCCGCTGTCGCGGAAGCTGCTTTCATAGCTGTCCCGGGCGTAATTCCCTGCTGAGGCAAAGTAAGCGACCCCAGCGTTGGTGACTTGATCGACCGCCTGGGCAATGACGTCATCCTGGAACATCGT
The DNA here is from genome assembly GCA_964410665.1 of uncultured Alcaligenaceae bacterium. Taxonomy (GTDB): domain Bacteria; phylum Planctomycetota; class Planctomycetia; order Gemmatales; family Gemmataceae; genus CAYPIE01. The sequence continues at coordinate 28,194 of CAYPIE010000058.1, forward strand.
TTCAGCAAAATAGGTTATATCGTCAATGATAATGTCCGCGCCGGCGTTGGCCAGTTCCACGATCCCCTGGGCAAAATCGGCCTCGGAACGGAAGGCAGTATGGAACAGCAATTCAGCCCCAGGGGCAATATCATGGATCAGCTGCATCATCCCCCGACCTTCGTCGATCAGCCCGCCGCCAGCCAGGTCATCCAGCACCACGATGGGGGTGGTGTATCCGTTGGGGTTGCCAGGCCCAGGCAGATCGCCACTGGCGATGTCCGTCGCCGCGCCGCCTAACGCATTAAAACTATCCGAAAGCACCCCAATCTTGATCCCGGTGCCATCGACGCCAAAGTCGTTGCGGGCTTGCACGGCGTTCATCGCCAGGTCTGCTTCGCTGGTGACCAAGCCTACGTTGGTGATCGCTTGCGGGGCATCGCTGACTTGCTGAAGATGCATGGTACTGTTCAGTTCTTCGGTCAGCACACGCACCAGCGCTTCATGGTCTAAGGAATCGATGAGAGGGGTAGCAGCACTGAGGAGTGTTCGATCTTCCAAGTATTCAAGCCGTAACACTTTATGGTGCGCTCCACGGCGAGTAGCAGCATTGCGACGAAGCCACGAACGATCCTCAGGGAGCATTGCGTTCCTCTTTTCATCAAGATTCATCAACAACCCAGTCCACCCGTTGCACTGAGTCAGCAGATGTACAGTAAAAGATCTGAATGACAGCCTTCTATTTCTAGGAGAAGAGAATTCATTGTCAATAGCGTATTTTTCATCGTCATATCAAAAATCCTGATTGGTTGCATCGCAATCCACTCTGGGCGCGGTTCGGTGCGCACGCCCGTCATCAACTCCGGGACGGGTTGACCCGCAAGCCCTGCTGTCCAGATGCGTGTTTTCCCAGCAACTGCGGGTGCTGGGTACAATCCATCCCCTTCGCAGACCCCGGTGTAACACAAGGCAGTATGACTTTCAGGGCCGTCGCAATGCAGTGACGGCTAACCAACTGGTGAGCGCTAGGTAAGGTAAGATGAGGGAAGAACCCAATAGGGCGACCCCAAGGCGAAATGCCCCAGAATGATTGGTTTCGATTCCTCCCAACAGTTCCAGCAAGCCATTGACCAAGCCTGCCGTCCATAGCCCTACTGGCACCGCAAGGAGTCCTTTAAGCACGCGACGTGTTCCCGGTCGCCGCGTACGCAGGGCCCAAATGACCATGGGGAACATCACCAAGCCGACTAGTACCCAGAGGTCTAGCGGTAAGAACAAGACAAACAGGAGTGACCAGTGTGCGTGGACATTTGCAGCTTCCAGCAGGGCCTCGTCTTGAAGGGGTGCAAATCCATTCGGATGGACCACCGAGTACTGTTGGTCTTCCCGGAAATACGCGCGCACCGTCTGCCCAATCTCTGGGATCGGCTGGTGTCCCTGCAGCGAGATCCATTGGAAGGAGGCCCAACGGGCTTTCGGGCGAAAACAACGCACATGAATCGTGTCGCCTGGCACGATGCCTGCGCCCTTCTCAACCGTTTGGACCGTGATGGTGCACCAGATGGCATGATCAAACCCACCTTCCTCGATGTCTGAGAATTCGGTGCGGGTTGTCATGTCCTTCACTTCCCCGATCACGACATGGCTGGCTTCCTCACGAAGCCTTCCCGGGGATTTCGGCGCTTCAGCTGCGTGGACGGACCCGGCAAGGGGTATTCCCGAGCTGACCAGCCAGGCTCCGGCAAGTAGGTGCCAAGAGTTGCGCATGGAGAAACCTCCCCAGAGAGTCGCTTGCGGTTCGCGGGGATGGTTGGGACTTCGCTTGGTGTGCGAAGGAATCCAAGTTGACTATTTCGACAGTGGAACGGCGACCATTCAGGGTCGAGCATCGGCACCGGCGAGGACGCTGTCCCACGGAGTGATGCCGGCCTGGACTTGACCGTACAGGTTGCGATAGATGTCATCGCCGCCAAAGCCGACGGTTGGGGCATTACAGAATCGCACCTGCCCACCGAAAAACAGCACATTTTGGCCGTGGCCATGAGGCCCTCCCGATTGTTTCCCCTGCCGATGGGACGCGGGTAAATCGGCTGCCAGTGGGGTCCAGTCCGAAGCAGTCTGCAGGTCGAAACCATGCAGCCGGCCCGCTTCATCACGGTAGCCCAGCGGGTAGGCGTAGGTATTGCCCAGCTCCGTTGTCGATGCCACAGCATCGGGACAGGCGAACGACGGGTTGCTTGGTAGGTAGCCCTGGTCGTGCAGAATGTGCATGAATTGCGTCGGACTCTGGGTGGCGCCGGCAGCCTCCTGTGCAATCATGGGGAAGCGGCCTTCATGCTGCGCGGCATAGCTGATCACCCCCTGATGCAACATCCGCAGATTGTTTTGACAAAGCTGAATTTGGTGGGTGTGCTGAACACGCAGCAGCATCGGAGCGACCAGACCGAGGATGAGGCAACAAACCCCGATGCCGACCAGCACATTTGGCCGACTCCACCAGGCCGAGGCGGCCTCACGGTCATCCTCACCCCCCCACAGGTTCTCTGGCGTGATGCTCGCCGTCGTCGCCGAGACCGGGGCAAGCCATCCATGCGCCGCTGATGGCAGTTCGTCTGCGGCTTGCTCCCAGGCATCAATCCGGGCCAGCGTTCGCTCCACCAGGCCCGGCGGCGGCGGCTCATCCCGTCGATCCGACACAAGCGGTTCCAGAGCACGCCGCAGGATCTCCAGGTCGTGACGCAGTTGCGGTTGCTCAAGCAGCGCTTGTTGGACGTGATGCCGCGTTGGCTCGTCGAGGGCATCGAGCAGATACCCAATCAAATGCGTACGCATAACTCTCTCGCGGGCTAAGGAGGTCAAAGGTCGGGAAGCGAGGGTTCAGCATTCCCTGCCTCTTGCAAGCGCAGAAGGGCGGTATGCAGCCGCGACTTGACCGTTCCAACGGGAATGTCCAGGATTTCGGCAATGTCGCGATACTTGAGCCCCTGATAATAGGCCAATAACAGCACCTGGCGAAGCTTGTCGTCCAGCTGATCCACCCAGACACGAATCCGCACGCGGCGTTCTTCCTCCTCCGAGTGAGCGGCAGGGTCGACGGCTCGCCCTTCGATCAGCTCGATCAAACTGCGAACTTCTCCCTCGGCCGTTTCGCCGGTCTGCTGGTCAAGGCTCACCATGGCTTGGCGGCCGAGCCGTCGCAGGGTATCAATCGCTTGGTTGGTGGCGATGGTATACAGCCAGGGGCGCACCGGACGGCCAGCTTCAAACTGATCACATTTCAGGTACAGTTGTAAAAACGTGTTCTGGAAGACATCATCTGCCAAGTTGGCATCGCCGAGATAGCGTCGGAGGTAGCCAAACAGTTCCCGTTCATAGCGCCGGACCAGCAAGTCGAAGGCTGCGCGATGTCCCTGACGAAACCGTTGCAGCAATTCTTCATCTGCCAGGTGGTCGAGCGGTTCATTTGCCGGCTTCGCCACACTGATCCCTTTACGCCGCGACTTCACGAGAGGTTCATCCACAAGATATGTTCTCAGCGATCTATCTCATCGGATCGTATCAACGCTGTCAAGGCGGCGGTCGGTACGCGGAGCTGCGCTTGAATTGCTTTTCTCCTACGAAACAGTGACAATGAATATGCTTTGATGCTCTCACAGCGGTGTCAACTTGTCCAAACGAGCGGAGTCGCGATCGATGAACTGGCGAAGTGGTTTGCTGAGCGTGGTGCTAGGGATCTTGGGGGCCACGCCCGCGTTGGCCAAGGATCCGGCGACCTGGTTTCCGGTCGACACCTGGTTTTATGCGGAAGTCAACCGTCCGGCAGATCTCAGCGCACAAGCGGCTGCGTTGGTCAAGGGAACCCATTTAGACAACATGATTAGTTATATGTACCAGATCCGCAAGGCGAATCCCAATAGTCGGCTTTGGCGGTTTACTGAACTCAGCATGTTCGGTACTTTTGCCAGCCCCGAAGCCTTTGCCGAAGCTGCTCGAATCGAGAGCGTGGCCGTGGGCCTCACGGGAATGACGGAGCTTGGAGAACCAGAAGTTGTCTTGGTACTACGTACAGGCACGAGCAACTTGCCTGGGTTTGGCATGCGGGCGTTTTTGAGCTCCGCCTACCGCATGGATCAAGTCGGTGAAGTGGCCGGGCTGCCGCTGTATCAGCAGCAACCGTTTCGTGGCTTTGGTCCCAATGGCTTGCCTCAACCAGCCGCCGAGAAACCACGGGACTATACCGCGACTTATGCCTACGAGCCTGGGACGATCCTGATCGGCACCAGCAAGGCAGCTCTGACGCCGGTGATCCAACGCATGAAGGGCAACGAGCCCATGTTGAGCCTGAGCGGAGCTCCTGGGTTCCCCGATGGGCGGGCATTACGACAGTCACCTGGCATCTACTTCTATGTCCATCCCAAGCAGATGGCCAAAAACGTCGAAGATCTGCTCCTAGGTGCCGGCAGCCAGTCCGCGCGAGATTGGGAGCCGATCCGGAAGTTCTTGCGTCTGGATCAAATGGCTTCGCTTTGCGGAGCTTGGACGCTGGAGCAGGGAAGCATGACACTCAAGCTGCAGGCCCGCATGGACTCCGGGGAAGCCCATCCGTTGCTTGACTACCTGTGTGCCGGTCGGGTCGCGCTTACTAAGCTCCGCCGGGTGCCTGAGGGCCATGCCCTGATGATCACCCTGAGTACCCCTGAGCCGGAGGCGCGTATTCCCGCCACCCTGCGGTTGATCGAGTCCGCAGCAGCTGCGTTGGGCGTGCCGTTTAACCCAGCCGCCCTCCAAGCCCTTGAGAGCCCCCTGGGCTTGTCCTTGGAACGCGATATCATTGCTCCGCTGGATGGGATCACGGTGACCCTGCCGCTGGCTCAAGAATTGCCCCAAGTAGGCCTACCGCTGCCGATGCTGGTGCTGCACATGGATCGGACCAGTGCGGGCAAGCTGGAAAACGCCTTGCCCAAGCTGCTGGGCTTGCTCGTCGGTAGCCAACTCTTCCCGATTACCGAGACCATCGACAGGCATAAGATTCGGGCCATCGCGGGCTCCAAGTTGCCTTGGGGCCGTCCGCTGTTTTACGGGCAGGCCGACAACGTCGTCGTCCTGGGTCCCGACCGCAACGGCGTGGCCCGAGCCCTCACCGCCGACGAAGAGGCCAGCATGCTGGCCAAGGCCGATTGGCGGCAACGGCTGGAAGCGTACCGTGGAGCTAGCGTGCTGGGCACGCTGCAATGGGGGCCGCTGGTTCGCTTGAGCGGGGGGTTGCCTGTAGGAGGAAAGTCAGACCGTCCCGCCAAAGTGTTGCCAAAGTCGAAGGTGCCCGTCCCGCCTGCCGAGCCAGATGCCAACTCACCCGAAGCGCAGTTTAAAACCATCGAAGCGTTTCGAAGCCAACTCGGTCAGCTGCTCGCCGAATTACCCCCGGTGGTCGTGGCGGTGCAGCGTAAAGAGGCCATGACCACACTGACTATTCACCAGGGCGACCTGCCTGCCTTTGTGCCTCAGTTGATCAATCTTGGGGTCGATGGTTTGCGCATCCAGTTTGAACACTCGTCGGGATCCCCGAAAGTGTTCAAAGAGGTGGTGAATCCCAAATAATCGAGGGGTCACCACCCCCCTTGTCACCAATGGCCTTATCGCTGCAGGATTGCTGTGACCGGGAAATGATCTGAGGGAGTGCGGCCATCCCGACTGGTGCGGTCGATCGCTGCCTCCTTGACTTTCCAGTCGGGCGAGCAGGCGATCCAATCAATCCGCGAACCACGCGTGCGATCTGCCCGGAAGCGGCTGCCGGTTCCCTCATTCGGCTTCCGCTCCGGGTGGACGACCCGATAGGTGTCAATTACCGGGGAGGCACCCGTGCTGGCGGTGCGAGCAAATAGGTTTTGGTACGGCCGACTGCCCTCCGCGGAGTTAAAGTCCCCGGTTACCACCACGGCACACCCCTTGCCCAGGGTCTCGATCTTCGCACGCAACAACCGGGCTGATTCTTCACGAGCCTTGGGGCCGCGGTGGTCAAAGTGGGTATTGAAAAAGGCGATGGGCGGAGTGTCTTGGTCTGCTTTCAGGTCGCGTAGCTTGACCCAGGTCACCATCCGCGGCAACGAGCTATCCCAGCTCTTGCTCCCGGCCTGGTCCGGTGTTTCACTCAACCAGAAGTGGCCGCCGGCGAGCTTGGTGAAGCGGTCCTCGCGGTAATACACCGCCATCATCTCCCCCTCGTCCTTGCCATCGTCACGACCAACGCCCAAGACCGCATAGCTGGGCAGTTGCTCGGCCAGGTAGTCACGCTGGAACTTCAGTGTTTCCTGGGTGCCGAGCAGGTCCGGCTTGAAGGCCTTGATGGTGTCGACGAGGAATTCCTTGCGGTTGTCCCAGGCATTTTCACCATCGTTGGCTGTGCCATAGCGAATGTTGAAGCTCATCACCCGAACCGGCGGAGCCTCGGCGGTGGCTTGCTGGGAGAAGGCCAGCAAGAACACAAACAATAGCGACCAGCGCATGGGGAGTCTCCTTGAATTCCTTGGAGGAAGCAGCGATCTCAGTGGTCAGGCAGATCCAGAATTTCGCCGGCCCCGGCCAACATCAGCTTGGCGGCCAATTCGTTGCCAATGCCCAAGGCCCCCTCGCAGGGACCGCGATGGCTATCGACAATCCTTCGTGAGCCATCGGCCGCCAGGACCGCGCCACGCAGGGTCAGCATACCATCGGCAATGATACTGCGCGCGCCAATCGGGACTAGACAACCGCCGCCTAAGGCGGCCAACATGGCCCGCTCGGCCTGCACCGCACTCCAGGTATCCGGATCATTGACGGCCTCGACCAAGTGGCGCGTGAGCAGGTCCTCCTCGCGGCTCTCCAGGCCGATCGCTCCCTGGCCGACCGCTGGCAACATCCAGCCAGGGTCGAGCACCTCGACGATTTGGTCGCCGAGGCCAAGCCGCTCCAGCCCGGCCTGGGCTAAGATCAGCCCATCAAAATCCTGATCCCGAAGTTTGCGTAAACGTGTGTCAATATTTCCGCGCATATCCGAGATTTGCAGGTCGGGCCGATGATTCCACAGCTGCGCCCGTCGACGCAAACTACTCGTGGCAATCCGCCCACCCTCGGGGACGTCGGCAAAGCGGCGATGGCGGTGCGACAGAAATGCATCGCCACTGGCAGCACGCGGTGGGGTGGCGGTCAAAATGAGGCCCGGGACGGCAATGGTGGGCAGATCTTTGAGACTATGCACGGCCACATCCACGCGTTCGTCGAGCAGCGCTTGCTGAATGGCACGGGTAAACACCCCAAACCCGCCCATGGCGGAGAGCGGGAGATGCTGCACTTGGTCGCCGTGGGTGTCAATGATCACGAGTTCGACGGTTCGTGGGGCGAGTACCGGGGCCAGCCGGCTGGCCACATGTTCGGCTTGCCAGCGTGCTAGCAGGCTGCCACGAGTCCCCAGACGCAAAGGTGGTTCCGTCATGCCCATCTCTTGGAAAATCGCGAGTGACCTCAAAGGGAGGCGTTGATGTCACCATAGCGGACTAGGCAGGTTGACAGCAAAGCCGATCTCCGATCGCTTGCCCAGGCATTGCTTTTCTCCGCGTGTAAAATCGATTAGGCTGGAATCTGATGAAGACGTAGCCCACCACCCTCCGTGCCCGCCGAGACTGAGAATCCACAAAACTATGCGCTTCCTTACCATCCACCTGCTCGCTGTCTGTGGAGCTTTGGGCCTCGTGGCCACCCCCCATGCGGCCGAAGCCAAGCACCTGATGCCAAAGCCTGGCGACAAAATCGTGCTGATCGGCAACACCTTTGCCGAGCGGATGCAGTACTTCGGTTATTGTGAAAGCCTGTGGCATGCCCGCTTCCCCGAGCATCGTCTGGTCGTTCGGAATCTGGGCTGGTCCGCCGATGAGCTGACACTGCGGCCACGCTCCAAGGACTTTGACGATCACGGCCACACGCTCCAGGATCACCAACCCGACATCATCATTGCCGCGTTTGGCTTCAATGAGTCGTTTGCCGGTGTCAAGGGATTGCCCAAGTTTAAGAAAGATCTTACCGATTTTATCCGGACCACTACGACCACCAAGTACAACGGCAAGACGCCCCAACTGGCCCTGCTATCACCAATTGCCAATGAGGATCTTCTCGAGCGCAAGCTACTCATGGCCAAGCGGAACAATGCACAGATCAAGCAATATACCGATGCAATGCGGACCATTGCCGAGCAAAATAATGTGGTATTTGTCGATCTGTTTACGCCATCCCAGAAGTTGCTGGATGATCCCAAGACCGCATTGACTTTCAACGGCTGCCATCTGACCGAGGCGGGCTACGCCAAACTGGCCCCGATCCTGGATCAAGGGCTGTTTGGCCCAGCCCCGTCCGAACTGGGCTCGGTCGACCTGGACAAACTGCGGGCCGAGGTCAATGAAAAGAATCTGCAGCACTTCTACGACTACCGTGCGGTGAATGGCTACTACATTTACGGTGGCCGCAAGAATCCTTTCGGGGTGGTCAACTTTCCTGCCGAGTTTGTCAAGCTCCGCAAGATGGTGGCCAAACGCGACCAGCGGATTTGGGCTGTGGCCCAAGGCAAGTCGATGCCGGCGACTATTGATGATTCGGGGACCGGGGAGTTTGTCAACGTCGATACCAATTTCAAGCGGAAGATCCTCATCAACCCCCCGGACAATGCCATCAAGTCCTTTAAACTACCCGATGGGTTTGTCATTAACCTGTTTGCTTCCGAAGTGGACTTTCCCGACCTGCAGAATCCTTGTCAGTTTACCTTCGATGGCCAGGGGCGGCTTTGGATCTGCACGATGCCCACCTACCCGATGTATCTCCCCGGCACACCTCCCAACGACAAGATCTTGATCCTTGAGGACACTGACCGCGATGGCCGCGCCGATAAGCAGACCATCTTTGCCGAGGGACTCCATCTGCCTACTGGGATCGAACTGGGCGACGGCGGTGTCTATGTCGCCCAACAGCCCAACCTGGTTTTCCTCAAGGATACCGATGGCGATGACCAAGCCGATGTGAAACGGATCATCCTGCATGGCTTTGATTCGGCCGACTCCCACCATGCCCTGAGCGCGTTTGAATGGGGACCGGGCGGAGCTCTGTATTTCCAAGAGGGTACCTTCCACCATTCCCAGGTGGAGACTCCCTATGGCCCCGAACGCGTCAAGAACGCCGGCATCTTCCGCTACGAACCCCGGACCGAGAAGCTAGACATCTTTGTCTCCTACCGTTTCGCCAACCCCTGGGGCCATGTGTTTAACCAATGGGGCCAGAACTTTGTCGCCGATGCTTCAGGTGGAGCCAACTATTACGGCACCGCTTTTTCGGGTGATGTTGTCTATCCGCAAAAGCACGGCGGCTTGAAGCAATTCATGGTCAAGCAGTGGCGACCGACCTGTGGCTGCGAAATCGTCTCCAGCCGCAACTTCCCCGAGGAACTCCAAGGCAATTACTTGCTCAACAACTGCATTGGCTTCCAGGGGACTCTGCAGTACAAGTTCCGCGAGGATAGCTCAGGCTTTGCCGCGGACCCCGTCGAGCCACTTTTACAGTCGAGCGACCCCAACTACAGACCGGTCGATCTCCAGTTTGGTCCGGATGGGGCGTTGTACATCTGTGACTGGTACAACCCTTTAGTCGGACACATGCAGCACTCGGTTCGCGATCCGAACCGCGATGTTAATCATGGCCGCATCTGGCGGGTCTACTATCAGAACAAACCTTTGCTTAATCCTGCCAAAATGAAGGATGCTTCCGTTCCGGAACTGCTTGAACTGCTCAAGACCTATGAAGATCGCACCCGTGCCCAGGCTCGCCTAGCGCTACGCCTGCACCCCACTGAACAGGTCGTTGCGGCGATCGACAAATGGGTCGCAGGTCTCGACAAAGAAGATGCAGACTATCCCCGTCAGCTGCTCGAGGCGCTCTGGGTGTGCCAACATCATGATGCCGTTCACCCAGAATTGCTGGACAAGGTGCTGAGCTCTTCCGAGCCCAATGCCCGTGCGGGTGCCACCCGCGTGTTGTGCTACTGGCGTGATCAGCTGAAGGATGGCCTGGAACGGCTGCAAAAACAGGTCAATGATGAGCATCCACGGGTTCGTCTTGAGGCAATCCGTGCCTTGAGCTTTGTCGAGCCTGCCGAGGCCCTCAAGGCTCAGGATATTGCCGCGGAATCTCTGCTGTACGCTCAGGATGATTACCTGAAGTACACCCTACAAGAGACGCTGGCTACCCTGGACCGCAAGGCGAAGCTAGCGAAGTGAACGGCGAGTCGAGTGGACAGCATCGCAGCAGTTGAGAAAGAGGCAGAGGCGATTGCGGGAAGTCAGAGTTGCAGAGGCGGTTGCGGTGCGGGGAAAGCGGCAGAGGCGATTGCGGGAAGTCAGAGTTGCAGAGGCGGTT
>CAYPIE010000059.1:0-20579 GCA_964410665.1 uncultured Alcaligenaceae bacterium
GGACGTCAGTCCGGGGGTTCTCCGCACCGCAAGCGCCTCTGTCTCTTTCCCCGCAGCGCAAGCGCCTCTGCCTCTTCCCCGGCATCGCAAACGCTTCTGCCGCTGCTTAAGACAGCCGCGCTGCATCGTTTTTCAGGGCCTCAGCCTTGTCGATCTTTTCCCAGCTAAAGTTGTCATGGCTGCGGCCGAAGTGGCCGTGCCGGGCGGTTTCACGATAGATGGGTCGACGCAGGTGCAACGACTCAATAATCCCCTTGGGCGTCAGCTCAAAGTGCTTGCGAATCAAGTCGGCCAGCATGCTCTCGGTCAGACCTGGCTTGGTCGTACCGCTGGTGTTGACCCAAACGCTCAGCGGTTCCGGATAACCGATGGCATAGGCCAGCTGCACCTCGCACATCCGGGCCAGCCCCGCGGCAACGATGTTCTTGGCAATGTAGCGAGCCATGTAGGCGGCCGAGCGGTCGACCTTGGTGGGGTCCTTGCCGCTAAAGGCTCCCCCGCCGTGGCGGCCACGGCCACCATAGGTATCGACGATGATTTTCCGCCCGGTCAGGCCGCAGTCACCATGGGGACCACCTTCCAAGAAGCAGCCGGTGGGGTTGATAAAGCACTTGATGGCGTTATCCGGGACTGCGGCATCCGGGGCGTCGGGCCGCATCATCACCAGCGGCCCCTTGATCAGGTCAGGCCGGTTTGACTTCAGGGTCGGCTCAATTAGCTTGTCGATCAGGATTTGGCGAGCCTCATCGGAAAACAGCTTCTGGCCAGCCCGCTCCACCACCACACTGTCATCATGCTGTGTCGAGAGCACCACGGTATGGATGCGGTGCGGCGTGCCATCGGCATTGTATTCGACGGTCACCTGGCTCTTCGCGTCGGGGCGGGTGAAGCCGAGCTCGCCAGACTTACGCATGTTGGCATGATTCTCCACCAGCCGGTGTGATAGATCAATGGCCAGAGGCATCAGAGTCGGCGTCTCATTACAGGCGAAGCCAAACATCATACCCTGGTCGCCGGCCCCGCCAGTATCCACGCCCATCGCAATGTGCGGCGACTGGGTATGCAGATAGGAGTGAATTTTGCACGTATCGGCAGCAAAACCGATATGTGAATCAACATAGCCAATATCGCGGATGACATCACGAACAATCTTGTCGACGTTGGCCTCGCTCAGGTCGGCCTTGGTGGTGATCTCGCCCGCGACCACCACCAGATCGGTTGTGACCAGGGTCTCGCACGCGACACGGCTCATCGGATCGGCCTGCAGGCAATGATCGAGGATGGCATCGCTCACCTGGTCGGCCACCTTATCGGGGTGGCCCATGGACACCGACTCACTGGTGAAAAGAAATCGCTCCGTGGTCACGGTATCTTCCTTCCTTTCCGCCGCCCACATCTGCTCGGAGCGGCTTAAATCAAAAATCGCCCGCCGAGTCCGCTTCCGGTCAGCTCCCGACAACCAGTTGTTGCACGCAAAGGGATGGATCGGCCGGAAAAAGACAATTCGACGAGAGCCCATAGCAAACGTTGCTATTATACTGACGGAGTCGATTCGTGCAATTCAGCCGAGCCTCACCGCCAAGCCCCGCACCAGTGGCGACCGACTTTTCCTGCGGGTTTCGGCCCCGCATTTCGTCCATCAGCTTACCGCCTCTGTACCAACCATCACGCCCACTTTCATTGCATTGGTTGAGCGTGTTGCCGTTCAAGCCCATGGCCATACAAAAAAGACAATGGTTATGGATGGAGTCCCGTACACCTGGCTTAGAAATGGCCAAACCTCTCACTTCTCCTGCGCTGTCAAAAGGATCTTGAGATGGAACATGCCAAGCCAGCTGCGCTCCGGACGAACCTGCGTGGGCAAAAACTTCTCAGCTCACCGATCTGGAATAAGGGGACCGCATTTAACGAGCAGGAACGACTGGAGCTTGGTCTACTTGGCCTCCTTCCACCTCACATCGACAGCCTCGAGGAGCAGGTAACCCGAGTGTATGAAGCTTTTCGTAGCAAGCACGACGATCTCGAAAAGCACATCTTTTTGCGAAATTTACAGGATCAAAACGAGACGCTCTTCTACCAATGTGTTCTCAAGCACATCGCCGAGATGATGCCGATTATCTACACGCCGATTGTGGGGCAAGCCTGCCAACAATTTTCCCATATCTACCGCAACCCACGTGGTCTGATAATCCCTTACCCATCTCGCGATCACATCGACACCATATTGGACAATCGGCCGAATCCCGAAGTCGACGTGATCGTTGTGACGGATGGCGAGCGGATCCTTGGACTGGGGGATCAGGGCGTCGGTGGCATGGGGATCCCGATCGGCAAACTTTCCCTCTATACCGCCATTGGCGGCATCCATCCGGCCCGGACGCTGCCGGTCTTGCTTGATGCTGGCACCAATAACCAGGAACGCCTCAGCGATCCACTGTACATGGGCTGGCGACACGAGCGGATCCGTGGCCAGGATTATGAAGACTTCGTGGAAGCATTTGTCGCAGCCGTCCAGCGCAAGTTGCCAAACGTCCTGCTGCAATGGGAAGACTTTGCCACTCCGGATGCCGAGGCGATTTTGCACCGCTACCGCGATCGCCTCCTCACCTTCAACGATGACATTCAGGGGACCGCCGCGGTCACAACGGGAACCATCATGGCGGCGGTGGCTCGGGCCGGTGGAAAAATGGCTGAGCAGCGGGTTTGTGTCCTGGGTGCGGGCTCAGCCGGCTGTGGAGTCAGCGAGCAGCTGGTGCAGGCCATGGTGCTCGACGGGGTGTCCGAGGCCGAAGCCCGGAGCCGATTCTACCTAGTGGACATCGGAGGCCTACTCGTCGAAGGACAGCCTGGTCTGCAACCTTTCCAAGCGCCCTTGGCGCAAAAGCCGAGCCATCTATCCGGCTGGAACCTCGCAGGCAATGCCACGCCGCAATTTGCGGAGGTGGTACACCATGTCAAGCCAACCATCCTGATCGGCCTCACCGGCCACGCCGGCTCGTTTCCCGAGAACATCATCCGCGAGATGGCCGCGCAGGTAGAGCGGCCGATTATCTTCCCACTGTCGAATCCCACTTCTCACGTGGAAGCCCGGCCAGAGCAGTTATTGGCCTGGACCGAGGGCAAGGCCATCATCGCCACCGGCAGCCCGTTTGAACCCGTAAGCTATAACGGGAAGTCGATTCCGATTGCCCAGTGCAACAATGCCTACATTTTCCCTGGCTTGGGGCTGGGGCTGTTGGCCGTAGGGGCAACCCGAGTGACCGAAACGATGTTCATGGCTGCCGCGGTTGCTCTACAAGCAGCTTCCACGGCCTCAACCGCTCCCGAGGACGCTCTGTTGCCGCCCTTAGAAACAATTCGCGAGCTCAGTCGTCAGATCGCCATCGCGGTGGGCCAGAAAGCCCGAGCCGAAGGCTTGGCCCGGGAAACCGACACCCCCATCGAAGCACTCGTTGAGCAGCACTGGTGGGACCCTGCGTACATCCCGCTGGTGGGCAATTGAACTCGGCGTTGATGTTCTTCACAAGCCTCCATGAGGTCCATTGGGAAAGTGTCATGAGCATTGACTTGATGAGCTATGAACCGCTCGGAGATAAAAAGAACTCCGATTTGTTTAACGAGTACCGCCTCAAGATTTACCAGCGGCGTAAGTCCAGTGGGCTAGACGATTTGCTGGAGACCATGGCCGCCTTGGTGATCTCGGTCGATACGGGGTCGGCCGCCGACTACCTAGGGGAGCTCTATCTGATGACTCCCTATCGCCTGCAATCCCTTTACCGCAACCCAACGCACACGATCTATTGCTTGCGATGCCCCGCTCCGACGGCCGCCAAGCAACCGGTGCTGTTTGTCTTGGAGCCGCTGGATGCCGGCTACGAAGACGAGCTAACCCGCATGAACAAACTATACCCCAACGCCCGGCACACCCCGAACGCTCGGTATGTTGGGGAAATCTTCCGAACCAAGGATGTTCAGGAAACAGGCAAGATCCTGACTTCGCATGATATTCGCTTTTCGGATCCGTCGGATGTCCAAAACCATTTTTACATAAACCCAAACTTTGTGTTCACTATCCTCTCCGACTACACCTATAACAAAGTCGGTTACACCTCGGTGGACCTCAGCGACTTTGCCGCCCTCCATCTGGGTCTGCCCAGCACCCTGCCGGGCGCAACCCAGAACCAACTCGATCAAATTGACGCGAAGTTCCATGAACTCGGCTTTGCCGACAAGATCTTGGGACTCGACCATATGGCGACGCGAGTGTTGGCCGGTGAACGCGAAGATGCCATCCTCGAATTCCTCACCCTGTCGAACTATTATTTCTGGGGAGCCTACAATATCGCGGCGATGAATTCCTCGACCAACGTCAACCGGCATCCCAGCGTGTCGGACGATAAACATTCCCCAGCCAAGGTTTTCACCGCCAACAACACGCCCTCCTTCGTGAACTCCTTCGACAAGCTGCCGATGCCCACCGAGGATTTCGTGCGGAATTTCGGCCGCCGCATGCATCACTGGGCCTATGAGGTCCGCGACGGCGACTACGAGCCAGCCCATGAGAAAAATGTTGACTACGTGGTCGATGCGCTTCTGCGTGAAGGCATCCCGTTTTTGAACAAAGTCATTGGCGAATGCAAGGACGTGCCTGACTTAAAGCAGATCTTCTCCAAACACTCCAAGTACAGTCTGCTCATTACCGAATATGTGGAGCGCTGTCACAACTTCAACGGCTTCTTTACCAAAAGTAATGTCGCCGAGCTGACGGCGGCCGCCGGCCTTGATGAACGCTACCAGCATGGCCAAGTGTTCGATTGAGTTTTGCGGCCACGTTTGTCTCGCTTCCTTCGCTTTTTAGATCAAAGACAATGCGAGGACATCCGAGTGAATGCTCCAACCGACAGCTACTCTGTAGGCCAATATCTTGCCCTACGCCTTGCCGAATTGGGTGTCGGGCATTTCTTTACAGTCCCCGGCGACTTCAACCTTATCCTCCTCGATGAGTTTCTGAAGATCGACAGATTGACAATGATTTCTTGCTGTAACGAGCTCAACGCCGGGTATGCCGCGGATGGCTACGCCCGGGCGAGCGGTGGCCCAGCGGCCGTGGTTGTGACCTACAGTGTGGGCGGACTGAGCTTGCTGAACGCCGTCGCGGGCGCTTACGCCGAAGATCTGCCGGTCATCGCCATCTCGGGAGGCCCCAACACCAACGCCACCGCCGAGTACGAATTGTTGCACCATACCTTGGGCGTGGTGGATTACGACTACGTCCGCAAGATCTTCGCGCACGTGACGGCCACCGCAGTCGCGATCCAACATCCTAGCGAAGCGCCGTCCCAGATCGATCGTGCCCTAGAGACCGCGCTGCAAACCCGCAAACCCGTCTATCTGGAAGTCGCCTGTAACATTGCCAGTGCCCCCGTCTCCAAGCCGAACCCTCGAGTCTTCGTCGGGCTTCGGCCCAGTGATCCACAGTCCCTACAAGGAGCACTTGCCCACGCCGAAACCCTGCTCAATCAGGCGGCAAAGCCGGTGTTGGTCGCGGGGGTCAAACTCCGGGCAGGCAATGCCGAAGCAGAATTTCGTGCCGTGGCCGATGCTTCCGGCTATGCGGTGGCGGTGATGCCCAACGCCAAAAGCTTCTTCGATGAACAACACCCCAATTCCATCGGCACATACTGGGGACCCGTCAGCTCTCCCGGGTGTAGTTCGGTGGTCGAGTCTGCTGACCTATGCGTATATGTCGGAGCAATCTTCTCCGATTACACCACCACGGGCCATACCATGTTGATCGATCGAAACAAAATGATTGACGTGCGCACCGATAGTGTGGTGATTGCCGGGGAAACCTACAACGGCGTGACCATGCGGGATTTTCTTCGGGAGCTGGCCGGTCGAGTGCAACGCAACGATGCTTCGCTGCAGTCTTTCCAACGGGCGCAAACAGAATCGCCGACTGAGCCATCCAAGGAACCATTAACCACGCGCCAACTGTTTGCCCAGATTGAACAAGTCTTGACTCCTGAATCAACAGTGATCGCCGAAACCGGAGACTCGTGGTTTAATGGGGTGAGTCTCCAGTTCCCGAGCGGGGCTCGCTTCGAAATCCAAATGCAGTATGGGTCGATTGGTTGGTCGGTGGGTGCCACCTTGGGCTATTGCCTGGGAGCGCCCAACCGCAAGGTGATTGCCTGTATCGGCGACGGTTCGTTCCAGCTGACCGCTCAAGAAGTCTCAACGATGCTTCGCTATAACACCAAACCCATCATCATTCTGATTAACAACCGTGGCTATACGATCGAAGCAGAAATCCATGACGGCCCGTACAATCGCATCAACAACTGGAAGTATTCCATGCTCGTTGACGTCTTCAAGGGGGACAACACCAAAGGGTGGGGATGCTGCGTCACGACCGAGGCTGACCTCGCCGATGCCTTGGGCAAAGCCATCCAACACGATGGCCTGAGCCTGATTGAAGTGCCAATCGACCGCGACGATTGCAGTGAGAATCTGCTGAAATGGGGAGCATGTGTCGCCAAGAATAACCGTCGACCGGCCCGATTTCGCTAAAAGCTACTCGGACACCCCATCGACACCGCTATGATCGATGGATCCAAATCACAAGCCGCTTGCTTGAGACCATCCGGAGATCGCGACGCACACCGCCCGGTGCGAGAGTGTCGGCAATGCGTGCGGCACTTAGTAGTCACGTTCCAGCTCGGATTTTGACTTCAGAACCTCTCGACCATCGTCTTGCACAATCAGAAACACCGGATTGCTCGGCGTCGCCACCCGTGTCACTGGGATGCCATCGATGATATGGGTCACATCCTGGGTGTAGCGTACCAGGACCTTGCCATGTACCCAACGATGATCGACACGCCACTTTACCCGCGATCCGCGACGGAGATTTCTGGCCATGATACCTGATCCTCTAGAAGGTCCTGCTCGAAGCTCAAGCAGTGCGTTCCACGCTCGCAGCCATCGGAGTACCGAATACTTCTCACCTTTGGCCCTTTCGCAACAGTCTCCATACCCCATGGGGACTCGGCTGGGACCTTACAAAACCGGTATGTCTTTTTTCTGAAACGGGAGTTTCTATAACTCCGCAAGCGGTTTCCTTTCTGTCCACCCCGAGGATGAATCGATGCAACGTCGTACCTTTTTGCAAGCCAGCCTGGCGGCGGCCGCCGCCAGTTGGCACACCACCACCGCCCACGGTCATCAAATAACGCCCAAACATACGTTTCATCTCAAATACGCGCCACATTTTGGCATGTTCCGCCACTTGGCCGGCAGGGACCTGATCGACCAGCTCAAGTTTGCCGCCGATCAAGGCTTCACCGCCTGGGAAGACAACGGCATGAAGCAGCGACCGATCGAGATGCAAGCGCGGATCGCCCGCACCATGGAGCAGCATGGCCTACAGATGGGCGTATTTGTCGCCCATGGCTCGATCGGTAAGCGAACCTTTGCCCGCAAGGACCCCGACATCTGGGCAGCGGTGCTCAAGGACATCCGCGACTCGGTCGAGGTGGCCAAGCGGGTCCAGGCCACCTGGATGACCGTGGTCCCCGGCAATTTGGATGAAGGCGGTCGTGACCGACTGGCCATGGGTTACCAGACCGCCAACGTCATCGAACTTTTGCGCCGTTGCGCGGAGATCCTCGAACCGCATGGTCTGGTCATGGTGCTCGAGCCGCTCAACTGGTTCGCCAATCATGGTGGGGTGTTTCTACGCTATGCTCCGCAGGCATATGCCATCTGTAGAGCAGTGCAGAGTCCTGCCTGCAAAATCCTTTTTGATATTTATCACCAACAGATCAGCGAAGGCAACCTAATTCCGAATATTGACAAGTGCTGGGACGAGATTGCTTACTTCCAGGTCGGTGACAACCCAGGGCGCAAAGAGCCAGGCACCGGCGAGATCAACTATCGCAATGTGTTCAAACACATTCACAACAAGGGATTCAAGGGTATTGTTGGCATGGAACATGGCAACTCGCGACCGGGCCCTGCGGGCGACCAGGCGGTGATCGATGCCTATGTTACGGCAGATTCATTTTGAGCCGAAGTGAATCAAGGGAAGGATGAGGTTAATTCCCTTGCCAATCCAGTGGGTAAATCTCCTCAAGCGGGACCTCCCACTGACCAATGCCCACGCTCACCACCGCAATCAGCTTGCGGTGATCGATGCGGACCACCCGACACGGTTGATCAAAGCGGGTGACTTTGACTTTCTCGTTCGGTTGAAGCTTGGCACGCATCTCACGCAACCGTTCCGCCTGCTTGGCCTGCACCGCCAGCTCGTTGACCTTGCGCTCGTACTCCTCGCGTTGCTTTGCCGCTTCCGCCTGAGCGGCCAGGGCTTCCGAACGCGCCTTCTCGGCATCCATCCGCAGATCCTGCAGCTGGCCCAACTCACGGGTCTTCCCTTTGCGGCGACGTAAGTACTTGTGAGCCCGGTTGATCAGGTCACGGGGCAGCTTGAGACGTCGGGCAATCTTCAGAGCGTTACTCATGCCAAACTGGCCAATGTACAGACGGTAGGTAGGCCGCAGCGTCTCGACGTCAAATTCGACTGCCCCGTTCTCCGCCCGATCATTGGAGAAGGCATAGGTCTTCAGATCGCCCAGGTGAGTGGTGACAATGGCTCGGCAACGACAGCGGTCCAAGTGGTCGAGAATCGCCCGGCCCAGCGCCGCCCCTTCGGTGGGGTCGGTGCCCGCACCCAATTCATCCAGCAGGATCAGACTATGTTGGTCCGCTTGTTGCAAGATGGTGGCGATACGCGAAATATGCGAGCTGAACGTACTCAGCGATTGCTCGAGGCTTTGTTCATCGCCGATATCCGCGAGAACTCGGGTCAACACCGGGACCCGACTGCCATGGCCGGCTGGAATATGCATCCCCGACAGCCCCATCAACGCCAACAAGCCGGTGGTTTTCAGTGTCACCGTTTTGCCACCAGTGTTCGGCCCGGTGATGACCAGCAGGTTGAACGCCACGCCCAGATGCACATCAATGGGCACGACCTGGCGTGCCTTCGGGGTGTCATCCTCGGGTTCGGGCTTGGCCAACTTCGATTTACCGTTGTGAGAGCGATTGCTTTCCTTTGCCACAGGAGCGGCGGGAGGTGGCGGTGCGGGTGGAGCTGGGGGTAGGCGATGCAGGCCAAGGGCTTTGGCCTCCACGCGAAACAGATGTTCCAACAACGGATGGCGAGCATTGCGCAGATACAGCTTGCCCTCCGTGTTGACCTCCGGCTCGGTCATGCGATAGTCATTGCTGTAGCGGGCTTTGGCCGTCACCAGATCCACCTGGGCCATCACTTCTAAAGCAACGCCAAAGGGTACCGCGACCTTACCCACTTCATTACTCAGGCGACGGAGAATGCGGCGAATTTCTCGTTCCTCTTCTCCCTTGATGACCGTCTTCTCCGCACTCAGACGGGAAACCGAGGTCGGCTCAATGAACACGGTCTCGCCGGTCGAACTGGTGCGATGCACCACGCCGGGGAGCTTTTGTCGATGGTTGGCGGCCACGGGTAGGACGTAATGATCGCCGTTGACCGTGGCGTTGGGGTAACGCAGAATCTCGCGGATTTTTGGGTCGCGCAGCAGACGTTTGATCTCGTGTTGCACCCGCTCATCGATCTCAGCCAGGGCGTTGCGAATGCGCGCCAATTCGCGGCTGGCGTTATCGAGCAGGTGGCCGCGGGTGTCGATGCAGGCGGTGATCGTCTTGGCCACGAGGCCAAGGTCCTGGATCGGCGCCAGCATCTCGATGAGATTGCCCAGCCGCTCATCGATGCGCATGCGATAGCGGTACATCGCTCCGGTACAGTGCAGCGTCTCGGCCACCTCCAGGAGCTGCTCAGGAGCCAACATGGTGCCGATGGCGGCTCGCCGCACCAACAGGCGAACATCGTGGAGACCACCAAACGGCGGCGATTGTCCAGCGCCGAGTGCCTCGGTCATTTCGGTGACCAGCACCAGTTCCCGGCGAATGGTGGCCACATCGGTGCCAGGTTCGATCTGGCGGGCCAGCTCCTTGCCCAGCGACGAGGCAGCATAGTCGGCCAAGAGCGTACGAACTTTGTCGAACTCGAGCAGTTCCAGGGTATGGGCATCCATAATCGGGAGCGTTTCCACCTCGTTCATGCAGCAAGGAGAGTGTTCCCCGGCGGCGGGTTCGCCGGGGGTTTCCAGTATTGTAGGCTGTGGCGGGAGATTTCGCCTCTCGGACCGGGGTGCTGGACAAAAGGCGGGTGGCTAGAATGATCGAAGGAAGGTTGAACCGGAATCAACCTCCACTGCAAACCGGGCGCGAGCCGGCGGCAAGCCTTGGACGCCCCAATTGCTACACGGTCCCAGCATAGACCTGGGATCGTGTAGCAAACCGAGAAAGGCCTTGTCATGGCGGCGTGGCACCGAAGTCACAACATTTCGGGTACGGTTCATATCCTCGACCGCCTTGAAGTGTGGTTGCAGGTTGCACGCAGCGTTTTGGAGACAGAGAACGTGGGGCCCATCGGCCATACGACCGGAGCGATCAGCGTTGTTGCCTCCTCGCCGATCGCGGATCTCGTCTCCTCAGGGTTTGAAGTCCACGATTACTGGGTTCTGGTTCCCGGCGAACTTGCACCTCGGCAGGCGTTCGTCGATCATCTCGAAGCGGCTCTCCTTGGACACAATTTGTCTTACTCTCTGACGGTGCATGAAACCGTTCAGATGCTCCCCTGAGTGATTGGGAGTTGACTCAAGCAATTCCGGGTCATGTCCACGTTCATCGCCCAACCCCCGCGTTGCCCACCCGCGGTTCCCGGCTCATTCATCCCCCCGCGTCCGCGGCAGCGACGTGGTCACGGAACTTCGTCAGCAAGTGGTCCAGCTGCTTTCGGGTCTTTTCCCGGGCGGCCAGGTCCTCCTGGAACCAGTTGCGGCCTTCGAGGACGGCTTCGAGGGCGGGGAGGAATTGCTGCTTGGGGTCCTGGATCAGGCCGGTGTCGACCCGCTGCACCAGGCCGTCTCGGCTCACGAGATAGGTCTGCACCAGATCGCCCAATTGGAAGTCAGTCGGCTTGAGCGGGTTCCACAGATAGGTCGACTCGGTGCCCTTTTCGAAGGGCCCTTTACCTTGCATACCGTCGAGTATTTCCGGCGGGTCGTCGAGCTCGGAGACGTACTTGCGGACCTTGGCACGGGCCTCGGGGCCGACCTGGACGGCAACGAAGCGCACCCCCTTGTTCGCGTATTGCGGCTTGTACTTGCCGAGCTTCTCCCAGAGGTAGCGCAGGCTCGTGTATCGGGCGTCCCAAAAGATCAGCACCAACGGCCCTTCGCCGAGCAACGCTGCCGAGTTGATGACCGCGCCGGACGCATCGTTCGCCCGGAACTTCGGCAGCGGTTTGCCGGCCATCGGGTTGGCCGCATCATCGTTCCGGTCGAACAGCGGGCCGGGGCCGGCCACCAGTTGGGCCCCGTCCGGGATCGACGGCCGTAGCGCGGCTTCGGCCTTCGGCCCGGCGAACGACCACGAGCGGAACGCCAGGTAGGAGTCCGAGGGGCGGTCCCGGCCGACCAGGCTGGGAAACAGCCGGTCGAAGTAGACCTTGATCCGCAGCAGCACCGGGCGTTCCCCCTTGGCGATGTACAGATCCCACTTGTAGCCCAAGAACGCCCGCTCGCCCTCGGTGTCGGCCGAAAGGCGAACGCAATGGGCGTCGACGCCGCCGACCTGGGTCGTCCCCCGGTAGGAAACCTGACTGGAGGCGACCAGCCTCTTGACCGATTCCGGGTCGAGCAAGAGGATCCAGCGCTTCAGGTCGGGCCGCCACGGGTCCCGGGTGACCAGCAGCGGGGAGCGGGCCATGTCCCGAAAATTTGTCGGCGCCTCGGCCAGGCAAAAGCGGTCCCACTCGCAACGCATGAGGTACTTGCCGTCGCAGCGGACGAGGTAGCGGTAGCCCCGGTTGACGTCCCCTTCGGCCAGCTGGTCACAGTCAAAGACAAACCGGTTCGGGCCGGCAAAGGCGAATTCCGCCGTCGCGGTGTTGTGGATCCAACCCATGGTCCCCTGCTCTTCGGTGCGGAGTTTCACCTGACACCAGGCCGACGGCTGGGACGCAAAAAACCGGGCCGTCGACAGCAACACCTCGACACCTTGGCGTGCCGAGGCATCCGCCTGTGGGTTGGCCGCGCGTTCGGCCGCCGGCTGGGGCTTGACGGGTGGTTTCGCTCGGGGCTCTTGGGCCGCCGACTCGGCAAGGCTCACCCCGAGGGCGAGCGTGACAACGAAGCAAGCGTGGGTCGTGGTAATCACATGGCTCTCCCGGAAAGGACGAAATGGGCGGTCTAACACTGTTTCGTCGGTCAGACGCCATCGGATTCATCCCGGGGAGATTCCAGGTGACCACCGCCCTTCGCGGGCTCAGCGCTCAGCCGTCCGGGCGGGCGCGGCGTTGAGAAACTCCCCGATCCGCTTCATGCCGTCGAAGTCCCGGCAGGTTTTCCCGACCAGGGCCTCGGGGATCACCTGGGGTAGACCGGGGATGGTGTGGCCACCGCCGATGACCTTGATTAGGGTGACGCTCCCCTGGCCGGGCTTGCCGAGCCATTCGTACACCTCGGCGGTGCAGCCGTCGTCGGGGTCCGTGTCGGGGAGTTTACTGACCTTGGGGTCCCGGTCGAGGCCTTGCAGCTTGGCCAGTTCGCGCGCGGTCTGCTCGGTGGGCAGTAGCTTGATCCGCTCGCGGTTGCCCTCAGGCCGACGGAGCCAGCTGAGCGCGGCGCCGCCGTACTTCATCCAGTTATCGGCGGTGCCGTTCATGATCAGGACGTGCGTCGGCCGGCGGAGCTGGTAACCCTTCCAGATGTGCGAGGGCAAGCCTGCGATGGCGATGACACCGAGGTTGATCTTGTCGTTAAGTTCGGACAGGGCCTGGAAGGCCATCATGCCGCCGCGGGAGACGCCGGCGATGGCCACGCGGGAGGGATCAGCCCCTTCGTTTTCGACGGCGAGATCGATCAAAGCTTCGATAAAGGCGATGTCGTCGATACTCGGATCTCGGGGCCTGTCCGACCAGGCCGGCTTGGGCAGGCCGCCGACGTTCCAGGCCTTGTCGATGGCGTTGGGGGCGATGGCGATCCACGGTGGCTTGGTCTCGGTGTTACTGAGCTTGGCCTTGCCGCCGCCGCCGTGCAGGTAAATCATCAGTGGATGCTTGCTGCCATCGGCCGGTGGCGTCTTCGGCACCCGGATCAGATAGTCCCGTTCCCGGCCTGCGATCGTCATCGTGTGGCGTTCAATCACGCCGGGCTTGGCCTTGGGGGAGTCCTTGGCCTCCTCGGCCAGGCCAGGCCGGGCAGAACCAAGCGTGCCCAAAAGAGAAAGGTTCGCGAGAATCGCGAATCCACTTACGCATATTCGCCTAGAAAATAGCATGGATAACTCCCCTTTATTTGAAGCATCTTTAGGGAACTACCCAGGAACAAGAATGAGGTTTCAGCTGCGTGGCCTTAGCCATCGCGGTGATCGTGAACCAAGACCACCCGGAAGCCTAGGTTGGCCGCTTTGTGCTCCGGCGGCAGGCCCATGCGGGCGGCCGCGCGGCACTCGGTCATACGCGACATCCAGCAGCCGCCACGGGCGACCTTGAGCATACCGCGTGCTGGGCCTTGAGGGTCAGCGGCTGGACTTTCAAAATAATAGTATTCATCGTACCAATCCTGGCACCACTCCAGCACGTTGCCGTGCATGTCCTGTAAGTGGAAGCCATTCGGCATGGTGCGGGCGACTGGCTGCGTCGCTTCCGGCGGATCATCCGCGTCCTCGGCGAAGTGCGCGGTGGCCGAGCTGAGCGAACTACCGAAGGCGTACGGCTGCTTGCTGCCCGCACGGCAAGCATACTCCCACTCGGCCTCGGTCGGCAGCCGGTAGGTCCGACCAGCCCGCTGTTCGGCGGACAACTCAGAAAGCCGCACGCAGAACTCGACCGCCTGTTCCCAGGTCACCTGCTCGACCGGACACTCGTCGGCGTCCTCATCGAGCTGCTGAAACTTCGACGGGTTAAAGCCCATGAGCTTGGCAAATTGTGCTTGCGTCACGGGCGTGCCACCGAGGTAAAAGCCGTGGCGGAGCGTGACCGGATGCTTGGGCCCTTCATCTTCGCGATGACCGTACTCATCGGGGTCCGAGCCCATGGCAAAGCTGCCCGGTTTGACATACATGAAACACATGCCCAGGGCGTTGCGGAGCGTCAGATCGTGCACCGCCTGGTCCTCGACATCGTCTTCGTCGGCGTGCGCAGCGACCTTGGTCGGCTTGCTCGGCGGGTGAAGAATCTCCTCGATGCGCTCGAGCAGTTCCTGGCCGTTGGCCGGCCGGCGGTCCGGCCGGGTGGCCAGGCAGGACTCGAGCAGGTGCGCCTGGGCCTCGCTGAAGCCGTGGTGGGCGAACTCCCCGTACCAGTCGTGGCCCACGGGCGGGCTGGCGTGTGGGTCTAGGGTCAGCAGCTGATACCAGATCGAGCCCAGGGCATAAACGTCATCACGTGGGTCAGGCCGGTGCCGCTTAATCTGTTGCGGCGAGGCGTACAAGGGCGTGTGTGCGCCGTTGATTGCCTCATGAAAATATTCCCCAGAGCGGGTGCCGTGGCGGACGTGTTCCAGGTTGACCTCGGCCGACAGCGCCCCCCAGCCCAGGTCGCTGACCCAGAGGGTAAATTTGCCCGAGCCGGTCGGCTTGAACAAAATGTTGCTCGGTTTGAGGTCGCGGTGCACCAGGCCCAGACGGTGCAGCCCGGCCAGGATCTGGGCGATGCGCCGCACCAGCTTCAGTGCGACCTCGGGCCGGGGCTTGTCGCTCTGCCAGTGCAGCTCGCGCATGCACCCGGTCAGGTCGTAGCCGTCCAGGGCATCCGTCTCAATACAAACCGGGTCGGTGTCGAGGTGCACCGCCCGGATCGGGATGACGCCCGTGGGCAGGTCGATCTCGGCCAGTTCGGTCAGTTCGACGGCATGCCGCCGCAGCGTGTCGGCCTCGTCGGTGCCGTAGATGAACTTGAGCTGGTTGGGTGAGCGTTCGGGCTGACGTTCGTCCCAGCCCTGCCAAACCTCGGTGGCCCGGCCGTTGCCGATCCAGTCGTTGAGCTCCCAGTTACCCAGGCCAGCCAGCCGCTGGGTGCGTTGCAGCTGACAGGGGCGTGACGGCAAAAAGGCAAGCAAGTCGACCGGTTCGTCGATATGGAAGCCGCGCGGCAAGCTATCGCCGTCGGGATCGCTGGGTCGCCGACAAGTGCGGCGCACCGCGGCAGGCAGTTGCTGTAAATAGCAAACGACCTCGGGCGGGAGGCTGTTCGCAGAGCGCCATTCCAGGTCGGCCGTCGAGGCGTGCAACAGTTGCTCAAACGCCTGCTGGAACTCCGCGTCGCCCCAACGTAGCGCTTCGGTAAGTTCGTGGTAGAGCGTGTTGGCAATGGTGGGGAGGAAGACGGCAAGGGGTTGCTCACCGGCAAAGGCGGGTTGGCCGTGCTGGCTCAACACGCCCCCGGCACGTTCGAAAAAAGCCTGCATCAGGGACATGGGAGTCTCCATGTCTTGCGAGTCAATGAAACGGAGAGGAAAAAGGTGCATCTTTGATATTACCTGCAATTGCGCCGCAAGAAAAGCCAGATGTAAAGTTTGGAAATGTTGCACGGTGGCACGAGATGTCGCAGCGAGCGACTCATACCGATCCCGTCGGATAACTGATAAAAATGTGATCAAAACAGGATTGAAAGCCAGTAAAAACAATTCCGTATTGAAGCTTCGTATGCAGAAAGAAACTGAACCGACCTCGTCGAGGCGATTCTCCGCTACGAAGTAAGCCCCGGACAAATGTCCGGGGCGATTTTGACTCAGAGCCTCATGACGCTGAGCAGTTGGTTTTCTCTTCGAGCGAGCCCCCGAGGTACTTCCGGGGTTCTCAACGACGGTTCGAGCAGACCTTAGCCATCGATATGGTCATCACCCGCGTTGAAGTGAATGTGAATCGGGTCGGAGGACTCCTTCTCGGCGACATCGGCATGGAAGATGTCACGATCGTTGTCGGAGAGGTGGCTCACTTCGCCCGTCTTTAACGCCTCATGCACGGGCATGCCGTTGGTGCTGGTCAGATCGCCGTCATACATGTAGTCGTTGGACCCATCGTGGCGGCTCTCGAAGTCATCGTTGCCGGTGCCACCGATCATGTGGTCGACGCCGGTCCCGCCGTTGAAGAAGTCCTGGCTAGCGAAGCCAAACATCATGTCTTCACCGTCGCCGCCTTCCAGACGATCCGTGCCGATGCCGCCCAGGATGGTATCATTGCCGGCCCCGCCTTTGACGTGGCCACCACCGTTGGTGATGTCGACATGGTCATGGCCTGCGCCAGCTTCGACATTGTCTTGGCCTTCACCCGCCATGACCACGTCGTTGCCAGCGCCGGTCTTGATCTGGCTGCCGCCATGGCCCACTTCGACGTGGTCATGGCCGCCGCCAGTCTCGACGTTGTCGAAGCCGTTGCCGCCCATCACGGTATCGTTGCCGTCATGGGTCACCACCAGGCTCCCGCCGTGGCCGGTCATAATCTGGTTGTTGCCAGTGCCACTGCCGGTGCGGATGTTGTCAAAGCCCTCGGCCATACAAACGATGTTGTCACCGGAGCCCAGATGCAGTTGGCTGGAGCCATTGCTGTCTTTGACATAGGTCGGAATGGCAAAGGTGCCGTTGGTTGGCTCGAGCACCATATCGTGACCATCCTTGGTGTAGATCATGATGCTCTTGACCAGACTGGCGTCGTACATGTAGGTCCGCCAGCGGAGGAAGTCGGCGCGAACGACGACCTTTTCGCTCATCGACCGGGTGCGCCGGTCATAGTAGTTCACTTTGTCGATCAGAATAGTGTCACCCCGATCGGTACCGACAATCGTCAGCATGCCGGTGCTCTCATCCATGTACAGCCCGCCCCGCGGGTTGTCCAAGGCCGGATCAAGATCGGGCAATAGGTCACAGCTGTGGTTAAACTGCTCAATCGGCAGGGTCACCATGGCGTCCGCAGAGAAGCTATACACCTCGCCTTGCATCGGGCCAGCGGCCAGGTCGGGGAACAAGGGGCTGCTCTTGGTCGCGGCGTCGGGGCTGTAGATGGTGACCGCGGGCTTGATCTCTTGCTTATCCAGGGCGATGGTGTAGACCTTGCTGGAATCGCGAGCATCGATGCCGTAGAGGACACCATCGGAGCCGAAGTCGATCTGGATCCCGCCTGAACCCAAGGTCGGACTGCTTTCGGGGTAGATCTCGGTATAGCCAGCGCCAGTGTCGAGCTCAACCTTGAACAGGACATTGTTGCCGCTGTAGCTCGCCGCACCATAGAGGTAATCCGTCCCCCCTTCGTTGCGGATGGCCACATCCCCGAAGCCAAAGCGGATCTCTGAACCCTGGATGTCAACTTTGGTGTGGCTGCCCGCGTCGCCGGTCTGTTCATCGATGGCGAGGCCATAGATGTCATCGCTGCGCTGAGGGATGTAATAGTAGGTGTTGTTGTAGAAGGTGGCACCGGCCAGTTCGCCGCCCGGGAGGTCGTCGACAAGCTTGCGTTCTTCACCGGTATCCAGGTCCACGACATGAAGCGAATGACCGGCCACGGTGTAGTAGAACCGGTTGTTCTCAGCGTCGTAGGCGGTGCTGTTAAAGGCAACGGCGTTGCGATTGAACTTCACCGCCTGCGAGTGGCTGCTCAGAAGGTTCAGTTCGCCCGTGGCGGGGATAATCTCATAGATGTTGATTGGCAGTTCCTGGTTGGAACCGTTGGTTCGAAGCAATTCCAGTGAGAGCAGACGGGTTTGGCCCTGCAAGCTGTCTGCCGTTTCGACCTGGGCCTGCGTGGTCACTTCCAATTCCGCTCCCGAAGCGATGCTGACGCCATCGGACCAGAGGTCCAACAGAGCGATGTCATAGCTGACCATGGTCGGGGAAGCGGAATCCGGCTGGGTGTAGTCGACCCCGCCAATGGTCACGACAGTGGTGCCATCGGCAATCTGCCAGTTGTCGTTGGTAATGGCGTAGCTGACCATCACCGAGTCGGCGTCAGATTCCACCGTGACCTCGCCGACTTGCACGCCCAGGCTGGTCACCAGAGGCATGGTCGCCGGGACGGCGCGATCTTCCAGGTTGGTCAGTGCCAAAGGTAACGGCCGGCGGCGCGCTGCATGGTCGCGGCGGCGAGTCGTACGATTCGAGCGAGAAACGAGACGGGAGAGCATTTCGCGCAACATGAGAGTACCCTTTGTTCAGGATGTACGGAAAATCCGCGGGGGCCGACAAAGTCCTCGCATACGCACCGGTGGTTGCGTCCTCCAGGCAGCCAATGGTCCGGTATCGGTCTCCCACCCCAAGGAGGGGACTTGGTGGCAGGACGCTCGTCTTGAGCTCTGTCAACAAGAATCAACTATAAGGCAAGAATAACTTGCTAACAGCCGACTTTATTCTTCTTACCATAACACAGAAAGATGATGTGTCAACACCAGAAATGAAATATTTGTTACGAACAATAATTGCTTTCCGTTCTTCGACTGCCACCCGGCCTACCTCGTTCCAAAAAATTACTTCCAAAGTATAACGCCGCCGGACAACATCTCCGCAGAGGGTTGTCCGGCGGCGTTACTAGAGCAGGCGCATCCCAGTGAAGAAGCCCGCCGGAGCATTCGCCAGCTTCTGAACATGGGATCAGCCGATCAGGTCGTTGCCACCCTTTCGGATGACATCTTCACTCTCCGAAGCCTGGAACGTGTCCACATCCGCGTCCGAGACGTTCACCACCTTGGTATCCACGTTCCCCCGAGTCAGACCTTCTAGCGCGGCCAAGATCGATTCCAGATCGGTATTGCCATCGCTATCCTCGACGTCGCCGTCGAACAGGAAGTCTAACCGGCCGTCCCGTGCGACGAAGATGTCGTTGCCGCCGCCACCCACTACAGTGTCGCGGCCGGCACCGCCGTTCAGGATATCTTGGAAGCCTAGGCCCAACAGCACATCCTTGCCGTTGCCCCCCTTGAAGTCATCGCGGCCAGCGCCGCCGATCATGGTGTCGTTGCCGTTCCCCCCGTCGACGCAGCTGCCACCGGCGCCGCCGTCGAAGAAGTCGTTGCCGCGACCCAGGTCGCCGCCGTCGTAGCCGGCGCCGCCGGTAACGCTGTCGTCCCCGGCCCCGGTGCTGAAGCAGCTGCCGCCGTTCCCGACTTCAACGCAGTCGTTGCCCGAACCGGTAGAGATGTTGTCAAAGCCGTCGCCGGCAACAATGATGTTGTTTCCGTTGCCGGTGCGGATCGAGCTGCCGCCATCCCCGGTCGAGATGCAATTGTTGCCGTCGCCGGTGGTGATGCTGTCGAAGCCATCGGCCAAGCACAGCCGGTTGTCACCATTGCCCAGGCCAATACAAGTGTTGCCACCGCTGTCCTTGATCAGCGTGTCGATGTGCACATGCTGATCCTGGGTGATCATCTCATCGCCCAACAACGAGACGATGACAATCTTGCTCAGCCCGTCGAAGTAAAAATCCTTCCACTGGAAATAGTCCACCTGGCGGCCATCGATCTTGACATAG
The DNA here is from genome assembly GCA_964410665.1 of uncultured Alcaligenaceae bacterium. Lineage (GTDB taxonomy): Bacteria > Planctomycetota > Planctomycetia > Gemmatales > Gemmataceae > CAYPIE01. The sequence continues at coordinate 19,627 of CAYPIE010000059.1, forward strand.
GTGTCGCGGGGCAAGCTGGTTCGTAGGAAGACCGCATCCTTGTCACCGTCGACGCCGCGGAACTCAAACGTGTCGTGCCCGTCGGTACCGCCCAAGTACAAGGTGTCTCCCTCGACGATGATGTACGGCTGATCTTTCTTCGGCTCGAAGATTTCATCGTCACAATCACAATCCTTGTCGGCGGGCGGAGCCGCCGCCGGCAGCGGCACCGTGGCATCCCCCGGGTCCGTCACCGGCGGGCCCATCGGCGGCTCCCCCGTCACCGTCGCCATATTGTCCACCAGACCCGCCTCGATGTCTTCCTGGGTGATCGCGTACTCACCCGTGAACGTCGTGCTGTCGCTCATCCCCGGGGCCAGGCTCGCGATCGGGCCCCCCAGCACCATGATCAACGGGTCACTCAAGGTGATATTGGTCAGCGTCACGTTCCCGTCGTTGGTCACCGTGAACGTGTACGCGATCGTTTCACCCACGTCCGCCAACCCGTTCCCGTTCTCGTCCTGGAACGTGCCCGTCTTCACCAGACCGATCGATGGGGTTTGCTCGACCGACACCGTGTTGGTGTCGGTCTCCATCACCTCGCGGTCCTTCGGATCCGTCCCCTTGGCCGTGGCAACGTTGGTCACCAACCCCGCATCCACCTGGGCTTGCGTCAGCGTCGCCGTCGCCATGCCCGCGGCCACGGCACCCACTGCCAGGTCGTCGGCCACACCGTCATTGTCCTCGTCGGTCAGACCACTGCTCAGCGTGATCGCACCCAGCTGGTCGTCGGTCAGGGTCACGTTGAACAACGTCACGTTCCCGTCGTTGGTCACCTGGTAGGTGTAGACGATCTGGTCACCGGCATCGGCACCGTTACCGTCCTCGTCCACCACACCACCATTCGTCTTCACCAGGTCGATCGATGGGGTTTGCTCGACCGACACCGTGTTGGTGTCGGTCTCCATCACCTC
>CAYPIE010000059.1:20679-36551 GCA_964410665.1 uncultured Alcaligenaceae bacterium
TCCTCGTCCACCACACCACCATTCGTCTTCACCAGGTCGATCGATGGGGTTTGCTGGATAGGTACCTCTTCTGTGGCTTTAACCATCGGAGTTTGATTGGTTGTCAAGCAAACCGTGTTGTCGATGTCGCCATCACCACCACCATTACCATCGATATCGCTTTGCTGGACCGTCAAGGTGCCGGTGTAGGTCCAAGTTTCGCCGCGCTCCAAGATGCCGTCTTGGTTCTTGGATTCGACCGGTCCGGTGAGTGTGTCGGCGAGCGCGGGGTCGTCAATCACGACGTTGGTCAGATCCTGGAAGCCGACGTTACTGACTTGGATAGTATACGTAATGACATCGCCAGCCTCATCGACGATGCCGTTACTATCGATGCTACCGTCCGGGTTAGTGACCAGGATGGCTTCCTTGTTGAGGAAGGGTACCGCCAAGGGCACCACCAGGGTGCCGAGGTCGAGCCCTTGGCCATCACCTGAAAACGAGCGGCTCGGATCTTGTCCCCAGACAACGGCGATATTGACAGGGCTGCCATCAGGAATGAGGTTGCTGTCCGCATCGGTCGAGTTGGAAACGATGATAGCACCAGTAAGGTCCTCATCGTCCTCAGCGCCAGAAAAGACGCTAGAATCGTCGACAATCCGGAGTGAGTCCAGAGCGTCAACCGCGACGCTGTTATCGAATGTTCCGTCCCCATCAAAGTCGATGAAAATTACACTGTCTTCGACTGGCGTCACCCAGACCGGGCTGCGAGACTGCATGCCGGGGTCGGTCGCCCCACGGCCCAAGCCGACCAGCGCCTGGGAGGTCAGCTGATCCACCGGCACCAGCGGGAAGCCCCAATCAAAGATCTGCCCGCCGTCATCCGCGTCGATCTGGGCCAAGGCATAGAAAACGGGTGTAGCACCACCGTTCTCGCTGTCTTCTGTGAAGAACCGAAGGCCCGAGACTTCATCCCCCGAGAGGTTGATGTCACCCCCACCGTCCACCTCGATGAAGGCAGATTCGTTGGGATCGACGTTGAAAGTCCCACTGGGACTGTCTGCCCCTTCGTAGGAGATGGTGATTTCAACATCGTTGGGGTTGTAGAACCAGTAACCCGTCGAGCCTACTTCCTCAGCCACCGGAGTGACGTACTCGTTGGACCACTCGTCAGCGTCTACCTGGGCATACCAGCGTAGCTCGTAGGTGTCGTTGATGTCACCAGTTACCAAATCGACCTGCACGGGTCGGCTGGACGTGAGCACATCTCCCTCGTTGAGGTCTTCCACGACGAAGTTGTCACCGGTGTCGATGGTGCCCAGGGACGAGCCGTTCAGGAACAGCTCGGTGTCGTCTTCGCCTGCCATCACATAGAAGACGGAATATTGGAACGGGTCCGTACCACTAAAGTCCGGGGTATCCTCACCGACCGGAGCAATAAATCGGTCGCCCCACTCATCTTGATTGAACACCTCCACGGCACCGGCCATCAGGGATCCGGGCGTGTCCGGGAAGGCGAAGCGGGTGACGGCGACCGGCAGGGTCGCCTGAATGCGGTCGGCACCGTCGAACAGAATGGTGTTGGGGTTGCGGTAGTTGTTGGCCTGGGGGATCGCATTGTCCAGGACAATGGCGTCGCCTCCTGAGAGGATGTCAGTCGGGAAGCCCGGGGCGACACCGTTGTTTGTGTCGCCATCGCCCCAGATTTGTGTGCTAGTCTGCTTAGTATCCGGGTTGTTGAAGTTCGGGTCGTAGCCGTCCTCCCAGTGGTCATAGTAAACAAACGTACCATCAGCAGCGATGGCGATGGAAATGACGTTGTTCACCGCTCCGGCCGCATCGTCATTAATCGTGTCGAACGTTGCGAACAGGTCGTCTTCAGGCAGCGGCACGAAATAGGTCTGAACCGGGTCGGCCAGCGTGGCCGGCACGGCCCGGTCTTCGAGCGATTCCAGCCGCAGCGGGCGGTTGTGCAGACGCGAGGGACGGGGGGGGCTTGTGGTTGCGGTTGAACTTCCACCAGTGGCGAAGAGTCATCTGAGCATTCCTCGTGTGAATCGGGGCAGCGAGAGGGGCTCGCTCCACAGGGTGCACAGGATCGGCCGCGGCTTGTCCTCAGGGGGAACAGACCGGAGGCTCACCGTGAGCCCAGTTACCAAATGCATTTCACTAAAAGTGAAATTATTTGCTAAAAGCCGATATGCTAGAGAGTATCGCCGAGATTGATGACCGAGTCAATACTATAGATGAATTATTTGCCGATACAATAATCCCAAAGCTAGCGTTATCCGCGAATAATGCAAACAATCGTTCCATGGCTCCGTCGCTAGAACTCGTCTATTCTTCAATCATCAGCGAGGATTGCCCCACTTCAGGCGCCGTTTCTGCGGGGTTAGCAGGGCGTCGGCGCAGCTGGGATCAAATCGATAGGACAACTCAAATTGAAGTGAAGCAAGCAAGAAAGTTGGTGTGTTCCGTGGAACAGGTGCTCCACCAAAGACGACTTCGGGGGAGCCACGCGAACATGGCTCCCCCGGTCGTTGGGCGATTTCGTTCGACCTAGAATTCGGGCTTAGCCGATCAGGTCGTTGCTGCCACTGACAATCACATCCGTGTCTTCGGAGTGGAAAGTGTCGCGATCGGTATCCGACGGGAAGGTCAGGCCGCTGAAATCCAGATTGGCGAGCTTAGTGATGAGTTCCTCTCCTTCCGCACCGACGACATTGCCATCCGCCATGTAATCCGTGAAGCCATCGCGTGAGAAGAAGATATCTTCGCCGTCACCGCCGATCATGACATCGATACCCGAACCACCCTTGAGGAAGTCCTGGGAACCCAGGCCCAAGAGCACATCGTTGCCATCGTTCCCACCGAAGTCGTCGCGGCCGTTACCGCCGATCATGGTGTCGTCGCCATTGCCACCCATCACGCAACTGCCACCGTTGCCACCGTTGAAGTAGTCATCTCCATCGCCAAGACTGCCGCCATCGTAGCCCTCGCGAGCGGTGACACTGTCATTGCCCGACCCGGCGTCGAAGCAACTGCCACCGTTGCCGACATCGATGCAGTCGTGGCCACCGGCAGTGGAGATGTTGTCGAAGCCGTTGCCGGCCACGATGGTGTCGTTGCCATTGCCGGTGTTGATGTTACTTCCACCGTTGCCAACGTCGATGTAGTTGGTGCTCTTGCTGCTGGTGCGGATGTTGTCAAAGCCTTCCTTGGTGCAGACGATGTTGAAGCCGTCGCCCAGATCGAAGCAGCTGTTGCCACCGGTGTCCTCGATTTGAGTGACCAGCTTGGCAAAGTCGTCACTGCGATCGGGATCAAAGTCGCCAAAGCCCGGACGTTGGCCAATCATGTCATCGCCCATGCCCGTGAGGATGATGATGTTGGTGACCAGCCCATCGATGAGGATCGGACGCCGATTCATCCGCTCGTTGCGCGACAGCCCTTCCTCGTCGGACACGTTGTCACCGTTGAGGTCGATGAACAAGTCGGTACGGTGTAGGAAGTTGCCGCTGACGAAAAAGCCGCTCTCGCCCGACACATCGCCATAGGCCCCTTCAAAGCCCAGGCTGTCGTGGGCATCGGTCAGGATCACAAACAGGTGGTTGTCCTTGAGGATCAACGCCGGCCCGTCTTCAAAGGTCCGGTCGTGCGGCAAGACAATTTCGGGCTTCTCAAAGCCCTTGTCGACCGGTGCTTCGTAATCCTTGATCGCCGGCTGGCCGTAAGGATCGTTGGTGTTGGGGCCCGATTCGTCTTGAGTGTTCGGGTTGGTGTCGCGAACCACGGTGGTATCGTCGATCGTCAGTTCCACGAAGGCGTTTGCCGTGACCCGTCCGGCGGTAGAGCTGTTGATGGTCACCATGGCCTGGCCGTTGACGTCGGTGGTGGCGTACTCGTCATTCGCGAAATTGCCGTCGCCGTTCTCATCAGCCGAATCGTCCAAGACAGCGTCCGTCCCTTCATTCTCGATCACGAACAGGACTCGCTCACCTGAAGCGGGCACGAAGCCGCCACCTTGGCCGTCATTGACATGGACCGTTGCGACGAAGGTGTGCTCATCGCCCACCAGGTTAAGGGCTTCGTTCGGATCGATGTCGATCTTGGCGTCGACATAGGTCTTGACCGCCGGCTCGCCGTGGGGATCGTAGGTGTCAGGGCCCGAGACAGCGGTGGTGTTCGGGAGGGTGTCGCGAACCATCGTCACACCGCCGTACGTCCACATCACGCTGGCGTTGGCGATCACCTGGCCGGCAGTGTTGCTGTTGATGTTGATGCTGGCTTCGCCATCGTCATTGGTGTTGACCGTGTAGGTGCCTGCGTTGGCACTGGCCCCGTAAACATTCTCGATGGTGAATGTCACCGGAGTGCCTTCGGGGGCCCGTACGAAGCCGCTGCCTTCGTTCAGCGACACCACCGCCGTGAAGACGTGATAGTCGCCGACTTCGTTGGTCTCGTCCGGGTAGATGTCGATCTTGGCGTCGATGTATTTCTTGACCGCCGATTCACCGTAAGGGTCGTAGGTATTGGGACCCGACTCGGCCTGGGTGTTCGGGTCGGTGTCGCGCACCAGCGTCACGTCGTCGTAAGTCCATGTCACACGGGCGTTGGCAGTCACCTGACCTGCCGAGTCGCTGTTAATGGTGACCCGAGCCTGGCCGTTGCCGTCAGTGGTGGCGTACTCATCATTGTCGTAGATGCCATCGTTATTCTCGTCAGCCGACGCGTCTAGAACGGCGTCCGTCCCATCGTTTTCGATCACAAACAATACTTGCAGGCCTTCAACGCGCTGGAAGCCGCCACCTTGACCGTCATTGACCTGTACGGTCGCGACAAAGGTATGCTCATCGCCGACCTGGTTGAACGCTAGGTTCGGGTCGATGTCGATCTTGGCGTCGATGTATTTCTTGACCGCCGATTCACCGTAAGGGTCGTAGGTATTGGGACCCGACTCGGCCTGGGTGTTCGGGTCGGTGTCGCGGGTCAGCGTCACGTCGTCGTAAGTCCACGTCACACGGGCGTTGGCGATCACCTGGCCGGCGGTGTCACTGTTGATGGTGATGCTGGCTTCGCCATTCGCATCGGTGTTGACCGTGTAGGTGCCTGCGTCGGCACTGGCCCCGTAAGCATTCTGGATGGTGAACGTCACCGGAGTGCCTTCGGGGGCCCGTACGAAGCCGCTGCCTTCGTTCAGCGACACCACCGCCGTGAAGACGTGATAGTCGCCGACTTCGTTGGTCTCGTCCGGGTAGATGTCGATCTTGGCGTCGATGTATTTCTTGACCGCCGATTCACCGTAAGGGTCGTAGGTATTGGGACCCGACTCGGCCTGGGTGTTCGGGTCGGTGTCGCGCTCCAGCGTCAAGTCGCCGTAAGTCCACTCCACACTGGCGTTGGCAATCACCTGGCCGGCGGTGTCGCTGTTGATGGTGATGCTGGCCATCCCGTTGTCAGTGTTGACCGTGTAGGTGCCTGCGTCGGCACTGGCCCCGTAAGCATTCTCGATGGTGAACGTCACCGGGGTACCGTTCGGAGCCGGAGCAAAGCCGTCCCTGCCGTCACCGCCTTCGTCGGCCGCGAGGCCGTCGTTAACCATGACGACAGCTTTGAAGATGTGTTGGTCGCCGACTTCGTTGGTGTCGTCCGGGAAGATGTCGATCTTGGCGTCGACGTAGGTCTTGACCGCCGGTTTGCCGAAGTAGTCCTCGGTGTCAGGGCCGGAAACGACCTCCACCGTCATCGGGTCGGTGTCGCGCACCAGCGTGGTATCGTCGACCAGCACCTCGAGGTAGGCGTTGGTCGTGACCTGACCGGCTTTGGAGCTGTTAATGGTGATGCTAGCCACACCATTTGCATTAGTATAGGCGTACTCGTCATTGTTATAGACGCCATCTCCGTTCTCGTCTTCCGAGTCATCCAGGACGGCATCCGTCCCCTCGTTCTCGATGACAAACAGGACTCGCTCGCCTGAAGCGTTCTCTAAACCATTCCCATCACCATCATCGACTTGCACCTTCGCTCTGAACACATGCTCGTCACCGACTTCGTTGGTCGCGTCCGGGTAGATGTCAATCGTGGCGTCAATGGTGCTGAAGTCGATATCGATATCGTGGATATCAAAGTCCGCCGCGGTGGTGGCCACGAAGGTGAACTCAATGGTATCGATGATCTGGCCCAGCATGCTTTGGGCATCGAACTCCATCATGGCATCATCGGCATTCCCGGTCAGAGACTGCGAAGCCCCGATGGACACGCCGTTGATCTCCAGACTGACCGTGGTGTCTTCGGTCGCGGCATCTGAGTCATACGTGAAACGGACGGAGCTTTCGGAGAGCACGATAGGGCCGGCTGGGGTTGATGAGATGCCGTCGTAGGTGACTACCATGGTGCCCATGGTCGCGTTGTCCGAACTGTAAGTAAGGTTCGAAGAGCCCGTGAAGGTGGTGGCAGTCACCGCGCCAGTACCATCCATAAAGGTGATGTCCACCTGGCGGGTGTTGGCGACCTGGGTGGGATTGGGGGTGCCAACAAAATTCGAGACACCACCCGTCTGGAGGCTGGATTCGGTGCCCGTAGAGTTCGGCGAGCTCATGATGGCCCCGATCCCAACGTTAAACGGCGGGGTGGGTCCGGTGCCCCCCGAGCTACTGAGGATCGCACCGTCGAAGGTATCGAGGAAGTCAAATGTCGTGGGGGTGACTCGGTCCTCCAACGCCTCGAGCCGTAAAAGGCCACGTTGGGGAGGGCGTTTCACGGGCCGCTGCTTGCGGGCGGGATCGGGAAAGCGGTTCAGATTGTGGCGTGGGTGGCCAAAAGCACTCATGATATCCTGCCTATTCGATCATTGAAGTACAAATAAAAGAGTTCCAACGTCGAAGTCCCCGCTAGCAGAAAGGGGCACGTTTCTCCTAGGCGCAGGCGCGTACCTTGTCCGCTGGCCTTCAAAAGGGCCAATGACATTCAGCAAGCTTGGACACGTTTTCAGTGCAGTTGGTCTGCCAAACCAGGCATGCAAAGCAGCGAATCGAATGGATCGCTGGTTCCGTTCAACCATGCGATCCATGTCGGTAGTCCGAGAATCAGCGCAGCCGTTCTCGTCTGAGTCGAGTCTCGTTGGCAGGCCAGTGTGATGAGATCGAGGGAAGTAGCGTTTTTCAGACATTGCAACCCTCTCTTCGTTGAGAAGAGTGCGGTGTCGAAAAAACGCAGTCACATCACTATCGGGGGAGTGGATTTACTATGAGGTCAATCCTATCCTGATAGACGAGCTTGTCAATGCTTTATTCCGCAATAAGCAGATTTTTTTAGCTATCGATCGAATATATAAGGACATCCCCCACACCTGGTAACATGATTACCCGACGAGTCCGCCCAGTGACTTCTTCATAGACATGAATTTTATTGCGATCAATGGTCACCAAGGTGGCCCGACGCTCCCCTTGTGCCCGCAAGACGGCCAGCTGTGTCCCGGAGTCAGCCGCTTGTTCGATCGGAAACGACTCCACCGCCACGCCTTGGCCCGCATCATAGATCCAGATCTCCCCCACATTCCTACCCGGGGCTGCGATCACTTCGGCTCGACCATCGCCATCGACATCGGCCGCCGTCAGGGCTACCCCATTCGCATCGGGCCGGCCACCGACAAAGAAATCCGCCGACCGTGTCCCTGTCGAAGCTTCAAAGACATTGACCCGCGGCCCACCACCAGCGCCAGCACCCACCAGGATCTCAGCGGTCCCATCGCCATCGGTGTCCCCCGCAGCCACACGAATGCCCCCACGAAAAGCCGTGTCTAAACTCATGAAATTGGCGATCAGCGCATAATCGCCCCCTCGGAAGACGCGGACATGCGGCCCTCCACCCGCACCTGCACCCACAAGAACGTCTCCCAGACCATCGCCATCGACATCCCCCACCGCCACACTTGCCCCACCCCGGAAGGTCGGCGTGTAGGCAAAGAAGGCCGTCACCAACGAGCCATCAAGGCCATCAAACACCTTGATCACCGGCCCGCCACCGGGACCCGGTGCCGTGATCAGATCGGGCCGACCGTCCCCGGTCACATCCCCCAGCGCCACCTCCACGCCGCCGGCAAACGATTCTTCGTACGCCAGCAACTCGGCCTGGATAGACTCGTTGTTGGTCTCGAGGATGCGGACATACGGAGTCGCTCCTGCGCCTAGTCCCACTGCGACCAGGGGCCGGGCCGGATCCAGTGGAATCCATGGCTGCTCCGGGTCCGGGTATACCAGAGAACGATCGGCCGGGGCGTCTTCGAAGACGACTTGACGAATCTTGGTGAGCACCTGTACCGTCCCCAGGTTGCGAACGTTGTAGCCAAACTGCAAATCCACCGGCGTAAACGACGCACCACCATTGGGCGAGGCACTCAAGTGCACGCCGTCGGCCGAAATCCCCAGGTTGGGCAACCCGACTAGCGCGGCATGCAGATCCCAGACGGGTACGTTCCATGCTTCGCCAACCTCGCGAACGACCGAGTTAAACAGATCAATCCGCGCATTGAGGATCCCGCCAGAGACCGTTGCCGGGGGCAACGTGGTCAGCACCGGGATCACTCCAAAGGTGATGGAGGTTTGCACCACCTGAGCTAGCAGCACCCCATAGTTCTCCGACGGGAGGAGATTTAAGTCGTTCGTGCCCAACTGCACCAGCAGCACGCTCGGCTTGATCGTCTGCAGTTCTTGGGGCAACCCCGCCAGGCTTTGGATGGTGTAGTTGCCGCCCTGAGCGGTCGGGGTCATGCGGTTGAACGAGTTGGCCCCGGTCGGATCGACCGAGGTTTGCCGGAAATACGCCGCGGTGTACGCCAGTTCTGGATCGAGCCCCAAGGTGCTCGGCAGCAGCGGGTTAAACGTTGGCGAACCCAGGGTGCGAATGCTCTCCAAATCGGCGGTAATGCTGTCACCCGCCTTGGCGAACACATTGGGCCGGTTGCCCAAGGCCAGACCTTGCTGGTAAATCGCCTGGAGCGAATCTTGCATGCCCGCGTCGATCTCCGGGATGCCGGGTAGCTCCGGTAGCCCCGAGCTGGCCGGGACGTCGCGGACCTCCAGTTGCTCAACACCAAGCGTACGGACCACAGCAGGAGTCAAAGTCATGGCGGGAATCCTGGCAGAAAAGGAAACGAAAGCGATCACAATCTATGGGAATGAGAAATTTGCGGAAAGTGGCAATCTGGGCAATCTAGGAAAAGCTGATGAATGCTGTACCAAACGTACGGATCCTACCCTCCGAACCATGGATCACCAAACCATGGTTCAGGGCTGAACGGTTCCCCGCAGCCCACGGTGTCGAACTCAAACCAGCTCGATCTCGGCCACCGAGTTGAGGATATGCGTCGGCCGAAAGGGATATCGTTCCACCTCTTCGCGGCGGGTGACACCACTCAGGACCAGGATCGTTTCCATGCCCGCCTCCATGCCGGCAATAATATCTGTGTCCATGCGATCACCTACCATGGTGGTCTCTTCCGAATGGGCGCCCAGAGCATTCAGGGCCCGGCGCATCATCAGCGGGTTGGGTTTGCCAATAAAGTAAGGCTTCACATTGGTCGCCCGCTCAATGAGAGCGGCCATGGCGCCACACGCTGGGGTGATGCCATGTTCACCCGGGCCGGTGGGATCGGGATTGGTGGCGATAAACTTGGCCCCGGCGGCGACCAAGCGAATCGCCTGGGTCACCTGTTCCAAGTGATACGCATTGGTTTCGCCGAGCACGACATAGTCCGGCGTGTCGGTGGTCGAGGTAAAGCCGACCTCCCGCATCGCCTCCATCAAGCCACTTTCGCCGATGATAAACGCCGTGCTGCCCGGCCGTTGGAAAGCCAGGAACTGGGCCGTGGCCATGGCCGAGGTGAACAGGTTGGCTTCGGGAATATGTAGCCCCGAGTTCACCAGACGAGCGCTCAGATCCGCCGGGGTATATTTGGGATTGTTGGTGATCACTCGGAACGGCGTGCCCGTCTCGAGGAGGCGGTGGATAAAGGCATCGGCACCGGGAATAGCGGTCGACCCACGCACCAGCACCCCATCCATATCCAGCAGAAACTTCTTCTGGCCCGCCATGCATCGCACTCCCTGCAGGATCGTGAGTCGAAGATTGCACTCTCATCCTATCCATGGGTTGCGGCATGACGAGGCACGCCCTTCAGGACCTGGAGCGGCCCTTTGCTCGCGGCCAGGTAGGAAACGGTGGATCGATCCAGCGTTCGAGCTCCGCTGGGAAGGGTTTACCGGCGGCTTCCAGATTGGCCCGCGTGCGCCGTAAAGCCGCGGCCACGGCAAACGCCAGATCGCGATCGCGCAGCAGGCCGGACATCAGTTGACGTGGGTTGCTCAAAAGCACCTTTTCAAAGTGGACGATCGCCTGTTCTGCCTGATCTTGTTCGGCAGCGACCAGGCCCAAGACCAGCTCACCCAGTCGGGCGCGGAGGCTGCGTGGAGGGTTTGTGTCGACCCAGGTTTGAGCACGGTTCACCGCCTCGTTGGAGCGACCTTGCCGAATCAGCGTCATCATGCGACCAAGCTCAATGCGTCCATCGGCCAGTCGACGGCTGCCCCCCTTGCCCTCCTGGGGAGACTCGACCTGCGGGTTCGCCGCTCGATTCACCCTCGCCACGTCGGCCGCCTGCGCGGTCGGCGACAGCGGTTGCGGGGCCATCCAGCGAGCCGCCAGCATCCCCAGAGCCGCGGCCAACACGATGCTCCCAGCCAGGGTCCCCCACCGCATCCAGGGGCGCTGTGTACGACGGGGCAGTGCCCGTGTTTCGCTCGCAGCGGCCAGTCCCACCGATTCAACGGGGGTGTCCGCGCGAAATAGAATCGGCTCCAGATTGGCCCCATCGCCTCCGATCGTGATCTCTTCACGCAGTCGATTCAGATCATGCAGTACTTCCCGCGCCGTCTGGTAACGACGGTCGGGGCTTTTGGCCATCAGCTTGTGCACCAGCTGGCAAAGAAAGCGAGGTAAGTCCGGACGCACTTCCTCTAACGGTGGAGGCTGGCGTTGGACATGGTGCAAGGCGACCTCGAAGGCCGTTTGGCCGCGAAACGGCGGCTCACCAGCAACCAGGTGATAGCAGGTGACGCCCAACGAATAGAGGTCCGAGCGTGGATCGACTACCTGTCCTTGGACCTGTTCGGGGCTCATGTAGAGAGGGGTGCCGAGCGTGACCCCATCCTGGGTAATCCGCAAGGAGTCCGCATCGGCGAAGTAACGGGCGAGACCAAAGTCCGCCACCTTGGCCTCCCCCTTCCGTGTAAGCAGGATGTTCTCCGGCTTGATATCGCGATGCACAAAGCCGGCCTCGCCGGCCCGCTGCAGGGCGGCGGCCACTTGCCGCATAATGCTCAGGGCCGCCGGCAGTGCGGGTGGGCCTTTGCGTTCCAAATACTCACGCAGGTTCCGGCCCTCGACATACTCCAGTGCCATATAGTGCAGCCCATTCTCCTCACCAATGGCATAGACTTGCACAATATTGGCATGGGCCAGCTGCGCCACTGCCTGCGCCTCAGCCTGAAAACGTTGCAGGGCAGTTTGATTGGCGGCCAGATCGGTTCGCAAAATCTTGACCGCCACCGGGCGTTTTAAGGTCAGCTGCCAGGCCAGATAAACCTGACCCATCCCCCCTTGGCCAAGGCGGCGGCGCAGCTGAAAATCACCCAAGGTGCGGCCAGTCAGATCCGTGCTCGCGGTCATGGCGGGGTCTCCGATGGCAGGCTCCTCAAGGGAAGTAAACCCCAATGCCAAGGCGAAGTTACTCGGCGATGCACTTGTTAAGGCTGCCCGACCTTCCTAGCCGACCCCGCCCGGTCGAGGACGGTGGTTTACCGACCCACCAAGGACCGCTGTGCGGCTGCGACCCCGGCACCCGACTCGAGCGGATAGCCCGCCTCCAAGAGCACCAGTTCCAGGGCAGACAGTCCGGCCAGCACATCAAACTGGTCGATGTAGCCCATGTGGGCCAGCCGCCAGATCTTGCCCTTGAGGGTGTCCTGGCCGTTGGCCAGCTTGATGCCGTACTGTTTCTCGATCTTGCTAAGCACCTGGTTGCCGTCGATCCCCTCCGGAACGGTAATCACGGTCAGCCCATTGGCCGGTTGCTCGGCAAACAATTGTAAGTTCATCGCCTGCACGCCCGCCCGGGCCGCCGCGGCCATGCGCGCGTGACGCGCCCAGACATTCTCAATCCCCTCCGCGCGGATCTGCTTGAGGCTGACCCGCTGCGCCTTGAGCAGGGTATTGGCCGGCGTATACGGGGTGTCCTGCTCGGCCAGCTTGGCTCGATACTTTTTCAAGTCAAAATAGAACGTCCGTGCAGCAGTGTTCCGTTCAATCACCTGCCAGGCTTTGTCACTGACTGAAACATAGGCCAAGCCCGGTGGGAGCATCAGGGCCTTTTGCGCCCCACTCACGCAAACATCGATGTTCCAGTCATCGACACGACATTCGCCTGCGCCCATGCCACTAATGCCATCGACAATCAGAATGGCCGGTGTCTTGGCCACGATGTCGCCGAAGGCACGTAGGTCATGGGTGACCCCGGTGGAGGTTTCCGACAAGGTGGCAAACACCGCCTTGGCATCGGGGTGATCGGCCAAGGCCTTGGTCAACTGTTCGGGCTGCACCGACTTGCCGTAGGGCACTTCGACAGCAATGATCTCCATGCCAAAGACCTTGCACAGGCCCCGCCAGCGCTCGCCCCAACGGCCGGCAATCAGCAGGATCGCTTTGTCCCCAGGTGCCAGACAGTTGGCCACGGCCGCTTCCATGCCGCCAGTGCCTGAACTCGTCAGAACAATCAGATCATTTTGCGTCTGATAGACATACTTGAGGTCTTCAACCACCTCGGCAAACACTTGTTTGGCCTGGGCAGTCCGATGGTGGGTGACCTGTTTGGCCAGTTCCAGCAGGGTTTCCTCAGGGACCGGGCTGGGACCAGGGGTCATCAGACGAGCTTTCATCATGGATCTCCTTCCAAGATTGGGGGAATGAGGCTGGACAACGCACTATTGTAGTCTTCCGCGGACCAACGCCGCGCAGCTGAGCCGGTCATCCGCGGTCGATCGCTCTGGCCGAAGTTGCTGATTGTAAAGTATCTTCTGTACAAGGCTGCCTTTCCGAACCGCCTTCCGAGCGTAACCGAGTGAATCTCGATGAAATTTGACCTGCATATGCATACGATCCGCTACTCGCCGGATAGCATCATTGATCCCTTCGCCCTGGTACGGCACGCACATGCCATCGGTCTGGATGGGATTGTCATCACCGAACATGACCGGCTCTGGCCCGAAACCGAGCTCGAGGAGCTCCGCGTGGCGGTCCCCGACTTAGTGGTTCTGGGGGGCATGGAACTGACCGGGCGCGATGGCGATGTCCTGGTTTATGGCATCACCCAAATGGGCAAACTGCGACGTGGCTTGCCCTGGGACGAAATCTGCGAAGAAGTCCATCAACTCGGGGGCGCCGTGGTCGCTGCTCATCCCCACCGCTGGGAACAGGACTTTATTCGAATTTTGGAGGAGCATCAGCCCGAACTGGATGGCATCGAAGTGATGTCCAACAACATGAATTACTATTTGCGTGATCGGGCGGTCGAGCTGATGGGGCGTTACCCGCATTTTGCGACGCTCGGGAACAGCGACGCGCATGAACTCGATGTGGTTGGGGCTTGTTATACTCAATTCGCCGCCGAAATCCGCTGTAATGACGACCTGGTCCGGGCCATTCGCCGCCGCCAGGCCACGGCAGTAGACAGCCAACCGTACGAAGGTTGAAAGGAAAATCGGCGAAGAGCGGCAATTTTGCCCTCTCGCCAAACGCGATCGTCTAGTATAGTATCAACGATTTGTCTTCCCCAAATCATCCTGCTGCCACCTGGCAACGGCAGGCCGGATGGATACGTCCCGAACTCTTGCCACTCATCGAGGTTTTGCACACCATGGCCACGGTTGAATCGAACGTGCCGGATACGACCACCCAACCCCTGATCAGCGGAGCCGACATTCTGGTCGAATGTCTGGCACGCCAAGGGGTCGAGGTGGTATTCGCCTACCCAGGCGGCGCCAGCATGCCGATTCATCAGGCGCTGACCCGCTATCACAAACAACTACGGACGGTTTTGCCTCGGCACGAACAGGGTGGCGGCTTCATGGCCCAAGGCTACGCTCGTACCACCGGCAAAGTGGGCGTATGTGTGGCCACCAGTGGCCCCGGTGCCACCAACTTTGTCACCTGCCTAGCCGATGCCAAAATGGACTCGGTGCCCATCATTGCCATCACCGGTCAAGTACCCACCCCAGTGATTGGCACCGATGCCTTCCAGGAAACCCCGATCATCGAGGTTTGCCGCGCCATCACCAAACACCACTATCTGGTGACCCGAACCGAAGATATTGCTCGTGTCGTCAAAGAAGCGTTCCACATTGCCACCACCGGCCGACCCGGACCGATCATCATCGACCTGCCGAAGGATGTGCAAAATCGCAAGATCATCCCCGACTATGATCCGCCGATGAACTTGCCGGGCTACCGACCAACGCGGCACGCCCACCGGGATGAATTGCACAAGGTACTCGAGCTCATTCGTGGCGCGAACAAACCGATCATCTATGGCGGTGGCGGCGTTGTCGCCTCGGGAGCATCGAACGCCCTCAAGGAGTTCGCCGAGAAAACCGGCATTCCAGTGGCGTTAACCCTCCACGGCCTGGGCAGCTTCCCCAGCCAACATTATCTCTGCCTGCAAATGCTGGGCATGCACGGTACCGTCTATGCCAACTATGCCATTAACGAAGCCGACCTGCTGCTCGCCGTGGGAGTTCGTTTTGACGACCGGGTCACCGGTAAGCTCAGTGAGTTTGCCAAGCATGGCAAGATTGTGCATATCGATATCGACCCCTCCGAACTGAACAAGAACAAGCCGGCCATGGTCGGCATCCATGCCGATTTGAAGACCACCCTTCACGAGCTCAACAGCCTGCTCGATCAGGAAGCCCACACCGACCTGGTCGGGAAAGGCCGTTACCCAGAATGGCTGCGGCAAATCGACACTTGGCGCGACGCGGAGCCGCTCAAGTATGAGGATCGTGACGACGCCATCCTGCCCCAGTTCGCCATCCAACGGCTCTGGGAGATCCTCAAAGCCCGTGGCGAACTCCATAACGCCATCATCACTACCGGCGTCGGCCAGCATCAGATGTGGGCCCGGCAATATTTCCACTTAGATCATCCACGCACCTGGATCACCTCGGGTGGCCTGGGCACCATGGGCTTTGGACTGCCTTCGGCCATGGGCGCCCAAGCCGCGCATCCCTCGAAGCTGGTCATCGACATCGACGGCGACGGCAGCTTCCTGATGAACATCCAGGAACTGGCCTGTGCCCACACCGAACGCATCCCAGTCAAGGTGCTATTGCTCAACAACCAGCACCTGGGCATGGTGGTCCAGTGGGAAGACCGCTTCTTTGACTCCAACCGGGGCCACACCTATCTGGGCGCCGGCTTTGATCAGGATCCCTATCCCGACTTCGTCAAGCTGGCCGAGGGCTTCGGCGTCGAGGCCAAGTCGGTCCTGCACAAGGCCGAGCTGGACGCCGCGTTAACCGCCATGATCGAGAGCAAGGGCCCTTATGTGCTCAACGTCATGGTCCCCTACCAAGAACACGTCCTGCCAATGATCCCCTCCGGCATGACCGTGCGGGATATTATCAAGGCGTGAGTCTGGAGTAGACGCAGAGGCATTTGCGCTGCGGGAAAAGGCCGAGGCGGTTGCGATCAGAAGAGGCAGAGGCAGAGGCGGTTGCGGTGCGAAGCGGCCGAGGCGTTTGCGGTGCGAAGCGGCAGAGGCGGTTGCGGTGCGAAGCGGCAGA
>CAYPIE010000060.1:0-36419 GCA_964410665.1 uncultured Alcaligenaceae bacterium
ACACTATCGAAATGCTGAAGAAACAATTGCAACAGGTTATGGAGCAGGTCGGTTGCAGGAAAGTATCGGACTTTCCTGCTCATTTGATTCCAGAGAGCGTTCCCGTCTAAGCATGCATCAAAGGGACGCGGTGTGGATTCTGGCCAGCTGAGTTGCAAATTCCACCAGTCACGGCAGCCTCAATCAGGCGATTGGTGTCGATCGATTGAATGCACAAAATAGTCCGCCGCCCTGCTGATGCGGTCGCCGCACATCTGGGCGTCGACGATCGTCGGGCTGTGCTGGAGGGTCGTCGATCAGGCGAGCATGGGGGTGCGCATTTTGCGTATCTGGACCTTACTCAAGCCAGATCTTGGGATTCGCTGGTATGCGGTCAGCCCCCTTTGACCGAGGGAATCGGTTTCTGGCGGACGGTTCCTGCATCACTCGCTTTTCGCCGCCCGCTTCTGACCAGCGCTTTTCCGACAAGTGCTCGGATCCTCGAATAGGTTCTGCCACTCGAACCATCTTTTGTTTACGGGTTTGCTCCGCGGATTCCGCTTGTGAAGGTGAAGCGCGTTCGGCCTACACGCACCACCTCAACCAGGGGCGAATCATGACTTGGCGAGTCACAGAACAAAACCTCCTGTTGGACCGGTTGGAGCAGCGGACCGTTCCCGCGTGCACCGCGACATTTGCTGCCGGGACTCTGGCTGGTGACAACGGATAGCTGCACGAAGCCAAGATCCAGATTGACCAAGTGGGCTTCTCCGTGACCAACCCCGGCGACCCGCATCCCGCCCTCTGTGCCCCGGCGGATGCCGCTCCTGACTCCGGACCACAACCGGGTGAGCGAATCATCGCGGCCGGCCTGCTGGCTGCCACGGGCTGGGCAACGCTGCTTTGCTGGAATGTGGTCGTCCAACAACTCGCCCGCTTGGAACGCTGGCTATCCTACGGAGCCCGCATGGGCTACTAGTGCTTGCGGACCACCGACCGGCCAACCCTCGGTCAGCCAGGATCGGTTCCATGGGGCAGACCGCCCGCTGGTCGGACCAGCGGTGCCGATCCGCCAAGAGATTGGCAGGCGAGTGCGACGCTTGACCCGACATTGCTAGGCAGGTTCAACGATGAATATTTATGTATAATGAATAACTGCCTACGTTGCCTGCTTCGTAGAAGCTTCTAGGCGAGTGGCTCCCCAAACGCGGAACGACCTGCAGAGTCGTGAAGCGTTGTATCGAACAAATCATTTAATATAATTTTGATATATCATTATTAAATCACGTCCGGGCTGCGGTGCCTCTTCCGAGCGGTGGGTGGGAACCCGCTGTGCGTTGGACAGAGTTCTGCTGTGGGTCCCGCATCGGCCAGGTTTCGCTGACATCTGCTGAGGTCCGAGACGCTTGTGCCGAACACCTTTGGGTTCCCACCCAGCGCAAGTGTACCCGTTCGGTTTGACCCGAAGGGCGAAGCCCTGGCTTAAAAACACCTGTTGTGGAATCCAATAGTATACGATTGCACACAAGGCTAGAGACGGGAAGCTGCGATGATGCCACTTGGTGGATGGTCTCGTGGATGACTTTTCGGATAGTTCAGACTCGCTTTCCGGCTGCGCGATTGCTACCTCATCAACAACGAAACCGCAACGTCTTCCTGATCGAGCAAAAACGATGGCTTGCTGTGGCCGCGCGCGGTCGCACCGTGAAGCACGACGGATCCCCCAAAGACTTCGGAGGCAGCGATGGATATGCGAAGCAATCACGGCAGGTGGTTTTCCGCTGGTCGCAGCGTGTTTGGGCGCTTGTTCCTCTTCGGGATGCTTGTAACTGCGGATCGATGGACCGCGCCAACCATCGCCTCGCCACACTTGCTTGAATCCAAAAGCACAAACGTTCTCGAGGAAGTGTGGCAACCCCTTGCCGATATGCCAGTGCCCCGC
The DNA here is from genome assembly GCA_964410665.1 of uncultured Alcaligenaceae bacterium. Classification (GTDB taxonomy): domain Bacteria; phylum Planctomycetota; class Planctomycetia; order Gemmatales; family Gemmataceae; genus CAYPIE01. The sequence continues at coordinate 1,922 of CAYPIE010000060.1, forward strand.
TGGGAAGCGGGCACTGTTGTGCTCGATAACAAGCTCTATGTTTTTGGCGGCTACACCAAGGGTACCAAGTCGAGTAAGCGTGTCGATGTCTATGATCCGAAAACTCAGAAGTGGACCAAGCTGGCCGACATGCCCTCGGCAATCACGCATATGAACGCGGTGCTTGACGGTCGCTTCGTGTGGTTCGCCGGGGGCTTTATGGATGGCTACCCTGGCAAGGCCATCCGTGAGGTGTGGCGTTATGACATCGGCACCGACCGCTATACCGCCGGTCCGCCATTGCCGGAGCCCCGGGCCGGTGGGGGGTTGGCCCTGGTTGGTCGCCAACTGCACTACATCGGCGGGCTGTTGCCCGATCGAGACACCGACTCGCCTGATCACTGGGTCCTCGACCTGGACAAGGCTGCGGCAGTCGGAGCGAAGTGGCAAAAAGCTGCTCCGCTGCCTAAGCCGCGTAACCAGTTCACGACCGTGCGCCTGGGCGGCAAAATCTATATTATCGGTGGGCAATTGCATCACGATTCCGGTCAAATCGATCAGCCATGGGTGGATGTTTACGACCCCAAGGCCAAAACTTGGCAGCGGGGACTGGCGTTGCCGCAGCCACATTCACACGCGGAGGGGAGCAGCTTTGTCCATGACGGACGGATCTTCATTCTTGGGGGGATGACCCGGCTTGAGCGACGGCGTAGAATCGATGCCGCCATCTGGGGACGCACCAAGAACGGGGAGTGGCGGCGGCTTGGCGCACTGCCTCGGCCGCTTTCGTCTCCGATTGCCGGGATTCTGGATGGACGACTCTATGTTGCCGGTGGCTCGCTGAATGGTGCGGATCCCCAACCGGGCATGTGGGTACGTGACCTTCCTTGATTCGAATCAGTCGACTCGGGCAACCGGATGAACGTCCTCCGATAGCGTCGACAGCCGTGAATGCCAATACGGGAGTGGTGCGTTGATCGACTTCTGTGTACGCAATCCAGTAAAAGTGACCGCCAGCACCATCGCCGTGGTGCTGTTTGGCAGCATCGCGCTGTATCGCTTGCCCATGCAGCTCACCCCTGAAGTACGCATCCCGACCCTGTCGGTGTCGATCCGCTGGCCGGGGGCGAGTCCCTACGAGGTTGAGCACGAGATCGTGCAAGAGTTGGAGGAACAACTCAAAGATGTCCAAGGCATGGTGCGGATGAGTTCCTGGAGCTTTTTTGGCCAGGGCTCGGTCACCATGGAGTTTGCGATCGGCAGCAACCTGACCGAAGCGCTCTTGGAAGTCAATTCGCGATTGCATCAGGTGCGGGACTATCCCGAAGCGGCCGATGAGCCGATTATTTCCACCGCCAATCTGTCTGATCGTCCCGTTTGTTGGTTTGTCCTCAGTCCCCAGGTACCTTCTCGGGAGTCGATCGAGCAATGGATCCACGACCACCCGCAGTTAGCGGAAACCTGCCAACCCTTGCTCGATGCCCACAAGTGGGATCTGTTGTTGTATCGGCTCAACACCTTGGCCGCACAACATCCGCAGATTCGTACATTGCTCCCGGTTGCCAATGTCAGCAAGATGCGGAAGTATGTCGAAGACGTGATTGAATCGCGTTTTGACCGGATCCCAGGGGTGGCCGATGCGTTTCTACTCGGCGGCCAAGAAGCCGAGATGCAGATCATTGTCAATCCGGAGAAGCTGGCAGCGCGGGGCTTGACCATCGAGGATCTACGTCGGGCGGTGCGAGTACGCAACCGCGACACCTCCGGCGGAGAAATTTGGGAGGGGAAACGCACCTATTTGGTGCGAACCCTCGGTCAGTTTTCCAACCCGGAGCAGATCCGTCGCACCATCTTAACCAAACAAGATGGGGCAACGGTTTACGTCGGCGATGTCGCCGAAGTGCGACCGGGGTTTAAACGGCCCACCGACAGCTACCGCCGCGGCGGTAGCGAACTCATTGGCATTGGCATCTTGGCGGAAACGGGGGCGAATGTTCTTGAGGTAGTAGGTCGACTCCGTGAAGCCACCGTTGAATTGAACGAGGGACTGCTCAAGCAACAACATGTGCGGCTCTCCGAAGTATGGAGCGATGCGGACTACATCGAGTCGGCGGTTGGGCTTGTGAATCAAAACATTGTAATCGGTGGGTTATTGACCCTAGCTGTGCTGATTTCGTTCTTAAGAAGTGCTCGCCCGACGCTGGTAATCGCGCTGGCGGTTCCGGCGAGTGTCATCGCCACGTTCTTGATTCTTTGGGTGTTCGAGCGGTCACTGAATGTGATCAGTCTTGCGGGCCTGGCGTTTGCAGTGGGGATGATTGTCGATAATGCCATTGTCGTGCTCGAGAATATCTACCGTCACTACCAACGCGGCGAACCCCCGTTCGTGGCTGCGGTACGCGGTACTCGAGAGGTATGGGGTGCGATCCTGGCCTCAACCCTCACGACCTTGGCCGTATTTATCCCCGTGATGTTTAACGAAGCCCAAGCAGGGCAACTGTTTCGCGACCTCGCTTTGGCGATTAGTGCCGCGGTGGGCGTATCGCTGCTGATTGCAGTGACCCTGATTCCCACCGTCGCAGCCCGGGTGTTACCCTCTCGACAGGCGTTGGAGGGGGATGTGCGAACGACATCGCCAGTCTCGAGTGGCCGCAGCGGGTTGGGCCATCACTTTGTTGAAGGGGTGGTTGCCATCAACCGCCGATTGCAGAGGAGCATTGCAGCGCGACTCGCGGTGGTGCTTAGCTTTGCCGCGGCCGCGGTCTTGCTGAGCTACTGGCTGTTCCCGCAGGTCGAGTACTTGCCGCAGGGCAGCAAGAACCGCATTCATTGCCGCATGTACCCGCCACCAGGATACAGCTTGCCGCAAATGAAGGATGTGTCCGAACAGCTGTTTCAACGGCTTCGTGACCGTTGGGAGGTGGACCCCACCTCAATTGCGGCGAAGCAGTTCGAGGGGCCGCTGTTCAAGGATCTGCTGGTTCGGGCCGAACCGGGGAACATCATGGCACAGGTGCAGGCGGAGGACCCACGCGAGATTCGCGAAGTGCTGCCGCTACTCAAACAGGCAGCTGGGGCGTTCCCAGGGATGTACGTCAACACTTACCAACTTAGCCTGTTCCCAGGCTCTGATCGCAAGATCGACTTTGAACTGTCCGGCTCGGACATCGAGGGGCTGTTACCCTTGGCCCGCCGTTGCCGCGAAGCGATCCAGGCGGCGATCCCGGGCGTACAGACTGCGGCGGTGCCGGACCTCACGGTTGGCAACCCGGAGCTCCATGTGAAGCCACGCTGGGAGCGGGCAGCGGAACTGGGGATGGACGCTACCCAATTAGGCTATTTGATCGATGTACTGGTCGATGGGGCGTATGCTGCGGATTATGCTCGCGACGGAGAAACAATTGATTTACGCATTCTTGGCGACAAAGGGATGACGACCCGAGCAGATGACCTGTCTGCGCTGCCGGTGGCTACCGCGACAGGGATCGTCTCTCTGGCTGCACTTGCAGAGGTCTCCCTGGATTACGGACCGCAAGCGATCCGGCGGCTCGAACGTCGGCGGGCGATTACTCTGGAGGTACGGCCGCCGGAGACGATCCCTCTCGGGGCGGCAGTGGAACGTATTGAAACCGAAGTCATTCAACCGCTCCGCGCCGACCAGTCACTCGCACCCGGCCAACATGTCCGTCTCGGGGGGACCGCCGACCGACTGGCAGAGGCCTGGCAAGCCATGCGTTTCAACCTCCTACTCACATTGGCGATTACGTATTTGTTGATGGCGGGGCTGTTTGAGTCGTGGCTGTATCCGTTTGTCATTCTGCTCAGTGTGCCTTTGGCAGCGGTCGGTGGCATCGCCGGTCTGTGGCTGATGAACCAGTTTACCGAACAGTCGCTGGACATCGTGACCATGCTCGGCTTTGTGATACTGATCGGCACCTCGGTGAATAATGCCATTCTCATTGTGCACCAGTCTCTGAACTTAATCCGTGCGCAGGGCCTGGGCCCCCAACAAGCTATCCTGGAGAGTGTACGCACGCGGATTCGACCGATTTTCATGACCACCGGCACTACGGTCATGGGCCTGTTCCCACTGGTGCTTATGCCGGGTGCAGGCAGCGAGCTCTATCGAGGCCTAGGTAGCGTCCTGCTCGGTGGGCTGGTGGTCTCGACGGTATTAACCTTGGTGTTGGTACCGACCGTTTTTAGCCTGATGATGGAGCTGGGCCAGCGATTGCGTCGCGGGGTGGCGAGGCGGAGGCCAGCGACGATGGCGACGGTCGACGCGTTTGACTCGTCCGCCCAGCCCAAACCGATCCAGACCGATGCGTACCGTGGATAGTCTGACTGGATTTGGAGTTTGTTGAAGGAGGTATCGATGCGAAAACGCTGGCAATGGGGGCTGCTCGGCTTGATGGCCTGCTACCCGCTGACCGCGCACGGCGATGAGATCCGTCCTGAAGCGATTGAACGTGTGAAAAAGGAAATGCAAGCGGCCATCGAAGACGGGAAGCTCGCGGGCGGCAGCCATCTGGTGCAGCTCAACGGCAAGACGATCTGCCTCGAATCGCTGGGCGTCTGTGATATCGAAGACGACAGGCCATTCCAGGCCGACACGGTGGTCCGCATTTATTCGATGAGCAAACCGATCACCTCGGTTGCCGCGATGATGTTGTATGATCAAGGCAAATTCCAGCTCGATGATCCCGTCGGTAAGTACATCCCTGCCTTTGCCAAGACCTCGGTGCTGGCAGGGAACGGGGAGGAAGCCAAGGTTGTCCCGGCCAAGCGGCCGATCACGGTCCGGGATGTACTGCGGCATACCACCGGCTACAGCTATGGCGGCGGCAACGCCAAGGCGGGCAAGTACTATCAACGCGAACGGCTAAAGTACCGCCCGCCGGCGGGCATGTTACCTCCGAAGATGAGTATTGCCCAGGCGGCCGAGGCTTTGGCCCGCATCCCGGCCAACCATCATCCGGGCGAGCGGTTCACCTATGGCTTTAGCACTGACCTGCTGGGCCGTTTGGTGGAAGTTTGGTCGGGACAGCCACTCGATCGATATCTCCAGAAGGCGGTGTTCACGCCGCTGGAAATGCGCGACACAGGGTTCCAGGTGACCGAGAAGCAGCGGAACCGCTTTGCTTCCTGTCACACGCTCCTCGATGGCAAACTGGGCATCATTGATAAGGCCCAGACCAGTGCGTACAACCAGGGCTTCGAATTCCTGTCCGGTGGCGGCGGACTGGTGTCCAGTATCAAGGACTACGCCAACTTCTGTCAAATGCTGGTCGATGGCGGCGCGTTCCACGGCAAACGCATCTTGAAAGCATCGACAGTAGAAGAAATGTTTACAGATCAATTAGACGGGGCAGCGGGGACCTTCCGCTTTGGGCTTGGCTTCGCCATCAATGAGGTGGAACTCGGCTCAGGTGAGCGTGCACGCAAGGTCCAGCAGTATTCCTGGGGCGGCTATGCCAGTACCGACTTTCACGTGGTTCCCGATGTGAAACTGGTGCAAATCTTCTTCCGCCAACGGGTGCCTTCGGAACATGGTCTGGCCAGGAGGGTATTTCCCGTGATCTATGCTGGGTTCGTCAACTGAGGTGGGTTCGTCTGCTGAGGGGAGCCGGGCAGTGCGAGAGGGGGGACTTGAACCCCCACGGGATTTCTCCCACTAGATCCTAAGTCTAGTGCGTCTGCCAGTTCCGCCACCCTCGCGTTGCTCATTCAGTCTAGCGGCTGCCTGCCGGCGGTCAATGCTGCCGGCTTGCGGTCTGGAGCGACCGGGCGTAGGGAGCGACGGAGGATGGACTGTACGATGATCGTCGCCATCACGGCGAACACCAAAGCTGCAGCAAGGCCCTGATTGCGGAACACCACCTGCACGCCCCAGACATCGGCCAGCGGGCCGAGGATCAAGTTACCAAATGGCATCGCCGTGCTCATCATCATGGCCCATAGGGCCATGACGCGGCCTCGTTGATGGTCTGCTGCACCTAACTGGACCATCGACTGACCCGTAGGGAAGAACAAGATCATGCCAAAGCCAAACAAGCTGCAACAGGCTAGCGCCCAGATCGGTTGAGTGATTACCGCCAGTCCACTGAGGCTGCCGGCAACAATGGCAATGCCCAATAGCAGAAACCAGCGATTGCGGCTTGGCTTGCCAAAGGTGGCCACGGTGAGGGAGCCCATGAGAGCGCCACACCCGATCGCGCTGAGCAATTGCGTGTAGCCATCGGCTCCCAGCTGAAGGACACGTTCGGCAAAGCCGGGTAATAAGGGCAAAATCGGCCAGCCACAAATGGCGACACAACCGGCTAAAAGAATCAGCATGAGTAGGCGAGGCTGGCCGAGCACAATGCTGAACCCACTCAAGAAGGATGGCCTTCTGCCGTTCACAGGTTCGCGAGGTTCCTCGGGCAACACCATCCAAGACAGAGCCAGCAGTACGGCGAGATAACTAAACGAATTGAACAGGAAGCAGCCAGCAGCCCCGACGCTGATCAACACCAGGCCGGCCAGTGCCGGTCCCAATAACCTCGCGGCATTGAATATCAGAGAATTTAAAGCAACGGCATTGCCGAGATCCTCGCGCGCCACCAATCCTGGAACAAAGGCCAACCGCGCAGGCAGGTCAATCGCTTGGACGATCCCACGAAGGAGCATGATGGCCAACAGATTCCAGCGGCTCACCCCGCCGGCAAGGACCAGCGCGGCCAGCAGTACGGACAGCACGAGAAAGCCCACTTGGGCTCCCATGATCAAGCGTCGTTTCGAGCAATGATCGGCGAGCCAGCCACCCAACGGGCCGAACAGAAGTGTCGGAAATATCGGCGCTGCAGCGATATAAGCGGACCAGCGATATTGTCCGGTCAGGGTATAAGCCAGCCACATCAACGCGGCGGTCTGCATCCAGGTCCCGGTCAGGGAAATAATCTGGCCAATAAAATAGAGTCGGTAGTTAGGATGCCGTAACGACCGGAACGTGGACCGTGGTACGAGGCGGGCCCAGGCTGGGGTGGCTTGCTTCATTGTGGCGGTCAGATCCTCCTTCAGTCCCATAGGCCCGGCTGATCCGGGCGGGGGGTAGTTTTCCGTGTCTTAGGCGAGGCCAAGGTTGTCGTGTTGGTGCGTAGCGGTTGAATACACTCTTTATCATCGAAGCGAGCATCATTGACGGCAAGCCCAACTGGCTGCAACACCAGGTCGGCGTTCCGCATCGCCTCGAGTAATTGCAGGATGCGGGGGACCTCACACAGTGTTGGGTCCACCCAGTCATCGTACACTTCCTTCGCCAGGATCACTGGCATGCGTGGATGCACGGAAGCAAGCTCCTGGTTGGCGGTCGTGGTCAGGATGGTGCAAGTCTCCACAGGGTTTCCTTCTGGATCCTGCCAAGACTCCCAGAGGCCGGCGAAGGCAAAAGGACCCTGATCCGGGAAGCGAATATGATAGGGCTGCTTGACGTTCGCCTGCTGCTTCCATTCATAGAAGCCGTCGGCAGGAATCAAACAGCGACGTTTACGGAAGGCCGCGCGAAAGGAGGGTTTTTCCGCCGCGGTTTCACTGCGGGCGTTGATGAGACGGTTGGCGATTTTGGCGTCTTCGGCCCAGGAAGGAATGAGCCCCCAGCGGAGTCGGCTTAGTTCGGGTTCGGCGTGGGTCCAACGATAAACCACCACGGGTTGCGTGGGTGCGATGTTGTACCGCGGAAGCAGTGACTCCGGAAGGGGGGCGTCGTGAAAAAGGCTGGCGAGTTGTTGGTCCGGAGTGGTCAGGGTAAAACGACCACACATGGCATCCCCTCCACAGACGCAGGGTCGATGATCAATTCATCATCGATTATAGCCACGTTTGCAGGGGATGCCGACGTCGGTAGACACTGCGGGTTAGATGCCGCTACCGTCTTTGTGTTCGATCACGTGTAAGCCACATTCTTTCTTCTTTTTACCGGCCCAACGGCCGGCCCGCTCATCCTCTCCTGGAGCTACTGCTTGGGTGCATGGCCAGCAACCGATGCTGGGATAATTCTGATCGTGCAGCGGATTGTAGGGAACATCGTGGTCCAGGATAAACTTCCAGACGTCGTTGCGGTTCCAGCCGAGCAGTGGGTTCACCTTGGTCAAGTTGAACTTAGGGTCCCATTGCACAACTGCTGCCACGCCCCGGTCTGCGGTTTGATCTTTGCGAATCGAACTGATCCAAGCATCGTAGCCAACCACCGCCTGACGCAAGGGGCGGACCTTGCGGTCGTAGCAGCACTGGTCCGGACGGTGCACATAAAGCGGCCCGCCGTGCGCGGCTTCATAGGTGGGGACATCCAGCTCGGGGCGGATATATTTGACCTCAATACCATAACGCTGTTTGATTCGTTCACGCAGGGCGTAGGTTTCTTGGAACTGGTAGCCGGTGTCCAGGTTCATCACATGCACGGTGGGATCGATCCCGGCCAGCATATGCAGAATGCAACAGCCCTCGGCGCCAAAGGCGGTGGCCATCATCAGCTTGGGCTGGAACTGTAAGACCGCCCAACGGAGGATCGTTTGCGGGGAGGCATCACGCAACTGCTCGTTGGCGGCCGCTATCTCTTGGTCAGAAATCCGGGGAGTTTCGCTCATCACGGACTCTCGGGACTGCGGGTTTGGCTGGGGCCGGGGGCTTAGTGGCGTCGACTGGGTCGACTCACTCAGGCGGCTATCTTGCGAAAGTGCGGTCATGATTGGCCTCACAGTGAAGAATCGCAGCGAGCGAGGAGGAGCCAATGCTGCCCAGTCTGCCCGCCCATTGTAGATCGTGTCAGGCCCACACACCAACCCAAAGAATCATTCGATGATGTGAACCCGGTGACGCAGCCCGACCTGGTGCTCGGAAGTGAGGAAAAAGTAGTTCACCGAGCGATCGCCGCTGTGCCTTCGTCTTAGCGCCTGACCATCGAACCAGTAGGGTGTGTAGCCTCGACTGTCCATGATGTGAAACAACTCATACGCAGAATGGGCTGGGTCATCGGGGTTCCCGGAAATCTCGAGCAACCATGCCGGGCGGACCCGCTGAATCAGCTCACCGGCACCGCGCAGGCAACGTAACTCATGCCCTTCTACATCGCATTTGATGAAGGAGACAGCCGGCTGGATTCGGGAAAACAAGCTGTCCAGCGTTCGCGTGGCCACCGGGATCGTGGGCGAGTTTTCTTGAGTCGCGACAATCCGCGCCTCATAAAAGTTCTCTCCACCGGTTTTGTAACGTGGGACGCGCATGGCCGCCGAGCCATTGGCACTGGAGATCGCCACATTCAGTGGGTCGACATTGTCCAACCCCAGCGAACGAAGATTGGATAGCAACAGATCAAACGTGGCTGGCACCGGCTCAATGCTCACCACGCGTCCACTCGCCCCAACCATCTCTGCCAAAAAGCGGGTATACAGTCCAAAGTTGGCACCGACATCGACCACCGTACCTCCGTGCGGAACCAGATAGCGGACCATCGCCAGATCGGGCTCGTCCGCATCGACCGCCTCACGGAGGGTGCGGGCATAATGCATCTTTTTCAGTCGATGGAGTAGCCGACTGGGGAGAAATTGTAACGCAAGCTGTTTAAATTGCTTCTGGACAATCATGGTCACTCCTGACCCGTGGCCACCATCCATGGAAAAGCCAAATTGGAGCATATCCAAGGCTGCCTTGTCGAGACGGAGTGACCCGCGCACCGCCCGAATCCGCCCTCCTGGCTGAGCCTACCTGCGGAGTCAATGCTCAACTTCAATAGCGCCAAATCAAGTCGGTAGTGAGCCGAAAGTCATTCAAGCTCGGATCACTCAATAGTGGGAACTCCACACCGATGCCAAAGTCAAAGCGTTCGCCGAAACGATAACGGGTACCAGTCGCGATCGACAGGAAGCCGGTACCGTTGGCGCGGCCACCGAGGTTCGCGATATCCTGGCCTTCGAAGTTGAATTCTGGCCGGGCTTCGCCATTGCTCAGATATTGAAACCAGTTGAGTTCAACGAACGGGAAGTAGCGATTGCAATTGTGAACATTGAAATCTAAATGGAAGCTATTGTAGAAGAAATCACTGCGTTGGTTATCGGTGGCAATCGACACGCCGGCGACGTTGATCAAGTTGAAGCTGCCCCAACCATTCGGCCAGAAATTCTTACCCAAACTCACATATGGCACCAGGGAAAGGTCGCCGGTGTTTTGATAGACACTCGATGAGCCAATCGGGATTTGGAAGATCAAGCCACTCGAAGCCAAAAAACGCTTGTTCACATCACGCCAGAAGACAAACTTGGGTCCCAGGTGAAGCTCGGCAAAACCGATCTCGTCGCCGAGGAACGAGGAACTCCCGGGCTGGATGGCAACCCCACCCAGTTTATGCATGACAATTGACCAGCGCTCGGTAATCGCCAATCGCCCTTGGGCCCCGAATGCTTCCAGGTCTCCACCGTTGAACGGGAACAGGTCATTCGGAATGGATTGATAGATGAAGTAGGGGCGCACTTCGGTCAGGGAACGCGGGTCCTCGGCCAAAAACGGGTTGGTAACCGGGCTACTCAAAAAGTCAAACGCATGGTCGCTCTGGAAACGCCGACGTCCACCCGACGTCTCCGAACCTGGGCTCGATAACGTGCCCAGCAGCTCGGGGGATTGAAATGAGGTGCTCGACCAGAAATCATCGTCTCCCGGACCTAGTTCGGCAATCACGACGCCTCGATTATACAATTCTTGTAGTTCAAGTGGCATCGGTGCCGGGGTCAGCCCTTGGGCCATGCCTTCGAACGACTGCGGCTCGGCAGATGGGGGAGGGCCCGGGAAGGATGGCAGTTCCGCCGCGGGTGGGGGCCCTTGGAAAGATTGCAGTTCCGCCGCGGGTGGGGGCACCTGGAAAGATTGGGGTTCCGCCGCGGGTGGAGGGCTCGCTTGACTCGCATCAAAACTCACTTTCCGGATCGATGGGGTCGGGATGCCGAGCAGGGGATCGGTGATGACTTTTGCCAACCGGGTCGGCCGGTCTTCACTCTGGGCACGCATCGTGCGACCACGAGGTTGGCCAAGCCGGGTGGGATGCCCAAGTTGGATCCGGGGACGCTTGACAGAATGAGCGGTCGTAGCTTGTGGAGCCCACCAGCGTGTTCGCGTGGGGATCTTCGCGGCGGATTCGCTCTGCAAGCGAACCTTCGTCGGCAGATTGCTGGAGGGGAGGCGATGCGCTCCAGTAGGCGGCAACAACTGGACGGCACCCCCATGCTGAGCATGCGCGAGGGCTGGACCCATCAGCAGGCTCAGGAGTAGTCCCAATCGGTGTGCTCGTCCCATATCCTTGTCCTCCGACCGCAGCATGGTCGTTCGCGCTCTCTCTGGATGTCGGTCAAAGACGCCCCGTGACAACACCTGGAGCCGGCAAAATAATCCTGATCAGGTTTGCCGGCTCGAAGTTTGCGCCTCGCTTGACCCGAATTTCCTAACTTCACGTCGATCGGCGGTTGCTTGTTGAGCGCGGGGGATTCTGCTAAGTTTGAAATGACGTTTGCCCGGATGCCAAGGGATGGACTGATTATGCCCGCGATGAAAACCATCTTGCTGGTTGATGATGATCGGGAACTGATCGACGGCTTGCGTACCCTATTGGAAAAACAGGGTTATCGTGTGGTCCATGCGCACGATGGCCACCAAGGCAAGCAAATGATTTACCAGCAAAAACCCGACTTGGTGATTTTGGACATGATGATGCCTCGGATGGGTGGCTACCCGGTCCTGGAACACTTCCGAGACAAACAGGATGCACCGCCCATCATTATGATTACGGCGAATGAAGGCAGTCGGCACAAAGCCTATGCAGAGTATCTTGGGGTGATCGACTATATTCGCAAGCCGTTCGCCATGGAACGACTCCTTGAAGCTGTCCATCGCGCACTGAAGCCACGCAAGACGGCTCAGGAGGGGGAGACGGAAGCCTGATCGGCAAGCAATTGCTCTTCAAGATCGCCACGGCGCCGCCGTTGCTTGTCGCGTTGGAGACGGGTGAGCTCATAGATCCCAGGCGGCTCCAGGGTTTCGCCAGGCACCAAACGACAGCGTGCCTGGCGTTGCCGCGCCAGGATGAATCGCGCCGGTAGACAGGCCGGGCAACAGAGCCCATAGGTTTTGAGTTCCTGCATGACCCCGTCGGACCAGCCCGAAGCAACTTTGAATTCCGCCAATTCGTTACATCCGGGGGTGCTACAAAGGATGGGATAGGGTGGCATGGGCATACCCGAACTCCTGGTTGGCTGTTTCATGGCTTGCACTGACCGCGGCACAGGCAAGTCCCTTTCCAGACACTGCAAACGAACTACAGCCTAGACGGGATGGGGCAAGGGCAGGCCCTGAATATCCGCAAGCGCATTCATGGCCGCCCGCAACTCGGCTTCTTTTTTATTTTTCCCCCATGCCGCGGGGAAAAAGTGCCGGTTGATTTCCGCGGCGACCTTGAAGGACTTACAATGATCGGGTCCTTGTTCATCCAAGATTAAGTAGCGGGGAAGTCCGCCGAATTTGCGCTGGCCGATTTGTTGCAACAATGACTTGGCATTACTGCTGGCGACATTGGCGGCCGCTTGATCAATCTCGGATTTTAACAGTGGCAGAAGGAACTGCTTGACCACCTCCAGCCCACCATCGAGAAAGATCGCTCCGAGGATCGACTCAAAGACATCCGCAAGCAGATTGGATGGTGTGCGGGCGTGGACCTGCATGCCCCGCCCGAGGAAGACGAACTCGCCCAAGCCAAGTTTATGGCCGAGGCGGGCACACACCGTGCGGCTGACGACGGTCGATTTGACCTTGGTCAAATCCCCTTCCTGGTACTTGGGAAAACGGGCATACAACTGCTCACAGACAATCACCCCCAGGACGGCGTCGCCGAGAAATTCCATCCGTTCGTTGGATGCTAGTCGGGTGTTGGCTCCCGAGGTATGCGTGAGAGCGGCCCGAAGCAGTTCGGGTTTCTGGAAGGTGTAATTGAGCACTTCTTGGCAAGCGGCCAAGATGGCTTGCTCGTCCTTGGTGGACACGAGGGTTGGCATAAGTTCGTAACGGGTAAAACTCGAGCGATAGTGGATACTTTAATCGAAGCTTGACCGGTTGTCAATTTAGGTCTCTTAAGAAAGTTCAGCTTTGGTTCGATCTTGTCGATGACAAGGTATCGCGAGTGGTCTTGGGCTTGTCGGATATTGCTACGAGTGACGGTCAGTTCGGTCGCAAAACGGCCACCTCTCAAGGAGTGAACAACATGCGTAGATGGCTCATCCGCGGCGGCATCTTCCTGGCAGGGGTTGCCCTGTTGGTCTTGGTGGGTTTCTGGGTGTTGTTGCAGACGCCTGTTGTGGCCCAAATCGTCGCGACCAAGATCGAGCGGATCACGGGCGGGCGGGTCAGCCTGGACGAGGTCACCGTGTCGCTGAGGCAGTCTTCGTTATCGGGGCTGAGCATCTACCCGACGGACGTGTCTGATCCCTGGCTGACCCTCCAAGGTGTTCAAGCGGACATCAGCTTGTGGGACTTGGTGTCGGGGAGCATTCAGCCCAGCTTGGTGTTACTGCAAGGGGTCAAAGCCCGGATCGAATTCGATACGGATGGGAACTGGCAGGTCGAGCTCCCGGAAAGCGAGTCGGACGATCTCCCCCCACAACTTCCTAGGCTGCAATTGGCATCGGGGAGGTTGGAGCTCCATCAGGAGGGCAAACCGGAGGCCCGGTTCGAAAATATCGAGGCGTCACTGACCCCTGACCAAGACGTTTTGGTCCTGAGTGGGAAGGTGGAGGATGAAGACTGGGGTCGCTGGACCGTTTCGGGGCAGGTGGCCAACGATGTTTCCTCCGGAGAGGTGGTGCTGAAAACCCGGCAAGCCCACGCAACCCCCCAGCGTCTGCGGAGTATCCCATTCATCCCGGCAGAAGTGTGGCAGCAGGTTGAGGTCGAGGGCGACACCTCGGCGGACGTCCGCATTCGTTATGCTGCGGATCTTGAGCAGCCGGTACACTACCAGGTGGCCCTCGCCCCCGAGAAAGCACGGGTGATCATCGCCGCACTTGATCAAACGGTAACCGAGGCCCACGGCGGAGTGACTGTTGAAGATGGCCTCGTCACCCTGAATAAGGTGGCGGGGAGGGTGGCCGACGGCGAGGTGGCAGTCGACGGCACGCTGGATTTTCGAAGCCCGACCAGTGAACTTTCTTTTACCGTCGAGGCGAAGGGTTGGCAGGTGGACAAGCTACCGGCAAGCTGGAAGTTTCCGAAGCGGATCACTGGCCGCTTGTACGGCAAGGCCGAGCTGAACGTCCGGATTCAGGAGGATGGCTCGGTACGTACCAGCGGCTCGGGAAGCGGGGAGATCCGTGACGCCAAGGTGGCGGGCATTGCCACCGATGGGCCGATCCAGATGAATCTGAACTCCACGGGGGATCGGTTTCAGTTCGCACAAAGCCGGAAGATGGGTGCAAATCCCGACCTACCCTCTTGGCTCGGGCTGGTGTTGCCCCTGATCCCGCTCGCGCAGCCACCGATGGCCGAGGAACCGCAGGAGGAAAAGCCGGAGAAGGAAGATGTCGCGAGGTTGGATGTCAGCCTCGGCTTTCGCGATGTCTCTCTGGAGGAGTTGCTGGAGCGGCTTGAGATTACGCCTCCCTTCCCGTTGAGCGGCCGCCTGACCATTCAGGTGAAGGCGGGGATCCCCACCGACGGGGTGGCAGATCTGCAGAATTATTTGCTCGACGGAAAGGCGGAACTGTCGACCCTGACCATCGCGGGCATGCAGCTTCGTAACGTCCGCACCCGGCTTCTATTCCGCGACGGGGTCCTGGCGCTTGAGGAGTTCGACGCCGAGTTGCCCGGGGACGGCTCTGGGGCCGGGAGCTTCGATGGCGAGGCGCGGCTAGGGGTGTCCCCGCCGGGCGATCTGACTGCCAAGCTCAAGCTGGATGCGATCCCGGTAGCGAACCTGGCACGGCTCGCAGGGGAGGGGAGCGCCGACGCCGCGGGCTCGTTTTCCGGGGACCTGGAGTTCACTGCGCCGGCGGGCAAGTTGACTGATCGGACCGCCTGGGAGGCCACCGCCACGCTGAAGACCGACAAGCTACAGGCGTTCAACTGGACCCTGACCGATGCCCGGTTCCGGACCGAGTTACGCGACGGTACGCTTCACCTGATCGAGGACACCGGGAGCTTGGAGGGGATCCAGTACCAAGGGGTGGGGAAACTGAGCATCCTGGCTCCATATGGGTTCGAAGCCAGTCTCGAGCTGGCCGAGAGCGAACTGGAGGCGTTGCAAAAACTCTCACCGAGCCTCCGCCCGCCGGTGGCCATCAGCGGCAAGCTGACCGCCAGCGCCAACGCCTCCGGAACATTGGAACCGCTCAAAGTGGAGGTGAATGGGCGGGTGGCGACGCGAAAGTTAAAGATCAATGCGTTTGCTTTCAATGAGCTGACCATGGACTGGCGTTTGGACCAGGAACGCTTCGCGGTCACCGATCTGCGTGGCCAGCTCTATGACGGCAAGGTGCAGGGCAAGGCGAATGTGCCGTTCGCGACCACAGAGTCCGGCTCTGCCACGCTCACCCTGACGGGGGTCGATCTGGCCGACATGACTGCGCAGATCCCCAGTTTTCCGGTCCCGCTGGCGGGCAAGGCCGACGCTCGGATCGCAGCGCGCTTGCCCCAGGGGGGCAAGCCGCCCCAACTGAATTTCACCCTTGGGGCCCCAGGGTTGAAGGTGCGTGGGATCCCCACCGAGAAGGTCGAGGGGAAGGGGACCTTCGAGGGTGGTGTCTTACGCTACCAGGCCCAAGGGAAAGCCCTCGGCGGTAGTTTTGACCTGGAGGGCCGCTACCCGGGCCGATCCGCCCAGGAGGGTACCGACTCCCCCGACGGGAGTTTTTCCTTCGAACAGCTCCAGCTCCCCCAGCTTTGGGACGCCTTCGGGTTGACTGAGTTCTTGCAACCCCTGACCGGTCAGGCCGACGTCCGCTTTGCGTTCCGTCTGGCCGAGACGAACCCGGGTTTTACCGGGACCGGGGCGGTGCGTCTGCAACAGCTACGCTGGGACGACACCGAACTCACGCCCCGGCTGACGATCGACGTCGGCGTGTCTCCCAACCGGTTACGCCTGCGAACCCTGGATGGGTCGTATGCTGGCGGGGCAGTGACCGCGGATTACCGACTGAATTTGACCGAGGATTTTCTCGGCCTGCTCACGCTGCAACTCCGGGGAGGCCGGGTCGATCGGCTCGTGACCTTCATCCCGGTTCTCAAGGACCGGGTTTCCGGGACGGTCAATCTGAGCTGGCAGGGGCGGGTCGGAAGCCGCATTGCCGGGCGTGGCCAGGTGGATTTGATCCGGGGGGAGGTGCTCGAAATCCCGGTTCGTCGTTGGTCGTTTCCGTTCGCCTGGCGGTCCGAGGGGAACTCCGGCCAGATCTACATCCGGAACAGCACGGCCAGCGTGGTCGGCGGCCGGGTTCGTGCCCGGGGCCAGTACAACTGGGGAAACCGCAGCTTGCTTGAGGGCAAGCTCGACTTCACCAACCTCGATCTGGGGCGTTTGTTAGCCTCGCAAACTGACTCTTCGTTCGCACAGGGGCGGGCCACCGGTCGGTTGAGCTTCCGTTCGACCCGGCCGAGCTCGCTCGACGCCCTGCGAGCCACCATGTCCGGGCAGCTGCAACAGACGCAAGCCTTCTCCTTCCCAGTCCTCACAGCCGTAGGCCGCAATCTGCCCTCGGGCCGCTTTCGCGTGAACGAGCGGCAAAGCGGCAGCTACCAGGCCACACTGACTCGCGGGGTCGTTCGGATTGACCACCTGGGGCTGTCTTCCTCGAGCCTGCAACTCTTGATCACCGGACGGGTGACCTTGAGTGGCCGGCTGAACCTTGGAGTGATTGCCAACCCGATCTTGCTCGACCCAGGTCCCCTCGTGACCCTCCTAAGTTTTGCCATCCCGGTCGGGCCCGTCCCCCTGGGGGTGCTGCTCGAGGCAGCGGAAATCTTGTCCGCCACAGCGCTGCAGTTTCAGGTCCGCGGCACCACCCGCCAACCAGTGGTACGGTTCACCCCGCTACGCGCGCTGACGCCCGAGGGTTTCCGATTTTTTGTCAGTCCGTCGCAGGGCAGACGATGATTATTCCGACTGAACTTGTATGCGAGGTTACACCGATCTTAACTACCACGGGGAAGAGACGAACTGCTCGAGCGAAGGGGTCCATCGATGCGCCGTATAGGGTTCATCTTGCTGGGGATTAGCTGTCTGGGCGGACTCGGTTGCTCCTTCGCAGGTGGTGGGCTGACCCTGTTCCCAGAGGATTATCAACTCTTGGAGTCTACCAAGGCGGTTGTCCAACCGGTTCCGCCGGCGATTCCCACCGAGCTCAACAAACAGCCGCTAGCTCCCTACCGGGTCGAGCCTGGGGACGTCCTGGTTGTGCAAGCGGTGGGCAGTGAGGAGGAGCCGATCATCTTACCGGGTGAACAACCGGTGATTCAGGACGGGACGATCGACCTGGGTGCCTATGGCCGCCCGATGGTGGCCGGGCGGACGCTGGCCGAGATTGAGCAAATCGCGTCCGCGGCGATTGCCAACTCGACCGAGGTGGACCGGGTGACCGTCCAGCTGGTGACACGGGTGAGCAAGATGTATTATGTCTTGGGGGAGGTGATCAACCCCGGGAGTTTCCAACTGGAAGGCCGCGAAACCGTGTTGGATGGCATCCTTGCTGCGGGGGGCTTATCGGGAAAGGCTGACGTGGAACGGGTTATCTTGACCCGGCCCACACCAGCCGACAGTTGTCGTGAAGTGTTCCCCGTTTGCTACAACAACATTGTGCAACTCGGTGACACCACCACCAATTATCAGCTCGCTCCCGGCGACCGCATTTTTGTCAGTAGTCGGCAACTGTTTGGCTTCCTGAAGAAAGACGAACACTGGCCTTGTGATGCAAGCCAGTACCCCTGTGTTGGGCCCGGCCTGGATTGTGCTGCCTGTGCTGCACCTGGGGTTGCGCCCCCAGTTCCAGTCGAACCCATCAAGCCAGACTAACCGGGGGTTTTCGAGCAAATCGCAGCGACTTTGTTCGGCCTTTCGGTCCACCAACATGTGTGGGGAGCGTTGCCAATCAGTGCTTCCTTCCGAGCAGCGGGTGGGAATCCACCGCTCGGAAGAGGCACGACGGCCGGGATGATCCATCAACCTCACATATCGAGGTAATTTTTGGTGGATGGAATTCCATCACAACGCTCCATCACTCTGGAGGCTGGGCTAATCGTTATCATTGGGATCGTCGGTCTGAATGAAACCGATCAGAGAGAGTAGCGTTTCGGACAACTCGCGTTTGGGCAAATCTCTGCGGAAGCCTCGGTCTTGGACCAAGGGCGCGTTCGAATCGATCGTGAGCTCATGGCGGATCTTGGTCACATTGCCCGCTAGATCCTTGACGTCAAACTCCAGCACTAGGTACTTGGTACCATCGTCTCGGGTTTGCACGGGCATCTGATCCAGGTTTTTAAATTTCTTCTTAAAGTTCTTAGCGCCAAAACTATCGTCGCTGAGCTTCCCTTTCAGGGTGAAGCCTCGCTTGAGGTCGATGGGGTTGATCTCCGTGATGGGATCCTTCAAGTTTAATGTTGGGCCGGTCACATCTCCATAGACTAGGAAGGTGCGTGTTTGGCCGTCGATTTGGCGAGTGATGACGTTCCAGCCCTCGCGCAAATTAATGGTTTCTTGCTCACGCACCCGCGCACCGTCGGGTGTCTGATAGACGAGCCGATACCCGTCGAGCTGGTTGGTAAATTTCCGGCTACGCAACTTGAACTCGGGCAGGTAGCTCGCCGGGTCGCCGATCAGCCCGCGGATCGCCGGGTCGGTGATGGCATCTTGGGGAGCAATGGCTCCGCCCACCGCCAGACCGAACTCATTCCAGAGCTGTTGATTGGTTTTGCCAATAAACTCCTCGGGGATATAGTCGGCGGCCTCACCCGCGGGGAAAGGCACCACATCCGCCGCTTGTTCGAGGTAATACACTTGCTTGCCTTGGTATTTGACCGTGCCGAGGCGAATGAGATCCGGGCTAAACAGCAGGTTGATGTCCTTCACCTTTTCCAGGTTGAAGTTCTTTTGTAGGTAGATTTGGTGTTGCGTCTTACCGCGCAACGCTTGTTGGGACATATTTCCGAAATGGATCTCGCCTTCGATATCGACAACGCGTCGTTCATCCCGGGTGGTTGAGATCACAATGCTGCGGACGTTATTGAAATAGCCGCCCACGATCTTGTTATGACCTTTGGTCGGTACCTTGATTCCATCCTTGAAGCCTTCGACCCGAACGTTTTCATACGTGATATTGTTGGTCACATTGTTGCGGTTGATCCCCGTTGACCCGGGGCGGCTGGTGTTGCGAAGAATGGTAGCATCTTTAAGGGTTAGGTTGCGGGTGTAGGGGTTGTGGACTCCGTTGCCACGATTGCCCCAAACCACCAGGCCATCGACCACACTTCGCACCTGATGCTTCGCGCCGAGCAGGTGCTTCCAGGTTTCGAAGCCGGTGCCGTTGGCAAACGCCACGTTGTCCTTAAACAAGCGAATCGGCACATCGGCGACCGAAATACTGTCTTTGCCGTTGGCCATACTTGGATCGACCAGGTCATGAGTCTTGATGCGAGCTACCCCGAGCCCGGCCTCGTCCAGCCCTTGGGTGAAGTAGACAAAGCCGGCGTGACGTTGCCCGACGGCGATGTTGCCTTCGACCTCGACGTTGGCCCCTTGGAACCAGAAGCCATCCCCTTGGTGGCCAAAGTCACCGCGATCTTTGCGGCTTTCAATGCCATCCCCGGAACCTTCCGAGCGGATGGCAATGTTGCGTCGAAACGCCCCGATCTCATCACCGGCTTCGGTGACAAAGGCCGCACCGAGCACGTCGTAGGCCACGTTGTCTTCCATGACCACATGGCTGGAGTGGTTGACAAAGCCCCAGCCTGGGCTGTCTACCACTGCGGTTCCAATGACCTCAGCAGGCTTGGAATGCATTCCCATATGGTGATCACGGGCACGGTGGAAGTGCAGCACGTAGCGACCGACTTGGTTCAGCCCGGTCCCGTCGATCCGCTTGCCATCCTCGTCAAGGATCGCATTGTGGACCGGGTTGCGCTTATCGGTTCTTCCCAGGCCGTACAACCCGGCATACTGCACCACGGCGTCGGGGTTGTGCATGATCATGATGTGACCACGCCGATCGACGTCGAAGGGGTTCTCCGACTCAATGATCGCGTTGCGGCTTACATTGGCCACGAACACCTGCATTCCCTCGGGCGGGATGTGGTTGTGCGCGAGTTGCCGGTCGAGGGTGACCTTGTTGCCGTCAATGGCGAGGATGGCGAACTGTTCATCATCATTGCGATTCCATGCACTGGTACCGGTCAGCACCAGGCGGTCACCGGCTTCCCAGCCGTTGGGAATCTCGGCGAGGTTGAGGACGTTACTTCGTTTGGTGGGTGCTTCGGCCAGGGCCACAAACGAGGTGGTTGCATCGCCGTAGATGCGGAACGTCCCATGCGAGAGGATTCCCCGACTGAACACTCCCGGGTCCCATGAAGCATCGATCGGACCATCGTCGGTAATGATGACCCGTGCCTCGACGTCCGCGGCGATCGGTGCGGCTTCGCTACCCATCTGGAAGGTGCCGCGGGGATCGATCACGATGGTATCGACCATCAACTGGGTATTGACCGTCGGATCGAAGGCCAACACACCATCGACGCGGATGGTTTGGATGCGTTCCTGCTGGACGGCGTCTACGGTAACCGTAAACTCTTCCGGAATGACGACGCGTGCCTCGTTCTCCGGTTCGGTCCCGGGTACTGCTCCTTGTTCCCAGGTCGCGGGGTCGTCCCACTCCCCGGACTTGGCTGCGGTATAGGTGGCGTCGAAGTAGTCGACGAGCTCCATGACCGCCCTGTGCTCGTTGTGCAAGGTGGGGTTGTCGGAGTGGGGACCCATCCCACCGTGGTCCATACCGGAACCAGCGTGGTTCATGCCCGATCCAGTGTGATCCATCCCGCCCATATGCTGCATCATCCCCGGGTCGGATGGATCATGCAGCATAGCCATCGGCGAGTTGCTCATGACCACGCGATCTTCGAGCACCTCCATGCAGCTGAGCGGCTTACGCGGATGCCGTGGGTGGACTCGGTTGTTGTGCTGGGGTTTCCGCAGTTGCAATCCCATGTTTGGTCAGCCCTCTTTGCGAATTGGGAGTCAGGCACACGGAAGCTTCCGAACGCACGGGTGACGTCCGGCCGTTGCCAGGGAACGACAATTCAGGGGGGAGACGAGTCTAGAACGGGATCAGGGACGAGCAGGCTCCGGACCACCTTGTGCCGGGCCAAGAAGCTTTTGCCCTAGCATTCAAGACGGAAGATTGGAGCAGGGAGTTCCCCGCAGACACAAAGAGCAGAGCAAAATCCGCACGAAGATAATATATTTAGTATGAAAAATATGCTATACATATAACTGATATGCTTTTAGATGAAAAATCTGTAATGATTCGGTGCCTTGGTGAGCATCTCTCGATGCGAGGTAGTGTTAATTCTGAAATATTTGACCTTAGCTTAGGGGTTGAGGCGACGCTGATGTGAATGCTCAGATTCCGGGGTCGCCGTTGGGTTGGTCGGGATGGCACAATTCGGTTCAGCTTCCATTTCGATCGAGGGAAGGGCCATGCGGTCGGCGTTTGCGAATCTGTTATTGGTCGGGGGTGCGGGGGATACCGGCCGAAGACTGATTCGGGCCTTGCCAGCTCACTGTCGGGTTGTGGTGACCACCCGTCAGGAGGCGACTGCGGCCTCCTTGGGACTTCCGTCGTCGGTCCAACTTGTCCAAGCCGATCCGGTGCGTGATCCTGCGGGTTTTCGCCAAGTGTTGCGACCCCATGGCCCTTTTGATGTGGTCTATAACTTGCTTGGCGCGTGGTTGCGCAATCCTCGGGGGGTCATTGTCGAGGGTTTACAGAACTTGTTGCCTGCGGTCGAGCAAGCGAACAATCCTCCGCGCCTTGTCTTCTGTAGTGCCACGACTGTCTACGGCCATCGCCCGGATGAGAAGCTTGATGAGAACTCCCGTCTACAACCCGATATGGAGATCGGTCGACTCCAAGCGGAAGCCGAGGCGATCCTGGAAGAAGCATGTCAGATGGGCAAAGTGACCGGTGTCGTCCTCCGATTGCCCCATCTGTACGGGCCTGGCCGGGAGCGTACCTTCGACATGATGTGTCAGGGCCAGTTTTTGATCGTCGGCGACGGCACCAACCCGATGCACCATCTGTACATCGATGACCTTGTGCAGGCCTTACTCAAGGCCGGCCAGGCGGATCTCGATCCTTTCGAGGTGATCAATGTGGTGGATGACATCGCCTATCCGTATCGGGCCTATTGCGACCTGATCACCGATTGGTATGGGCTACCTCGGCTGCCTGCCTATCGCTACGAAGAAGCTCTCCGCACCGGGGTGGTCGCCGGCTACCTGGGTGAGCACCAGCGTCAACCCGCCGTGCTTGGCGAGCTGTACCGCTATATGACGTCCCATGCCGTCATCGATAATCAACGCATGAAGGAACGCCTTGGTGTATCGTTGACTTGTCCCACCTTTTTGCATGGACTCACGCGTATGCTCCTTCTACGGGATGGGTACACCGTCACCCCACTGGCAGACGATCGATCGGAAGCCGGAACCGGTCCGTTGTACGCGGATTGAACTGCACCGGTGACCGTCTGCCCAGACCAATGTCGCGGCGTACAACCCGCTTGATCGAACGCCGCGCTAGCAAGGCAGATGAATTGCTCGAACTCATTCAAATTGGATGGTTCGCGAACGACAATCCTGTCGTTCGCGAAGGTCTTGTCTCTTGGGGACTGCAAGCTAGCCAGCCGTTGCACCCCAAAAGACGGTCGGAACAAAAACATCGGGGTCGATCTGGGTCGGTGGGTATTTCCACCGAGAGTTCAGCCAGTTTTTCCAGGTGCTATGTCCTATGTTTGGCGTAACCGGTTGACTCCGGGGGTTGGAGGCCTGATCCGCAATGCGAATGAGGGGGTTGCTTCGATGAAGGAAGCCGAGGCATTCCTGGAACGGATTCGGCAGCAGCCCGATGAAGATGGCCCCCGCTTGATTTACGCAGATTGGTTAGATGAACGACGTGATCCGCGTGGCGAATTCATCCGCATCCAATGTGCCCTGGCTCGGTTGGCGGTGGATGACCCGCGCCGCTTTGAGCTCATGGAGCGGGAACGGCGACTCTATGAACAATACAAGCAACCATGGCAAGAGCCGCTGCGTGGCATCGGTTCGAGTATGGAATTTCGCCGCGGCTTTGTCGAGGTGATCAATATTGAGGCTCGGGTCTTTCTGTCCCGTGCGGACGAGATTTTTGCCAGGACGCCCTTGCGTCATGTTCGTTTACTCGATGTGGGCGCGAGTCTGAATGAGCTCGCTCGCTGCCCACGACTACGGCAATTGGCCGGGTTGACCATGTATGCCCAGCATCTTGGGGATCGGCTGGCACGGATTTTGGCAGAATCCGAACACCTCAGCGAAGTTCGGATTCTCGAACTAGGCCGGAATCGCCTGGGCGACCGAGGCGTCGAAGCCTTGGCCCTCTCGCCGTTCTTGTGCAAACTTGAGCAGCTCGATTTGAGCGATAATGCCTTTGGCGATCTTGGCGTGCAGGCTCTAGCAGCGGCTCCCAATTTACGACGATTACAACGTCTTGAACTTCAACGCAACGAGATTAGCGGCGATGGGCTGGAAGCCCTCGCGGCTGCCAGTCGACTTCCCGGGCTATGCAACCTGGGATTGAGTTACAATCGCATTGGCACGCTTCGCCGCGTGGGGATCTATGGCAATCAAGAAGACCAACCGCGGCTCAGGCATCTCGACGTGCGTTCGAATATTATCCATCCCTCGGCGATCGGGGTGATCTTGAGCTCGTCCAACTTGACTGGGTTGTACAGCCTCGATCTAGGCAATAACCAGCTGGGCAACGAAGGGATTCAGACCCTCACCAACTCGGCCACCGTGGCGTCCCTACGTCATTTGTTTGTCAACGATAACCAACTCGGCAATGATGCGATCACCGCGCTGGCTCGGTCACCTTACTTGCACCATCTGACGACTCTTGATTTGCATCATAATCCCATGATCTTCGATGCTGGGGCCCAGCTGTTACTCAATCCTCGGTTTTTCCGTCACCTAAGGCGGCTTGGGCCGCCGAGTCCGGGCATCTCGCACAAGTTACGCCGCCTGTTGCAGGCACGTTATGGAATGCCCTTACGAATGTAGATTGCTGAGTGGAGGCTTGGCGTGGGCCAAGCTTCCCCGATCGAAGCGGTCCCAGCAAGCTGCAGGGGCTTTGATCGGGGAGAACGGGGGGCAGCCGGAGGCCAGCACGTTGTGGGGCTTAGCGGACAAACAATAAATCTCGATAGGTGGGTACGGGCCACAGATCATCGGCGACCATCGTTTCCAGCGTATCGGCGGCATGTCTTACCCCTTCCATGGCAGGAATCAGGGTATCCCGGGCATAGCGTGCCTGGTCGATCGGCTCGGCTCCATCCTCGCTGGCCAACGAATGCTCCAGTTGGTCCAGAGCCGATTGCAACTGGCTGATGGTGTCATTGATACGCTCTAAGAGCCCGCTGAGCAAGGAATTGGTGAGCCCAGCGGCTTGACTGGCGCTCACGGCGTTGGCGACCTCGGTGAGATAACGGATCCCTGCGGGCAGCATCATGGTTTTGCCCATACTAAAGGTCACTTTGGCCTCCAGGGCAATGGTCTTCGTGTAGCTCTCACACAGGATGACATAGCGACTACGCAGCTCACGCTCGTTGTACACTTTGTATTTGCCCATCAGTTCGATGGTGTCCTGGCGAATGGCGATGGGCAAGGCATCGACCGTGTTGCGTAGGTTGGGAAGTTCACGCTTCTCCGCCTCTTGGTGCCAGGCCTCCGCGTAGTTGTCCCCCATGAACAGCACTCGCTTGCTCTCCTTGATGATCCCAGGGAGGAGCGTTTGGATCGCCTGGTTCAAGGGTTTTCCAGCCGCGGTCATGGCCTCGAGCTGCGTCGCCATGTAGTCGAGGGACTCGGCGACGATAGTGTTGAGGACGGTGTTCGGTCCCGCGATCGATTGCCCACCGCCGACAGCTCGGAATTCAAACTTATTGCCGGTGAAGGCGAACGGACTGGTGCGGTTGCGGTCGCCGGAGTGCTTGGGCAGTTTGGGCAAAACCGAGACACCGATTTCCATGAACTGGTCGCCATACTTTGTGGCTTGGCCACCCAGCTCGAGCTGGTCGATGACATCTTGCAGTTGCGACCCGAGAAAAATCGAGATGATCGCCGGAGGCGCTTCGTTGGCACCCAGACGGTGGTCATTGCCCGCGGTGGCTACGGTAAGTCGTAACAGTTCGGGATATTTGGCGACGGCGCGGATGACGGCAACGCAGAACACCAGAAACTGAGCATTCTCGTGGGGTGTCTGGCCGGGCTCGAGGAGATTTTCGCCGAGATCGGTGGACATCGACCAGTTGTTGTGTTTGCCGTTGCCATTGATGCCGGCGAAGGGCTTTTCGTGCAGCAACGCCGCGAGTCCATATTTTGGCGCGGTGCGTTTCAGGACCTCCATGAGCATCATTTGGTGGTCGGTTGCCAGGTTGGTATCTTCAAAGACCGGGGCAATCTCGTACTGGCTGGGAGCCACTTCATTGTGCCGGGTTTTGACGGGAACCCCGAGCTTGAACAGCTCGGCCTCGACCTCCGCCATGCAAGCAATGATCCGCTCCGGAATCGAGCCAAAATATTGGTCCTCCATCTCCTGGCCCTTCGGGGGGGTTGCCCCGAACAGGGTGCGGCCGGCGTTGACCAGATCGGGCCGTGCATAGAATAGCTTGCGGTCGATCAGAAAGTATTCCTGCTCACTACCGACGGTGGTAAATACCTTGCACGCTGCCTGGTTGCCAAACAGGCGTAGGATCCGGATGGCCTGTTCGGATAGCGCTTGCATGGAGCGTAACAGCGGCGTTTTTTTGTCGAGCGCCTCCCCGGTCCAGGACAGGAATACGGTGGGGATGATCAGCGTCGCGCCGTTGGGATTCTCGAAGACAAACGCGGGGCTGGTGGGGTCCCAGGCGGTATAGCCCCGCGCCTCAAAGGTGGCGCGTAAGCCGCCGGAGGGAAACGAACTTGCGTCGGGTTCGCCGCGGACTAATTCTTTGCCGGTGAACTCGGCAATCACCCGTCCTTCGGGGGTGGGAGTCAGAAAGCTATCGTGCTTTTCGGCGGTCAAGCCGGTCATCGGCTGAAACATGTGGGTGTAGTGCGTGGCTCCCTTGGCGATCGCCCAATCTTTCATGGCCAGTGCGACGGCATCGGCGATGGAGGGATCCAGTGGTTCGCCCTGACGGATGGTTGCTTGGAGCTTTTTGAAGACTTCCTTCGGCAGCATTTCTCGTTGAAGCCGTTCCGAGAAGACATTCTCGCCAAAAATCTCCTTGATGTGTTGTTCCCGAAAGTTGATCCGGTGGAGGACGTGCTGTTCGGAGACGACGGATTGAATGAGGCTTTGCCTGCCATTGCCGTTGCTGGCGGTCATGCGGATTGCTCCTTGGTGGTAGAGAATGGCATGGCGCCTGGCCTGTGGAGAGATCAAGCCGGGAGCACAAAGATTTTCCTTGCTGCGATTGAAGATACGAAAGCTTGGGCGGGATTCTAGCATACCGCGCGTTGCACCCTGTATGGTAGAAACCAACTTGTGGATTTTGCGAATCGTGGGGTTTGGGCTCGCCACATCCGCAGATGCAATCGCTATTTGGTTGGACGAAGCTTGCCGATCGTGCGCGGACAACCATCGGCTCCCCTACGATAAAGTCATGTCCACCCATCACCACGAGCAAAGTTGGAGGTGCCACATGCGGCGAACAAGGTCCTTGATTCTCGCTTTCGGGTTGCTGGTGCTCGGGATGAGCATGCACAGTCGCCCCATCCAAGCCCAGGAAAAGAGCGTCCGTCCGGGGATCAATCAATCATTTGTGAACCCCGATGTAGACCAGTTTGTCAAACGGTTTGAAGGTGAAAGTCGCGAGGTTTTTGAGAAGCGCCAGCAAGTCGTGAAAGCTTGTTCGCTGAAGCCAGGGATGGTGGTCGCCGATATTGGGGCGGGAACGGGATTGTATACACGGCTATTCGCGACCCGCGTGGGACCGCAAGGCAAGGTCTATGCGGTCGACATTTCCCCGAAATTTCTCGCGTATATTGCCGAGTCGGCGCAGAAGCTAAATATCAACAATATTAAAACAATCCTGGGTAAGGATACCTCCCCCGGCCTCCCAGCCCAGGTGATCGATGTGGCGTTCCTTTGTGACACCTACCATCACTTTGAGTTTCCCACCCGGATGATGTTGGAGTTACATCGCGCGTTGAAACCCGGAGGGCGAGTGGTGTTGATTGACTTTATTCGGATTCCTGGCCAGAGTCGCGAATGGATTCTGAATCATGTCCGGGCAGGGCAGCCGATCGTCGAGAAAGAGATCACCGCTTGTGGGTTTCGCAAAGTGGCTGAGCAGAAAGATCTGCTCAGCGAAAATTACTTCATGGTCTTTGAGAAAGTGAACAACGCGAATGCGAAGCCCGACTCCCAGCCGTGAGGCAGACCGATGCAGGTCGGACCCACCACGCGACGGCTAGCCTTCACTACGATTGAACAATCGGGCTGCGTCATCGGCTTCTTCGGGGATGGCCACATGGTATCCTGAGCCTTTCGCAGAACCCAACTGATAACCCCCGTAGTTATGACCATAACCGTAGTATTGATTGGCCTGGCGGCGATCGATGCCATTGACCACAATCCCTAGGACCTTGGCATCGATGCTGGCGAGAATCTCGCACGCTTTGGTGGCACGAGGACCGCATTTCTTGGTCAAGCGAATGGTTAACAGCACGGCGTCCACCCGGGGAGCCACGACTGCCGGATCGCTCACTTCCAGCAAGGGCGGCGTATCGATCAGCACAAAGTCAAAGGTCGCGCGCAACTGCTCAATCACTTCGGCAAACCGGGGTAGGGTTAACAGCTCTGCCGGGTTGGCGGGGATCCGCCCAGAGGTCAGTAGCGACAGATTATCGATCTCGGTGGGCTGTAGTGCTTGCTGCAAGGACGAGTCTGCCGCGATCAGCGTGGATAACCCGACCCGATTGTCGACCCCAAAAATCTCATGCGCCCGCGGCCGGCGCATATCGGCATCCACTAAGACACAGGTGCGACCAGAGGCAGCAATGGTCACCGCCAGGTTGGCGATCAGTGTGCTCTTGCCATCGCTTGTATCGGGGCTAGTGACTTGAATCACTTGGTGGCCATGGCCTTGGGTACTGAAATACAGCGACGTACGTAAAGAGCGAAAGGCTTCGGCTTCGATCCCACGTGGGAAATAGAAGGTGCACAGTTGGGGATCAAGGACGGACATACCGACAGCTTTCCGTTGTTCGGCCGTTGCATCGGGTTTCAGCGAAGGGATTTCACCGATGACCGGCAGCCCCAGTCGTCGACGGATCTCTTCCGGATTGCGAAACCCTTTGTCACTGAGCTCGGCCAGGTAAGCGAGTCCCAGTCCACTCAACAAACCAAGTGCCAACCCTGCAAACAGGGTTTGGGTGAGCTTCGGGGCCACCTTGCCTCCCGGACCCGGGGGCGTGAGTAACTCCGCATCAAAGCCAGTCCGATCCGCTCTCTGGCTGATCCCTCGTAATTGGGTGACCAGGGTTTCGTAATGTTCCTCCGCTCGGGAGATTTCTTTTCGCTTCTGCTCATCTTTGAATAACAATTTGCTGAGCTGTTGAGCGGCTGTACTCTCAGACTTCACCAGCTTGCTGACCGATTGAAGCTCCTGCTCTGCTTTCCCCAAACGAAGATTGAGCGTGCGCAAATAGTCATCCAAATTGCTGGCTTGCAGACTCGAGTTTGCCCCTGTTTTGGGAGCGGAACTCAAAAGCTTGGCATAATACTCCTCAACCTTCTGCATCTGCCTGCGTAAGGACTCCTTTTCCGGATGGCCTGGGCCATAACTTCGGGGCAGGCTAATCATTTTGAGCTCGAGTTCGAACAGTTGCTGTGCTTTTTGTTGTTCGAGCTGCATGGAAAGCGAGTCGGTCTCGGGGAGCAGTTGAATAATATCGGCCAGTGTTTCCCCAGCATCCCGTTTGCGCTGGATGAGTTCAATCTGGTCTTTCAGCTTAAGGACGTCCATCTCGAGAGTCGCTTCTTGTTGCTTTAACGTCAGCAGTCGGGTCTGTTCGATGGGGGTTTGGCCGTCCTGATAGAGCAGGTTGCTATCATCTCGAAATTGCGCTTGTTCGTCGTAGAGTTCGTTTAATTTTTTGTTCAATACTTGGAGTTGCGTTTCGAGCTGCTTGCGAATCTGGCCGCTCCGCTGTTTATAGGTATCTTCCAGAAAATTCTGATATTCTTCCATGATGGCGGTGATAATCCTCCCACAATCTTCTGCGACCGGCCCGCGGAAGGTGAGTCGGATCACGCTTTGTTGACTCTGCTTATCGACTCGGGTTGCCGAGAGCGAACTGCGAATCAAACCGATGGGATCGCTCGCATCGCGAACCGTGTCCAGGTTGCGAAGCGGCTGGTCGTGACCTTCCAACGGGTCTGGGTTGTCAAGGGCTCGGCGGATGATCATATGGCTCTGGATTACCAACAATTGGGTGGCCACGAAGTCATCGATCACCGAGGCTTGAACCGCATCGATCATTTCGCCCGACCGGCCTGAAGCGGCCTCTTCGATCAGTAGAACCTCTGCACTGGACTGGTAAATAGGGATCTGTCGGGCGTAAAAGATGCCGGCCAGGATGATTCCAGCGACCGCGCCGAGGAGAATGAGGGCCTTGCGTCGCCACAATAAGGTGAGCAAATTGGGGCCCGAACTGGTCAGGCCCGTCGATTCGATGGGAAAACCGGTTGGATCATGGGGTCGGGTCATAACAGGAGGTCCAAGAAGATCAACAGGGACTCGAACCGTGTGCGATCCACGTTGTATTTTCGCCCACCGCTGCCAGGATCCACAACCGCCCGCTCCCAGACGGCCTCTAGGAGATGACCGAATACGAAGCCTCTGCTTCGCTGTCGCTGGCTTCATGGACCAGAACGGGCTTGGCAGCTTTGTTGTGCTCTGAGCGGGTCAAAACCGCGGAGCGGTGGTGGGGATGTAAGACAATCCGATGCTGGAACTGATCCATCACTTCACTGATCGCCACAATTTTTTGCCATAAAGGGGATTCATCCCAAACTCCCGCCACTTCCAGTCGACCTACATGCACGCTTTCCACACTCAAGGGAAGTTCTACGCGCCATAAGTTGGAGACCTCGTCTTCGTCAATGCGTAATTCCCAGCGGGCATGGTAACCTTCATGCAATGCCGGAGCATTGACGTCCAGACGAAGTCGCTGGATATTTTGCTGCATCGCCGTTTGAATGAGTTGACTCCACAGGATACGCCACTCGAACACCCCTTGAAGCCGCACCTCCAATTCCTTCACGGGTACAACCTCGGGCCGCTGGAGCAACGAAGTGCCCAAGCCAAACATTCGCTTCCGTAACAACAGAGCTTCCGCATAGCCAAACAAACGCGTAGCAATCAAAACACTGATGACGCCAATAAATGTACACAGGGCTAATAAATCCTGTTCAAGGAGCCGTCCTGCCAAGACGGCAAATCCGGTCAACACGCAAATTCCAGTGACTAAGCGAAGAATGGCCCAATTCGAAAAGCCATGTCGCAGCAAGCAATGATGCAGGTGACCGCGATCGGTGTTGTAAATACTCCGTCCAGTGAGCTTGCGACGGACAATCGCGGCCGTCGTATCGAAAACCGGGAGGGTGAGCAACACCAGTGGCGTTGACAGGACCAAGGTAGTGGGTCCCTTAAGCCCGCCGATGATGGCTAACGTTCCCACAATCAACCCAATCAACATGCTACCGGAATCACCCAAAAAAACCGAGGCAGGCGGCAGGTTATATCGCAAAAAGCCGAGAATGCTCCCGGCTAAGGCCGCAGCCACCAAAGCGGTGGGGAGGTCCCCGAGGACGAAGGCCAGAGTGGCCACCGTGAAGGTGACAATCAAGCTAATCGTCCCGAGCAACCCATCCATCCCATCTAATAAATTGAGCGAATTGATGGCGCCCAAGAGGAGGAAAATGGTAAATGGCGCGGCAAAAATGCCGAATTCTCCATGCCAGCCGAGCAGTTCGACGCGTTCGACTTGGACCCCGCAGAGCACCACAATGCTCGCAGCCACAATCTGACCTAGGAGCTTGTGACGGCCGCGGAGATAGCCAAGATCGTCGACAATCCCCAGCCCACAGATGAACGTTGCCCCTAGAAGCAGTCCGAGCCACGCGCTAGCAAAATGCTCAAGGGGATACCAATAGGTGAAGGCGACACTGCTGGCAAACACGGTGGCGATCAACAGGGCAGGTCCACCGGCCAACGGAGTGATTCGGGAATGGATTTTGCGGTGTCCATCCGGTCGATCCACCAAACCAATCGAGCGTGCCAAGATCCGCACACATGGGATCAAGCCAAGACTGGCAAACAAACTCAGAAACAGGGTGCCGAGCAGGGATGTCATGCAGCAAACCTCGTCTAACCCAAGGGGACTGGTGAGTTTCGATGCTCTCACCAGCGACCGACGTCAGCTTCTCGCAGTGGAAACGCTCAATCCAACCGCGGCACAGGCCGGTAGGGAGGGAGAGGGTAACCGGCAGCCCCGAGGGCCCTGATCAAAGTTTCGGCGTCTGATTCACCAAGCGAAGCCGTTCCAAAGAAAGGTGGGAGATCGACCTGCTTGCGATTCCGAGCCAATCCTCTCGGGGCTAGGTGCAGAATGAATCGCTCATATCGACGCTTATTTTAGAGTCAATCCTTACCTATTTTTACACAGCATTCAAAGCGTAGCTACTTCGCCATCCCGAGGGAAGGGGGATTTCCACAAACATGGGCTAAGATTTTCTACGAACACATAGTTATCAATTCCTGAAAAAAACCTCATCGGCGAATTTTTTCAGCAATAAGCGGGTAACGACCACCTTTTGGAAACAGTTAGGGTCGTACTAGTTCCATTAATCTTACTGATAGTAACGATTTCAGGAAATGCACGTGCAGCAAGCGTGAGGATCCTACTCCACCTGTCTTGCGTCGATTACCTATTTTTCTTGATACTCATCTTGCCTGAGATCTCGTTCCTGAATACGATCTGCCATAGATCTGAATGAATACCTGTGGGACATTTCACTGAGAAATTTCGAGTCGGTGCGCAATTGTATTGCCACTGCCTAAGCGTTTTTATTTACAGTCCATACCTAGTTGTCCCGCTTTGAAAGCTCGTTTTCTCCCCACACTGCCACCGGAGAGCCACCCATGTCCATGTTGTGGAAACGATTGCTAAAACTTCGTGACAAAACAACTCGTCCACAATTCATCAACCCACTTTTTTATCCACATATGGAACTGCTTGAAACTCGCGTGACCCCTGCCTTCTCTGGGGTCGTCTCCGGCACTTCGGTCACTTTCACCGGGGATGCCGCCGACGACATGATTCTGTTGT
Source organism: uncultured Alcaligenaceae bacterium (assembly GCA_964410665.1). GTDB lineage: Bacteria > Planctomycetota > Planctomycetia > Gemmatales > Gemmataceae > CAYPIE01. Next base: position 34,578 of record CAYPIE010000060.1, read on the forward strand.
CGATCGATGCGGGCAACCTGGCCCACGACCTTGGCGGTACGAACGGTTTTGTCAACAACATCGACCTGGATAACTCCCAGACCGGCGTCCAATCACTCGCGGTCGCCATTGTCTCGGATCTGCTCGTCGATGCGGGCGCGGGGAATGACTCGATCACCATCGAGCCGCTTGGACTCTCGGCGTTCACCATCAATGGGGATACAGGTCTGGATCAGCTGACCTACGCCGACATGGCCACGGTCGTCGTGACGGATGTCGGCGCGGGGGAGCTCACCGGGACAGACACTATCACCTTTGATGGTCTCAGCCTGCTCAACGATGGGATGTTGACCTTCGACATTACCCCAGCGTCGACGCCAACCGCGACCGACAACGACTTTACACGGATCAACAACGCGGTCCAGCTCGCTGGGGCGGGCTCGAAGCTAAACTTTAACGGGACCTTTGATTTCACCGAGTCCAATGCGGCTGCTTCGTGGCAAGCCGGTTCAGACGGGATGTTAGGGACCGATGATGACTTTGCCGTATCACTGGTTCCGGGTCGGGAAGGAATCACATTAACAGCGGCAAGCAAGGGGGACGCAACGATCGTAGGGCCGGGTGAAACGGGCCCGGCCTTGAGCTTCGCGTTGACATCGGCGTTTTTGGCGTTTGGTGATCAGGGAAGCTTCGCGGACCTGACGATCGAGAATCTGGAGCTGGAGGGATTTGACATCGCGATTAGTCTGACGGGTCTGGCCCCACCGCCGTCGGATGCGTTTGACAATGTGGTGATCCAGAACAACACGATTCGTGTTCCCGCGGATGCGGACGATACGTTGGAGGCGGATCCGTTCCCATCAGGAAACATTGGGATCTTGCTGGACTTCGGTTCGAATCAGCAGGTGTTGAACAATCTGATTGAAATTGCTGGAGATGGGAGCGGTTTGAACGCGAGTTCGGTGGGGATCCAGACGAACTTTGCTGGGAACTTTGATGGGCTGTTGCTCCAGGGGAACACAATTGAGGTGTTGAATGCTGCGGCGGCGCTGAGCCCGGAGACGGTGTTTGGCATCTGGGAAAACGCCAACGGCACATCCAACTCGATCACGATGGATAGCAACAGCTTTGCGAGCCTGACCGGGAGCACGACCAATCGCTTTGGGGTGGTGCTAACTTCGCAGTCGGGTGCCGGGACACCGGTGAGTGTGACGGGGAACATGATCAGCGGAGCTCAGTCGGGTGTGATCTGGCTCCCTGGCGTGGGAGCTGCGGGTGATCCGGTGTTGGTCGAGGACAACGTGATCAGCCAGAGCGAGGTAGGCTTTGACCTCCGGGACGCGGCCAATGCAGGCTTGTTCTCGGGCAATCAGGTGGGGAATCTGGGGGGTCTTTCAGGTACGGGAACGGGTGTGTTTGTGAGTGGCGGTGCGTTGGCATTGCTCGATGGGACGGGGAGTGCGAATAGTTTCAGTGGGTTGGAAGTGGGCGTCCGCTACATGGCGGCGGGGCAGGGGGAGGTGATCGCCAACACATTTGTTGGCAACACTTTGGATGTCCTGATCGAGGGGACGTCGGGTCCGGACATGTTCTCGGTGGGGGCCGTGTCGAGTGGTCTAGGCAATTTTGTGCTGGATGGGACGGTAGAGCGCTACGAGGTTCAGGCCTTAGGCGGTGATGACACGATCACCATTACGCCCATTGGTGCGATGGGTGAGGTAAATGGTGGGCCGGGCTTCGATGTGCTGACCTACAATGGCGCGGCGAAGGTGGTGGTGACAGGTGTAGGGACCGGGGTTCTGACGGGGAGCGACACGATCACGTTCAGTGGTTTGAGTGAGCTCAATGGCGGGATGCTGAGCT
>CAYPIE010000061.1:0-36260 GCA_964410665.1 uncultured Alcaligenaceae bacterium
ACGTCCTTCGCCAGAGCAGAGACTGTGCACTGCGCAGGAACGTCAGTTCCGGAGCTCTGCTCTCTGCCTCTGCAGGCGAGCCCCGGACGTGAGTCCGGGGGTTCCCCGCAACGCAAGCGCCTCTGCCTCTTTCCCCGTACCACAAGCGCCTCTGCCTCTGCCGCACCGCAACCGCCTCGGCCGCTTCCGCACCGCAACCGCTTCGGCCGCTTTCAAGACGAACATTAGCATATTTTGGAATCTCCGACATGCAGCCGCACCACCCCGAAGGCAAACTCCTGGATCAGATCAGTCAACGCCGGATTGACCCACCCGCGGTCCAGCCGCACATGCCGGTGGCCGATCTGATCGAGCAGGTGTTCCTGTCGTACAACGCTGGCCGCTTGAGTGAGGCGTGTCGGTTGTTTGCCGAGAAGATGTTAGCCGAGGATGTCACCGTCGGCCTAGCGCTTTCGGGCGCGCTAACCCCCGCGGGCCTGGGGATCTCTTGTCTGGTCCCGTTGCTCGAGTCTGGCTTCGTCGACTGGATCATCAGTACCGGGGCGAATCTATACCACGACACGCACTTTGCCCTGGACATGGAGATGCACCAGTCGCGGCCAGGGTTAGACGACCAGCAGCTGCGTGATCATCAAGTCATCCGGATTTACGATATTGTTTTTGACTACGCCAACTTGCTGGGCACCGACAGCTTCTATCGGCAACTCTGCCGCGGCGAAGAATTCCAACGCCCCCTGAGCACCGCCGAGTTCCACCACCTAGTCGGCAAGTACCTCGCGGCCCGCGAGGACCAGACCGGCCGCACTGGCAAGTCGCTGTTGGCCGCGGCCCACCGTTACGGCGTACCCATTTTTACCTCCAGCCCCGGCGACAGCTCGATTGGTATGAACCTAGCTGCCTTGCAGCTGGAGGGGAGCAAGCTACAAATCGACGTGCTCCGCGACGTCAACCAGACCGCAGCCCTGGTCTACGCGGCCAAGCAACGCGGCGGCAAAAGTGCGGTGCTGATCCTCGGCGGCGGCTCACCGAAAAACTTCCTGCTGCAGACCGAGCCGCAGATCCAGGAGGTGCTCGGCCTGGAGGAGGCCGGCCACGACTACTTCCTGCAGTGTACAGACGCCCGCCCCGACACCGGGGGCTTGAGCGGCGCCACCCCCTCAGAAGCCATGACCTGGGGTAAGGTCGATCCTAGCAAGCTGCCCGACACGGTCACCTGCTACATGGACTCGACAGTCACCTTGCCGATCCTGACCACCTACGCCCTGAGCCGGCACGCGCCGCGGCCGCGCAAGCAACTGATGGACCACCTTGATGCGGCGACTGAGCTGCTCGAGGCCAAGTACCAGCAGGTCCGCGGAATCCGCGGTGAATAAGCAGTCGGCTCGAAGGGCCAGCATTCCTTGACTTGCTCATGTGGGGCGTTTAGGCTGACCGGATTGGCATTTCCCCACGGCTCTGTGAACGATTCGCCTTCCCTTATGCCGACCCCGGAATCCCCCGACGATCGGATCGACTCGCTCTGCGTCGCCTTCGAAGCCGAATGGCTAGCTGGGCGAGAGCCGGCGCTGGAGTTCTTTCTGACGCTTGGGCAGGCGATGGACGCGCAAGTCCTGTTTCATGAGTTACTGAAGGTTGAGCTCCACCATCGCCAGGCAGCGGGGCAACCGCTGTCGCCGCAGGACTACATCCGCCGCTTCCCCCAGTTCCGCTTGCTCATCGAACAGTACTGGCAGCAGAACCGCCTCGGGACGGGCTCGACTCGTCCCTTCACCGCAGCGTTCAACCGATCGGCCAACGAGCGGCTCGACTCTGGGACATTGTTCGCCGAGCGGTACCAGGTGATCTGCCGTCTGGGTGAGGGGGGCATGAGCACCGTCTACCGGTGCCGTGACACCGTCTCCCAGGACGAGGTGGCCATCAAACTGCTGTCGGTGGACATCACCGGCAACCAAACCCGGCTGGAGTCACTGCGTCGTGAGCTCAACACGGCACGCTCGGTAACCCACGAGAACGTCTGCCGGGTACACTACCTGGGTGAAGGCCCCGACAGCGCCTTCATCGAGATGGAGTACGTCCGCGGCGAAACCCTCCAACAGCTGCTGGCCAAGGCCGGGCCGATCTCCCCTCGCCGCGGCCTGGCGATCGCCCGCCAGCTCTGCGCTGGGCTAGCCGAGGCGCACCGCCGCGGCGTCATCCACCGCGACCTCAAGCCAGCTAACATTATGGTCGACGACGCGGGCAACGTGAAGGTCATGGACTTCGGACTGGCCCTGCCGGCCCAGGACGCCGGCCAAGAGGGCCAGGTCGCCGGGACGCTGCCGTACATGGCCCCCGAGCAGTTGCACGGCCAAGGCGTCGACCAGCGCAGCGACATCTACGCATTGGGCCTGATCCTCTACGAGATGTTCAGCGGCACCCGGGTGTTCCGCGGGACCAGCCTGACCGACCAGATCCGGGCCCGGCAAGAGCGGATCCCGGCCCTGTCGACCCGGGTCGAGACGATCGACCCGTGGCTGGAGCGGACCATCGCCCACTGCCTGGAGTACCGCCCGGAGGACCGTCCGGCTTCGATCCAGGAGGTCAGTCGCGAGCTCGAAGGGTAGCGGTTTCCCACGTACGTGCAGTCCATCGTGGGCCGCGGGGGCCGCGGCGGGCGGGCGCCGGCGGCCGCCGCGGCCTGCCTGGGCGGGCTGGCCGTGGTGCTGGCCCTGATCGTCTGGCTGTTCCCCTACACCTCCTTTTGGGCCAAGGCCGACCCCAAGGACCCGTGGGCCCTGCAGCAAGACGCCCGGGCCGTGTTGGACAAGCTGGTGGCCCTGGAGGCGTACTTCGCCGCCAGGAAGCCGGACTCGCCGACTGAGCCTGCCAGGCCTGCGGATCAGGCGTCAGGGCTGCAGATCGGTTTCCACCTGGACCGGGCAACCGACGAGGAACTGCAGCTGCCCTCCCTAGACTTGGGAGACGACGACCCGACAACCAGCATCTTGTATTGGACCCGCTGGACGGCCCACGAGACCATCATCCCCGACCGGTTCTTTCTGTCCGGCGAGGCTTGGCACTTCCGCGTCGGCCGGATCACGCCGAGGAACCCGCACCCGTTGACCCACGGCCATACGCACCTGTTCCTGGACGCCCGAGGGCGCGTTCGCGGCTTCCTGGCGTGGCCCGACCGGCCGAACCTGCCACCACGGCACTGCCGGGACGCCTGGGGCCAGCTCCGCGAGCTGGTCGGCGCCGAGAAGGTCCCTGAGGAGCCCCCGTCGGACCTGCCGTCCCTCACCATCCCAGTCCCCTACGGCCAGGCCTGGGCCTGGGACGGCAAATACGATGGGCAGTCGGTCCACATCGACGCCGCGGAGTACCGGGGCGTGCCGGTCTTCTTCTGGGTCTCCGACAAGGATGAGGATGAGGACAAAGACGAGATGAAGCCCCGCCCGGTCTCAGCAGAGGTAAGCGCTTACCGCAACAGCTCGGGGGTGTTCGTTAATGCAATCGCCTTCTCACTGTTGGTCGGCATCGTTCTCGCCTGGCGGAACTGGCACCTGGGGCGGGCCGACCGCCGCGGAGCCCGCCGGCTGGCCGCGGCGGTATTCTTGCTGTTATTCGCTGCCTGGGCCGTCGGCGGCGAACACGTGCCGGAGCAGACCGAGCTGCAACTGTTTCAGGCCGGGCTGGGCACGGCGTTCTATGCCGCGTTCTTCGCCTGGGTGTTCTACGTGGCGTTGGAGCCGTACATCCGCCGCAGCGCCCCGGAGGCGCTGATCTCCTGGGGGCGGCTGATCCTGGGCGGCTACGACGACCCGCGAGTCGGCCGGGATTTCCTGGCCGGGCTGCTAGCCGGCAGCGTGTTCGCCTTGATCCTGTTGTTGATCCGCAGCGTCCCGGGCTGGCTGGGATCGCAACCGATCGTCACGACCGGCTGCTACAGCCCGATCGACACGGTCAGCGGGCCGCGTCGCTTCGTCAGCGAGGTGCTCACGCTGTCGGCCTGGTCGGCGGTCCTGGCCTTGTTGACGCTTTTATCGCTGTATGTGTTCCAGGTCCTGGCCCTGGGCCGCCGCTGGGTCGGCGTGGCGCTGTTCACACTGGTATGGACATTTCAGCTCGGCACCTATGAGCGGCTGCCGCCGGAGGCCTGGCCGGTGCTGGCTGGGGTGCTGGTGTTCGTGGCGGCGGTGATGGTGCCGCAGTTCGGGCTGTTGTCACTGGTCGGCTTGGTGTTCGCCCGGCTGCTGCTGGACTTGCCGCTGTCGGTCGACGCCGACGACTGGTACTGGTGGGTCGGGGCCAGCAGCCTGACGATCCTGGGGACGGCGGCGCTACTGGCCGCCCTGGTCGCCTTAGGCCACCGCGGACTGTTCCCGGCCCGCCCGGCCACCTAAGCGGCGACACTCCCTTCCCGCCCCGTTGGCCTTACCGGTCAACCCGCGCCCGCGGTCCCTTCGGCATGCTAGTTCTGCCAGTTGCGGCGAATACGGGCCAGACGGCGTTCGACGGTCGCCTCGGCGACGCCAAGCTGGATGGCGATGTCTCGGTTGGTAAACCCTTCGAGTTTTAACACGGCGATTTGCCGGAGCTGCTCGTCGGGCAGCTTGTCCAAGAGCTGCTGGCACGCATCGGCCATTTCCGCGGCGAACTTCGGATCCGGTTCCGGACTCTGTAACAGATTAGCAAGCAGGTACGCCCCGGAAGCGTCGGCCTGGGCTGGCTCGATCGCCTGGACCCGCCGCCAGTTGCGCTTGTCCCGGCCCTCGTGCATGCGCAGGTCGACCGCCTTGCGGGTGGTGACCATAACCAACAGCTGCCACAAGTCATCGCGGTCATTGAGTTGGGGGAAGCGGCCGGCCTCCGCGGCCTTCCAAAAGCTGTTGAAGGCACTCAGGGCCACGTCCTCCTCGTCCGCGGCCTGGCGGGGCAACCCCTGCAGGCGGCCCCGGGCCAACGCCACCAACCGCCGGAAGTAGCGTTCCCAGAGCGGCTGCAAGGCGTCGCGGTCGCCTCCCTTAAGTTGCTCCACCCAGTGCGTGACGGTGTCATCGTCATCAGCCATCGTTTGCTTCCCGCAACTGGTACATTGAGGGTTGGCCTGCCGCTCGCAGCGGCCATACACTGCCACAATCTGGTCGATCGGTTGCCGGAGCCCGCCAATGCTCGAAATTGAGACCAAGTATCGCGTGAGTGATTTCGTGCACCTTGAGCAGCAGCTCCAGACGCTCGGCGCCGCCCCGGTGGCCAGCGAAACCCACCGCGATCACTACTACAACGCCCCGGACCGCGATTTCGTGCGGACGGGCGAGGCGTTCCGTCTGCGTAGCCTTGATGACACCAACTACTTTACCTACAAGGGGCCCCGTCGCGAAGGAAAAACCAAAACCCGCCCCGAACATGAGGTGGCCCTGGGCAACGGCTTGGAGCAACGGACTGCCCTCGAGCAGCTGCTGCAACTCCTGGGCTATCGCAGCGTCGGCGTCTTGCAGAAAACCCGCCAGGTGTACACGCTGGAACGTGCGAGCTTTGTGCTACACATCTGCTGTGATCGCGTCGACGGCCTCGGTCGGTTTGTCGAGCTCGAAATCCTCACCGCCGAAGCTCAGCTCGCCTCCGCGGAGCAGGTCCTGTTCCAGCTGGCGAACGATCTGGGTTTACAGGATCGCGACCGCGAAACCCGCTCCTACCTGACTCTATGGTTCGAACAACACCGGGAGGCTGACCGATGACTCTGCCCATGCCCCCGGTGGCCACAAGCGTCGCCGCCACCCGTCAAGCCGTTGCCGCGGCCCGCCGTCAAGGAGCCCGCATTGCCCTGGTCCCCACCATGGGCGCCTTACATGCCGGCCATACGCGACTGATCGAGGTTGCGAACGAGCAAAGCGATTTTGTCGTCGTGTCGATCTTCGTCAATCCGACCCAGTTTGGCCCGCAGGAAGATCTAGCCCACTACCCACGCACCTTCGATACCGACCGGGCCCTCTGTCGCGAGCATGGCGTTCACCTTATCTTTGCCCCAACTCCCGAGGGCATGTACCCCGCAGGCTTTTCCACCTGGGTCGAGGTGACCGAGCTCCAGGCTTCTTTGTGCGGCCTCAGCCGACCCGGCCATTTTCGCGGCGTCTGTACCGTCGTTCTGAAGCTGTTCAACATTGTTCAACCCGACTTGGCGGTGTTCGGACAAAAAGATTACCAGCAAGCACGCATGATCGATCAAATGATAAAGAACCTTGATTTGCCGCTCCACCTGCACATCGAAGCAACGGTCCGCGAACCAGACGGACTGGCCTTAAGTTCACGGAATCGGTATCTAACGCCTGCCTTACGGCAAGATGCCCGGGTGCTCTATCAGGCGCTGCAAGCGGTGCAACAGCAGGTGGCCCAAGGAGAACGGGCCGTGCCTCGTCTGGTAGAATATCTGCAGTCCACGATTGCTGCGGTCCCCAGCGCCCGGATCGACTATGCTGCCATTGTCGACCAGGTCACTCTCCAACCGATCGACCAACTGGAACGGCCGGCCGTGGCTGCCGTGGCTGTCTACTTCGATTCGACCCGCCTGATCGATAACGTTGAGCTAACGCTCTGATCACGTTTTTTTTGCGATGGATGGTAGCAGGTCCGATCGGTGGATGAACTTTCGCTTGCCAAACCCGGAGTGCTATGACCCATACCCTGTTCACCCCCGAAATCCGCCTGATGCTCGAAAACGATGACCGCACCGAGATGAAGACGTTCTGCGAAACGCTTCACCCGGCAACGGTCGCCGAAGCATTGGCGGCGGAAGACTTCTCGGTGGAAGAGGTGTGGCGGATCCTGGAACAGACCAATATCCGCGATCAGGCCGCGATTTTTGAGTATTTTCCCATCCAGTGGCAAGTCGAGATGGTGGAAAACACCGGCCAGCCCCACATGGCGCGGCTGATCGAGCAGATGTCGCACGATGATCGCGTCGATTTGTTACGTCGGCTTGCACCCCGGGTGGCCGAGTCGATTTTGCGGCTGGTGGATGAGGCGGATCGACGCGATATTGCCCGGCTGATTGGCTATGAGGAGAACACGGTCGGGTCCATCATGACCACCGACTACGCCTGGGTTCCGGTGCAGTTAACCGCCGGGGAAGCCCTGGAAAGGATTCGCCAGCAAGCTCCGGACAAGGAAACCATCTACTACATCTATGTCCTTGATGAACAAAGCCGCAAGCTGGTTGGCATTCTGTCGTTGCGCGACCTGGTCTTAGCCCCGCGGCATGCCAAGATCCGCGACCTGATGGAAACCGATCTGGTGTCATTACGCGTCACCGATGACCAGGAAGTCGCCGCCCAGGAACTGGCGCGCTATGACTTTCTCGCCCTGCCGGTGGTCGATGATGAGCAGCGGCTGGTCGGCATTGTGACGCACGACGATGCCATTGACGTGGTCGTGCGCGAAGCCACCGAAGATCTTCAGCGGCAAGGAGCGGTCGGTCCATTTGAAGAAAATTATCTCGACGCCCATTTTTTCACGGTGTGGCGCAAACGTACCTTTTGGCTGTCTTGCCTGTTTCTCGGGGGGATTTTTACCTTTGAGGCAATGGTCACCTTTCAGAATGAGATCAGTCAGATTCAGGTGCTCGCGCTATTGGTGCCCCTCTGTATTGCCACGGGCGGTAACACGGGGACGCAAGCAGCCTCGCTGATCACCCGCGCCTTGTCGTTGGGGCAGATTTCGGGACGCGACTGGCTGCGTGTGTTCTGGCATGAATGTCTGATGGGACTGGCCATGGGGATTACTCTGGGACTGTTAGGGGTCATGCGTAGTCTAATGGTGCCTGGAGAATTGCTGTATCGGCAAAACGGCGAGGCGATTGCCTGGTGGGAGCTGGGGCTAGTGCTGGGCACTTCGGTGATGGCCATCTGCATTTGCGGTACGCTGATCGGGGCGATGCTGCCGCTGGTGTTCAAACGGCTCGGCATTGATCCGGGCGTCGCCTCGAGTCCGTTTGTAGCCACCTTTGTCGACATGACCGGGATTATGGTCTATTTCTCCATCGCCCGGGCACTTCTGTTGTAGGCTTGGAACAAAGGGCCATTGCGCGGCAGTCGACGCGAGCCCGTCTTTTCCTCGCTGTGGAAAGCGCTTACCATGACGGCGCGATCAGAATCATTTTCGCCTCACCCGCCTGGAAGGTTCGCGTCGATGGAGACTGACCCGCACACCTCTGCGTCTCCGCGTTCGGAGCCCGAATCCTCCGCGGCCGAGACGCCAGATTCCCAGCCCGCCAGCTGTCCAGGTTGCGCGATGGCTCCCCTGCCAACTCAGGGCAGCTTTTGCCCAGAGTGTGGCTATCTGGCCACGGATCCTCCGACGACGCCCTCCCCGCTCGAAGCGGTTCCCAGTTCGGAATCCGAGGTTGCGGCTCCGAGCAGTCACTTGTTGGCGGGCCGCTATAAGCTGGGAACGCTGATCAGCAACCGAGCTGGGGTGTTACGTTTCCATGGGCTGGATCATGGCGACGGCCGCGAATCCCCTACGCCGGTCCACATGGTTCGCGCTGCCCTGCCGGCCGAGCCCAACCCTGAGCCGACCTGGCCTGGACTGGCCTGGGAAAAACACTTGCTCGAGACCTCTCGGCATATCTCATTGCCCGAACTGATCGACCAGTTCGAAGCTGATGGTTACGCCTACTTGATCGAGCATGTCCCTGCCGGCATTCCTCTGTGGGATTTTTGGCAAGATCCGCAACGCCCGTTACGTGAAAAGTACGACGCACTGATCCAAATTGCTCGCTTGCTGAGCACACTGCACGAGCACCAAGCCATGTTGGCAGGGATTTGCCCCAGTGTCATCCATATCACCCCTTGGGGAGCGCCGGTGTTACAGGACCTTAGCGATCTGCTGCCCTTGCCGGTTCCAGCGGGTACCCGGGTGCGTGACACGCTGTACATGGCCCCCGAGCTTCGTTTACACCCTGAACATGCCGGTCCCACCGCCAATCTGTACAGCTTCGGCGCGCTACTTTGTGCCCTAACCCTGGGTCGAGAACTACAAGAAAGCGACTTTGTCTACCCGATGATGCCCCGCTCGATCATGGAGCTGCTGCCCGATCATCATCCCGCACTATTGCGCCTGCTGGGCAAAACCTTCCGCCATGAGTTGGAATTCCGCTTCCCGACCGAAGAAGTGGCGGTGCAGGACCCCACCGGGCTTCGAGAGCTCATCAGCACTCTGGCCGTCTGCCGCGACCTGCTGTCACGCACCCGAGTCGATATCGCCGCCTGGTCGAGTACCGGGATGATCCGCACTGCCAACGAGGATGCCGTAATCGTGCTGCACCACTCGGTGAGCCGTTATGACGTCGAACAGGACCAGGCCCTGGCCGTCCTATCCGACGGCATGGGCGGCATGGAGTCTGGCGAGGTCGCCGCGGAGATCACCACGCGAACTCTGCTGGATCTGCTCGCGGTTCCGTTTCTGACCGGCCAGCTGCCGCATGCCCCGGCAGAAGACGCGGAGACCTCCGCCTTGGAAGATGAGCAGCCCGCAAGCGCTGCCGAAGTAGAGCCAGCAGCCGAAAGCGTCGACAGCGAAGCGGGCCAAACAAGCGACTCCGGCAAAGCGAACCCCGAGCCCCCCGATCCCATCGAAGACACGGTGCATGATGCCTCCATCCGGCCGGTGTTGAACTGGCGCGAGCTGCTACTTGAAGCGCTCAAGGAGGCCAACCGCGAAGTGTTTGAGTATGCCCAACAGTTCGGCGGCAAGCATCGCATGGGCTGTACCGCCGAGGTCGTCTTTATCGATGGCAGCCATGCCCTGGTGGGGCATGTGGGCGATAGTCGCACCTACCACTATCATGCCGGACAATTGCAGCTGATGACCCACGACCAGAGCTTGGTCAATCGCCTGGTGGAACTTGGCCAGCTCACCGTCGAGGAAGCGAAGTTTCACCCACGTCGCTCGGAACTCTTCCAAGCCATTGGCTGTCAGGTGATCGTCGAGCCCGAAATCACCCAGTTCCGCCTCCGGCCGGGGGACTGGGTGATCATTTGTTCGGATGGGCTGTCTAACCAGCTTGAGGAAGCGGTGATCATGAGCATCCTCGACCAGGCCCACTCCGCTGAACAAGCCGCACGCCGCCTGATCAACCTGGTGAATGCCCAGGGCGCGGTCGACAATGCCACTGTGGTCGTGGTGCGCTTAGTGGGCTGAAATGGTTTAGTCGTCATACGGCCAGACGCCGCGGGTGAACAGGCCACCGTCGACGAACAGGGTCTGACCGGTGATGAATGACGCCTGCGAACTGGCGAGAAAGACAACCGCCTGGGCCACATCGAGGGGTTGACCCACCCGACCCAAAGGGGTGACCGAGGCCCAGGTACCGGCATAGTCGGGATTCTCTTGTTGCGTCCGCTCGATCTCAATCGCCCCAGGAGCCACGCAGTTGACGCGAATCTGATACTGGGCAAGTTCGATGGCTGAGACTCGAGTCAGCTGATCTAAGCCGCCCTTGGAGGCTGAGTAATCGACGAGTTTGGGGAAGGGGACGCGGTTGGAGCCTGAGCCAATGTTGATAATCGCCCCACCACCGCTCTCTTTCATCCGCCTGGCGGCGTGCTGCGTACACAGAAAACTCCCGGTCAGGTTGGTGGCGATGGTTTTGTTCCAATCTTCCAGCTTCAGATCCAGCAGCGGTGCCCAAGTTTGCACGCCAGAGTTGTTGACCAGAGTGTGTATGGCCCCGACCTCGGCATCCACAAACTGGAACAACGCCGCGATCCCCTCCGGATCGCGAACATTGACCTGGCGGATCCAGGCTTGCTGCCCTTTAGACCGGATGCTGGCCGCAGTCTCGGCGGCTCCCGCGGCATCGCCATGATAAGTGACCACCACATCCCAGCCGGCCCCGGCCAGGCCGTAAGCGATGCCGCGACCGACGCCCTTGCTTGAACCGGTTACCAAGGCCGTTGGCATGGTCTCACCCCTGCTTGGCTTGCCCTTGCTTGGCGACCGCCTCCATCGCCTTGCGGACCGCCTCCGGATCGCCCAGATATTCCGACTTCAGCGGCTTCAAATCGGCATCAAGCTCATACACCAGCGGCAACCCAGTGGGGATGTTTAACTCGACAATGTCAGCATCACTGATCTTATCCAGATACTTTACCAACGCCCGCAAGCTGTTGCCGTGCGCGGCAATCAATACTCGCTGCCCCGCACGGATGGTCGGTGCGATCGTCTCATGCCAGTAGGGCAGAAACCGCTCGACGGTATCTTTTAAACATTCAGTCCGCGGTAACTCGGTATCCGTTAGAGCGGCATAACGGCGATCGTGTCCGGGGAAGCGCTCATCGCTGGGCTCCAGCGGGGGCGGGGGGGTGTCGTAGCTGCGTCGCCAGATCTTGACTTGCGCATCGCCGAACTTCTCAGCCGTCTCGGCCTTGTTAAGCCCCTGGAGTGCTCCATAGTGCCGCTCATTGAGCCGCCAGTGCCGATGCACGGGGATCCACATCAGGTCCATTTCATCGAGCGTCAGCCACAGGGTGCGGATCGCGCGCTTGAGCACGGAGGTAAAGGCGAGGTCGAAGGTGAAGTCCAGGTCGCGGAGGACTTGACCGGCCTTGCGAGCCTCCTGAATCCCCTGCTCGGACAGGTCGACATCGGTCCAGCCGGTAAAGCGGTTGGCCTTGTTCCAATCACTCTCACCATGCCGCAATAACACAAGCTTATGCATCACCAACCCTCGGGCCAAACATCGTGGGATTCATTCGCCTTCAAGCCATGATATTCCGGCAAGCCACGCCCGGCGAGTCATCCCGAGGCTGCCAGCGCCTGACGCAGCCAGTCGAGTTCCCGGACAATGCCATCGGTGAGGTCAGGAACTTGGAGTTCTTCGGGCAGGACATCCCAGGCGTACGTTTCCACCTCAAACTGGGTCGATGCCGGACCCGCACGCAACTGCTGCAAGCACTCCAAGATCGGATCCTGCATGGCCTCGAGCATGCCGAACTTCCGCAGATAGATGGGCACGTGGAAATGCACCCGCCACTCGCCCCCGACCGCCTCGGAAGCCAAAGCTCGGGGCAGATCCTCATAGAACCGTGGCTCCTCAGCCGCTTGTCGTACCATGGTCTGATGCAGATAGCGCGGCTCGGAGAAATTCCTCAGCTGGGCATACGCTGCGTGCCGCTCGGCGTGATCAAGCGCACCGAAGTTGGCACGGACGGCCGAGGAGACCTGCACCTTGCCCACGCTGAGGCCGGCCCGGTGATACTGCTCCAACACCTCGATTTGCTCCTCAAACATCACCGCTGCGTGGCAAACGTCATGGCAGATACACAGATGTCGTCGGAGAACCGCCTCATCCTGACCGGGCAGCAGATAATCCTCAAAGAACCGGATCAGGTCGGCCGTCCGCTGCAGCAGACAGCCCGGTTCCGGTTCCAGACAGAGCGTCATCAGCCGACCATTCTGCTCATACAACCGATGCAGCTGGTGAGCAATCGCCTGCAGGTTGGCCGCGGCCTGGCGATAGGAATCGGTTGACCAAGCGGGCTCGGACCAGGCTAAGGGCAACGTCGAAATGCTCCCCGGTTCGCCGGGGGGTAAAAGATAATCCAGAATGCCGACCAGATCCTCGGTGTAGCGGATGCGGGCTTCCTCCAGCCAAGTCGGCTGATAAACCGCATGCTTGACCACCTCGGAGTGAAAATCGCCGTAAGGGAAGCCGTTGAAGGTGTAGGGCACCAGATGAACGCTACCGAGCCAATCCCGCCATTCGGCCAGCCGCTCCTGGGCCAGCAGCTCACGGGCGGAGCGGGCCGAGAACCACAGACCGATGCCGACCGGCTCCCCACCCCCGACCGACCGGGCAATGGGCACTGCAAAGCGTTCTAGATTGGCCCGAGTCTGCAGAAGATCCGCACCTGCATGAACATTTGTACAATATCCGATCCGTCGAGTCATGGCGTTGGGTCCGGGCGTGAGAGAATGATCGGACGGGTTTGCTTACAGAAAGGGCCAGCGAGTTCGGGTGCCCTCCTGGAGTAATGGACCAGACGTTCAAGTTTGGTGTCGTCCCGAGTCGGGCGATAACGATAGCCGGGGGGCAGCTTCGCTTCCCCGGTAATGAAGATCAGTTCCTCCTCCAGGCTCGGCTTCATGGCCACCGGCACCCGTTGTTGCACGGATGAGTGACGCTTTGCGGTCAGCCGCCCCTCATCCCGACGCCGCTCGGGTTTCTGCCCCTGGTCCAGACGTTCGACACGCCCATCACTGCGGCGACGGTACACCTGAAAATGAACGGTCTCTTCGCCACGTTGCATGACCAGGTTCAACGCTTCGGGGTCTTTGGGGTCGGATACCAAGTCCAGACGGATCGCAAGCTTCGCGGGTGCAGGCTCCAGCCGCGTATGAACCGCATCAAGGGGTGGGATCGAGAACGCCTGGATACCCGAAGCCGGCTGATCCGATGGCCAGACGGATGTCTGGTCTGGACCTAGCGGCCTGGGAGGGGTAGCCAGCTTTCCTTGATACCAGGCCAACTCTTGTTGGACCTCGGGCTGATTCAGATAGTCGATCAACCAGTCGCCGCGCAAAAAGGCAAACGGGCGGATCGGCTGATCCAACCGATCCACGATCCCCTGGACCTGATCGTTCCAAAATCCATAAGGGTATTCCAGCAGCAACAGGTCATAGAAGCCCAATGTGTCCGGGGCCTGCTCCACGCTGCCAGTCTCCTCGACCCGCTGCAGCAGGGGCTGGTTCCAGTCGAGCCCGTCGGGTCCGATGTCCAGACGGAAGATCACCGCAGCGGGGTCCACAGGCGTAAGCTGGGTGATGGGCCGCGGGCTGAACTGGGCCAGAACTTGGCGTAGTTGCTCACGCTGTTCAGAAAGCAAGACGCCTTTTTGATCGATCGGTCGATGCAGCGAGACGTAACGAGTCTGGCGGAGCTGCTCTGGATCAAGTTGCTGCAGTTCGTCCAGGTCATCGGCGATGAATTGCAGGACATAGGCATCGTCGTAGCGATCCGGAAAGAAGGGCTCGGTCTGGTCGGCCCAGGCCTGCAAGCGTTGCACGTCTTGCTGGCTGAGTTTAGGCCGGATGCCCGGCGGCATGGCGCCCGCTTCGACCCAGGCGACCAATTGTTGCCGCCTTTTTGCGCTTGTTAGTCCCATCGTATCGCGCAGCGACAAGTTGCCGCGGTCCGGATCGGCAGTTGCGTGGCAATGCAGGCAATGTTGTCGAAACAGCTGGCGAACGGCCAAAACCCGGTCGCCATCGGCCAGGCGATCGGCGGCGGCTCCCGAAGAGGTGCCAGCCAACGTGCACAGGATCACCAACAGCAGACGTCGCATCAGAAACAGGAAAGAGCCATGGGGTGGAGGCATACAGGCGGATTTCCTGGCGAGGAGCACAACAATTCTCACCATACCCGCTACCATGATTCCGAGCAATGAGGTCGGCGGAAATCGATGGGGAGTCAGTCGCGTGCCCGAGCAAGTCAATGCATTTGTCCTGTTCCTCCAGGCGACCGGTATGGTGGCGGGGATCGCTGGGGTGCCCGTACTAGTACTTGCCCTGGTCCTAAGGCGACCGAGCCTGGCAAGAGATGCCAGGGATCGGTCCCCATGGGAGGCGCGCTGGACCACGCTAGACCTGTTTCTGGCTTTTTTCCTGGCCCAGGCAGTGCTGCCGTTGCTTGCCGAACAAACCCTGCAGGCCAGCGGCTTCTTTACCTGGCTTTACGGCCCGGCGTTTCCCACCGACTTGCCCGACCCAGCCAACCCCGATCCTCATCTCAAACAAGCCGCAGTACTGCGACAACTCTGGGCCATGACCCTGGCGTTGCCCTTCACAGTTGCCACGATCGGCCTGTTGTTGTATGCCCGCCATGGCACGGCACCGGCCGCATATGGACTGACGATGCGCCGCGCGGGGCCAGGAATTGTGGTCGCCTACTTGGCCTGGTGGCTGGTGACGCCGGTGGTCTTTCTGGTGTTCGGGATGGTCAGCTGGCTGTGGACTCTGGCAACAGGACTTGAGCCCGAACTGCATCCCATCGCCGAGTTGAGTCAGCGCTTGACCGGCTGGGAATGGGTGGTGTTCTTTGCCGAGATCAGCCTGGCCGCACCGTTGCTCGAGGAATTGCTGTTCCGTGGGCTGCTCTTGCCCTTGTTGCTCGGGCGACCTGACCGCGTAATGGCCGTGGTCGCCTTGTCGTTCTTGCTAGCGCTGATGGTCAATCTGGATGGGATACAAACGGCGATCAATGTGGGAGACTGGCTCCGTTTGGCCCGCAATCTCGCCCCGCTCGGCTTTGTCCTACTCTTGGTGCCAATTTTTGCCTGGCTTGCGCGACGCAGCGACAGCGTACATCCTGCAATCGCTGCCTCGGCACTACTATTTGCCATCGCCCATGTCGGGGTATGGCCAACGCCAATCCCCTTGTTGCTTCTGGGTTATGCCTTAGGGGCACTCACCCTATGGACCCGCAGCATCCTCCCCGCCGTGGTCTTGCACGGGTTGTTCAATGCAGTCACTGGAGTAAGTCTCGTCTTGGGAGCAACCTAAATGGCAAGACAGGAAAGGAATGGTGGATCGCCGGGATCGGCGTGAATCCCAGCGATCCAGCCTTGAGCAGCTCAGGCGTTCGCCGTCGCCTTTTTCTTGGCATTGGCAATCCCTTTGGCCAGCAACTCCAGGCACGGAGCCGCATCGAGCTCGGCCAGAACCTTGAAGGCTTCGGAGAGCACCCGCTTGGTCTCGGACACCGTGATCTTGGTCTTGTCGGTGTCGGCACGGCGCGACACCTCGTTGTAAAAATCGTTCAGCGTCATGACAGGAACCTCGAAAGCGATACCAACGAAAACCCATATCTCCTGATCTTTTGCGGCACACTCGAGCTGCATTGAGGAGTCACGGCTAATGTAGCATGCCCGTCAAGCCCCCGCGGTTCCCCTTTTACCCATCCAGCAAAAAAACGATGGGTGCATGTCGAACGATGCATACAGGCCGAAGAGTCAACCGGTCACCACGCCCTCCCCAGGGTAGCTGGGTGGATCTGCTTCGAGACAACGCAGCATCCCCGCTGCCTTGGCCAGGGTTTCGGCGTACTCCGACTCGGGCTCGGAGTCCGCAACAATGCCACTGCCAACCGGAAATTGCAGCCAGCCATGGCCAACCGTGAACGTGCGAATCAGAATGTTGCTGTCCAATGTGCCATCAAAGCCAAGATAGCCCAGGCTGCCGCAATAGGCTCCTCGAGCACACGGTTCGAGCTCAGCGATGATCTGCATGGCACGCACCTTTGGCGCCCCAGTGATCGAGCCCCCTGGAAAGGCTGCGGCGAGCAAATCCAGTCCGGTCAGGCCCGGGCGTAGCCGGCCGCGAACCTCCGAAACTAGATGGTGCACGTAGGGGTACGTCTCCACCACACACAGTTCCGGCACCGTGACGCTGCCAAACTGGCACACCCGGCCCAGATCATTGCGCAGCAAATCGACAATCATGACATTCTCAGCCCGATCCTTGCTCGACTGACCTAACGCGGCAATATTGTCCGCATCCTCCCGAGCCGTCATGCCACGAGGCCGAGTTCCCTTGATCGGCCGAGTGCGCACTTCGCCCCCTTGGACATGCACAAAGCGTTCGGGGGAGGTCGAGACCACCTGAAAATCTCCCAAGTCCAGATAGCCGGCAAACGGTGCCGGACTGCGCTGCCGCGTCCGTCGATAGAGCTCGAAAGCCGAGCAGGGCGCGGGATATTGGAGTTGTTGCGACAGATTGACCTGAAAGCAGTCGCCGGCGTGGATGTATTCGATGCCGCGCTGAATTGCTGCCCGGAAGCCCTCAGGGGAAAACGTACTGGTTACGCCCGGATGGCCTGGAAGCGGATGGGCATGAGGCAGCGGCTGGAGGGAGCGAGGGAGGCCGGCCGCAGGGTCCCCTTGTGGATCTGGCCGTCGGAGTCGCGATCGGATCGCTTGCAGCCGCTCCCGGCTACGCTGGCGGCGAGCCAGAGGCGAGGTTTCCGGAAAGCCCGTCGAGATCAGCCAGGCGCGACCAAGAAGATGATCGAAGGCCAACACCCAGTCATAGATGCCCAGCGCCGCCGCGGGAAAACCGAATGGATCTGAACGTGGGACGGGCAACACCTCAAGCGTGCGGCCCAGGTCATAAGCCAATACGCCAGCTAGACCTCCTTGAAACGGAGGCAGCCCGGGCAGGGTCGCGGCCGGAAATGCAGCCAGCTGCTGGCGTAACTTGGCAAACTGCCCGGCAAAGGAGGCATCGCTCACCGGGAGGCGGACCCAGACCGCAGGATCGGCACTCACAAAGGAATAGCGGCCGCGGCCGGGGTCCGGACGCGCGCTTTCCAGGCTGAGCAGATGCGGTAAATCGGCCAGAGCAGTCACCGCTGCCCAGAAGTCCGGGGCGGGCCGAAGCTCCTCAGCCTCCGGGATCAGTCGCTTGGCAGATGTTTCTCGATCCATGCGCGGTGCTTGTTGGTCAACGGAGCATAGCCATCACGCTCCACATAGCGGCGTGACCAGCCGGTATAGCGACTAATCACCGCCACAATCTCACGCTCGCGACCCTTGATAAAGACCGGGCCGCCCGAGTCCCCCTTCTGAACCGTCTTGGGAAACCCGCCATAAATATTGATGTTCCCCGGGAAGGCAATCCGGGTCACGCTCCCCTTGAACAGCTTGTCCCTCGACACCTGCCCACGTTTCACCCGACCTACCACCAGCAGTTCGGTCTCAATGGGCACTAGCTTGCCAAATGGTAAGGTGGGCAATTCCTGCGGCTGAGCGAGCGGAGTATCCAGAATTAACAGCGCAAGGTCGCGTTCGGGATAATCCTTCCGGGGATCATAGCCCGGATAGATATGCTTGGTCGTGCTGGTGCTCCGTTTGGGCCCGCCAGCCACATAAGGAGCCGTGACTTCAAAGCGATCCCACTGATACACACCATGCCCGGCGGTAAGGACGACGCGGGGCGTGATCAGCGCGCCCGAGCAGACACTCGTCGACCCGGAAGCTTGGTTGACGCTCCGAATCAATACCGCCTCGGGATGATCCTTGGCCTCGGTCACTTGTTTGCTATCGACCGCCAACGCGGGCCCACTGCCAATCAGGAGCGTCCACACGCCAAACCAGATACGCTGCACAGCTGCACCTCCTAGAAGGGATTACTCGTTGCCGCGGCCTAACTGATCAAGTGCTGCACCCGTCAGCCGGTAGACGGTCCACTCGTCCATCGGCACCGCGCCAAGCGAACGGTAAAAGCCGATCGCCGGTTCATTCCAGTTGAGCACCGACCACTCCACCCGCCCACAGCCGCGCTCGCAGGCTAGTCGAGCCAGCGCGAGCAGCAGCGCTTTGCCCAGCCCCTGACCACGAAACTCGGGGCGGACAAACAGATCTTCTAGATAGATGCCGGGTTTCCCCAGAAAGGTTGAGAAATTGTGGAAAAACAGGGCAAACCCCACCACTTCGTCAGCGACCTCGGCCAAAAGCACCTCGGCCGCCGGTCGGGGGCCAAACAAGTGCGTACGCAGGTCCGCCTCGGTGAGTACGGCCACATCCCGCAGCCGCTCATACTCCGCGAGGTCCAGGATCAGACGGTGGATGGTCGGAACATCCTCAGAGGTCGCAGCGCGGATCATACCAAAGCTGGCTCCTTGAACCGCCCAGAGCCAGGTCGGAGCATGCCGAGCCATCTCCTGAGCGAGTTGCAGCATAAACCATGACCCCGATCTGAGGCCGGTTCTAGTGGTTGTGGCCCAATACTTCCTTGGGCTGGTAGGGCGCCTCAAGCTGGCGAAGCTCATCCTGGCTAAGTTTCACCTGCAGGGCCGCCAGAGCATCATCGAGATGCGACAACTTCGTCGCACCGATGATTGGTGCGGTGATCCCAGGCTTGGCCAGCATCCAGGCCAACGCCACTTGGGCCATGGGGATGCCCCGACGAGTGGCAATCTGTTCGACGGCCTCGGCAATGGTTCGGTCGCAGGGAGCCGTGTACAGTTTCTTGGTAAAGTCATCGCTCTCATGACGCCGCGTCGCAGCTGCTGCCTCAGGGCGGTAAGGCCGGGTCAACAAGCCGCGGGCCAACGGAGACCAGGGCAACACCGCAAGATTCTCCTCGCGACACAACGGAATCATCTCCCGCTCCTCTTCGCGGTAAAGCAGATTGTAGTGATTCTGCATGCTTACGAAGCGGACCCAGCCGTGTTGATCCGAGCGACCCAGAGACTTCATGAAACGCCAAGCCGCCGTGCTACTGGCACCAATGTAGCGAACCTTCCCTTGTTGGACCAGCAGATCGAGGGCAGCCAGGGTCTCGTCAATCGGCGTCTTGGCATCAAAACGATGCACCTGATACAGATCAATCGCCTCGACCCCTAACCGCTTTAGGCTGGCCTCACACCCCTGCTGAATATGTTTCCGCGACAACCCCTGCCGGTTCGGCCCTTCGCCCATCCGTTGAAACACCTTGGTCGCCAAGACACACTCATCGAGTCGGGCATACTGCTTGAGCGCGCGGCCTGTGATCTCCTCGGAGACGCCCAGCGAATACATGTCCGCCGTGTCGAAGAAGTTGATTCCCGCCTCGACGGCGCGGCGAAAAAACGGCTGGGCGGCTGCTTCATCCAGCACCCAGGGCCGCCAATTGGGATCGCCATAACTCATGCAGCCCAGACAAAGCCGGGACACGCTGACCCCGGTGCTGCCGAGTAGTGTCATTTCCACGATAATTCTCCTTTGCCACAAAGCGATCATTTTAATCGATATAATCTTTTCAATACATACAAATAGTGCAAATAACCATGAATTCCCAGATAGAGCATCTCATTCGACTTTCCTATGTTTCCTCAAACTCACAAAATCTCGACATTGCGTGAACCTCTGGCGGCTGACCACGGCGGTTTGCCCGGTTGCATGGACCACCGGAGACTCGATCCTCGATGATACCGATCACCGACCCGGAGTATTGGGTGCGCTGGATGTACCATCAAAGCCAAGGCCAGGATCTGGAAGCCTGGCGCGGCGTCATGTGTGTGTTACGCTGGTTAGCCATTCGCGAGCGGAACAACATTCCCCCCGCAGGTCGCGTGTTTCAATTAGAAGATGATATTGTCCACAGTAAGTTGTTACGCCGGCTCATTGAGGGCAAGGAACCGTTACCCGATCCGCCACCGGATTCCTTCGGCAATCCCTGGTATGAACTCGGGGAAACCGGGGAAAGCGAAGCCGTGGAGGTTCAGGAAATCCTTTGGGCCGAACAGCATTATGTCTTGATCAATCAGTCGATCTGGAAGGTTGTCGAACGCGTGTCCGAGATCGAACGACGTGTGCAATATCAAGACCAAACGACCATTTATCGACTCACCCAGACGGACGACCGGCGTTGGCGCTTGCAGCGAGAGGGGACGCCGCTTTAAGATAAATAATTCCTCTACCTTGTGAAGTGAGTCCTCGGCATGATTGATCCGGAAACGTTAGCTTTTCTTCGCTGTCCGATCGACCCTCAGCGGACCACCGGTTTGGTCCTTGAGGATGAACACAAGGTCTTCTGTGCCCGTTGCCGGGTGCAGTTTCCCACCCGCGATGGCATCATCAACTTGATCGTCGAGGAAGCGATCCTGCCCGAAGGCTGCAGCAAGCGCAGCCAGCTCCCCTGTCAGCAAGTTTCCTGAGCGTCAGCCCCTCACCGAGGCGAGATCGGCTCGCGCCATTCAGTCTCACGGTTTGAGGTGTCGTTCCAGAAAGTTAGCGATCCGCCGATAGGCAATCAGCCGGTTGGCCAGTTTGCGGATGCCATGGCCCTCGTCGGGGAAGCGGAGGTATTCCACCTCGCCACCCTTGGCCCGGATAGCCCGCACGAACTGGTCGGACTCGGTCGGCGGGTCGCGCGGGTCGTTGGCGCCGTGAAGCACCATGACCGGATCGGCCACGTTGGCCACGTGGGTGATCGGCGAGATCTCTCGGAAGAACGCACGGTCCTCGGGGTTGTCGATGTCCCCGTATTCGTAGCGGTCACTGGCCTTTAGCTGCGGCGACGCTCCCTCCAGCGCGGTGACCCAGTTGGACACGCCAACGAAGGCCACCCCGGCGTCAAACGTCTCAGGCAGACGGGTCAGTGCGGCCATAGTCAGGTAGCCACCGTAAGACCCGCCCATCACCGCGGCTTTCTTGGTGTTTACCAAGCCCTCTTTGCGCAACCAGGCGACGGCGTCGGCCATGTCCAGATATTCGGTTGCCCGGCGGCGGCGGTCGTTGCGCCGGGCGAAGGTTTTGCCGTAGCCGGTCGAACCCCGATAATTCAGGTCGAACACGGCAATGCCCCGAGTCAGCAGGTACTGCACCTCGGGCCGGAACACCGGCCGAGCCTGGGCAGTCGGTCCGCCGTGCACCAGAAGCAGTAGCGGCGGCTTGCCCCCCTTGTAGGTATCGCGTGGGCGGTAGAACAGGCCGTGCACAAGAACGCCGTCCCGGGCCTTGAAGCTAAGGTGGGTCGGTACGACCATCTCGGCCATGTCCAGCCCGGCCGTCGCAGAAAAGGTGGCCCGGCGGACCGTGCCGGCGTCCGCGTCCCAGGTCCAGATGTCGCCAGGGATCGTTGGACTGTTGACCGTGAGCGCTGCGATATGGGCGTCGGCGGCCCAGTCTAGCGAGTAAACACCCTTCGGCAGCTCGGGCACGGCGATCTTCCGGGAGATGTCGGTCGGTTTCGTAGGATTGATGGCCGCGGCATACAACTCGGAATACCCTTGCCGGTTGACCACCCAAGCCAGCACCGTGCCGTCGTTGGTGAGCCGGACAGATGGTGTGTCGTGTCTCTCATCCTTGATGTAGGTGAGCTTGCCTGACTCGATGGCGTAGAACGCCGGGTTGAGGAATTCACGCTGTTGATTGGTGGCCAAGTAGAAGCCGCGGCCGTCGGGGGTCCAGCTGAACGAGGTGTAGTTGGCGGGGTCCTCAGGGCAGAACAGGGACGTAAGCTTCTGGGCTTGCACATCGAACAGGTAGACGTTGGCGGCGTTCTCGCCGACCGCCTCGGTGAGGATCACGGCGCCGCCGTCAGGCCGCCAGGCCTGGACGTAGAGCCCCGGGCGTCCTTTGAAGACGAGGCGGGTTTGTTGAGTCGCGAGGTCCTGGATGGTCACATCAAAGGCGGGCTGGTCGCCTCCGGAAGACTGTGAGTAGGCGATGCGATTGCCATCGCGGGTGAAACCGCCAAAGACGCGGAACTGGTCGGCCGGTGGGAGCAGTTCCATTTCCCGGCTCCCGTCGGGGTTGATTAGGTAATAGCCCTCTTGTTCATTGCCGCCCCGGTCGGTGCCGTAGATGAGCCAGTTCCCGGCAGGCGACCAGCGGTGGAAGGTGACCGACTCACCGAAGGTAAGCTGCCGGGGCCAGCCGGAGTCGGAGCTGATGACCCAGAGTTGCGGTTTGCCGGTTACCGTGGAGGTGAACGCCAGCTGGGTCCCATCCGGAGAAAGCGACGGATTGGCCGCGCGGCGGACGTTCAGGAATCGCAGGATGTCTGGCCGGTCGGAACCGGCCAGAGAGAGTTTCACCGGGACGGGCTTGGGGATATCGTTCTTATTGGGAGTGGTTTCATCGGCCCCCCCGGAAGCCGGGACGACCAGCAAGAACACCAGCAGGAGACCGAGGGTGAGCATCCCCCGGCGAAGGCGCTGAATCAGCACGGCAGATCTCCCCGTTCAAGTGGCTACCACGGGGCCGTCGCTGGGCCCTGAGAAAGGCTACACAAGCCGTGGCTTTCCGGCCAGGTTGATCATCGACAAGCGAGAGGCGTTGCGCTACGCTAGGCAGCGTACGGACTTCGCGGAACCACACGGGCCGACCGAGCCTCTACCGGCAGCCGTGTGGCCCGACCCTCCGCAAGAATCCCAGCCTCAGCTGTTCACCCCAGGACTCGATCTGGAACCGATGCATGACCGGACCCAACAAGACCTCATGTTGGCTCGCTTGGCTACTCCTCCTGACGGCTGCCTCAGGACTGGACGCCCAGCAACCGCCGTATGACATTTTCCCCGCAGCCGAGCCGCCATACTATCGCGTCCGTTACGAGGCCTCCGACCAGCCCGATGAACTCATCTATCCGGTGAGCTACACGGTCTGGATCCCCGAAGGAGCAGATTCCCTGCGCGGCGTGATTGTGCATCAGCACGGCTGCGGCGAGGGGTCGTGCAAGTCGGGTTTGACGGGTGCGTATGACCTGCACTGGCAGGCGCTGGCCAGGAAGCACCACTGCGCGCTGTTGGCCCCGTCCTACGAGCAACCCGAGGGGGCCGACTGCCAGAAGTGGTGCGACCCACGCAATGGCTCCGCGGCCGCGTTTCAGAAGTGTCTGTCGGATCTGGGCCGTCAGTCGGGACATCCCGAGCTGGCCCGGGTGCCGTGGGCCCTGTGGGGGCACAGCGGCGGCGGGCACTGGGCAGGAGGCATGGTGCTGCTCTACCCAGATCGGGTGGCCGCGGCCTGGCTGCGCTCAGGCGTGCCGCTATTGAAGCCGAACCCGAAGCGAGCCAGAATCAAGCCGCACCGGTTGCCAAAGGCAGCGCTCAGGGTGCCACTGATGTGCAACCTGGGCACCAAGGAAGGAGTCACCGTCACGACCGGGCGGTTCGCCGGCGTCTGGCCGGCCAACCAGGTGTTCTTTAGCGAACTCCGCTCCCGGGGCGGCCTGATCGGCGTAGCCGTCGACCCACTGACCTCCCACGAGTGCGGCAACCAACGCTACCTGGCCATCCCCTGGCTGGACGCCTGCCTGAGCGCCCGCCTGCCCGAGCAAAGCGGCGACCCCCTCAAGGCCATGCCGGTCGATCAGGCGTGGCTGGCCCGGCTTACCGGCAGCACGACCGTCCCCGATGCGGAATATGAAGGGAACCCGAACAAGGCCGGCTGGCTGCCGAACGCGGCCATCGCCAGAGCATGGATGCAATACGTCAATGACACGGCCGTCGCGGACACCACGCCACCGCCCGCGCCGACCGGGCTGCGGGTGAATGGGAAGGTGCTGACCTGGGACGCCACGGCCGATCTGGAAAGCGGACTGGCGGGCTTCATCATCGAACGTGACGGCGCGGTCCTGGCCAAGTTGCAAGGCAAGAACCGCTTCGGCCGGCCGCTGTTCCAGAATCTACAGTACAGCGACACCCCAGCGCAGCCACTGGTGCCACTGCGTTCCGTCGACAATAAAGCGGAGCCCGGCAAGGAGCATCGTTACCGGGTGATCGCCATCAACACGGTAGGATTGAAGTCGAAGCCAAGTGCGACGGCAGTCGGCACCGACAATCGATAAGATTCTGCCCGGTACGACTGTAGCGAACCAGCTTGCCCCCTGGTCAAAACACCGCCTTCGCCGTGCCGAGGCTGTCCAGCTCCACCTCGACGACGTCGCCTTCGCGGACCCACCGGGTCTGCACCACGCTGCCGAGCAACACGATCCAGTCGGCGGGCAGGTCGCGGCCAAGCTCCGCCTGCTGGTCGGCCAGCCAGGCCAAGGCCGCCAACGGGTGGCCATTGATGATGTCGCGGCCGTGCCCGGCTCCGACCTCCGCGCCGTTGATCCTCATTACGCCCCGCAAGGCTGCCAGGTCGAGCGACCCCCAATCACCGAGCGGATCCCCCAGCACTGCCCCAGCCCCGAAGAAGTCGTCCGCCACCCAGGTCCGCCAGTCCGGCACGCGGGCCTGGAAATCCGCATAACGATCGTCCACGATCTCGATCGCTGCATGCACCGACCCCACCGCCGCGGCAACCGAATCGACCGAATTCGGTGCGGCCGATGACCGGATCGGTGCACCCAGCCGCACGGCGATCTCACACTCGACGCCGACGTGCAGGAACGAGCCGAAGTCGAACTTCCCCTCGCGATACCGCAGCGTCGAATCGAAGATGGCTCCGGAACAAGGGTGAGACATGCCGAGGAAGTCCTGCATCACCTTGGTCGTGCAGCCGATCTTGGTCCCGATCACTTGGCCGTGCCCCTCGCGAATTAGCAGATCGTTTAACACATCTTGCAGTCGCATCGCGTCGACCAAGTCGGCCGGGGCGCACGCAGTAGGAAGGTGCCCAATGGACATGGGCGGGTTGCCGCGCCCACGTCGTAGGAGCGCAGCAGCGGTCTGGAGCGATGCTTCGGACAGGCTCATCGCGGATCGATCCCAATGTTGGAGTAAGACGTTGGTAACGAGTTCGGGTGCCGCACGCCAGGTTGTGCCGAGAACCCAAAAAAATCATGTCGAATTTTGTCAGCGTGCGCGAACCTTGCGGTCAGTTGTCCCGTCTAGAGGGTGTCGCCACGGCAGCCATGGGGAACAAAACCCAAAAAAATGGTCATTTTCTTGCAAGGTTGCACGTGTCGAAGCGTATATAGTAAGTAGCGGCTCTTTGGGTAGGATAGTTTGCCGCTGGGCCTCGAGTTCGTTCGCTGCGAATACGATCGCCCAAAACAATTTTACCCATTTTCACGGGTGAGCGTTCACTCGTTTTCTGCCTCTCTCGTTTCGTCGCCGGAGGTTAGGTGCGTCATGGCCAACAAGAATATCAACCTGGTGCTCAACCCTGTGGTCGCCTCGCTCGTGACCAAGCAGGATCGCATCGGTGGTGGTAATCTGGCCATGCCCCAGATGCCGCCGACGACCCCATCCTTTCCGCACGCCGCGGAGCCATGGGCGTTACCGATCGATACCGAATGCTTGGCCCGGCATTCAGGCGGTTTTGGCCGGATCCCTCCGGTCGGCTATCGCCTCGCCGGGTCACGGGCCGGTCGGTCCGCAGTCGCATGGTCGAGTCTCCTTGTAGGGAACCGAGCCAGGGTAGCCCGTCACCGGGTCGCCCGAGTCGGTTTCATACCCAGAAGTTGGTGTCCGATCGGGCACGGCTGGTCCGCGGCCAGGAACGCCTCGCAAGCGTCCCTGCCCCCCGTGGACAGTCAACGTGCCCAACTGCAAGGCGATGTCGCCGTGCAGAAATCGGGACACGGACTTTCGGGAGTCCAAGGAGTGCTGTGAGCCGCGCAACCCCGCTTAAGTGTTTCTGGATGGCCAACTGCAAACTCGGTTCGGGGAGTTCCCCGGATCAAGCAGCGAGGTGGCGATCCTCGACCTTGAGCGTGAACGCAGCTCAGGCAACGACTCCGACCTCCTGAATCTGACTTTCCCAAAAACCTATTGAGCGCTGGCTGTCCTGATCGGGACCGGCAACCGCAGCAACGCTGATCGCGAACTTGTTCGCACGCGGCGTTTCCACCCAGTCGGGTGTTCGGTTGGCCGATCCCATTACGACACCAGAGGCTAAGTCGCTTTGATCCCGCGACGTCAACAGGAATCGCCTGGTCGATTGCTGTTCGAGGGGTAGGCCCGGGCCCGGTCCCGGTCGCCACACGATGAAATCCCCCTCGCACCGACCAGGCCCCGGCCATCCGCGTGATCCGACCGTTTGAGTACAGATCCGGAACGATCGAACCGCGGCCGCCCCGAAGCAGACATCATGGCACGGATCGGTGATGGAAGTGAGCGAAGCATGTCGTGGATAGAAGTAACGATCCTGGTGGACAAGGCCAAGCTGGGCGACCGGCAGGCCTATGGGGAACTGGTGGAGCGGTTCCAGCAGGCGGTGTACGCCCGAGCCCTGGTCCTGGTCCATGACCCGCTGGAGGCACAGGAGCTGACCCAGGAAGTATTTGTCCATGGGATGAAGAAGCTGGACCAGCTGCGCGACCCGCGTTGCTTCGGCGGCTGGCTGCGACGGATCACCGACCGGATGGCGAGCAACCGGCGGAGCCGGCGGGGCAAGCTGTTCGGGGCCGAGACCGAGGTGCTCGAAGCGCTGCACGACGACCGCACCGCCGAGCCGTCAGCCGAGCTGGAGCGGGCGGAGGCCACGGCCGAGCTGCGCGAGGGCCTGAAGCGGCTCAAGCCGCTGGACCGGCAGACGCTGGAGGCGTTCTACCTGCGCGGCCAGTCGCTGCAGGAGATGGCTCGTGACTTTGACACCCCGGTGGGAACCATCAAGCGGCGGCTGCACGTGGCTCGGCAGCGGCTGAAGGATGTTCTGGAAGCCCCGGGCCAGGCCCAGGCCATAACAGCCAGCAGCGAACCCGGCACCCCACGATCACGCAAGCCCCGTCGCCGGCGGGAACTCGCTGGCGTCTGAGCAATCTCGGAAGCCTCCTCCGACGAGCAGACGCTCCGAAAGAATCTGCCCCCTGCACTGCGTCCTCCAGCTGGTCGGAGGAGGCGGTGCAGGGGGCTCACCGTCAAAGCTCACATAGACAAACTTTTCCCAAAACCCTCATTCAGCGTAGCTCAGACTGAGCTTCGTTCAACAAGACCTCAAGCACCCATTGCGACCAAGTTTCTAGTCGATCTTGTTCGCGTTGCAGCTCGCGCAAAGAAACGAATTCGGCGTGCTCTACCGCGGTTTCCAGGGCAATCACCAGCGGCTCTTCCAGGGTCCACAGATGGACAATCCCTACATGGACTCGACCGACTTCGGTGGCCGCATCATAGATGTAGCCGAGGAGGTGCTCGCGGACAGTGCTATTAATCTCGACCTCCTCGCGCAATTCACGCAGCAGCCCCTGACGATAGGCATCGGCCAGGTCGGTGGCATCCTCGGCGACGATATGGCCACCGAGGCCGATCGAGGCCAGAGCATGCAACCGGGTTTCACTGCCGGCGTCGCCGCGCGTATAGCGATACACTTGATCGTGCCAGCGAAGAACGACATAGGGAATCAATTGCTTGTAGCCGGGATCGCTTTCTACCTCCCCACGTGGTCGGAACGTAAACCCCGCTGGGTCGAGCAAGACCGCGGTGACTTCCGGACGAGCGAGGCTCAGACCATGTCTCAGCCCCAACTGGTTAAAGCGTGCTTCGGGAATGACCAGAACCGATTCCTGGGCCTTGGCGGGATCCATGGATCAACCTTTCACACCATTGAGAATGCGGATTACCAAGCCAAGCAGCATCATGCCGAGCAGCAGCCAGATGGCCATCCGCATCGCCTCGCGGCTACTCCGACGTGATAGCAGCCGATCCAGCTCCTCCTGGTCGTCACTGGTAATGGCCAGTTCCAGCGATTCTTCATAGCGGCTCACCGGATAATCGCGTGCCTGTTCGGCAGTGGTGTAGCCGCGCAGCGGGCCGTTGTCGCTCGGCGGCCGGACCCATAAGTGGACGTTGAGCGCGGGCGAAAAAGCAAAGGTGGCCAGCCATTTCTCCGAGCGAGTGCGGCTTGGCAAGAGTGACCAGAGGTCGCGCGCCACCGCGGCATCGGGTGCAGAACGTTCCAGCAACAGTCGCCCGTCATCGACCAGGACCTGAGCCCCACCGAGATAGAATGCCGCGTCCTCATGGCGGATCAGAGGTCTGAGGTCCGCCACCTGGCGTGCTGGCAATGGACCGGTGGTCCACTCCAGTGGCGGCAAGCTGCCGGTATCCTGCCAATCGACCGGAAACTGGTCGGCGATGGCAAACGGATCATTGAGGGCGCGATACAGTTCCCGGTCCAGGATCAAGAAGTGAAAACGCAAGCCGCCGCCAGGCCGATCGGCGGCACGGACGATGGCGATTGTGTTGGTCCAGACCGGCTGGACGAACAGCGCCTCAGGGCAAGCGACGCCGGCGGGGGGAGTACCGAAGCGGTCGACCATGTCCTGCAACGATGCACCTGGCAGGGGGAAGTCCGGTGAAGTTTGCGGGTCGCCCGGGGGGTCCAGCCGAGCTTGATGGATCACGAACACGTTTACGTCAACTGCCCAGGAATTCTTGCACCGTCGTGACCCGATGCTCGGTCGCTGCGGCGTAAACTGCAGCACACAGGGCGATGGTTTCGAGGTTATCGCGACCGCTGATTTCAGGCGGACGCCCCTCCTCGATGGCACAGAGCAACTGGGCCATGGTGCCAACAAAGGCATCAGGAAACCAAACTTCCGACCAGCGTGGCGATTGCCAGGTTTCGCCCATGGCTTTACAGGTAAAGTCGAGGGTGCTCGGCATACGCTCCGGATATGCAGGCCAGCCGATCGTACCCCGGGCGAGACCATCGGTCCCCTCCACCCGCCAGCGAATGCCAATGTCACTGCCGCTCCCCTCGCGGGCCGGACCGGTCCAGACATCATCCCAGCCACTGGCACGACATCCATTCTTATATTCGAGGATATATAGATTAATGCCGTCCGCATGGGGAAACCGCGTCCGCGGGTCGGGACGGGTACTGGCTAGCACCCGATCGGGTGTGCCAAACCAGTACCGGAAGGTATCGAGGTGATGAATGCTCATGACAAAGGTGGACAGCGAAGCCAACTGCTCGCTCCACGGCATCCAATGCGGAATCGCCCGCATCTCGATAGTGCCCAATACCGGTGTGCCTAGCCAGCCACGCCCGAGCAGGTCCTTCATGGCCCGCACCGACTGGTCGTAGCGCATATTCGAGTTCACCGCCAGGGTAATGCCCGCTTGTTCGCACGCCTCCACACAAGCTCGTGCTTCGGCCAAGCTCATGGCCAGTGGCTTTTGCGCCAGGATGCCGCGGATATGATCGGCGTGGTCCACCGCCTGTCGGATGATCGCCGGCTGCAAGTCGGGCGGCACGGCAATGTCGAGCACCGCCACCTCCGGGTCGGCCAGCAGCGAAGCCACATCGTTGTGCACCCGGGGAATGCCATGCTGTTCGGCCACTGCTTTGGCACGCGATGGAGTTCGCGAGGCGATGGCCACGGGGTTGAAGCCAGCCTGACGGTAGGCGGTCAGGTGGCAGTCGCGCATGATGAAGCCCGTCCCGACGCACCCGATCGCCACATCGCGCCGCTGGGGGAGACGCGGCAGATAATCCAGCGGTGAAGGATCAGCAGTGGTAGCCATGGCAGTGCAGCTTGCTCAGGAATGGGTCAAAACACGCAGCTCACGTGGCAATGGGAAGTTGACATGCTCCTCGCGGATGGTGCAGGTTTCCACCGTAGCGGTAAAGGTGTCGCGTAAGCGCTGGACACAGGCCTGCACGTTCTCCTCAGGAGCACTCGCACCAGCGGTGATCAACACGGTGTCGGTTGGCTGAAACCAGCTCAACTCCAGTTCCTCGACCTGGTCGATCAGGTAGGCGGGCTTGCCCTGCAACCGAGCCAACTCGGCCAAGCGATTACTATTGGAACTATTCTGCGAGCCCAGCACCAACACGACATTGGCCTCGACCGCTAGATCCTTGACTGCCTCCTGGCGATTCTGCGTAGCGTAGCAGATATCGGCCTTATTCGGACCGACAATATGCGGGTACTTCCGCTTGAGGGCAGCAATGATTCCTTCGGTTTCATCCACACTCAGAGTCGTCTGGGTCAGGTACGCCAGGCGAGCGTCTGCCGGCACCTCGAGCCGAGCGACATCGGCCTCATCCTGCACGAGCAGCATGTGCTCGGGCGCTTCCCCCATAGTGCCGACCACCTCATCGTGTCCTTCATGGCCGATCAGGATAATGGTGTAGCCGTCCCGGGCATAGCGGACCGCCTCGGTGTGCACCTTGGTGACCAGCGGACAAGTGGCATCAATGGCGAACAGGTTCCGTTCCGCAGAAGCCTTTCGGATTGCCGGAGCGACACCATGGGCAGAATAGAGCACCGTGCTACCCGCGGGGATTTCCTCGATGGAGTCGACAAAGACAACGCCCTGCTTGCGGAAGCGTTCGACGACCGGCCGATTGTGCACGATCTCATGGTAGACATACAGCGGGGTGCCAAACAGCTCCAGGGCCCGTTCCAGGCTGTCAATAGCCATGTTGACACCGGCGCAGAAGCCGCGTGGATTGGCCAAGATAATCCGCATGATTTCGTTCCCCGATCGTTGCCCGGCGGTTCGGCCTCCTGCCAATCGCTGCGCCTGGGCTGCATGGCTTATGGTACCGTTCGCTCTCCAAGATGCCAACCGCCCCTGGGCCAAGCCAACTAACCCCAGAAACGCGCATCGCCACCCGAGCAGCCGGGTGGCGATGGAACAGCCCATCCGAAAGTTGGCTTGGGAAGCTTACTCTTTGTCGTATTTGACCTTCTTGACCTTAACGATCAGCTTGTCCTTCTTCTTGCCGGTCACGCCGACCACTTCACCTTTCTTGCCGCTGGTGCAGACGTTGCTGTGGTACTTCTTGTGGCCTTTCTCGTCGAAGTAATAGACCTTGTCCTTCTCACCCTTTTTGCTGACCTTGATCACGGTCGCACAGCTCTTTTCCAGGCCAAGATCGCACTTGGCGCAGGTGATGACGCCCTTGAGGGTCACTTCCTTGTCCTTCTTGTCTTCCTCAGCTCGCGCCGAAAAGACAGACACGCTCAGAATGAGAGTCAACAGCGCAACCATACTCGTGTGACGCATACGGGAATTCCTGTTTTGCGAGAATCGGATCGGAGAAAAAGCGACCATCAAATGCCGCCATCGCCATATTATTCCTATTGATAGGCTGGATCCATCCTCTTTCCAACCATCTCTGAGGGTGATCGAACTGTGCAGGCTGGCTCAGGCCGCATCCAGTCCAGCCGGCATCGATCGCTGCCGGGCCAATTCCTGCAGGATCTCGCCAGCCAGCACCTGCTCGAGTTCGACCAGAGCCCGGGCCACCGCCGCCCCGTCCAGGACGCGGTGATCGAAGGTTAGCCGGACCTCGATCTGGCCGGTCGAATCGAATTCCCCATAGTGCAGGCTTGTGGTCGAGGGGCCCCGCAAGTTCAGCGCGGTCGCCCCCAGGCCGGCGGTCACACTCAGGGCGAAGGTGCCCACATAGCGAACTCGCCGCGGTCCCGAACCGTTCAGACCCCACCACCACAGCAGCCGACGCAAGGGCCGCGGAAAACAGCTAAGCCGGATTTGCTTGCGAAATGCCCCGATGGACTCCACCGGAGCCTGTTTGTAACGGTCCAGCTGGGCACAAAGGTCGCGGATCGAACACGCTTCCGGCTGGCGGAACGGGGCGAAGAACACCGCTGGCTCATCACGCCAGGTGCGTTCGACCGCCACAATCGCCACATTGGATTCCGCCTCAAACAGGTGCGGCCAGGGGAAGCAGAGATAGGTTCGCCGCAACCAGGCCGTTCGCGCCGCGACCAGGGCGTAGGCCTTCAGGAACAGCATCGACCAGTAGGGCCGCGGCTGCAAAGCTGCTCGAGCCGCAGCCACATCGGCCAGTTGCATGCGTCGAGCTAAGGTGATCAGTGGCAAGTGGCGACTGAAATGCATCAGATCGCCGATCCAACGCCGCGCCGGCGACAGGGACAAGGTGCGTCCATCGGCCATCCTGGCAACCTCCGGGTTCGGGAGAATTCCTCTTGGTTGTTATCTCCTGGGGAATTGCCCGACTGCAAGAGGAATCGCTCGGACCGCCGCGCTAGGGGTGTTCAGCCCTAGCAGTACGTTCTACAACAAAACAGGCGTTTTCCTAAAAAACCTCCTCTGAGGATGCGATGCCCGAACCATACCTGGCAATCCGGGTAGTGATGATGCCCCGCGATACCAATCCACATGGCACCATCTTCGGTGGCGTCATTCTCAGTTACATTGACATGGCCGGTGCGATCGCTGCACGCCACGAAGTAATCCAAGCCGGCGGCATCACACCAGCTGCGTTCGTCACGGTGGCCATTAATCGGGTCGAGTTCAAACATCCGGTTCTGGTGGGCGATGTGGTCAGCTTTCGCACGACGCTTGTCCGTTTTGGCCGTACCTCGGTCACCATCCATGTAAACGTGGAGGTGGAACGAAGCACCAAGCACTTACCGGTCACCGAAGCCGAACTGGTTTATGTAGCCATTAATACTGCCGGTTCGGACCGGCAGCCGGTGCCCCTGTTCGGTGGAGATTAGTTGTCTTCATCGAACCGTTTCGGCTAGACTTCTCCCGTACGCTTGCCGCTTACCTTCTTCCATCGAGGCATTCATGAGTTTCTCGGCGCAACATTTGTTCTTCGAAGATGTGGAGATCGGCCAAGAGTGGGAATCGCACGGGCGTACCATTACAGAAACCGATATTGTGAACTTTGCCGGCTTTAGCGGCGACTTCAATCCCATCCATATTGACCATGAATTCGCCAAAAAGACACCGTTCCGCCGACCTATCGCCCATGGCTTTGGCGTCTTCTCCATCTCCAGCGGGCTCGGCATGAATTGTCCCGCCATGCGAACCCTGGCCCTGTTGACGGTGCTGGAGTGGCACTTCCGTGAACCCACCTTTGTCGGCGATACCATCTATATGCGTAGCCGCGTGCTGGAGAAACGACTGCGTGGCCGCGGTCGTCGGGGCGAGATCGTCTGGTATCGCGGGATCGTCAACCAAAATGGCCGGGTCGTCCAGGATGGCCGGCTGGTCACCCTTGTCGAGGGTCGTGGCCCTCAGGCAAACACGCCGGAACATACCGAAACCGAAGTCGATAGCGAAACCGAAGCCGCTCGGGCTTGAAGTCCTCTCGGGACCTTACGCCCATCCAGTCGGACCTTCCCAAATAGCAACCCCATCGCGACTCCGAGCTGTCTTCGGGGCTTGCCGCAACCTAGGTTGAGCTTGTCACCATGACCATTCGCACGCGCTTCGCCCCCAGCCCCACCGGCTATCTGCATATCGGTGGCGTTCGAACCGCTCTGTTCAACTGGCTTCTGGCACGTCGACAGGGAGGCCAGTTCATCTTGCGCATCGATGACACCGATACCCAGCGCAACATGGCCGAGGCGTTGCAACCAATCCTGGACGGGTTCCGCTGGCTGAACATGAACTGGGACGAAGGGCCTGAGGTCGATGGCCCCTACGCCCCCTATTTCCAGTCCCAGCGGCAACAGGATTATCGCGACGCCGCCATGCAGCTGCTCGAGGCCGGTCACGCCTACCCGGACTATTTGACGAAGGAGCAGCTCGACGCCGAGCGCCAGGCCGCTCAGGAGGCGAAAAAAGCCTACGTGCACCGCGGCCCACATCGCGACACTCCCGCGTCCGAGTGCGTCCGCTTATACCAGGAGCAGCCGACCACTCTGCGCCTCAAGATCCCCGCTGGCCGCACCATCGTCGTCGATGACCTGATCTGCAGCCGCTGCGAGCAGCAGTCGGACCTGCTCGGCGACCCCGTCATCCTCCGGGCCGACGGGCGGGCCCTGTACAACTTCGCCAGCGTGGTCGACGACGCCAACATGAAGATTACCCACGTGATCCGTGCCCGGGAGCACCTGTCGAACACCTACGTCCAGATGGTGATCTTCGAGGCTTTAGGTTACACGGTGCCCCGTTTCGGCCATGTCCCGGTAGTCAACGAGCCCAACTCGAAGAAGAAGCTCAGCAAGCGGGATATGGCAAAGTTTGTTACCCCGGAGATTCGGAACAAGCTCCAAGCCATCGGCTGGACCGATGAACAAATCGATCAACGTGATGATCTCAACCCCGCCACCATCGCCTTCTATCGTGAGATGGGCTATTTACCGGCGGGTGTAGTCAACTATTTGGGGCGGCTGGGCTGGTCGCTGGATGACCACAGCGAGTTCATTCCGCTCGATGTGATGATCGCGAATTTTTCGTTGGATCGGGTCAACGACTCCCCGGCCAGTTTCGACCCGGACAAGCTGTACTGGCTGGCCGGCGAGCACATGAAGCTGCTCGCCCCCGCGGACAAGGCGGCCGGCTGCGTCCCCTTCCTGGCCCGGGCCGGACTGATGGACCCGAACCCCGACGCAGCCTCCTTGGCAAAACTGGAGGCCGTGGTCGAGGGCTGTGGCGACCGCATCAAACTGTTCTCCGATGTGCTCATCTACGGCAGCTTCTTCTTCAAGACCGACCCCGACTATGACCCCAAGGCGGTCGACAAGAAGTTGCGCAAGCCCGAAGCGCAAGAGGCCCTGCGTGACTTTGTGCCCGTCCTGGAAGCTGCCGAGCCGTTCGATGTGCCGACCCTCGAAGCCAAGCTCAAGGAGTTCTGCGCAGTGCGGGGGCTCAAGCAAGGCATCCTGATCCACGCCTTGCGCATCTCGACCACCGGCGTTGAGGTCGGCCCCGGCGTATTCGACTGCCTTGCCATCCTGGGCAAGCAGGAGTCGCTCCGCCGGATCGCGCTTGGCCTGCGGCTGGTGGCTTCATAAAACAAGCCAACACAGAAAACCTCCGGACGCACGTCCGGAACGGCTTGAGGCCGAACGGGCGTCGCAAGCCCGTTCGGCCACAGGCCTTGCAAACCCCATTCGAAAGGACTTGCCTCGTGACAATGCTGGTGGTCGGAACGGTGGCGTTTGACTCGATCGAGACCCCGCACGGCTCGGTCGAGCGCGTGCTGGGCGGCTCGGGGACCTTCTCGGCGTACGCCGCCAGCTTCTTCACGCAACCCCGGCTGATCGGCATCGTCGGCGAGGACTTCCCGGACGAGTACCGGCAGATTCTCACCGACCGCAAGATCGACATCGAGGGGGTCGTCACCGAGCCGGGCGGCAAGACCTTCTTCTGGAAGGGCCGCTACCACCAGAACATGAACGACCGGGACACCGTCGAGGTGCACCTGAACGTGATCGAGCACTTCGACCCGGTGGTGCCCTCGTCGTACCGCGACAGCAAGTATGTCTTCCTGGGCAACTTCGCCCCGGGGGCCCAGGCCAAGGTGCTCGACCAGGTCGACAAGCCTGAGCTGGTCATGGCCGACACCATGGACTTCTGGATCCAGACGCAACACGACGACCTGATGAAGCTGCTACCCCGCATCGACGGCCTGCTGCTCAACGACAGCGAGGCCCGGCTTTTGACCGGGATCGACAACCTGATCCAGGCCGCGCACCACATCCGCACCATGGGGCCGAAGTTTGTCATCCTCAAGAAGGGGGAGCACGGCGCCATGCTGTGCACCGAGGACGGCCTGTTCCTGATCCCGGCCTACCCGATCGGCGAGGTGATCGATCCCACCGGGGCCGGCGATTCATTCGCCGGAGCCATCGTCGGCCACCTGATCAACGAGCCTGGCCAAGCCCAGGGCCGCCTACGCCGAGCCATGGCCTACGGCACAGTCGTGGCCAGCCTGACCGTTGAAGGGTTCAGTCTCGACCGCTTGCGTCAGACCAATCGCCAAGAAGTGGAAAAGCGGATGGGCGAATACAAAGGCATGCTGGCGTTCTAACCGATCCGCAGTGATCCGGCTCGGACGATCTATCGCAGTAAGTGAAAGACCCAAAGCGTTTGCGGGAAGTCAGCACTCTCGGAAGGCAGAAGCGATTGCGGTAAGAAGCGGCAGAGGCGGTTGCGCTGCGGGGAAAGAGGCAGA